>DAHVRZ010000010.1 GCA_027324805.1 Candidatus Parcubacteria bacterium
TTGAGGACGAGAACGACCACCACAGCGAGGATCGCGATGATGGCGATCACGATGAGAAGCTCGATGAGGGTAAATGCCGCCCGCTTTTCGCTATTCATGTTGTGAGGGAAACGTCGGGATTCTATTGGATGGATTTTTATAAGTATAACAAAAAAAGCAGAGTGGATTATACCCAATGGTCCGCCGAGGACAAAGCGAACCGCTTCGTCATCCGGTACGTCTACACCACACACAAGAAAGCCGGGAAGATTTGTACGCCAATGGATGGAACTCAACCGCGAGGAAACGGTGCTCCAGGAACGGATGGCAAAACCGAAACGGAAGATTGGATCGAACCTTCGCGGAATCTCTTTCAATTCGGCAAAGGTGCGGTTTTTTGGCTCACGCACGGAACCAACGCCGAAAAGCACTTGATTCTTTCAATGGTAGGATCGAACCTTTCGCTGAAAGCGAAAGAACTCTGCATTGACGCGGCAAAACCGTTTCTAGTACCTGAAAAGCGGCCATCAACTCCCAATTGGTGGACCCTGGGGGAATCGAACCCCCATCTATCGGATGCAAACCGATTGCTCTACCACTAAGCTAAGGGCCCGCAGTGAGGAGGAAATGCGCAAATCTTATTTGTTCATTTCCGACGAACAAGGGCACGGGCGCGAAGCGCCAGGGTTCCTCCGTTCATCGCAACAAGATTAGCAAAAACCGCAGCTTTCGTAAACGCTACCTCTTTCTTTTTATAATCCCCAGAGGTGTCCCGTAAAAAGACTGAACAGTCCGTTGATCGGCGGGAATATGAGCGGATATCCGAAGAACACAAAAATAAGGACGAAAATAAGCCCCCAACGCTCAAGAAAATACATCACACGGTACGATCGCTGTGTCGGTGGCAAAACAACAAAGAGTACTTTTGAGCCATCGAGCGGCGGGATGGGCACAAGGTTGAATATCCCAAGGAGAATATTGATATAGCAGACAATAAGGAACAGGAAGAACAATCCATCGAGCGGCGAGGTGAAGAGCGGCGCCGCAACCCCAGGATTTGCTATCGCGCTCCAGAGCACGCTTTTTGCCGCCCCTGAGATCGGCACGAGCATACTAAGGGCGCCGAAGATCAATGCGATACCGAGATTCGTGATCGGCCCGGCGAACGCGACCTTCACGCTGTCCGTGCGCGGATTCTTAAGGTTGTTCGGATTGTACGGTACGGGCTTTGCACCGGCGAAGAAAAATCCGGTTCCCAACCAAAGAAGTATCGGCATTATGATCGAAAGAAACGGATCCAGATGTTTTAAAGGATTCAGTGTAAGGCGGCCCGCGCGTTCGGCGGTATCGTCGCCGAGGCGTTGGGCTTCGAATCCGTGTGCCACTTCATGGAACACCGCGGAAAAGATAAGCACGATAAATTCAAATAGGGCAATTGCAATGTTCATACGAATGATTATACCATTGATGCAGGCGCGGCGTAGCAGCGTGCCTGCATCCTCTGGTGCGAATAGATCGCGCGCGATGGCGCCCCTGTGGTGAAACGGATATCACGCATGGCTTCGAACCATGAAGTTGGGGTTCAACTCCCTACGGGGGCACATAAAGAAAACATCCTCATCTGAGGATGTTTTCTTTTGTTTAAAAATAAAAAAGGCGCACACAGGACAGAGTCCCGCATGCGCCGTTCGATGATACTGGTTGTAAAAGAGCTATCTAATGGCCCTTCGGCAGAGAGGCCGGATCGGTGACCACCTTGAGGATGGCTCGCCGGCTTGCAGTCGGATCGTTGGGAACGGGATATTTCTTCCCGCTCGAAGCGATCACCACGCGCTGGCTGACAGCCTGGCCACCAATGGCAACCATGGCGTTGAGCACCGCCTGAGCACGCTTGAGTCCCAGTGCGGCATTGTAGTCCGCGGTCCCGACCGTATCCGTGTTGCCGTTGATTTCCAACGTGCATTCGGGATGGGTCACAATCCACTGGGCTGCTTGGTTGACCTCGCCGAGATACTTGGGCTGGACTACCCACTTGTCGAAGGCGAAAAGCACCAAGAATGGATTCCCTTGGCACTCCGGCGCCGCAACAGCGACGGGCGGTGCAGCAGGCTGCGGTTCAGGTTGAGGCTGCGACTGTTCCGGTGCCGGCTGTGGTGCCGGTGCCGGTACAGAAGCGGCGTGATTGTTCGTCTGCGGTTCCGCAGGGCGCAGACTCGGTGGAAGGTCGTACGATCCGTCATTTAGGCACATCACCCGATAATGTGGATATGGGACGATTCCCGTCGTACTCTTGCCGTTATACCACCCGATCACGGCATTCATCCCGGCCGCGTTACCTCCAGGAAGGAGGGTCCCCGATCCCTGCGCACCGATTCCATGCGCAGAGTTTTCGGTCAGGAGCGTATTCATTGATTGGTATGCCACCGCGCACCGATTTGAATTGCTCTTTTCCGACAGGATGAGTAGTGCTTTTGCCAAATAAGGGATTTCGGGATGGCGCGGATTGCCGTAAACATCGGCGACCGCAATAACCTCGTCCCCCGGCCAAATGCCTGCCTCCGGCCACCAGGTAAGAAGACGTACATCCCTCCCTGATGTTGGAAGTTTTTCAGCAATTTGGTATTGGACGGATTTCTTGGAGACGCCCTTGGCCATGGCCTTCAGATAGGCCCTTGTCCAAACGCGATACACATCATGATTGAAGCCACCCAAGTCTCCGTTGTTGACGGCCTGGCCGGGGATCGTCTCCCCCGCCACACCGGGCACGGTACTGATCATCATCGGCGGGATGTTCGAAACCGAGTTGTTGGTGATTACCGCCGATGAGCCCGAATTCGAGTTTGCACCCGAATTGGATGATGCGTTCGTCCCGCTGCCTGTCGCCGTGCTTCCGCTGCCGGAGCTTTGGGCCGAAGCCCAAAGTCCGACGGAAGAAAACACGAGGAGGAGCAGTACGTTGCGCAATGCTTTCATACCTCCCACTTCCTTTCTTTTTGGAAAGAGTTTTTGACGTCCACGCACGGCGAATCATAGGGGTCGAATCGTCGGGCGAGAAGAAGATGGGGACGGTACGGATCAGTGGCCGTGGGCCGTAGAGAAACTCGACATGTTCGAGCTCGACGTCGCTGTCGTGTTGGTGAGCGTCGCGTTCGTGTTGCCAATGGCACCAAGGGCGCCACTCGCATCCGTTTTCCCTGTGGCGCTGTAGCCCATCGTCGCGCCGTTCGTCGCACCCGCGTAGTTGTTGCCCGAACTCAGATAGCTTTGGCCGCCCGCGCTGCCGTTGCCGGCGACGCTTACTGACGACTGGGGCTTATCCGATTTCTGATGGCAATCTTCGACTCCCGGCGCCTGGAACCCGGACACTTTGGCGTCCGAGGCCCCGAAGGTCTTCAACGTGCTCGAAGCGCTGTTTGGCCCTTCGACCGCCGTCACCTTGGTGCCGCCGATGTCATGGACAACTCCCTTGAGTTCCGAAGTACCTTTTCCCGAAGCATCGAATTGACCGCCGGTGTTATTGCCGGCAGACACGCCGTTCATCGGGTCCGTGGAAAGTCCAGCCCAGTTACCCTGGTCGGCCGATCCGTTGATGGAGGTGTTCGTACTCTTGGGAGCGCCCAGCGCGAAGCTATCCGCGCCCGTCGTGCCCTTCGAAAAGGACGACGCCGAACCGGGTCCGACGTTGAACGTGCTCTTCGCCTTCGTTGTGGAATCCGCGGCGCCTGCCGAGAAGTCCTTGCCGCCGGCATTGTAAGTGCCGTTCGAACCGCCATTGCTGAAGCCGCCGGTCTGATTGTCGCCGGAATTGATGCCGGCGCCGGAGCTCGCTCCGCCCGAAGTCGAGGTGTTGGAGGAGGAAGACTGCGCCTGCGTACCGATTGCAAACGTTCCGAAAGCGACAACCAGTGCTGCCGCGAAGAAGAAAGGCTTCATTGCCTTCATGATGTTCTCCTATTACCTAGATTGATTGTCAAAAAAGCAACAATCGCGTTCGTCGCGTAAACGGCGAACGTGGCATATATATAACACACTTTGACAAATAACGCAAGTGGATATGAAATATAACCATAAAACAAAAGGAAATATGGAGCAAGGTCGCTCTTGAATGCTGATTTTTGCCCGAAAATTTCTAATACTGCGGGGGCAGTAGGAATCGAACCTACGTTAGCGGTTTTGGAGACCGCCGTCCTGCCTCTGAACGATGCCCCCTTTCGGCTTTTTTATTCTACCCGTAATTTCCTGAAAATAAAATGCGCCCGAGGGGCGCATTTATTTGCCGCTGATCCTCCCCTCTTTGTGGAGCGTCTTCACCCGGCACCAGTTGCAGAACTTCTGATATTCAATCTTCCGTTCCACCTGCTTCTTGTTTTTGTTCGTATAGTAATTCCGCCGTTTGCAAACGGAACAGCGAAGGGTAATAAGCCTGTCGGAACGCTTTACTTTTGCCATGGGGACTATTTTACTATGCCTTCCCTAAAAAGGCAACCCTTCGGGGCCGCGCTTCTTATTGAGCCGTTGGCCGGAATTGAACCGGCGACCTACTCCTTACCATGGAGTTGCTCTACCAGCTGAGCTACAACGGCAATTATCCTCGCTTCATTGTAGGGAAATTCCGGCAAAAGTCCACCTATTCATCCGCGGAGCAGTCCTTTATCGAGGATCGCCCTCACGTACACGTCCACGTTCCCCATCCTTTCCAACTCCTCCAAAGGGACCCAGCAATATTCCACGTTTTCGCTCGTATCCAATACCGGCTGCCCTTCCGCGGTGCCGGCATACGAAAGCCGAACCACGTGCCGGCCCTCGCTGCGGATGATGTCCTGGGCGGCGATCAACACCGGCTCGGATGTCATTTCGAGCCCGGTCTCCTCTTTCACTTCGCGGCGGAGATTGTCCATAAGGGGCGACCCCGGAACGATCCGCCCGCCGACGATATCCCATTCGCCGTCAATATTCGGATATTTTTCCCGCGAGCGCCGGAGAAGCAGATATTTCCCGTCGGAGTTCCTGAGAAAAACTTTTACCCCGACCTGAAGCATTGTTTCTTTCATGAGCCACCTCCCGGGATCGAACCGGGGACCTTCGCTTTACAAAAGCGTTGCTCTACCAGCTGAGCTAAGGTGGCAATGATCGTCATGAATATATTAGAGAAGCCGACGAGGGAAAACAAGCGGATACATGCCTCCGCTGTATTCCCCGCCGATCCTCCATTATAATTAGGGCAACCTCCATGCCTACCGCTCCTCGCTTCACCCACCTTCATATCCATTCGCACTATTCCCTGCTCGACGGCCTCACGAAGGTCGACGAGCTCGTGAAGCGCGCCAAAGAAATCGGCCTCGACTCGGTTGCGCTCACGGACCACGGAGTCCTCTATGGCGCTGTGGAATTTTATAAGGCGGCGAAGAAGGCGGGCATCAAGCCGATCCTCGGCGTCGAGGCCTACATCGCGCCGCGCGACCGGTTTTCCAAAGAGAACGGCGAACGCTATCATCACCTCGTCCTCCTTGCGGAAAACGACACGGGCTGGAAGAACCTCATCAAACTCGTTTCAAAGGCTCACCTCGAAGGATATTATTACAAGCCGCGGATGGACAAGGACCTTCTTCGCGAGCATCACGAAGGACTGATCGCGCTCTCGGCGTGCCTCGGCGGCGAGGTCGCGCAGAACCTCCTGAACGGCAGATACGATGACGCAAAAGCGGCCGCGTTCGAATACCAGGAAATTTTCGGCAAAGGGAATTACTTCATCGAGATACAAAAACATTCCGGGATCCCGGAATCGGAAAAAGTGGAACCCCTTATTGTGCAGCTTTCACAGGATACTGGGATTCCGCTCGTTGCAACACAGGACAGCCATTACACGCATTCGGAAGATGCGGAATACCACGACGTCCTTCTTGCCGTGCAGACCGGTAATAAACTTTCCGACGACGACCGGATGAGCATGAAGGCGGATGATTTTTCGATCCTTTCCGGAGAGGATATGCTCAAGAAATTTTCACCTATCCCCGGCGGCGCCGAAGCGGTGGCGCGCACCGCGGAAATCGCTGACCGCTGCAACATCACACTCGAGCTCGGGAAATCACTCCTCCCCGATTTTCCCAAACCCGACGGCAAAACCGCAAACGAATATCTTCGCGAGCTCGTCGAGGAACGCCTTCCGAACAAATTCCCACCCGCCGTGATGGCGGACGAAGCGAAGGCGAAGGAAGTGCGCGATCGGCTCGAATATGAGATCGGCGTAATCGAAAAGACGGGCTTTGCGGACTACTTTCTCATCGTGCAGGACCTCATTTGGTGGGCGAAGTCGCACGGCATCGCCGTGGGGCCGGGACGCGGCTCGGCTGCCGGTTCCCTCGTTTCATACGTGCTGGATATCACCGACATCGATCCGCTTGCGTACGGGCTCCTTTTTGAACGGTTCCTGAATCCGGAGCGTATTTCCATGCCGGATATTGATATCGATTTTTCGGACGCACGGCGCGGCGAGGTGCTCGCCTATGCGCGCGAAAAGTACGGCGAGGATCATGTGGCCCGCATCATCACCTTCGGGACAATGGCCGCGCGCGCCGCGATCCGCGATGCCGGCCGCGCAATGGGCTACTCCTACGCATTTTGCGACCAGATCGCCAAGCTTATCCCCTTCAATCCCACCCAGGGAATGAAGGAGGGCTGGCTCGACCAATGCCTGAAGACGGTCTCGGAGCTCAAGCAGCTTTATGATACCAATGCGGAAGCAAAAAAGCTGATCGACACCGCACGCCATCTCGAGGGCGTCTGCCGCCATGCATCGGTCCATGCCTGCGGTACCGTGATCGCAAAAGAACCGCTTGACGAGCGGGTGCCTATACAATTCGCCCCGCAGGAAAAAGACACGATCATCACCCAGTTCGAAGGGCACGCCGTCGAGGATATCGGGCTCCTTAAAATCGACTTCCTTGGACTCCGCAACCTTACCGTAATCGAAGAAGCGGTGCGACTTGTTCGCGAGGTGCACGGCGTTATGCTCGACATGTCCAAATTGCCGCTCGATGATGCGAAGACCTATGAACTTCTCCAGCGCGGCGAGACGACCGGCGTATTCCAGCTCGAATCCTCCGGCATGCGCCGCTACCTCAAGGACCTCAAACCGACCGTATTCGAGGACATCATCGCAATGGTGGCGCTCTACCGTCCCGGACCGATCGAACTTCTTCCCTCCTTTATCAAACGCAAACATGGAGAAGAGCGCATCACCTATCTTCATCCGAAGCTCAAGCCGATCCTTGAGAACACCTACGGCGTGGGCGTCTACCAGGAGCAGATGATGCAGATCGCGCGCGACCTTGCCGGCTATTCGCTCGCGGAAGCCGACACGCTCCGCAAGGCGATCGGCAAGAAGATCAAATCACTCCTTGATGAGCAGGAGGTGAAGCTCGTTGAAGGCATGATCAAGAACGGCATCCCCGAGAAGGTCGCCAAAGAAATATGGGAACTTTTCCCGCCGTTCGCTCGTTACGGTTTCAACAAGTCGCACGCGGCATCCTATGCCATGACGAGCTACCGCACGGCCTATCTTTCCGCACACTATCCCGAAGAGTTCATGGCGGCGCTCCTCAATTCGGAAATGAACGACATCGAACGCATTTCGTTCCTCATTCAGGAGGCGAAGGCGGCCGGCGTCCTGATCCTCGCGCCCGATGTCAATATGAGCTTTGTAAGCTTTGCGCCGGAAGGAGAAAAGATCCGCTTCGGACTCCTTGCCATCAAGAACGTCGGCTCAGAGATCACGCGCGTCATCATTGAGGAACGGACGCGCAACGGACCGTTCAAATCTTTTGAAGATTTCCTTTTGCGCATTCAGCACAAGGACCTTAACAAAAAATCCCTTGAATCACTCGCGAAGAGCGGTGCCTTCGATTCCCTCGGTGTCGAACGCAAGCAGATCCTCGAGAATATGGACGAGATCCTCAAGTTTGCGAATGCGATAAAGAAGAATGGCGCCGATGCCGGAAGCTCCCTCTTTGCCTTCGAAGCACCGAAGCTCGCCCTTAAGATGAAGCCTACGGAGCCCGCGAGCCGGGGCGAAAAACTCGTATGGGAAAAGGAATTGATCGGATTTTTCATCTCCGATCATCCGATGAACGGCCACAAGGAGGCGCTCGAACACTATAAGTGCCAGCCGATAGCAAACGTCCTTGAAACGACCGACGAAAAAAAGATTATTCGCACGAGCGGACTCGTTTCCAAGATGAAAAAGATAACCACAAAGAGCGGCCAGCCGATGATCTTTGCTACGATCGAAGATACCGCCGGTTCGTCGCTTGAGGTGGTCGTTTTCAATAGTATTCTCGAGAAGACGTCGCCGGCATGGACGGAGAATGCTTGCGTCATCGTGGACGGGCGCATATCGCGCCGCGATGGCGAAACCAAGCTCCTCTGCGAAAACGCCAAACGGCTGAGCTAGATTCCGCAGCGCCTCAATTCTTATTGAGGATGCTGTTATGATACCGCTCGGGCTCGTGCGGTTCGGCAATGACGATCCTGACGTCCCAGCCGCGCTGCTTGGCGGTCAATACGAGGTCTTCTCCCAGCGCTTTTTGGTCGTAGCCAAGGAGGACCACTTCGGGATGATGCTGCTCGATCGCGCTATAGGTGCCCAGCGCTAAATCGCCCGGCACCGCGGAATCCACCAGCGGCTCATCGTTCAAAAGTCCGATCCGCTCGTCCATACTGAGACGGGGAAATTCGCCTTTCAGCTGCTTCACCACCTCGTCCTGCGCCACCGAAACGACGAGATGATCGCCCTGCTTTTTTGCCTGCCCGAAAAGCGCCCGATGCCCTTCATGTAGGCCATCGAAGACGCCGAATACGAGTACTTTCTTCATTTTCCGTTTCCGATTGATTTCTTCCCGTTCGTTTTACGCGCAGTGGGAGTTTTTTTCTTCACTTCTTCCGCAGACGCCTTCTTCGCGGGAGATTCATCCTTCGTTCTGCGCATGAGCGGGAAAAACACCGTTTCGCGCACCGGCTTGTCCACGAGGATCGCGAACACGCGTTCGCTCATGCCGAAACCCGCCGTTGGCGGCAAGCCGTATGAGAGGGCATTCAGGAAATCCTCGTCGAGCGGCATCGCTTCGGCATCGCCTTTGGCGCGAAGCGCCATCTGCGCCTCGAAACGCTTGCGCTGTTCGTCGGGGTCGTTCAGTTCGGAAAAACCGTTGCCGAGTTCGGTACCGCACGCAACGATCTGGAACCGCTCGGCGATCTCCGGATTTTCCGCGGACGCCTTCGCGAGCGGTGAAACAATGACCGGCGTACCGACGAGGAAACACGGCTGGATGAGCTTCGGCCGCACGGTTTTTTTATAGATAAGGTCGATGAGACGCCCCTTCTCGAGACTTTCCTCCGGCGCGAGACCCAGCGATTTTGCCTTCATAAAGAGCTGATCCCGCGTCGCATGGATCGGATTGAGGCCGTTCGCCTGCGTAAATTCGGACACATAATCAACCTCCGGCCATTCGCCGCTCCAGTCGATCTCATTGCCCCGCCAATGCGTGGAAAGCGTGCCCATCGTGTGTTCGATCACGAAGCGGAACATCCGCTGGAGCATCTTCATCAGTTCCCGGTAATCGTGGTATGCCCAATAGCACTCCATGAACGTGAAGTCCTGGAGGTGCTCACGGTCGATGCCTTCGTTGCGAAACACGCGCCCGATCTCGAATACTTTATCAAAGCCTCCGACGACGAGTTTCTTCAGCTGCAGTTCGAGCGCGATGCGGAGATAGAAATCCGTATCGAGCGCATTGTGATGCGTTTTGAACGGCTCCGCTTCGGCACCTCCCGCCTCCGGCTCGAGAGCGCTCGTCTCCACCTCAAGAAATCCCTCGTTCTCGAGAAACTCGCGCACGCTTGCCCAGAAAAGGCTTTTACGCACGAACATTTCCCGCACATCGGCATGCGCCAAAAGATCGACATAGCGCTCACGGAGACGGAGTTCGACATCCTGTATGCCATCCCACTTGTCGGGAAGGGGCTTCAGTGCCTTTCCACCGAACTGGACCTTGCGAACGTCGATGCTTTTTTCGCCGCGCTTCGTTACAAAAAGAACTCCCGTCACCGAGATAAAGTCACCGACGTCCACCACCGAACGCCAGAACGGCAGGTCGGACAATACGTCCTCCTTGAAGACCGCCTGAATCTTTCCTGTCTCGTCTTCGAGATCGGCGAATATTATCTTCCCCTGGTCACGCAGGCTCCGTACGCGGCCGGCAAGAGAAATCTCACGGCCCTCGGCAGACCATTTAGCGAACTCATCGAGTGCGTCGAGCATATCCCCGGTCCGTTCCACGCGCGCCGGATAAGGGTCTATGCCGCGTTCCCTCAGAAGATCGATTTTTTTGCGGCGTTCCCGCATGATTTCATCAAGCATATACCCTATTCTACCATCGGTTTTGCCTTACCGCCAAGGCGATTTTTATCATTAAAAAAGTTTCGATAAAAACAAGGCGGCGTTCGCATGAATGCGTTCGCCGCCTTGTTTCTTTCTCATGCCCCGATTTTCTCTTTTTATTCCACTTTCACAATCTCGTATTTCGCCATGCCGACGGGGGTCGTCACGTCGATCACGTCACCCGCCTTGCGATTCATGAATGCCTTGCCAAGCGGTGAATCGTCGGAGATGCGCCCCTCTTCGGGCTTTGCCTCGTACATGCCGACAATAGTGTACGTCGAGACCTTATCCCCTTTCTTGATGGTTATCGTGGAACCGACCTGGACAGTGCCTTTATTGTCTCCGTTCTTTTCGATCGTGACCGCATTTTTAAGAAGCTCTTCAAGCTCAAAAATGCGGCTTTCGACGTTCGCTTGCTCCTCCCGCGCTTCCGCGTATTCGGAGTTTTCCGAGAGATCGCCGTATTCTTTTGCCTGTTTCAGGCGTTGGGCGACTTCATTACGTTTTTGGTTTTTTAAAGAATCAAGCTCTTGCTTGAATTCTTCAAGCCGCTCTTTGGTCAGATACTCCTTTCCCATGGAAGGAATGTTGTGTGTGTTTTTTTCGACGTTTACCGGCTATAGGTATAGTGAAGCCGCTTAGGGAAAAAGCGGCTCAGGAATACATTTCGAACTAATTTTAACGTGCTTTGGGTGGGTTGTCCAGCCCCTTGAAGGCATACACTCCGTGCCATAACCACCATCGTATTTTGCATATTTCCGCGAGAAACTGCAACCCTGCGGAAGCGTGGACATGGGAACGAGTATCGTTCACCCAATAAACCGGCATTTCCTTGATCCGATATCCCATCCGTTTGGCGAGCGAAAGCACCTCAACATCGAAAGCCCATCCGGAAATCTTGGATTCCCCGAATATCTTCACCGCGGCCTCTTCGGTGAATGCCTTGAAACCACACTGGCTGTCGTGGATGCCCGGCAGGAGCAACGCTTGGACGATCACATTGAGTCCTTTTCCCGCTGCGCGGCGAAAGAGCGATTCCGGCGGATCGAGCACCGCGCCATGGACGGCGCGCGATCCGATAACCACACCATACCCCTCTTTCAAATATGGCATCATTGCATCAAACTGTTCGATCGGCGTCGAATTGTCGGCATCCGAAAACAGCCTTACATGACCCATCGCTTCAAGCATCCCCTTTCTCACCGCAACCCCCTTCCCTCCGCGGCCGCCGTCCACCAATCGGAGATTCTTCACCATCTTTTCCATATTCCTCACGATCGCGACGGTACCATCGGTCGAACCGTTATCAGCAACGAGTATTTCGTAAGAATATTCCGCGGTCGAAAGACGCTTGTCCATTGCGACCAACGTCTGCGCGATGCGCTCCGCCTCGTTATATGCCGGAATGATGATAGAAAGATATGGTTGAGCCATGAAAAGACGATGTCCCTGCGGCCGACTATCGGACAGGATGCAGATAGTGGTTCCAGTATATCACGATACGGAACCTATTCTGAAACCATTCGCCGTTGCTTTCACGATGCGTTCGGGGTAAGGATGCGCGACCCTTTCGCCGTGATCACTATCGTGTGCTCGAAATGGGCCGCCCATGAACGGTCGATGGTTCCATAACTCTCATCGCGAAGCTGGACGATCCCTCCTTTGCCAATGGCAACCATAGGTTCGATGGCGAGCACCATCCCTTCCTTAAGGATCGCGCCAGTACCTTTGTCGCCAAAATTGAAAACCGCCGGATCCTCGTGGAGCGCCTCGCCGATGCCATGTCCCGTAAGTCCTTCGGCAATGGAAAATCCCGCCTTATGGACGGTGCGTTCGATTGCGTAACCTATATCGCCCAGGCGTTTGCCGGGCTTGGCGGCCTTCACTCCCGCATAGAGCGCTTCTTCCGTTGCCGCAATGAGCGCCCGCACTTCCTTTGGAACCGCAGACATCCCGCCGACAGGAACGGTGATCGCTGAGTCAAGATAAAGTCCGTTATGGCGGAGGCCCAGATCAAGTTTCACGATATCACCTTCGCGCAAGGCATAATTGGAGGGCTGGCCGTGGACCACCACATCGTTCACCGACGAACACAATGTATAGGGATACGCCTTTTCCGCCCCTGCGGGACGATAATGCAAAAAAGCCGGCTTGTCGCCGCCCGCTTCGATCTGCATGCGTGCGATACGATCCAGCTCGCGCGTCGTAATGCCGGGACGCACCGCTTCACGGAGCGCGTCAAGCACGGCTCCGAGCCGTCGTCCGCCCTCCGCCATTGTTTCGATCTGTTCTTTTGTTTTTATAAGGTCCGCCATGGTATGTGCATGTTATATTCCAACGCTCTTAAGATGTTTGGCGATAGCCGATTCGATGCGCGCGGCCACTTCGGCCTCGCTTCCCAAACCCGATATGCTCCGGAATTCGTAGCGTTTTTTGAAAAATTCGACCACCTGGGAAACCTGCTCGCGATAATACCGCCGCCGGTTCGCAAGGGCACGCTCATTGTCGTCGTCGCGCTTTACGACTCTCCCGTTCATATATATGCGCCTTTTCTTCATGCGCCTCAGAATCTCCGCGACAGGAATATGCACATATAGCACAAGTGGGTCACGGCGCTTATATTCGCGGAGAAGCCCCTCCACAAACTTCGCCTCGCCGATCATCTTCGGAGTGCCACTGAATACTATCCCTTGGCGCGAAGGCGTGTGCAGTATCTTGTTCCGGAATATCTTCCGCGCCACCGACGTCGGCGTCAACTTTCCAACGGCCGTCGTCCGCGCATAATCGTATAACTTGAGATTTTCGGGCTTCTTCACCTCCCTGCCCATATCGAGATCGTACATCCCATAACGCTTCGCAAGCTTTGCCGACTGCGTTCCTTTGCCGGACGCCGGATCCCCAAGAAGGATCAGGTTGAACGGAACCTCAAGAAGCGATTTCGATCTCGCGGTATGCTTCATTGTATGCCAAGCGCGGCATCGAGCGTTTTTTCGACCTCGTCAATGGAGGGCCTCCCGTCAATCTCTATATACGTGGTCTCTTTTTTGAGATACTCCATCATGGGCTTTATAACATCCTCGAAGAATTGGAGGCGCTTGCCGATAGCTTCGGGCGTATCGTCCGCACGTCCTTCGATTGCCGCACGAAGTATGAGGCGCTTCATGGATTCTTCGCGGGGAAGATCGATATAAACGGTCACGAATCGTGACCGGTGCTGCTCCCTCAGGAATTTCAGGATATACTCCGCCTGCCCCATCCTCCGAGGTACGCCGTCAAAGATAAGACCCTTGCCCGCAGGAAGCGAGGAAAAGCGATCGTTCAGTATCTCAATGAGAAGTTCGTCGCTCAGGAAGTTGCCGTTATTGATAATGCCCGCCACCTCGCGGCCGAGCGGTGTATCCTCCGCCGCTATGGAACGCAGGACGGATCCCGTATCCCACAAAAAAAAATCGAGCTTCGCCGCGAGTCGTTTTCCTTGAGTGCCTTTCCCCGACCCTTGCGGACCGGCCATAAATATGACGTCAAAATCGAATGCCATGAGGAACGTATTGCATCCATTCTAACAAAAAAACCGCGAAATGATAAGGGGTGCATGGCATACTTGCCCGGCAGCGCTATTTGCCGTATCATGAAAGGCAGTGTAAGAGCTCTGGCGCGGCCGCGACCTCCCCTCATTGGAGGGGAATGTGTCAACGCACGCAAGGAACATCAAACCAAAAACCCCGTCGCTTTATCGTTTGGCGACGGCAATCCTCAAGGCGAACGGGTACACGCACGAAGGGAGACCGCTTACCGAAACTGGCAACCACCCATCCGGCGGCGGCCTCAAATGGCAACCTCCTCAACGGAAGCATCACTGACGCTTCACCCCATGACAGTCCTCCGGACTGTGTCTCCCCCTTGTATGCATCATAAGCGCCGGCGAACCTTTGGTTCTCCGGCCTTTTTATTTTGAACGATGGCGAATTCTACTCTATGCCTTCGTATTCGCGAACGGTAAGTTCCGAATCCACCATGCGCATTGTTTCAAGTGCGACGGCGACGACGATCAAAATCGCGGTGCCACTGATCGTGACGACGGAAATCCCCGTAATCGACTGGACGATGATCGGGAAAATGGCTACAAGGCCCAGAAACACGGCACCCCAGAATGTGATGCGATTCACGATGCCCTTAAAGAAACGTTCGGTATTCTCGCCGGGGCGGATACCCGGAACGAACCCTCCGCTCTGCTGGAGATTCTTCGCGACCTCCTCGGGATTGAACGTGATTGCGGTGTAGAAATAAGTAAATGCGAACACAAGGAGGAAATAGACCGCACCGTAATAGAACTGATTCGCCACGAACGCCTGTGCCAGATTATTGACCACAAGCCCCCACTTCTCGGAGAAAAGGATGACTATCTGCGCAAGGAACTGCGGGAAAAGAAGCACCGAAATGGCGAAGATGAGCGGGATCATTCCTGCTTGATTCACTTTAAGCGGAAGATAGCTCTGGGCGCCGCCGTACATTTTATTCCCCCGCACGCGCCGCGCGTACGCAACCGGGATCTTCCTTTCGCCCTCATTCAAATAGACAATACCGCTGATGAGCAGAATGGCGATGACGATAAAGACGATATATGACGTGAGCATCTGAGGGGTATATGCCGCGAGCGCCGTGCCGACGGATGCCGGGAAACGACTCAGGATACCGGCCAAAATAATGAGTGAAATGCCGTTCCCCACCTTCTGTTCACTGATGAGCTCGCCGAGCCAAAGGGCGATCATCGAACCCGCCGTGATCACGATCACGTTGCGGAGCATGCTGAAAAGATCGGGTTGCGGGATGACGCCCTGCGAAATGAGAAGTTTAAGGAAGCCGTACGATTGGATGAATGCGAAGGGTACCGTCAAAAGACGCGAATATTGATTGAACTTCGCCTGGCCGCGCGCGCCTTCCTCGTAATAGAGCTCCTTCATGCGCGGGAAAATGATCGTCATGAGCTGCATCACGATCGTCGAGGTGATATACGGGCCGACGCCGAGCATCACGACGGAAAGCGTCGCAAGTCCGCCCCCCGAGAAGAAGTTAAGGAATCCGAGAAGCTGGTTCGAGTTGAAATAGTTCTGGAGCGCCTGCGCGTTCACACCCGGAATCGGAATTGCGGCGAGAACGCGGTATGCGACCAAAAGTCCAAGAACAATGAAGATCTTGTTGCGAAGTTCCTTTACTTTGAATATCTGGAGGAACCGTTCCATGTTCTGTTATTTTGTGTCCGCCACGCTTCCGCCGGCTTTTTCAATCTTCGTCTTTGCGCCCGCGGAAACACGGAGTCCCTGCATCGTTGCCGGAAACGCGATCTCCCCCGTTCCGAGAACCTTTATGATGCCTTTATAGTCCTTCTTGACCAGCTTTGCGGACTGCAAGAGTGCGCGATCAATGACAAGGGCGCCACCCTTGGCCTGCGCACCGAACTTTGCGGCAAGCACGCCCAGGTTGAAGGTCGCGGGGACTTCGTCTTTGGGCTTATTGCGGAAACCCCGGATCTTCGGAAGTTTCAAAATGAGATCGCGTTCCGCAGGACGGATTCTGTGGCCGGAACGGGAGCGCTGGCCTTTTACACCACGCCCGGAATAACTGCCACGCTTGCCGCTGCGGCCGATGCGCTGGACCTTGCGTGTCCTAAGAGTCTTGAGTTCGTGAAGTTTCATGGATTCTATGAATATGAGTAATAACGTGATGCTTTCTGCTCTTATGCCTTAAGCTTTTTCAACGCCTCGAGCGTCGCCTTCGCATTCGTAAGCTTATTCGGCGTGCGACCGAGCACCTTTGCCGTGGCATCCTTCACACCGGCGAACGCCAGCACGAAACGCACCGAGCCGCCGGCGCGGAGACCGTGTCCCTTGCTCGCAGGCTTTATAAGCACCTTTGCGGCACTGTACTTTGCATCAACTTCATGAGCAATCGTTCGCCCATCTTTGAGATTCACCATTACGATATGCTTCTTCGCATCGGCCTTCGCCTTCGCAACCGCCTGCTGGACGTCGAGACCCTTTGCAACGCCGATCGCCACACGACCCTTTTCGTCGCCGATCACAAGCGTGCATCGGAAACGGAAACGTTTGCCTCCGGCGACCACGCGGGTAACGCGGCGCATATCGAGCACGCGCTCGCGGAAATCATCGCGCGGACCCTGAGGAGCGCGCGGGCCGCGGGGACCTCCCGGGCCGCCACGGCGGAATGCCGGGCCGCGGGAACCATGACCCATGCCAGGGCGCTGTTCGGCTGTTTGATTCGGTGTGGTCGGTACTGCCATAATGGTTATTATATCGTAAGTCCTGCTTTTTTCGCGCCCTCGACGAAGCTTTTCACGCGGCCATGGAACTTGTACGCGCGGCGGTCGAAGACCGCGACGGAAATCCCCTTTTCGGACGCTTTCTTGCCAAGCAATTCCCCGACCGCGAACGAATCGGCGGTCTTCGTCACCTTACCGGCCGCTTTGGCAGCCTTCTTCAAGGCGAAGCTTGATGCGGAAAGCAATGTGATCCCCTTTGTATCGTCGATGAGCTGGGCGTAAAGATAACGATTACTGCGGCGTACGGCGAGGCGAGGACGCTCCGCGGTGCCCGAAATACGGGCCCGTGTACGCGCGATCCTGCGCAATCGTTTTTGGTTCAATTTCTTTACTGCTTTCATGGATTTTAGGAAATGGTTACGAGCCGGTTGCTCCCGCTTTCTTGCCGACCTTCCTGCGAATCACCTCACCCTTATAATGAATACCTTTGCCTTTATAGGGTTCGGGTTTCTTGAGGGCTCGGATCTCAGCGGCTACCTGTCCCACCTGCTCTTTGTTGATACCGGCAACCTTGATAGTGTTCTTTTCCACCGCAACCGTGACGTAATCGGGGATGAGCATGCGTACGGGAAGTGCATAGCCAAGATGAAGAACGAGGTCCTTTCCTTCCATAAGGACGCGATAACCGACTCCTTCTATCTCAAGCACCTTTTCGAAGCCTTTCGTAACACCTTCAATCGCATTCTTGGCGAGAGCCCACGTCGTACCGTGCATCGCGGTACTGCCGGTGCCGGATTTCGAAATCTTCTTTACCCAAAGTTCCTTGCCGTCGATCGAAACCTCGACATCCTTGGCAATCGGGAATGTTATCTCCCCCTTGACTCCCTTCACGCGAAGTTCGCCGTCCTGTACGGTAATGGTCACTCCGTCCTCTATATTGATCGATTTTTTGATAAGTCTGCTCATGGTGATTCTATGATGACGTTACCAGATTTCGAAAAGGTATTCCCCTCCGATCTTGTTTTTCCTCGCCTCCCTTCCGGTCATGATCCCCTGCGAAGTGGAAAGCATCGCGAGACCGTGGCCTTGGCGGACATTGCTCAGGGTACGATAATCCGTATAGATATGGCGGCTCGGCTTGCTTGTAATTTTGAAATCATTGAGCGGCGACACCGTTCCGCGTGAAAGCTTCACGACAATAATGCTCTTGCGCCCGGCGGCTTCTCGCTCGGCGCTCTTTACATAACCGTTCTCGGCGAGCTTTTTGAGGACCGCCAAATCCATCTTCGAATAAGGGAAGATTACTTTGTCCTTTTTTGCGCGGACCGCGTTCTTAAGTTCGGGGAGGATCGTGTAATGCATGGTGCGTTGAGGATTTGCCCTGTTTTTACCAGGATGCTTTCTTTACTCCGGGAATCTGTTGGTTCGTCGCCATCTCACGGAAACAGATGCGACAAAGACCGAAGTCGCGCATATAGCCCCGCTTGCGGCCGCAACGGAAACAGCGCCGCACAATACGAGTGCTGAACTTCGGGCGCTTTTTCGATCGCGCGATGACGGATTGCTTTGCCATGGTTATTTCCGCTTCTTTTTACCGCCTTTCTTTACCCCGCCTTTTCCGGTGCCTTCCTTCTTGAGAGGCACGCCGAGCTCGAGGAATGCTGCGAGGGACTTTTCGTGATCCTTCTTTTTCGGCACCATGCTGGCGCCGAGCGAGAACGTGATCGGCGATTTTTCCGGACTGATCTCCGGGAACACGAGATGGTCGCGCACGCCCACGTTCAACGTACCGCCCTGGTCAATGGCCGAGCGCTCGAGTCCGTTGAAGTCGCGCACGCGTGGCAAGACTATTGTAATCAATCTCTCAAAAAAATCAACCATTTTGGCGCCACGGAGCGTAACGCGCAAGCCCACAACCTGTCCTTCGCGGATCTTAAACCCGGCAATGGATTCCTTTGCCCGGCGGATCTGGGGGCGCTGACCCGTCACTGCAGCAAGGTCGCGCATCACCTGCGGAAGGATCTTTTCCTCGAAGTTCGGCTGCTGACTGAGGCGTCCGACGCCCGCATCAACGACGGCCTTCTCGAGAAGGGCGCGGATTGCTTTCCTGTCATTATAATTTTTCTTTGGCTCTGCCATGAATTTGATAGTTGGAACTTGGAAATTTCCGGAAGCTATATATTCGACTTGCACTTCTTGCAATAGCGCACCTTTCGGCTACCCTCGGTTCGCGTACCCGCGCGGGTGGGTTCCTTGCAGTTCGGGCAGACAAGCATCACTTTCGACGCGAACATCGGACGCGATACCTCGACGACCTGGCCTTTTTCGCCCTGCCGCTTCGGCCGCGCATTCTTCCTGAAAACATTCACACCCTCGATCGCGATCTTGCCGGTCGCGGGGAATGCCGCCGAGACCGTACCCGTCTTGCCGCGGTCCTTCCCTGACATCACCCTTACATTATCTCCTTTGATGATCTTCATGATAGTGGTTCGATTACACGATCTCTTCCGCCATTGTCATAAGTTTCTCGTAGCCCTTCTCCTTGAGCTCGCGCGGCAAGGGTCCGAAGATGCGGGTCGCCATCGGCTCTTTTTTTGCGTCCACAAGCACGACGGCATTTTCGTCAAAGCGGACGTATGAACCATCTTTCCTGCGAATAGCGTTCTTGGAGCGCACTACAAGCACTTTTACCACATCCTTCTTCTTCACCGACTTGCGGGGCTCAGCCGATTGCACCGATGCCACGACAATATCGCCTACGCCGGCGTAGCGCCGCTTACTGCCGCCAAGGACACGGAAACACCGCACGACTTTCGCGCCGCTGTTATCCGCAACTTTCAATATAGAACGTTCCTGGATCATGATTATGATACTTTACCGGTGATCTTCCAACGTTTATCCTTGGAGATCGGCCGCGTCTCCTCGATGGTCACCTTATCCCCCGCCTTGTACTCATTCGTCTCATCGTGCGCCTTGAACTTGGACGTCACCCGATAGTACGTCTGATACTTGGGATGCTTTTTAAGGCGCTCCACGGCGACCACGCGGGTCTTCGTCATCTTGTCGGAAACGACGGTGCCGACGATCTTCCTTGTTTTCTTTTCTTTGGACTTTGTCATGTTGGAATTTCCTTATTTGGCGCTTGATGCTTGTTGCGAAAGGAATGTCTTTGCCCGTGCTATCTTCTTGCGCACTTCGCGCAGCTCGGCAACGTTCTTCACCTTGCCGGCCGCGAGGTCGAAGCGGAGCGCACGGAGGCGTTCGGTGTCGTCCTCGATGAGCTTTTTGAGCTCCGGAGCCGGCTTATTTTTCATTTCTTGTATGTCTTTCTTCTTCATGAATTCGGTCTTCTTTTCCTTATTTCGAGACGATACGGGTCTTTACGGGAAGTTTGTACGACGCATGCTTCAACGCCTCTTTCGCTTTTTCGCCGGCGACGCCGTCGATCTCGAAAAGTACGCGACCCGGTTTCACCGGAAACACATAATGGTCCACGGAACCCTTACCACCACCAAGCGTTTTTTCGGGCGCCTGCATGGTGATAGGCTTATCGGGGAAGATGCGGATCCAAAGGCGTCCTTCGCGCTTCAGGAAGTTCGTGATCGTCTTGCGCGCCGCTTCGATCTGGCGGGAATTCACCCACGCGGATTCGAGCGATTTCAGACCGAACTGGCCATAGCTCAAATCAAGGCCGCGCGTCTCAACCGCGCGGGTGCGCGAACGCCCTTTCTGCCATTTGCGATGTTTTACTTTCTTAGGAAGAAGCATGGTCGTTGATATTCGTTATGCGCGGGACTCGGGGCGACGTCCCATCGGACGATCGGAGCGGCGCTCTTCGTTTGCGTGCCCTTCATCGGACTTTTTATCGAAAACTTCTCCTTTATATACCCAAACCCGGACACCGACCGCGCCGGCGGTAGTTCGTGCCGTTGCGGTTCCATAATCAATATCGGCACGAAGCGTCGCAAGCGGAAGCGAACCCTGGGAAAGATGCTCCCTTCGGGCGATCTCATTACCGTCGAGACGGCCGGAAAGCGCGATTTTGGCACCCTTCACATCACGGTTCTGCATGATCTGTTCGAGATATTTCTTCATGGTACGACGGAAACGGATGCGCTTCTCAAGGTCCCATGCGATCTGCTGGGCAAGATATCTCGACGAAACTTCGGTCCGCTTGAGTTCCTCAACATTGAGACTGAGCGCAACCTTGTTTTTCGCCGCTTCCGGACCGCGCACTTTTTTGAGCGCATCCGAGATCGCCGTATTAAGATCCTCCATACCCTTGCCGCCGCGGCCAATCACAAGACCGGGGCGCGCCGCACGGATATAGACACGAAGATTGCCCTGCGTGCGTTCGATCTCGATGTTCGCTATACCGGCAAGTCCGATCTTCTTATTAATCGTATTACGGATCGCCTCATCCTCGGCGAGGAACCTGGGATAGCCGCCCTTAAGGAACCAGCGCACCGGCCAGCCTTTCGTTATTCCCAGTCGATATGAATTTGGATTGATCTTTTGTCCCATAATACTTTTATTCGCCGATGGCTTTACGATTGAAGCTCCGCTTCCAGAAATTGCCTCCGCGCTTTTCCTTCTGCTTCATTTCGGGCGCATCCTTCTCTTCGGTCTTCGGTGAAGCGGTGCGCTTTTTGGCAGTGCGTTTCCCGGTCTCGCCCGGAATCGGCTTCTTTTTCTTTGGTGTAACAATCGTGAAGCGGGGCTTCTGCGCCTCGTTTACTCCAAGAACGAGCGTCACATGACTCATCTTCTTTTCAATAGGCGACGCGCTTCCGCGCGCGCGGGGAAGGATGCGCTTCAGCATCGGACCTCCGTCCACACGAAGGCTCGCGATGTAAAGATATCCGGCATCGGACAGCCCGTTATTTTTAGCATTTGCAATGGCCGAACGCAAGAGTTTGAGAAGAGGTTTTGCGGGCCGGCGGGACTGCATGAGAAGCTGTGCCTCGGCCTCATTCACCGGAAGTCCTTTTATGAGGTCTCCAACACTCCGCACCTTACGGGGCGCCATACGGAGGTAATTGAGTTTTGCTTTATATTCCGTAGCCATAGAGATTGATCGTTACTTCTTTGCGGGGGCGTTCTTGGCGGCCTGGGACTGCGCTTTCTGCGTTTCGGCCGCTTTTGTCTCAAGTTCCTTCTGCATCTTTCCTCCATGGCGGACGAATTTACGGGTAGGAGAAAATTCACCGAGGCGATGCCCCACCATCTCCTCCGTCACGCGAACTTCGACGTGCGTGCGGCCATTGTGCACGCCGAACACATGTCCGACAAATTCGGGGGCGATTTCCGATGCGCGCGACCAGGTCTTTACGACCGTGCCGCTGCCCGGCTTGATGACGGCGATCTTCTTGAGAAGTTTTGGATCAACGAATGGACCCTTTTTAAGTGAACGCGACATGGTGGTGATATTACTTGCTGTTGCGCTTGCTTACGCGGCGCTTCACGATGAACTTATTCGACTTCTTTTTCTTGTTGCGCGTCTTATGGCCGCCGGTCACCTTGCCCCAAAGGGTCTTCGGCTTGCGGGTACCGCGCGGCTGGGCGCCTTCACCACCGCCGTACGGGTGATCAACCGGGTTCATGGCGCTGCCACGGACCGTCGGACGAATACCAAGCCAGCGGGAACGGCCTGCTTTGCCGAGCGTAACAAGCGACCATTCCGCATTCGAAACCTGACCAATGGAAGCGAGGCAAAGCCATGGCACGCGGCGGACTTCGCCGGAGTTCAGTTTGAGGTCGGTATATCCATCGGCATTCGCGAGCACTTCCGCATAAAGGCCGGCGGAACGCGCGAGTTGGGCGCCGCGTCCAGGCGTCATTTCGATATTATAAACCTGTTGGCCGACCGGAATATTCCTGAGGAGCATACGGTTGCCCGTCTTGAACGCCGCGACCTCCGCGGTGACAATTTCGTCGCCAACCTTGAGTTTCTCGGGAGCGATAATGTAAGAGAGCGTCCCATCGGCATATTTTATTTTGGCGATAAACGCCGTGCGATACGGATCATATTCGAGCGACTGTACCGCCGCCTTCTCATTCATGCGATTCTGCTTGAAGTCAATAATGCGGTAGAGCTTCTTATTGCCGCCGCCCTGGTGGCGCGTCGTAATGCGGCCCTGCGAGTTCCGGCCTCCATGCGATTTCAGCCGTTTGAGGAGCGGTTTATGGGGACGCGCGCCTTTGGTAAGGACGCGGTAGTCCGGCGATGTCATGCTGCGACGCGAGGCGCTTGTGGGTTTATAGGATTTCATGGGATTAGTGGATATCGATCTTCTGTCCCTTCTTTACTGTGACGATCGCTTTGCGATATCCCTCCTGGACCCCTTTCCGGTTCCCGCCGAAGCGCTTCCGTTTGGGAGGACGATTCACGACATTCACTTCAACAACATCTACTTTATAGAGTGACGCAACGGCCTTCTTTATCTCGGGCTTCGAAGCACTTTTTTGGACCAAAAAGACATACTGGTTCGCGGTATCCGCGGCCATAGTGGCTTTCTCGGTGATCCAGGGCTTTTTGATGAGTGAAGTATTCGCCATCGCAGTAGTTGTTCCGATTAGATCTTATAGTGTTTGCCGATCGCAACGATTGCCTCTTTATCGATGAAGAGGTTCTTATGATTCAAAATATCGAAAATATTGAGCGAATCGGCCGCGAGCGCCTTCGTCTTCACAAGATTCGAAGCGGCGCGGAACAGGTTCTTGTTTGTGACATCCGAAACGAGGAGTACATCGTAGCGCTTGCCGCCCTTCGCGAGGGAGATGGCGCCCTTCAGGGTCGTCGTGAGCACTTTCGTTTTTGGCGCATCAATCGCGAGCGTTTCAAATATCTTTATCTCGCCGTCCTTCGCCTTGCGGGAAAGCGCGGTAAAGAGAGCCACACGCTTCATTTTCTTATTGAGCTTCTGGGAATAATCCTTATCGTTGCGCGGACCATGGGCCTTACCGCCACCCACCCAGATCGGAGAGCGCGTCGAACCGTGCCTTGCGCGGCCGGTCCCCTTCTGGCGCCATGGCTTCTTGCCGCCGCCCGAAACCTCGCTGCGATCGCGAACATGCGCCCACGGCGCACGACGATTGGCCACCTGCGCATCGAGCGCCTGCTTCACGAGCGTCGCATTCCACTTTGCACCGAACACCTCGGCCGGGAGCTCCATCGAGCCCACCACTTCATTGTTCAAATTATAGACATCAGCCTTCATGATGGTGTTCGTAATTGCGCTTGTTATTTCACGTTCGAAATCTCGAGAAGACCGCCGGTCACACCCGGAACTGCTCCCTTCAGGAATATCATATTGTTTTCCTTATCGATGGCCGCAACGACAAGATTCTTCAGTGTGACGCGCGTAACACCCATGTGACCCGCCATGCGGCGTCCGGGAACGACGCGCTGAAATGCGGTCGATCCGATTGATCCCGGGTGGCGGAAACGGTTCTTCTGACCGTGGGTCTTTGGACCGCCTGCAAAGTTGTGCCGCTTTACGACGCCCTGATAGCCACGTCCTTTCATGATGCCGCTTACGCGGACCTTGTCCCCTTCCTTGAAGGCTTCCACGGTGACCTCATTGCCAACCTCGAATTGTCCCATCTCGATCGGCTCAAGGCTCCGGTTACGGAACTCGCGCTTCTTCTTTCCCAGCGTGACCTGGACGGCCTCGTAGCCGTCACGTTCCTTATTGCGCACAAAAGAAACCTTGTTAGGTTCCGCCTTGACCGCCGTCACCGGAATGACCTTTCCGTCCTTCCAGATCTGGGTCATTTTGAGTTTTTTGCCGAGAATGAATGACATTGCTTTGAATAATGCCTGATTGCGTCTGCCGTCCAAAAGAGGGCAGCGCATCTCAAAAAAAATCGGGGCGCGCCCCGGAGTCCGCTCAAACCACTCGCTAAGCGTCCTTAAAAAGGACTAAATTCTCGCTCGTAAGACGAGCGGAACTTGAAGGAGAAACGATTCCCGTTTTCCCGCAAAGGTGATTATTCGCATAAAACTCCGAGGAAACCTTGGTTGAGAGTATAGCAAAACCTGGAAAGATGTCAAATAGTATTGCGTCACAATGCCTTTGGGTTTTCTTTATGGGCTGCATGCTAGGATGCCGGCATGTCCAAAAACCCGTTTTTCCCGTTTATGCTGCTTATTATGATCGCGGTCCTGCTCATTCCGATGCGCTATGCCAAAGCCGCTTCGATCCTCGCCGAACAGGTCGACGGATCGGCGCTCGGAATCATCCAGACATCCTGCGATAACCTATGCCATGACGTGGTCGTCGGATCCCAAACATTCACGGCTTTGGCCTCGGGCACCGTCGGTGCGATCAAAATCTTCGCATCAGGGTTCGTCACCTTGAGCCGCTATCCCGATACGAACACGTGCTATCTCGTCCTCTACGACGACGAGAACAATACCAATCTCGGCGTTTCGGATAATCATTTTACCGGCAACAATTGTGGAAATCCTCATATGTTTACGTTTGGAGGATCAAAACCACACCTCAAAACGGGCGGGCATTACCGATGGAGCTATGTGCTTGGCGAGCAGAATTTTTCAACGGTCACCTTTAAGGGAACATTAACCGATTCCATTGACGGTTCTTTTAATATTGCTCCGCTCGCCGATGCCATGTTCGTCGTCTATGCCTCACTGGAAGCGCCGATATCGCTCAGTCAGCTGGTAACCGATAACGGCATGGCAACGGCATTGCCCGAAGGGGGTACGACGACCGGATCAACCATCGCGCTCGCTGCCGTGCTTCCTTCGCCGTTGCCCGATCAGCTCATTCTGCAAGCGGAGCTCGAACCGTCATTCATTGCATTTAAAGGTTCTCCTAATTTTATTTCTCTCGACGCGGCCACCGGCACGTCCACACTGACACAGATCGTCACGTCCACCATGCTCAACGGCGGATACCATTGGCACGTGCGGACCATCGACACCGCAAACAATGCGTCCGCATGGGTCGCACCAACCGATCCGCCGAACGGTGTCGATTTTTTCGTCGAAGACCCGTCGCGGAATGCCCTTCTTGAAGACCGAACTACAATATACGCGCGAAGCGCCCAACCCGATCCTTGTTTCAGCGATGAGACGGTATTTTCATGTGCACTTCTTCCCTCATCAACACCCTATGCCGTGCCTGGCCCATTTGCACTATCGAAGATAACCTTTGACTGGCGGAATGACGGCAATAACAACTGCGATGGATATGGAAATTATGGAGTGATCATTGCGTCATTCAAAGAACCCGGCTTCGTACTTGCGACATCAACCGATACGGCATACCTCGGTTGCGGGAGAGGTGAAAGCGGAAGCGCGGAACTTCATTTCAAAGAACAAACCGTACCGTCGAGATTCGCTTTTTCATTGGGACTTTTCGACGATGGGCTCCAGGGCGGATCGGATATAAAGGTTTCGAATATCGCTTTCTATGGCGCATTTGAAAATACCGCCGACACGCCGCCGAACAATACATCAACCATTCCGACATCGACGGCAAAGGAACCGGTCGTGATCATACCAGGAATACTCGGCTCTCATCTCGCCAAACGTTCCGACAGGAGTGAGGTCTGGCCCAATGCCGAAACAATGCTTTTGTCATCTTCCGATTCCTATCTCAATGATCTTACGCTTCGTTCCGACGGAAGCGAATTCCCCGGAAATGAATTATATGCCTCCGATATTATGCGTACCGTGACTACATCCATCCCCTTCTTTTCACAGAAGTTTTATGCGCCGCTCATCGAATCCCTTGTCGCATCCGGCTATCATGAAGGAATCGATCTCTTTATCGAACCGTACGATTGGCGTCTCGATATTGCCAGTTCTTCCGCATCGCTTGACTCCGTTTTACGGAAAGCTATTTCCGCATCTCCGAGCGGGAAGATTAACATCATTGCGCACAGCATGGGAGCGCTTCTTATGAAGGAATATGCCACCCACTCCACGGATACTGCTTTTATAGACAAGCTCATCCTTGTTGCACCGCCTCAGCTCGGTGCACCTCAGATGTTCAAGGTGCTCCAATATGGCGATGACCTCGGATTCCATGTCGGTCCTTTGGAATTGCTCAATCCGGAGGAGGTGAAAAATATCACGGAAAACAT
>DAHVRZ010000011.1 GCA_027324805.1 Candidatus Parcubacteria bacterium
GAACACCGCCACCGGCACGACCCAGGATTCCCCGACGCAGAACACCGTCTACACCATCACCTGCTACGGGACGAACACCTATTCTTCCGTCAGTTCCAGCGCCAATGTTTCCGTGACCGTCACCAACCCGGGGCGGAATGAGACGAATCCGTAGGTAGAATCCGGGAAATGATATCCCTAATAAAAGTGGCTTCCAAAAGGAAGCCTCTTTTATTTCAACCGACCAAACCGAAACTGTTCCCGATAAAAAGAATCGATATTCCCTTTTTTATCTTCCATTCAAACAATCATCAATAGTGCGACTCCTGCCATGAATCCGATAAGCGTCGCGGCGGCGATCAGGCGTTCGGCGCGGCGTATGTCACGGACGGTGAACGGATGCGATGGCGCTCCTACGGGAGGTACGGTCGGGGTCGATTCCGCTTCACCATCGAAAAAGTTTGTTCCTCCGAGCGTCACACGGAGAGCGCCCGCAAAGGCGCAGATGCCCAATCCTCCATTCGGACTTTCGCCGCTTTGTCCGTAACGGATGGCCGTCCGCCATGAGGCGACGGCGTCGTAGTCTTCATGTTTTCCGCCGCGGAGGAGTCCGGCCGCAATGACCGCAAGAAGGAGGGCGATGCGGGCGGGGATGAAGTTCACGATATCATCGAGCCGCGCCGACGCCCAGCCGAACTTCAGATAGCGATCCGTCTTGTAGCCGACCATAGAGTCGAGCGTGTTCACGGCTTTATAAAAGACGATACCCGGCATGCCGAAGATGAATGCGTAGAAGAGCGGCGCGATCACGGCGTCGTTGAGGTTCTCTGAGAGCGATTCTATCGTTCCGCGGATGATATCCGCTTCGTCGAGGCCGTCGGTATCGCGGCTCACGATCCACGAGAGGTGTTTTTTCGCCGCGCCGATGTCGTTCCGGTCGAGGTCGCGCGCCACGCGTTCTCCGGAATCGATGAGTGAGCGGAATGCAAGGCAAAAGAAAACAACCGCAACATTCCACGCGACGCCGGCCGCGGGAGCAATGTGGAAAAGAAAGATGGAAACGCCGATTGCAGCACCGAGCGTTATGGCGATCGTCCCGATGACGAGGATGATGCCACCGAGCCGCTTCGGTACGGACCGCCGATAAAGAACCGCTTCGCCGCGGCGGATGAGCCATCCGATGCCGCGCACGGGGTGGTATTTTGTCTCCGGGTCGCCTATAATGGCGTCCAGCAGGAAGGCGAGTATGAGTATGAGGAGGAGTTCGTGGGTCATTTTTCGTTATTGAACGAGGAGCATGCCGGCGATGCATTGATCATCCGCATTCCGGAAGCCGCATTCCCTTCGGCGCGCGCCGTTTCGTGGGCGATGCGCGGGGGCGGCTTCACCGTTCCCCGTGTCATCGTGAACCATTTCACCGGACGGTCGTGGGTGGACGACATCGATGGGTATGTCGATGATTTTATCGCCCGCCGCGGTTGCTTCGGGAACTGTATCATGATGGTAACAACGGTGCCTCAGGAATTCCAGGGGGTCGCCGAATGTCGCCACCCGAACGGACTCGAGGTGCGCGCATACGCGACGGTCGGGCTCGGCAACGCTCTCACGGCCGGTGATCCCGCACCGCCGCCCGCGATCGGCACGATCAATCTGATCATCGTCGTTTCTGCGGCGCTCGAGGACGGCGCGCTCGTCGAGAGCGCGGCGATCGCGACCGAAGCAAAGTCGTGGTTCCTCTTTGGGCGCGGCGTACGGAGCACTGTTTCGGGACTTCCCGCGACGGGGACCGGTACGGATTGCGTTTCGGTCATTTCGCTTGGCGTCGGCCATCCGGAGCGATACGCGGGGAAGCATACCGCGATCGGCGAGCTCGTTGCCACGGCGACCTGCAGCGCCATGGCGGACAGTCTCGATAAGCGGCTTGCGACCATGCCTTCGCTTGCGAAATCTTCGGTAAGGCCATCTTTGATGGCGACATATCTTTCATAACAGGCCTGCGCGGCAATCGCGCGGGCCATTTTTATCCATAAAAAATCCCCGCGGCGAAAGAATCGCACAAACGGGGAAGGGGAGGGATAATCCGATTTCATTCCATCGTTACGAATTTCCGGAGGAAGGCCACTTGAGAAGGAGAGAGCTTTTCTTCGGAGGATCGACGGGAGGTTCCTCGCCGAAGTGGAGCCGCCAGAGCTCGCCCACCGTACGGAGGTCTTTTTTGCGCCGGAAGAGGAAGGAGGGGCAGTGGATGAATTGTCCCGCCGCGTGGATGATGTCGGGATAGTACAGCCGCATGTCCTGGTGATGGATCTTCCAGAACTCGTGGATGTCCCGTGTCGGAGGAACAAGCTTTCTGCCGTCCGCTTTCGATGCGGCGAGCAGGTTAAGGAACTTCCTGTATTGGCGGGCAACCTCGTACACGTAATGAGGCGGCCATTCGCCCTCGAAGCGAGCTTTGGCCATCTTGATCACCGGATCGAGGTTCAGATCGTTGATCCTTTGCCGCACGGCGGCGAGCGGTGAGGACATTTCTATAGTTGCCACTTTGCCTCCTTGGATAATTGGGATGGGAGAAACCGGATTTGTCGTGGTTCCGAGGTCAGCATAGCGCCCCACGTCGCGGCACGTCAAGTATTTTTATGGACAGATCAAAATATTTATGATACAATTTTTCCGCGATGCTGCTGCTGTCGCGGTGGTGGTATCGCGTAACACCAAAACAATAAAAGGAGTGTATGTATGCGATTTGCGATCGCACGTCTGTGTTTCCTCACGGCGGTGTGCCTTCTCGGTCAAACGGGACCGGCCGCCGCGCAACTGCGGTTCCTGCCGCACCGGCAAGATCGTCCGGAGACCTCTCGGAAAGGGGAGTCGAGGAAAATCGACTTCTTCTATCTGATGTCTCAGGGGACCTTCGCCGGTGCGACGTGGTTTGATGGCTGGACCACGGAGCGGGGGCTGCGACGCTATCCGGCGTTGACGGAAGACGGCTGGGCGCGATGTTTCGGCGCCAGGAATGCATTCGCGGCAACGACCGCGAATGTTGCACTGGATGCCGGCATCGAAGAGCTGAGCCGCCGCGTGTACCGTCGGGGCGGACGGTGGCGATTCGTTGCCATCGGGGCGGTGGTTGCCAAGACCGCGTCGAGCGCACTTGCCGGAGCGCATAACCTGCGCTTGGAGGAAAGCATGGATGGTCGCGTGCACTAACTGCCGGACGGACGCCTTCCAAGGCGTCAAGACGGCCCTTACCCGTCGGAAAGGCCCTTACACGGCCTTTCCGACGACCTTGACAAAACGGATTTATAAAACTATATTTCATTCAGAAGCGCAGGTTGCGTTTTACCGCTTGAGGGGATCATACACTCGCCCTCTTCGCGACGCGGTAGCTGCCTCCGCTCTTTGTTCTCTCCGAGAAGCTCTGGAGGAAACCTTACGCCTTGTTCCGTATCGTTTCCTCCGGGGCACCTTTGCTCTTTGTCTCCTTAAATATCCATCTTGTTCCCTGTTCCCTCTATCTTTATCTATAACACCAGCCGCTATGCGTCTGGTGTTTGTGCTTTTTATAGAACCGCGGGGGACGTATAATAATAAGAAAGAGATATTTATGACCATTAGGCCCGTCGCAACAATCAAAACCGGTACCCGTTCCGGACAAGCCATGCTCATCGCCGTCCTTTCCCTCGGCGGAGTGATTCTTGGCGCAACGACGATCGCGGGGCTTCTCACCCTTTACCAGCTTCGTGCGTCCAATGATGCCGAACATTCTGCGCAGGCGCTTTTCGCCGCGGATTCCGGCGTCGAGTGGACGCTGTTCAGCTATTACTGCGGGATCGATTCGCCTTCGCGTTGTCTCAATGGTCCTCCTCCTCCGCCCACGTTTGCGGCGGACGGCGCCACAGTGACGAGCACATGCTACGAGGCAGACGGCGTTACGGTCTCCGACTGTTCGAACACGACGACGACGGCGAGCGCGATCTCGGTCGGCGCATCGGCGGGGACGCGGCGTGCGTTTGCGGTATCCCTCCAAGGTTCAACCTCCACCGATCCGTAAATGCCGGAGACGAAAGGCGCAGCCGAAAAAGCGCGTGCACATGAACGAATCGAGAAACTGAAGCGCGAAATCAACAAGTACCGCTACGATTATCATGTTCTCAACCGGTCCGCTATTCCGGATTCGGCACTCGATTCGCTCAAAAAAGAGCTGTTCGATCTTGAAGCCGAATGGCCCGAGTTTGTGACGTCCGATTCGCCGACCCAGCGTGTTGCGGGAAAGCCGCTCAAGCAATTCGCCAAAGTGCGTCATACCGATCGGATGACGTCGTTGAATGACGCATTCTCGGAAAAGGACGTAACGGCATGGCTTGCGCGGCTCGATGACTTCCTCGGCCGGGATATCGAGCGTACGGGCGGACCCCGCAGGCACGGTCCCGGTTCCGCGCCGTTCTATTGCGAACTCAAGATCGACGGGCTCGCGATCGAGCTCGAATATGAGCGCGGCGTTTTTGTGCGCGGTTCGACGCGCGGCGACGGTCTTGTCGGCGAGGATGTGACGCAGAACCTACGGACCGTTGAGGCGATCCCTCTTCGACTGAACGATGCAGAGACCGCCGCGACGTATTTGAAGAAGGCGGGCCTTGATCCGAAAGAATACAATCTCGCACCCACCCATCTCGTCGTCCGCGGCGAAGTGTTTTTAACAAAGAAAGAATTTGCGAAGATCAACCGCGAGCTTGAGAAAACGGGCGGCAAGACCTATGCCAATCCGCGCAACGTCGCGGCAGGTTCGATCCGCCAGCTCGATCCGAAGGTGACCGCGAGCCGGCGGCTCGATTCGTTCCAGTATGATATCGTTGGCGAGGTGGGACAGAAGGCGCACGAAGAGGAGCATCTTTTGCTTGCCGCGCTCGGGTTCAAAACGAATCCCGATTGCCGGCCGGCGAAGACGCTTGCGGATGCGATGGCGTTCCGTGATTATTGGGCGGAGCCTGTGCGGCGCGAAGGATTGCCGTATGAGATCGACGGCACGGTCATTTTTGTAAACGATAATAAGGTGTTTGCCGAGGCGGGGGTTATCGGTAAGGCGCCCCGTGCCGGGATCGCCTACAAGTTCTCGCCGCGCGAGGCGACGACCGTCGTCGAAGACATCAAGGTGCAGGTGGGCCGAACGGGAGCCCTGACGCCGGTCGCCGTGATGCGCCCGGTGAACGTCGGCGGCGTCACGATCACCCATGCATCGCTCCATAATGCCGACGAGATCGAACGGCTCGGATTGAAGATCGGCGATACGGTGATCGTCCAGCGCGCGGGGGATGTGATCCCTCAGGTCACGGAAGTCCTCCCCGACCTGCGCACCGGACATGAGCGCGCGTTCAAAATGCCCGCGCGGTGCCCCGTGGATGGATCGCCGGTCGTGCGCGAAGGGGCCATCTCCCGTTGTTCGTCGAAGACCTGTGCCGCTCAGCATCGCGAAGCCCTCTATCATTTCGCCTCGCGCGCGGCGTTCAATATAGAAGGGCTTGGGCCGAAGATCATCGACAAATTCCTCGACGAGGGGCTCATCTCCGACGCAGCGGATATCTTCGAACTGCAGAAAGGGGACATCGCCGCGCTCGAGCGGTTCGGCGAGAAATCCGCGGAAAATCTCGTGGACGAAATTGCGGCAAAGCGCCATGTGACCCTTCCGCGATTCCTCTACAGCCTTGGTATTCTGCACGTCGGAGAGGAGACGGCGGCGACGCTCGCAAAGACGCTCGACGTTCCGCAACGCGAAGGAGAAGTGAAAATAGGCGATGTCGCGCGAACGTTCAGAAAAATGTCCATGGACGATCTCCGGGAAGTGCCGGACATAGGGCCCATCGTCGCCAAGAGCATTTATGATTGGTTTCGTGAGTCGCGTTCGGTTTCGCTCCTCGAACGGTTTGAAAAGGCGGGCGTGACCGTCGGTGCCGTTCCGCATGCCGCGAAATCCGGTGCTCATGGCAGCGCGGCCGGCGAAGGAAAGCTTTCCGGAAAGACCTTTGTCCTTACGGGAACGCTCGAATCCATGGACCGGGAGGCGGCGAAGGAGAGAATCCGCGCCCTCGGCGGAGATGCATCGGAATCGGTGGGTAAGAAGACGGATTATCTTGTGGCCGGTGCCGTGCCGGGTTCGAAGCGCGATAAGGCAAAGAAGCTCGGTGTGAAGATCATCGACGAAAAAGAATTCTTGAAATTACTGGAGGAGTAAGATAGAATCTTCAGGGTACGTTTGCGGCCGTAGCTCAATCTGGTTAGAGCACCGCCCTGTCACGGCGGGGGTTACCGGTTCAAGTCCGGCCGGCCGCGCAGTACCGGACATTTTGTCCGAAAAACTGCGGTTGAAGGCATTCCATCTATCTTTTCAGAGGTTCTAACCTCCTCAATTTCGCGTTCTGCGAGATCGCGCTTTTCGGCGATGATTTTGTAGTACGGATGCAATTCTATCGCGATTTTTCGGCTACTGAGCACGAGGTGTGAACCGAGTGCACTGAATACGGCGCGCTTCGTGTCCATGTCGCCGTTTGCGAACCACGCGCGGGCATAGCGGGCAAAATTGAACGTACGCTCGGTCAACTCGATCCATTGCTCAATTTCCTTTCCTTGCGTCTTAAGATCATCCTCCAGGGTCGCTTTTTGGCGCAGTAGGGCCGTCTTGGCGCTTTGCAGTTCCGCTGCAGTGAAGATCTCCTCGTTGGCGTTCTCCGGCGCTGTATACTTCAAGACGAGATTCTGTAATTGGTTCGTAATGCGTGCCAGCGCCTTTTGTTTACTCTCGAGGATATCCTGGTTGCTCGTGGCTTCATCCGTCCGTACTTCGTGAAGGTATTTGATCGCCCAAGTCTGGAGCCGCTCGGAAATGGTGAGTGTGCCGATGATCTCATCGATCTGCGCTGAAAGATCTTCGAGTTTTACCATTTTCTCCGGACAGTGCTCGTCCTTGCGCTTAGCGCAACGGTAATACACGTAGTGATGAATGTTGCCGTTCTTTTGATGTTTCAGCTTTTCTTCGGCAGTGATCATGCCGCCGCAGTTGCCGCAACGCATGAGTCCTGTGAATGCGAAACGATGAGTCTTCGGACGAGGCCGTCCGTCTCTTCCGAGAAGTTTTTGTACAAGGTCAAACTCATTGGGCGTGACCATCGGTTTATGATTGCCCTTATAGAGTTGGCCGTTATATTCGAACCAACCGTAATAGAAGGGATTAGTGAAAATCTCGTAGATGCTACTGCGTGAGAGGGGGAAGCCGCCCGTCTTCCGCTTGGGCCGTGTCCGCAGGCCCCATTCTTCATTCGCAATCTGGAGGATTCTCGGGGGCGTATAGTTGCCGGTTAGCATCATCTGCCACATCCGTTTCACTATCTCAAAGCGCTCCGGATCCTCGTATATTTCGTTCGAGCCGCGATCCATGATCTTCGTATTCAGATAGCCGAGCGGCGCTCGGCTCGGATACCAGCCCAATTCCGTCTTGGTTTTAAGACCACGCTTCACGGCTACGCCGCTATCGTCGGACGATTTCTTCGCCATGCCGAATTCGAGTTGTAAAAAGAATTTGTCGTCGGGCGTATTATGGTAGACGCGATGAGGTGTCCTGATCTCGAGGAGCTTCCCTTCGTCCATGAGCGTGATGACGAGTCCGCCATCAAAAGCGTTGCGCGCGATGCGGTTTGGGTGCCATACAATGAGGCCGTTCGCCTTACCGGCCTCGATCTGCTGCATCACATGATTGAAAATAGGGCGGCCGCGCTTATGAGCGGTTTTGCTTTCGCCACCTTCACTCCCGAGATGTTTTTCGACAATTTTAAGCTTGTCGTTGCGCTCCATTTCCTCGATTTCGCGCTTTTGGTCATCGAGAGAGAGCATTTGCCGGTCCTCGCTTTCCGTGCTCTTACGGGAGTAGGCGATATATTTAATTTCGTCTTGATGTGCCATTTTTGCAACTTAAAGGGGCGGCCGGTTCATCCAACCCGCTTGCTCCAAAGAGTAGCGCGATACTGGCAGCCGCCCCTTTAAGGGCAGTATCGCAATAAAAATACTCTTTGGCATTAAGTTGTACGAGCTGGATGAACATGCTCAGTTTAATCTTTTTTTGGGAACGCATCAAATGCATAACTTTCAGACGCCCATTCCTTTTTGATGGGTCTATAGATATGGTCAAACATTTTGAGAAGTTCTGATGCTAGTCGCATAGCTTCACTTTCTGGAATTTCGATCCCGCTTTCCTTGCGCCATATCGCCATAAATTCTTGCAGCGCCTCATTTGATATCATTTTTCCGCCGACTTACTAAACCGCCCCCAACGATTTTTACCTTACGATTTCTTAATCTGAATTATTCTTCCGCCACCCATATCAAACGGGAACGTGTCTTGATCGGGGGTTACTGTCGCCGCTGATTGCCGTTTCTGGTTGCGCTGTGTGGCGGCAATGGCAATTCCTACGGTTGCTGCGGCAACCATCACGGGAACTATGACGCTCACTTTCCCGTCTTTATGTTCGGATTCTCTAGATGTTTCAGTCTCTTCAGTCGATATTTTAAGATCCGATTCGGCTGATTCATTTGACGCATCCTTTCCCTCGCGCAACTGGTAGTACGTGTCTCGCGCTCGTTTTTTGAGTTCGCTTTGGTGCTTAAGATAGTAGCGACGATTGCGTGCCTGCCTATTCAGTTTTTTCTTTGCTTCCCGTTCGTCTTTAAGCGCCTTAATCTTTCCCGAAATGGCTTCATTGATAGTTTTATCCTTATCCATCTTTTTATTATTTTTTTCGAACCGACCGACCATCCCGGTTCGGGGGATTAAAAAAGGGCGGGCACCGTCTATGGTGCCCGCCCCTAAAAAAATAACCATGCCTTAATCAGAAGCGGCACCGAATAAGTCCGGTAGCCTTAACTTCTTTTCGTCATTGGTCGTTCTCGTTCCTACTTGCTTCGTGGCTGCGCACCTCCGAGTAACGGCATAAAGCCGACGAGGTGTCGCAGGAAAAGTCCTATGCTCTTTTAATCTTGTCCCTGCTTTGACTATACTCTTCAAATCTCAAAAGTAAATGGATAATTGTGCATAATTGCGAAGGTAAAACTTTAAGACGCTTGTTGCTTTTTCGTACATCTCGGCGCTACACTTAATCCATAACTGAATATGACGGGGCGCAAGCTCCGGAGCCTAAACCGTAAAAGGCATGGCTCACTTAACCCAACGAAGATACTGAACCCCGCGTTCAGCGACTCTTCGTTGGGTCATAGCTCGAAAGGGCTATGGGCCGCAAGGCCAGCTGGCACGGGGTTCAGTGTCTCATGAGTCTTCGTGCCGGCTATCAAAGGCCGGTATTTTTTTCGAATAAATAACAACTCAATATCATGAAAAAATTAATATCGTTTATCATCGCAGCTTTCTTTATTGTTCCCACGTTCGCGTTCGCGCAGACTGCCACAAACCTACAAACCGTCTATACGAGCGCCTTGCAGCAACTCATCAGTCTGCTTGTGCAGGAGGTGGCACAGCTTGAGCAACAACTTGCCGCGCTAAACGCAAAGCAGGATTCTATTCAGTCAGAAATCGCATCATCAACCATCACGCAGGCGACCAGTACTCCCACGAGCACCTATACTCCCTCGCCGACGCTGACCCAGTTACAACAAACCGCGCCGCAGGTGGTGCAAGCGTCTCCGGCTCCCACCTGGACACCGACAGGCCAATATATGGTCTCGAACCAATTCGCGCTGGATTCAGATGCGCGGTCAGAATGGTTGAACAGTCCCGATAGTGTATATAACCTTCAGACGCAGAAGGTAATGGCGACAAGCAGTTTCCAATTTACGATCGCGGGGAGGCTCACGCAGTACGAATCATCGCCGGCTCCCGATCCGAAATGCAATTGTACTGAAAGCTGGTTCCCGATGTCCGGCATACCGCTCACGATAACCTATGGAGGGCAAAGCCATGCGGCAACGACGGACGCTAACGGAGTGGCAATCGCAACGTTCAATGCCACGGGCGTGCCAGGCAGCCACCCCTTCAGCTATTCATCTCCCGGTCTCAACATCACCGACAGCGGCACGGTGACGGAAAACCCGATTACCCCGCCTTCTACAACTTCCACGACCACACAACAGCAACCGACCTCGACATCATCCCAAAGCGCAACCTCCAGCGTAGACGCATACAACGCCGCCCAATGTACGGCGCAGAAGGAGGCGCTCGTCACGCAGGCAAATCAAATATACCTGACGTGGTTCGCTCAATGGCAGGCTGCCCGGGGGAGTCTCGACTCATGTTATTCCACCAATCCGCTACCGGTCTGCGACAAACAGATGAGCGATCTGAATGTGCAGTGGCAGAACAAACTGACTGAGCAGTTCGACGCTCTCGATAACGAACTCACCAACTGCGCCCCGGACGACCGATATTTCAGCGACGTGTCGTCCGTTGTCGGTGCACCTTACTGATTCCCATGGGATCCTCTCAAAAACGCCGTTCGGCCGTGCGCGGAAAATCGCAAAAATATGAAGTGGAAAAGGAAGAGTCGTATGAATACTCTTTCTTTTCGCTGAATGATGATGATAGCGACGGCATATTCAATGAATCTGCAGTGCAGACCTTCGGTGCAGCTTGCGAGCGGGGGATCGCGCATCCGATATTGGCAAGAACCTTTCAGGTGTATGAACCGACGACGCTTATCCAAGAAGCATGGGATCGGTTGTATCTCGAGATGCTCAAGATGTACGAAAGGCGTTACAAAAAGGGATTTAGCCTTCTTGGTCTTTTGAGGGATGGGTATTTCAAGCCGATGTCGAGCCGCTGGAATATGCTCATCAAGCGCATACGCACCAATCAGAGTTTTTCCCGGCCAATGTTGAGAACCCTTGAGGTTAGATGGGAGCAAGTACGTTTTGCCGACAAATTGCATATGGTATGGACGTCGCCAGAAAAGATCGAGCTGTACTGGCAGTTGATGAGAAATCCTCTCTATAGAAAAAAGATAGAGCAGTTGGAAAAAGACATCCTTTTTGACGTCTACAAGGGGTATGTAGTAAAACGCTTTCCTCGTCTTTCGCCCAAACAGCTCGACGTGCTACGACAATGTACATCATTCCCGTTGCGCGTGGATTTCTTCTGCGTGCCAAAAGCGAATTCACGTTTCAAGGAGCCGTTCTATTTTGTCGAGGTGAAAGGCGAGAGAGTGAAGGGCCATACTCCCGCTCTTACCCCAAGCCAGAGGGATTTCATCCGCGCATTCAAAGGCAAAGTGGGCATTGTCATCCTGTGGCTCTTCTTCGATCGGAAGCGCGCCGAGGCGAAATGGCTCGTGCCGAGCGTCGGATAGAGACTGATTTGGAAAATGTTAAAAATCAAGCCGTTAGTCATAAAGGGTTAGCCCAATACAGTTTTAGAAAACAGAAATTGTCGCTAATATATTCGTTTTGCACGAGAACTGGACAGCGCCCCGTTTTTATTATATACTGTTATTAGTAAGCGGGAAATTTTAGAATCAACTCGCAGACTGGAGGACGCAGCATGAAGGGAATTGGACACGGAATGATCGATGGCAAAGGCCGCCTCGTCCAGGTAATCAAGCGGGATGATGGCACCGTCGAAACCTTTTACACGGGACGCGATGCAGAGGGCGTAATTCAGAAAGAGGGGGAGAGGGAGTTTATCTGTATCAATGGGGAAAAACGGTATTGGGGAGGCATCATCGACCCCATCCCAAATGACAGAAGGCTTCAACTCCTGCGCGATTTCACTTTTCTCTCCATAAAGCCGGACGGTGTACGTCTAGGCATTCGGAAGATGGTCGAATATCTCATCCGAAATGCGGGGTGCACCATTGTGGCCCATAAGGACATCACCTTCGATGAAAGATTGGTACGGAAGATGTATCCGTATTTTTTCACCGAAGAGTGGGAACGTCAGCTTGTGGAATATATGACGTCGGGCCCGTCGCACTGCTTCCTGGTTACCGGCGACAATGTGCAGCGAAAGATGTATTCATTGAAGCACGCCATCCGCCAATTATTTGGCTGTGATGGGGCCCCGGTTGTCCCAAGCTTCGTACATTGTGCGGAGAGGCAGATCTTTGCGGTTCAGCAGGCGCTAATGTTTTTCTCCCTGGAGGAACTCGTAGAGCGCGTTGGCCTCAAAAACTCGAACAAAGGGGTGCGTCTCAAATGATGCACCCCTATCTCTTTAAATAATATGTATCGGTCCATCATTGACCTCTTAGTAATCGTATTCGCAGCGGGCTTCTTTTACGAAGCACTGTCTTGGTGCTATCGCGTTTTTAACTCCGTTCGCTGGATTAAGCGAGAGCGTCCTCGATACGAGATCGTTAAAAACAGCGGGAGAATTTATTTGATTATTCCCGTCCTCGCCGAAGCGGACATTCTGGAAAAGACAGTGGCATATTTTATCAAGACATTCTTGTCCAAGAGGAAAAACGTTTTTCTGGTGATAGTCACCACGGAACGGGAAAAAGAATTAAACGGGTCATCGGCAACCATTGATCTTGCTAAAAAAATTGCGGTAGGGGATAAACGCATCCTTCATTTTCATTCTCCCTTCAGCGATGGCAAGATGGCACATCAAATTAATTACGCTATTCATGGGTTAATTGAAGGCGATACGGCAATCTGTGACTCTGATCTAATCGGAATATATAACGCTGATTCGCGACCGGAGAAGGAAACGCTGGACTGGATCGTCTGCAATTTTGATAAGGATAAGCGTAGAGTCTTTCAGCAATACGGATGTTACCTTGGGAACGCCTCGATACTGGGGAGGGTTAGGCATTCAAAGATATTATTATCCGCGGCTCTATGGCAAACGCGTTGGGCTCTCGGCTTCGAGATATATAACGCGAAAAAACAGCCCCGCTTTTATCGAGAGAATGCAAGATTTGATTACCCATTCAACTATTGCATTGGCCACGGATTATTTTTTACGAAGGGAATTTTCGAGGAGGTCGGGGGATTTAATGAAAAGATGCACAATGAGGACGCGATATTGGGGTTACAGTTGAGCGATGCACAGGAGCCGATCGTTCCGGTTCCCTTCTTTGATGTTTCCGAATCGCCCGACGGCGTACGGTCGCTCTATGAACAGCAATCCAATTGGTACATGGGTCCCCTTCAATCCTACGAGTATGCCAAGCGACTCTTGAAACAGAAACAACATACTCTAAGGGGGAAAATGCGATTATATTTTCTTGCGACAAAGTTATTTTTCCACGCCCTGTATTGGATCGTCGGACCAACGCTCATGTTCTTGCTTTTAATTTTATCTATCGCCACCTTAAATCCATGGTGTTTGTCGGCGAGCATTCTGGGATCGGCGTTATTCGTTATCGTCCCTAGTTTTTTGGCATATCAATCGATCCGGGAGATAGATGTGCCAATGGACGATGCCCCCAACGAGCATAAGGCGCTGGATGCGTTGATAGGCGGATCGTTCATTGCTTACATGATCCATGGCGCGTCTGCGTATCGTGGTCTGGCAATATATTTGCGACACCTCTTTGGCGGCAATGAAATAAAAAAGAAGAAAACCGTGATGCTGCACAGGAGTGACGGATAATGTCGCTGATTGACCGACTATGCTTTTTAGCTTATAACATTACCAGCGGTACCAAAAATCAAATAAGAGGGAGGTGGCTGTATGCATGCGATCCGTAAGGATTCGACCCAAATTTCATTGGTGTTTTCTCGGACGCTCAATTCACAGTCCGTGGGATCCGTAAGTATCGGCTCGTTGGCAGCATACCTCCGATTCCAAGGGTTTCGGGTGGATATGCGTCTTTTTGACGGGAGTGGGATCCGCGGCGGTATGAAAGTTCTCTGTGGCCCCGCGACTCGCACTATTGTCATCGCGAAGCCAAACTTCAAGGATTTTCGGGAGATGCTTATATTTCTCGAAAATCTCAAAAAGAATCATCTGGTCAGCCGCGTATTTCTTTGCGGTCCATTCGCAAAATTGAATGCTCAAGGAATGATGGCGGATCTGAAATGGCTGGACGGTGTCTTTGTCGACCAGCTTGAAAAATCCGCATCGGCGTTACTCGACTCGATGAATGCGAGTCTTGATTCCTGGGATTTTCTTTCCCCCGGGAGCATGTCCCGGAATCCGAGTACTGGATGCGTGGGACCACACACGCCCCTTACCTTCGCAATTTCGCTGAACGATCTGCCTTTCCCCGCGAGAGATATCGAGGAAGACGGTCAGTACGTGAACATCGAAGCATCTCGCGGATGCCTCTTCAACTGCAGTTTCTGCCACATTCCGAGCATGCGACAAACGGGCGCGTCGAAATACTCGCTCGCGATCCGCGATCCCGTGCTTGTGGTTGATGAGATGGAACGTCTCAACAAAACGATGGGGAAAACGCTGTTCATCTTTAATGATAGCTGCTTTTGGAGTAACAAAGGAGATGACGAGCGTATTCTCCGTTTTGCTGAAGAGATAGGGAGGCGACGGCTCGATGTCAGGTTCTACATATACCTGAGAACCGAGCCGTTCATCAGCGAAAACGTTCTCGTCGCGCTTGTACGGGCCGGCCTCGTCAGAGTTTTTCTTGGCGTCGAAAATCACGTTGAGTCAAGCTTGGCAGTATATCGCAAGCGCGTTCAGCCCGATGCATATACAAGCATTAAACGAGTGTTCGATCAGATGGGCGTGAATATCCACATAGGATACATTACGTTCGAGCCGTATTCCACTTTAGATGCCATTCGATCTAACGTGGATTATCTATTCGGCATCGGGAAGCTGTTTCGTCTGGGCGTGATCTTGGAGCCCGTCAGGGTCATTCCAAATTCCGCCCTCCACAAACAACTCATTGCGACCCAACTCATGCTTTCTGACTTGAAATACGACGAAATCACTTACGGATACCGGTTCGTACACGAAGAAGTCGGCCGATTACTTGGCGAGTTCAAGCGGATGTTCTGTTTGAATTTGAAAGGGGTGGCCTATAACTTTGAGTACCATTGCACCGTAGGAGAACTTCTGCGCGTTTTGGCAGAACGGCACGATCGTAAATTCGCGAACCTCCTAAAGGATCGATACGCGGCGTTCAATGGAAAGAAACTCCGGGCGATGAAGCTGTTGCTTGAATATTTTCGATCGAGCATCGCGTGCGCGAAAACGGGAGCGGTGCAACTGGTTGGCGATCCCACCCATAACGCCGAATTTATCAGAGCGTTTTGTGTCATCTCCGGCGAGATCGAAGTCCTGTATGCCGATATCGCTTCTTTCGTCGCAGAGCATGGAGGCGAACGAGCGGTGCGTGAAGTGTACCATGGTTGATTATGGTAGTATGTTTGGGATCTTCTTACGGTTCCGCAGGGTCAGTAGATGATTAGGCGGAACCGTTTTTATGATTATGATTATTGCATTTGACGGCAACGTATTTGCCGGAAAAACATCGCTTATAGAAAAACTACACAACGCGGGAGGGGGTCGTATCGTTCCTGAACACGGCGAATTTCTTATGGGCGTTCTTCCGGAAGAAGACGCATGGGGTATTCAAAAAAAATATTTGGATGCAGAAAAGCGCCGTCTAAAATATCTAAACGAATCATCCGGCGACGGTCTTGTTTTATTAGATAGAAGTTTCGTTTCCATGGCGGCACACGTCGTTGCCCTTTACATCTCGGAAGGCATCGACATACGAAGCAACTTCTTGCGGGAAATTTCGAGATGCATGCGAACTGGAGATATTATTGTGCCCGACCAATTCATTTTTGTCCGGTGCGATTTCAAGGTAATAAAGGAGAGGGTGAGGGGAGACATAAGTAAGAATACGAATGCCTTATACTACAAAAGCAACTATATGGAAGCGATCGAAAGTTTTAACCGACGGTGGCAGGAACGTTTCCCGAGCCTTGTCATTGACA
>DAHVRZ010000012.1 GCA_027324805.1 Candidatus Parcubacteria bacterium
TATGAAATATTGTTAAAAAATATAAAGAAAGAGTGATTCTTATGGATCACTATTCACAATTGAAGAAGGATATTGAAGGTTTCGTTTTTGAAATGAGAGAGGAGTGACAATATGCCGGGTTTGTTCGGATTTCCCATGTTTGACGACGACCATAACGACAGCCACAGCAAGGCCAGCCGCGAGGGTCAGAAGGAGGCAAGCAATGAAGGTTTTTGGGGAGCCCAAAAACATGAACTGACCGACATCGTACGATGTGCCATACCAATACCTGAAAGTGAGGAAGAAAGGATTAAGGATCGGGCATATCACCATCAACAGCGCGTAGACTCCGGGAACAGGTCGTTTCTGGGCGGCAATTCTCAAAAGAAAGAAAGTTCATCCGGCGATAGGGGGACGGACGCGGAACAAGACAGCGGAGGGGATTATTCCTATTCCGTTCCTTCGTCATCGTCATTAAAATACGGTTCCGATGATTCGAGAAAGGGGATATGGATATGGATATTCATCGTGCTCTTCGCTTCATTCCTTATCATCCATGGAATTCGGCATGAAAAATCGACGCCGAACGAAATTCCTCGCACGTCGCAATCGCCATCGCCATCACCTATCCGTCCAAGATTTACATTTGAGGATCAGGAGGAGCCGCAGGCCGAGGTATCGGCCGCCTCGTTTCCGGTCGTGGTCGACTACGACGGGACCGTGGAAGATTTGGTGGAGGCTGGGAAATACAATTGGCTAGCGCTCGATTGGATGAATGAGGTTGGCGTAAAAAATAATCCCCACCCTTCGGATCGGCATGGTGTGGCGAAGGTAAGGATAGTGCTCGTATGCTTCAATCGCGAAGTGCGTAGCGAAGAAGCGTTGAGTGAACTCGGGAAAATGAATCTTCGCCCCGCTGAAACGATTGAACTCCTCGCATTCGGCGCGGCTTATCCTCAAGAACAGGTCAAATTTCCCATTGTTGCTCTTGGTTCCACCTATGGCAGCCAGGGATGGGCGCCATCTCTCGAGGATGAAAACTTGCCAGTGTATGGGATGGTTGGCAGGGGGCTGAGCATGGGAGGAAACAGGAATGGCGGTGATATGTGGGAATCTAATTCCCGTTTTGCCGCTGTCCGTAAGTGATCTTCGGTTTTTGAGCCTTCGGCGCGATATTTCTATTGCGTCGAAGGCTCTTTTTAAAAAAATAGCATCACTGGAAAAAAAGGTAGATTCAAATGATATAATCATAAAATGGCGGCCGCGAAGCTCATGCTTATGGATCCCAATGAACTTTTGAGTCATGAACGCATCGGGGCGTTGGGCGTGATTATCGTGCTCTGGGAACTTGTGCGGTCGGGGACGTTCACGCGCCCGATCCTTATCGACGCATCGTCGAAGACGATCCTGGACGGACATCACCGGCGTGCTGCGGCACGCATCCTCGGATTGAAGAAGGTGCCGTGCTGGTGCGTTGAATATCTTGCGGATCCGTCGGTGACGCTCGCTTCCCGGCGTCCCGGAATGCACGTGGACAAAAGAGAGGTCGTGAGGCGGGGCGCCGTCGGAGATCTTTATCCCCGTAAGACCACGAAACACGGATATATCGTGCCCAAGAGCGTCGCTTTTCCGCTTTCCCGTCTCCGTGACGGCGCAAGGTCCGACGAGATGGGATATAATAAATGATATGGTTTCCCGCAAAACGATTGTGGCGAACTGGAAAGAGCACCCGCGTACCGCTGCGGAAGCGCGGCGCCTTTTTGATGCGACAATGCGGCTTGCGGCGGGATCGCCGCACAACGACGTGATCGTATGCCCGCCGGCGATCTACCTTCAAGGAGCAGGCGCACGCATGGCAGAGGCGGAAAAGGAGAAAGCGTTGCCGTCGAACTTCGCTCTCGGTGCACAGGACGTATTCTGGGAAAATGAAGGTGCTTTTACGGGCGGCGTGGGACCCAAGATGTTCCATGGGCTCGGGGTGCGATATGCGATCATCGGGCACTCGGAACGCCGGCGCTGGTTCGGCGAGACCGACGAGATCGTCAACAAGAAGATCCGTGCGGCGCTCGGAGGGGGACTTACGCCGATCATGTGCATCGGCGAACCTCGGGAGGTTCGCAAAAAAGGGATCGCTGCCGCAAAGCGTTACCTTGCGCGCCAGCTTGCGTATGGTTTAAAGGGAGCATCAAAAGGCAGAGCGGACAGGGGTCGCGTCGTGATTGCCTATGAACCCATCTGGGCGATCGGCTCGGGAAAGAACGACAATCCCTTGGATGCTGCGGCAATTGCGCGGTTCATAAAAGCCGAGACCGGCGTGACTAAGGTGCTTTACGGAGGGTCGGTGAATGGAGCCGATGTAGGGGGGTATGTACAATCAGAAGATATAAACGGCGCGCTTGTGGGAGGGGCGAGCCTCAAGGCCGAAGATTTCAAAAAAATAATAAATCATTCATGAACGAAGCAAAGCTTTGGTTTTGGATACTCCTTGATGCGATGATCGCTGCGATCGTCATTTTCGGGGTGATCCTCGGTTTACCGGTTCTCGGGCAATACGGTCGGTCGCTCGCGCCGGCACGTACGGTGACAGTGAGCGCGCAAGGCAAAACGACGGCGACGCCGGATCTTGCGGAATTCACGTTCTCGGTCGTGACGCAGGGGCAGAACCCTCAGGCGCTGTCCGACAACAACAATACGAAGATGAATTCCGTTATGCAGTTTCTTGGGCAGCAGGGGATCGCATCGAGCGATATTCAGACGGTATCGTATGACCTTCAGCCGAACTATCAGTATCCGCAGAACGGGGTCCAGGGCGTGATCAATGGTTACACGCTTACGCAGTCGGTGCAGGCGAAGATCCGCGATCTTACGAAGGTGGCATCGGTGATCGGCGGACTCGCGCCGCTCGGCGTGAACCAGATCGGCAGCGTGGACTTCACGTTCAGCAACGAGTCGCAGGTTCAAGTTCTTGCCGTTGCCCGTGCGGATGCGCTTGCGAATGCACAGAAGGAAGCGGCACAGATGGCGGCCGCGGCGGGAGAGCCGCTTGGCGCAGTGGTGAACGTCACGGAGAACAATTATGTCCCGGCACCGCGCACGATGTATGCAATGGCGGCTGGAACAGCCGCAAATTCTTCGGTTACGCCGACGATCCAGGTGGGCTCGGAGGATGTTACCGATATGGTGACGGTGACCTATGCGCTCCAATAATCACACAAAGAAGCATCTTAAAGCCTGATGAAAAAAAAGGATATTTCCCCCATCCTTGTCGTCGGCGCGGGCGTCGGCCTGCTCATCCAGCCGATCCTTGCGAACACTCTTCCGAGGATGCATCTTACGCTTGCCCTCCGGGCCGGCATCTTCGTGTTCTTCACGCTCTTCGCTCCCTTCGCACTCTGGATCGCATCGCTGCTCTCCAAAGCGTGGAAGAGTGTATACCAATTCGCCCAGTTTGCTGCAGTAGGCACTCTCAATAGCTTCATTGATGTCGGCGTTTTCAATCTCGAAGCGTTCCTCCTCGGGACGCTTCCCGGAACGGCGCTCTTTGCGGTGTTCAAGGCGATATCGTTCCTGTGCGCAACAACGAACAGCTATTTTTGGAACAAGAATTGGACATTCAACGACGCGGAAGGGAAGAATAATGCCGGAAAGGTGACCGAGTTTTACGGCATCGCGATTGTCGGCTGGGTGATCAATGTCGGCGTGGCGACGGGCGTGAAGGTCATGGGTCCGGTCTCGACCCTTTGGGTGGATATCGTTGCGCCGCTCGCGGGCATCGCGGCATCGTTTATGTGGAACTTCATCGGATATAAGTATTTTGTGTTCAAGAAAAAGGATGCGCCGTCGGTCACGGCAAGCATTGGCTAGGCCCTTTCTTGTGCAAAATCACGATTTATGCTAAAGTGTCAATGAACGAGGCGCGAGTATACCTCGACGATGATATCGACCGAGGCATATCCCACACGATTCTGTTGGCCGGACCGCCCGAAAGGGCGGTTTTGGTTTTTACGGGATTCGGCATTTGGAGCTTGGATATTGATATCTTATACTTATAAAGGAGCCGGTCGTTGAGCACTCGTTCAACAACAACAGAACCGGAGGTCACCACGGCCGCTCCGTCCAGTTTTCGAGCCTTTCGCCGGTACGGCGGGTTTCGGGGTTCGAGCGTTGGACGGAGCGGCTTTTTTTCACGCCAATGGAATTCAAAGAGAACATATCACTTGCGAAATACAGCAATTATAAGATCGGGGGACCGGCCCGATATTTTTTTGAGGCGAAGAGCGAGCGTGAGATGATGTGGGCGCTTAAAGAAGCGAAACGCCGGAATATCCCGGTGTTGGTGATTGCAGGCGGAACGAACCTTCTGATCGGAGACGAAGGATTCGAAGGATTGGTGCTCCGTCCGATGATCGCAACACTCCGCGTCCGTGGCGGTGCAAGAAAACCGACCGTCGAAGTCGGTGCCGGTGTGTCGGTTGCGGAGCTTTTGAAATTTGCGACAAAACGTTCACTCTCCGGTCTTGAATGGGCGGGGGGATTGCCGGGAACGGTCGGCGGCGCGGTGCGTGGCAACGCAGGATGCTTCGGCGGAGAGATCAAAGATCGCATTGTGCAGGTGCGGAGCGTTGATGTGCGAACGATGAAGATCGTAAAACGCAATGCCAAACAGTGCGGATTCCGCTATCGCGATAGTATCTTTAAGAGGAATGAGAAGCGGAATGGCGGCGGGGAGGTGGTGCTCGGCGTTACTCTTCGGCTCGAGAAAGGCGACGCGCGGGCCATTGCCCGCGGGGTCCGGGAAAAGATCGAATACCGTCGTGTCCACCAACCGCTCGAATACCCAAACATCGGAAGCATGTTCAAAAATGTCCCCCTTGCGGCGCTTTATCCGAAATCGGGGCAGAAGTACCGCATGGCGGTCGCCGCGGGTGAAATTTCCCATCGTGGGACCCGGTTTTCCGTGAAAACAGACCCTTTTCCGGTGATCGCAGCGGCAAAGCTCATTTCGGAAAGCGGTTTGCGCGGCGTCAGTATGGGTGGGGCAATGATCTCGCCGAAGCACCCGAATTTCATCGTGAACGCGCTCGGCGCTTCTTCCTGGGATGTGGCGGTCCTTATATTGCTTATAAAGGAGGTAGTGCACCGGAAGTTCGGCATACGATTAGAAGAGGAGGTGCAGATTGTATAAAGATACTATAATAGAAGGATGAACATCATTATCAAAAAAACGCTCGACGCAACCCCTGCGTTCGAGGAATACGTGTACGAAAAGATGGGTTCGGTGGAAAAATTCGTAAAGGCGTTCGACGATGTCCAGGTGGGTGGACTCGCGCTCCGGGTGGAGGTCGCCCGCGCAACGGAACATCACAAGAAGGGTGAGGATATCTTCACGGTGACCGCATCACTTACGCTTCCGAAAAAGGAAATTCGTGCGGAAGGATCCGCTGCGGATGCGCGCGTCGCGATCGACCGCGCGCGCGACGTGCTCCGCGAAGAGATCGAAAAGTACAAAACGAAAAACCTCGAACATTACCGTGCCGAAAAGGAACGGTGATGCCGAAAACGATGAGGACGGCGGATGAGTGGTACGGCGAATTCAGAATCATGCCGTCGCTCGCGGCGCATCAACGGCGCGTCGCGGCGGTCGCATGTTCGATCATTGACGCTGCGGAACGCGGGACGCCCGTGGGGGATGACCTCCATCGCAACCGGAGGGAAATTGTTTCCGCATGCCTGCTCCACGACATGGGGAATATTTTGAAATTCGATCTTTCGTATTTTCCGGATTTCCTCGAACCCGAAGGAATGGCATATTGGGAATCGGTGCAGGCGGAATTCGCCGATCGGTACGGTACCGATGAACACGAGGCGACGCTCGCGATAGCAAGAGAAATAGGGGTGTCCGACCGCACGTTTGGCTACATCAATGCCGTGGGTTTCCGGATGGCGACCGGAACGCTTGCAGGCCGCGACCCGGGAAAAATGCTTTGCTGTTACGCCGATATGCGCGTTGCACCGTTCGGGATCGTGACGCTCGACGAACGGTTCGATGAGGGAACGAAGCGCTATGCCGAAAGATCTCGTCGCGTCGCCGATCCGGAATATGCCATGCGACAAGTCGCCGCAATACGGGAAATGGAGTCGTTCATTTTCGCGGACACATCGATATCGCCGGACGGCATCACGGATGCTTCATGTAAAAAATATTTTTTCTCGCTCGGTTCATTTCAAGTCGCATGAACGCTCCCGCTGCGCCGTCGAGTTATCCACAGTTTTGACGAAAACCGCCAAATCGTTTTGTTATACTGATTAAGTAGATTTGCTTTGGCTTGGATCGCTCGAGCGTGTCGACCGATTCGAGAGAAGAATTGGTGTCGTCGCAACCCAATTACAAAAATAAATTCTTCATTTCAATGGCTGCAAAGAAGAAAGCGAAGAAGAAGGCCGCGCCGAAGAAAAAGGCTGCGAAGAAGACCAAGAAGCGCAAATAGTCTTCTCGAAAGGACCCACATCCTTTTTTGGAACATGAATGAAAATGTTCCGGGAAACGATGTGGGTCCTTTTTTTTTCTGCATGCGAAACTTCCGATCCTGGAAATAGCCTTGAAAATGTTGTAGAATAGGGCGTATGTTCGACGGACTTAAAAAGATATTCCAAGGGAACCAACTTGCCGATTTTGGGCGGATTGTGGCGGATATAAACGGGCGGGAGGAAGAGGTTGCGGCGCTTTCCGACGATGCATTGAGGGATCGCGGTCTCGCGCTTCGTGCGAAGGTGCAGGCTCGGGACGGGAATGAAGAAGGAATGGAAGGGCTTTCGCTCGACGATGCGGCACCGGAGGCATTCGCGCTCGTCCGCGAGGCGGCAAAACGCAACCTCCACCAGCGACCGTTCGACGTCCAGCTTTTGGGCGGTCTCGCGCTCCATCGCGGCGATGTCGCGGAGATGATGACCGGTGAAGGCAAGACGCTTTCCGCGGTCGCACCGGCATATTTGAACGCGCTTGAGGGAAAGGGCGTTCATGTCGTTACCGTAAACGAATATCTTGCCCGTCGTGACGCGGTGTGGATGGGGCGGGTCTATCGCGCGCTCGGACTTACTGTCGGATGCATCGTTCCCAATGGTGCGTTCATCTATGATCCTGAGTGGAAGATTCCGCAGGAGGATGAGGCGACCGCCGGCGCGATGATAAATAAAGAGGAGCAGACGACGGGAAGCTTTCTTGTTCAACAGGAATTCCTGCGGCCCGTAGCGCGCCACGAGGCGTACATGACCGATATTACGTATGGTACGAACCACGAGTTCGGATTCGACTATCTCCGGGACAACCTTGTCCAGCGGCTCGAGGATCGTGCCCAAAGGGGCCACCATTACGCCATCATTGACGAGGTGGACAGCATTTTAATAGATGAAGCGCGTACGCCGCTCATTATCGCCGCGCCGGACGCGCAGTCGAGCGAGTTCTACCGCACGTTCGCGCGCGTGGCCTCGCGGCTCGAAAAAGACGTTGATTTCGAGGTGGATGAGAAGAAGCGCAGCGTCGCTATAACGGATGCCGGCATTGAGAAAGTGGAGAAAACGATCGGCGTACAGAATATCTATGCGCCGGAGCATATCCGCCTTGTGCACTATCTTGAAGAAAGCGTGAAGGCGCACGCGCTTTTTCATCGCGACAAAGATTATGTGGTGAAGAACGGCGAGGTGTTCATCGTGGACGAGTTTACAGGGAGGCTTCTCGTCGGCCGCCGTTATCAGGCAGGTCTCCATCAGGCGATCGAGGCGAAGGAGGGCGTCCAGGTGAAGGAGGAATCGCGCACGTACGCGAAGATCTCCATCCAGAACTATTTCCGCATGTACGACAAGATTTCCGGCATGACGGGCACCGCGCAGACCTCCGCCGAGGAGTTCCATAAAGTATATGGCTTGGAGGTGACATCGATCCCGCCGAATCGGCCGCTCGCGCGCAAGGATATGAACGACCTCATTTATAAGAATTTTGAGGCGAAGCTGAATGCCATCGCCAAAGATGTTCGCGAGCGGCAGAAGAAAGGACAGCCGGTGCTCCTTGGTACGACCTCCATTGCGAAGAACGAAGCGATTTCGGCGGCGCTCGCGCAAGCGAATATCAAGCACGAAGTGCTGAATGCGAAAAATAACGAGCGCGAAGGAGCGATCATTGCGCAGGCCGGCCGTCCAGGTGCCGTCACTGTGGCAACGAACGTCGCCGGTCGCGGCGTGGATATCCTGCTCGGCGGCAACCCCCCGACGCCCGAAGAGGCGGCAAAGGTGCGCGAGCTTGGTGGACTCCACGTGATCGGTACGGATCGTCACGAGGCGCGGCGCATCGACAACCAGCTTCGCGGTCGCGCGGGGCGCCAGGGCGATCCCGGCTCATCGCAGTTCTATCTTTCGCTCGACGATGATCTGCTTCGCATCTTTGGCGGCGATCGCATCAAGGGCATCATGGAGCGGTTCAACCTTCCGGAGGACGAGCCGATCGAGCTCGGAATGGTGACGAAGGCCGTCGCACAGGCGCAGGAAAAGGTGGAGGGCGCAAACTTCGATCTCCGCAAACACCTCCTCGAATACGACGACGTCTTGAATCGGCAGCGTTCCGCGGTTTACAAGCGCCGAACGGAGCTGCTTGGAATGCTCGGCAAGGACGATCTTACGAAGGAGATCGCCTCCGCTGCGTCGATGCACCTTGACGCCATGGGGAACGCCGCGTTCATGGAAAATCCCGATGCGGCCCGCGCGGAGATCATAAAGGCGTTCAAGGAGGCGAATATCATCAAAGGGGACACGGCGGATGATGATCCTGCATATGCGGCAGCGGCACTCGACGATTTCAAAAAGATATTAGATGAAAAATCCGCGCTCGTCGCGGCGCATCCGTTCGCAAAAAACCAATTGCTTGGCATTCTTGATATGCTCTGGATGACGAACCTTGAGGACCTCGAGGCGCTCCAGGAGTCCGTCGGCCTCCGTGCATACGCCCAGCACGATCCGCTCGTTGAATACCGCCAGGAGGCAAGCCGTTTCTATCGGGCATTTTGGGGCAATTTCAATGGGTGGGTGTTTAACAACATCTTCAAACTTCTCGACATGCCGGTTGCGGCATCGCCGGCCCAAGCCCAGGGATTCTCGTTGGCCGGGAAGGTTGCGGCGAACCAGGGAAGCGGCGGCAGCCCGTCAGCCGCAGGCGGGCACGATAAAATAGGAAGGAACGATTCTTGTCCCTGCGGCAGCGGCAAAAAGTGGAAGAAATGCGGCCTGCTCGAAACGGAGGAGCATCGGCGGAATATGGCGATGGGCGGCAAGAAGCCGCCGACACACGAAGTGACGGGCGGATAGGCGTCGCCGTGAAAGGGGAAAATTGTTATCTCGAAAACCTTTCTGTACAATAAACCCAATGACTTCACACGAATACCGCGTTCCCCTTGATGGGCAGGAGAGGGCGCTCGCCGGGCTTGCCAAGCGGACCGACGCCGAGGCGGCACGTATCAGACGTTATCTTTCCATGCCGGACCTTTCCCGTACGCCGGACAGTCCGATTCACGAGATCGTGAAAAGGATCCTCGCAAGCGATTATTTCAAAGATCTCGATACCATAGAGACGCCGGAGGTCGTTCCGGCGGGCATAAGCTTTGACCTTTTTGATTTTCCGGAGAACCATCCGGCGCGCAGCAAATCCGACACATATTATGTGGACGAAAAAAATATCCTCCGGACCCATACCACGGTCATGTGGTATTACTATTTGAACGAGCCGGAAGTAAAGGAGCGCATCGCGGCCGACAAGCCGGTCGGCTGTTTCAGTTACGGCAAAGTATATCGGAAGGACGAGATCGACCGGCGCCACATGAATGTGTTCCACCAGATCGACGGCTGGTATCTCGCGCCCAAGGCCGTGAAGACGATCGGGCAGGCGGAGCTCGAAGAGGCGCTCAAGAATATAGCCATTGCGGTATTCGGTCCCGATGTGAAGTACCGCTTGAACAAAGATACGTTCCCGTACACGGATCCCAGTCTGGAAATGGAGGTGGAGGTGGACGGCAAGTGGGTGGAGACCGTTGGTTGCGGCGTGGTGAAGGGCAGCGTGCTCAAGAAGCTCGGCGTGGATCCGGAAAATTATACCGGATGGGCGTTTGGCTTCGGTCTGGAGCGGCTCGCCATCGTGAGTATGGCATTGCCGGATATCCGGCTTCTGTGGTCGGACGATCCTCGGGTAAAGAAACAACTGAACCTCGGGCAGAAGTTCACGGAAGTGAGCAAATATCCGCCGGCGATCCGCGACATATCGTTCATTGTGCCGAAAACATTCGTCCCGAATGATTACTTCGACCTCGTGCGCGACATCGCGGGCGATCTCGTGGAGCAGGTGGAGCTCATCGATCAGTACGAGAACGATGCGAAGTTCGGCGCGGACAAGAAGAGCTATGCATACCGCATCACGTACCGTGCAAGCGACCGCACGCTTACGAACGAGGAGGTTGATATCCTGCACAAGAAGATAGAAGAGACTACCGCAAAGGAGTTTGGTGCCGAGGTGCGATAGGGGACGGTTGCCAGCCGGCTTCGTTTGTTTTGTAATTCTTTTCCACAACCCTGTGGATAACTTTCGGATGGTACACTGCGAGTAGCGATAGTTTCGCTGCAAATTCCAATACGACGGAGGAAAAGGTATGGCAACCGGAAGCGCAATGCTCGAGAGCCATTCGGCGCTGGTCGAAAAGAGGCTTTTCCTTGTGGAGTGTATCGGGCATCCTTCCGAGGGGCCCGGTCTGTCGCTCACGTGGGAGGGCTGGGAAAGCGATATGCGGCGGGTGCATCACTATGGGACGCGGAAGGTGATGCGGTACCGCCCGAGCCTTTATGTCCACTCGGGGCGGGTATGGTATCTCGTCTTCGAATGGATACTCCCTTGGATCAGGGAACGCTTCCCTGATCTTTACGGAGAGCTGAGGATTCCGCTCATTCGTGCGATCGTGTGGCACCACGATGACCCCGAACTTCAGCCGCTCGGCGACATACCCCTGCAGTACAAGCTCATGATGACCAAGAGCGAGCTTAAGGGGTTGAAGCAGAAAGAGGTCGAAGCCATCGAGGCAATGGTGCGGTGTTACCGGCACAGGAACGGGAAGCCGAGGCTGGTCGAAGGCTATCCGTATCGCGACGTGCTTTTTCATGCGCACCGCAAGGATTGCATGGAAGCCCAGCTGGTGTCCGCGGCCGACAAGTTGGAGGCATTCTCTTCGGGGCTGCACGAAGCCCTCGCGGGAAATGGCGTCTTTATTGAGCCGGTCTTCAACTACTGCATGCACACCTTCAACAGCTTCCCGAAGAAGTATCCCCTCATAAGGAAACTGTTCACATGCAGGAAGAGCCTGTTTTCGTTCCCGCCTTGCAATCTCGCGGGCATCTTCAAGGACGGATCACTGCCGGGAGGTCCGCACACCCGGGAAACGATAACGTGGGACACGAAGATCCCTCCGTACGAAATATGGAAACAGCTCACCGTTAAGCACTTTGGGGAAGAGCTTCTTCTGAAGGAAGTGGAATCATTTCTGCTCCAGGCCTAGCGATCCCCGCCGATTTTCTCCGCCGCACCGACACCTGTCGATGCGGCGTTTTTATAGGGTGGTATTTTCCACCGACACCTGAATCGCATACAATAGATTCATGGAGAAAAAGGCGCCTCGGAAGATCGACGCCGCGCCCCCGGAGGTGGTGTCCGACATCTGTAAGGTCCTCATTGAGGCCGGGTTTGAGGCGTATCTCGTGGGCGGATGCGTGCGCGACATGTTGCTTGGCCGGGCGCCGAAGGATTGGGATGTGACGACGAACGCCACCCCCGAAGAGATCCAGGGGCTTTTTGCCGATTCCGTATACGAGAACGATTTCGGTACGGTAGGGGTCAAGACCGAGTCGGAGGATCCACGGATCAAGGTGGTGGAGGTGACGACCTATCGCGTCGAAGGCAAATACACCGACAAGCGGCATCCCGACGAGGTGCGGTTCGCAAAGACCGTTGAGGAGGATCTTTCGCGCCGCGACTTCACCGTGAACGCCATGGCGCTTGCGCCCGATGGAGCGCTTATAGACCCGTATGGCGGCGAGCTCGACCTCGACGAGCGCGCAATCCGCACGGTGGGCGACCCTGCGGCGCGTTTCGGCGAGGACGCGCTCCGTCTGATGCGCGCGGTCCGCTTTGCGGCGGAGCTCGACTTCGAAATCGAATTCGGTACGCGGCGCGCGATCGAGGAGCGCTCGCGCGGGCTCGAGGTGATTGCAAAGGAACGCATCCGCGACGAACTCGTGAAGGTCATCATGTCGCCGCGCGCGGCGAAGGGGATCATTATGCTCGAAGAACTCGGCCTCCTTGAATTTGTCCTTCCGGAATTGCGCGGAGGGATCGGGATCGGACAGAACAAGCACCATGTCTACAGTGTTTTCGAGCATAATGTGCGTGCTCTCGATTATGCGGCGCGGCAGGATTATTCGCTTGCGGTACGGATGGCGGCGCTCCTTCACGACGTCGGCAAACCGAAAGCGAAGCGCGGCGAAGGGCCGAATTCGACGTTCTACCAGCACGAGTATGTCGGTGCAAGAATGGCATTGAAGATGCTTGACCGCCTGCGTTTTTCGCGTGAGTTCGCGGAATATGTCGCGCACCTCGTACGCTGGCATATGTTCTACTATGACGTCGGTTCCGTTTCGCCGGCGGGCGTGCGGCGGTTTATCGTGCGGGTGGGGCCGGAGAACATCGACGATCTCCTCAGGGTGCGTGAGGCGGACCGGATCGGCTCCGGCGTGGAGAAGGCGGTGCCGTATCGTCTGCGGCATTTCATCTTTATGATCGAGAAGGTAAAGCACGACCCTATCACTCCGAAGATGCTTGCATTGAACGGCGACGAGCTGATGGCACTCCTCAAGATACCGCCGGGTCCGCGCATCGGGTGGATCCTCAATGCGCTCCTGGAAGAAGTGCTCGATGACCCCAAGAAAAACATAAAGGAATCATTGGCGGAGCGCGCGGAGAAGCTGAACAAGAAGAGCGATGCGGAGTTGAGGAGGTTGATGGAAAGCGCCAAGGCGAAAAAGGAGGAGGTGGAGATGGCGCAGGAAGAAGAAATGAAAAAGGAATTCAAAGTAAAATAACCGATCACCGCCGACCATGGAAATCCGCATCAAACGGTTCGATAAGGAAATCCCGCTTCCGAAGCGGCAGACGGAGGGCGCGGCCGCATTCGATCTCGCCGCGAGGGAAGAAGTGACGATCGGGCCGGGCGCGATAGGATATGTGCCTCTGAACATCGCCGTGGAAACGCCTGCGGGGCATTTCCTCCTCGTCGCCGCGCGAAGCGGCACGCACAAGCGCGGTCTCATGATGGCGAACGGCATCGGCATCATCGATCCCGATTTTTCCGGTGACGGTGATGAGATCCGCGCTGCGTATTTCAACTTTACCGCGGTCCCGGTGACCGTGGAGAAAGGGGAGCGCATCGCCCAAGGGACGTTTGTTCCGGTGGCGCACTTTGCTTGGAACGAGACGGACGCGCTGCCGAACAAGGATCGCGGCGGGTTCGGTACTACTGGAAAAAAATAACGTTTCTCGCTACAATGTGGCAAATGGCCGTCTTCCGAACCGAAAGAGTATGGCGGCTTCTGACCAATTTTTGGACATTCGTCCTCCTGGTATTCCTTATTGTCAATTTCGTGACGCAGGGGCAGTACGATTTCATGGGGGTTTCGTTCAGCGTCATCTATGCCGGTGTACTCGGCCTTTATGTCGGTACCAAGGAATTCGACCGTTGGTACGAGTTCCATGACGGCCGCCATCCGGGAGAAATATTCATTATGATCTGGACGGCGGCGATTTTCGGGATGCTCGGTGCGCAGCTCGTTCTGGGAGACGGCTACAAACTTCCGCAGGAAGCGATCGCCGACTATATTATGGTGCTCACCGTGTTCGCACTCACGCAGAAATCGAAGAATCTGCATCGGCGGAAGCATTCACATCGCAAAGGTTGAGTTTTTTCCGAAAACGCGGTTAAATAGGTGGGTTGGTGTCGACTTCGGGCTGGGGACCTCCGGTCCCATCCCTCGTCTCGTCGGAAATAGACTTCGGGCTGGGGACCTCCGGTCCCATCCCTCGTCTCGTCGGAAATAGATAAACAAAGTTTATCTATTTCCTCCTCGACTTCGGGCTGTAGTATACCGGTAGTACGTGCGCTTCGGGTGCGTAAAGACCGGGTTCGATTCCCGGCAGCCCGACAGAAATAAAAGACCCCTGAAGGGGGTCTTTTATTTTTACGGAAACGGTGGTTGTTGGTCTTGGTCGGCAGCGTCGTGCGGGTATCGTACCGGATTGGGGTACCTGGATCACGGTTTGTCCAAAAAAAGCGGATGGCGGCGTTGAAGTTTTGGATTGGGGCGCATTTGCAATGACGGTAAAAGAAGTGGAAGCAATCCGTGGATTACCGGCATTATCGACGGAAGTTACCCTGAATGCATGGACTCCCGGGGGAAGGTCGGCGGTTGTTGTTCCGTTTGTTATCGTATCGCCGTCGAGTGTAGCAGAAGACGTCGCTACGCCGGAACCTTCATCGGTTATGAGATAGGAAAAAGTGATGGGTGCATTCTCCTCGGTGGTCGTCGGGATCGATGCGATGATAATATCCGGAGGCGTGGTATCCTCGCTTTCTTTTTGGGAAAGTATGGCGGTCGGTGCGATCGATGTTCCGATGCTTTCCCCATCTTTCATGAGTGAAAGCGATGGAGCTTCTATGGTATCAAACGTCGCATTTGCAGGGGTAATGGTTGTTGTGATGGTGGATGAAGCGGGGATAGGGATCCCAATATAAGTTGCCAGACCAACCAGGTGCGCCGCAGTGTCATATGCGCGCATCTTGAAAGTAAGCGTTCCCGTTGCGTTCGTTTTTGCCGCGATGCGATAGGTGTCCGATGCGGGCAGCATGAGCGCGGAGAGATTGCCTATCGACGTATAAGTACTTCCTGGAATGTCGGATTCCGTGGCATTGGTGATGTTTCCTTGAGTGTCGTGTGCGTCGAGAATGACAGGGCCTTCGGTAATGACCTCGATGGTCGTTTCGCGGTGCGATGTAGGCGTGCGGCCTTCGTAGCAGTCCTCGGTGGAAGTGGACATGCCGAGCGGCGCAAGCGCAAGCGATGATGTTGCATTGTTCAGAATGGCATCAATGAGCGCGAGCGGTTCCGCGTTGCGAATAAGACCGATATGATCCGCGCCATTTTCGGAATAAAGGGAGAAATAGGTACGATGGTCGTTTGCCAGATTCATCGCTGAAGCGATGGGGACGGTTCCATCGCCGGAAGTCCTCATGATATCAACTCCGCCTCCATCCTGCAGAACGAATTGCGAGATGGTCGAAGGGTCCTGGCATCCTGCGATTTCGTAGGTGCTGTCTGTGGGAAAGAGGGAATCATCCTGGGCAGCATGCAACCTGTCCGCTTGTGCGAGTAACATGATATTTTTCGATGATGCTCCCTGGTGTGCCGATGTTGTCAGGAAGTTGTTCGTATCGTCGAAATCAAGTGTCATATGCTTCCCGTTTCTGTTGTCGATCATATAACCGCCCGTTCGGAAGTCGAGTATTCCCGGAGCGTATGAGCCCCCCCCGAAGACGACCTGCCCAGCGTAGG
>DAHVRZ010000013.1 GCA_027324805.1 Candidatus Parcubacteria bacterium
GAATCGTCTTCGGCAGGTTATACCGATTTTTTGCGTGAACGTACCCCACCATTCCGTCGCCGCTCGTGATGAGCGCTCGACGACCCGTTTGGCGCGCCACGCCGAAGCGAGTCGTTTGACCTTTTTTGTTTTCCTGCGCGCCTTCGACAATCGTCTCTTGCGCGAGATAGAGCACCGCGTCACTCTCGGACGTGTAGATCGCAGTCGATTTCTTGTGCATATCCATGCTATACACTGCGTAATCGTCCGCAGCATCCGGCGAGTTCTTGCGCCGCTCGACGCCCGTATGCGCGAGAAGAACGATCGCCATGTTCCGTTTTGAGCGAAGATCGCCGAGCTTTTGGAGCAACTCCGCATGCCAGCTGCCAATCACGCCGAAAGCCTTTTGGTATCCACCGGCCGCCTCGGCGACCGATTCCACGCCATCACGCGCGACGATCTCGGCACCAAAAAGCCGATCGAGGGCCGTGATGCTATCGATGACGAGCGTCTCGAAGTCATGATCCGCAGTCGACAACTCGGCGATCATTTTCAAAATCGTCTCAGACGGTTTGTTGATGATGTTGCCAAGCGAATCTTTTTCCACGCTCAACGCGGGCAGGACCGTCGGCTGGTCCTCGGGCGCCCAATTGTCAAATACCGCAAGCCCATCCTCGGCCACGATGAACACCGGTTTCGGGAACCGCGCCCCAAGTGTCGTTTTTCCCGCACCGGGACTTCCAACGATCGTGATGATCGGCGCCGACGGTTTCGGCTTCCGTGCTTTTGCTAAAAAACTCATATCATTCCTCGTGCTAAAGTGTCTCGAAATGAGACGCCTGTAAAGCGTTATACACTAGTCATGCAACGCCTGTCAACTAAGTTTAGCGATTGCGCGCTTGTATGCAGCCATGGACAGGATAAGCCCGTCTATAAGGCCGTCAGGCGTGCTCCCGTCCACGCGATCAGATAGCGCGCGCGCCTCGATGATCTTGGATTCCGCGTGCTTCAAGGCGCGGGGCACAAGGCTGCGCGGCAACGGCCAGTTCTCATCGAGGTATTTCGAATATTCCGACTCTTTTGAGATAAATTCTTCAATGTCTTCAGAAAGGGAGTTCATTTGCCACCTCTACCAATTTCGGATTGCCGCTCTGCTCGAACTCGATGTGACGCATGGGAATCGCCACGGATCGGCTTTTGTGGCCGCTGAACGAGACCGTTCCCGTCGACTCCGCGCCGTCGATGCGCTCTAGCACCGTCGACCAGCTGGCCTGCCATGACGTGCTACGCAAAATCGCCTGGATTTTCGGGTGCGTGTTCGATACGTACAGGCACGAATCGCGAACCAGCATCCCATGCCGCCGAAGCACCCTGTTTGCGTCATCCGGAGAAACAAGATCGACGTACTGGCAATGCGATATGTCAAACGCCGCCATCGCCAATTCCGCCACCGAACGTTCGATCGCTTTATCCGCGCGACTCTCATACCTGATCGTGTGCTGCGTGATATGGTCGAGCAACCGATGCTCGTCCGTAAATTCAGACTCTACGCGATCCCAAGAGTACGCGGACGCGTATTGAGCGGCCTCATCCGGCGTGATGACCTCGTTGCTCACAAGGTGGTGCGCGCCTGCTAACAGGGGCGCGAACTGATCCGCGGCCCTGCGCTCCGCACCGCTTTCAACGATCGCCCGAAGAAGGACCTGTGACGAGCGCAGAATCGTAGGCGCGAGGCGCTCGCACCGCTCAACGAACGAATCGCAATATTCGCGCGTCAGAGTGTCCATGACCAAAATTTCGAGCGCGCGGAACGCGGCATCAGATTCTTCCGTTCCTGGATTCGGCCGAAGATGTATCACTGAGATCCGCGACCGGTCGCTCGCCATCGTGATCGGGGTGTTGATCGAAGAGAACAAAAACGCGGAATAGGTGCTGTACATGATCGGTCGACCGCTCTGCGACCCTTTGATGATCATGCCGCCCGAAGAGCACGCGCGAGCATATTCGAGCACACGCTGCATACGCGCCGCACCCGCGCCTTCGCCCTCCGCCTCGTCAAACAAGACCGGCATTGCGTCGTTTTTGATCTCCTGGCGCAAGGATGCCTCGGTCGAGTTTCCTTGAGCGAACAAGCAATTCGAGCCCAAAAGCGGACGGACGATCTCTTTTTGTATCCAAGATTTGCCGCTTCCCTTCTCGGCGGTTATCCACACATGCGGGCGCCATGGCAGCGCACCGCAGATCGGCGCGATCATTATCCATCCGGCGAGCAAGGTTAGATCTGGCGCGCTCATGTTCAGACATTTTAAAATTTTGGCCACATCAGACGCGTCATCGAGCGGCTGTGCGCGCGGGGCGGGCGTCGATGCGATGTACACGGCCTCGGTTTTCACGTCACCGATTCGAGACTCCACGCCGTCAATCAGCAGGCGGTCGCCCTGATTGATGACGACCGAATCCCCATCACGCCACGCCCCGCGGCCTCGCACAAGATCCGGCCGGTGATATCCGGCACGCTCGCACGCTCGCAACGTCTGATCGCCCGCGCTCGTCCAATCCACGCCGCCCGACTCCGTTGGAAATTTCCTAGACCACCACTCCAAAGGCGCGAGCCGAAGAAGATTCCCTCGATCGGTGTGAGATTTCATCGATATTGCGACGATGCGTTGCGTAGCACTCGGGATGTAGTAGCCATGCGTGTCATCGTACCCAAGAGGCCTAAACGGACCGATCTGGTTGGAAGGCTTAGGTGCGGCACCGCTGAACCTGTCGACCAAATCCGACGCGAGTTTCGACGAAGGCTTTTTCTCCGATGGGCCCAGGCCAAGCTTTTTGGCCGCTGCTTTGGCAGCAGCCGACGGGTCGTCATTGTGCTCATAGTAGCAAAATAGGTCAAATGGCTTCACCGGCGCGTTTCCACTTCTGCCGCGCTCGCACATCGGGTCGCTCGCGTGATGCACGTACGCGTGGTTTTGGCGCTCGTCCACGTAGACGCCCGCGAGACCCGATGTGCTATGTGGCGACAGGTAACGATCGCGCGCCTTGCGGGTGTACCCGCATCGTGACAACGCGTCGTGAATGCTCACGCGACGATTGAACTCGTCGATGACCGACACCCCGTCAGACGAGGCGGGTGGCGTCGGAGCTGGCGTAGGGGCCGGAACGTCCTTCGCCCATGGGCATGCGCGCGCCAAATCATCTTTCACGTCGTGCCATTTAAGCCAAAAATCCAACAGCCACGCCGGAGGCTCCGGCCACTCGTCGAGCGTGCGAGGCAGGGACGTTGACCATCGGTACACGTGGCCATGAGGATGAGCACTCGGAGGGAGCAGGTCGAACCTCGCGCTATCCGGAGATGCAGATCGGAGCTCGAAAATCGTTTCCATTTTCTCGGGCTCACCCTCGACCGGCCATTTCAGCGCGCCATATGGCAGCTGAACGCCGTCTGGCGCACGATACATGACGCGGAAACGTTTCGGGTTACCAACGACCGTAGGAGCGTCCCGAAGGCCCGCTATCTCGTCGCCGTACCCGTAGTCCGTCATGACGCGCGTAAAATGCTCGACATGATCGATGTCGAGGCTAACGAGACCGCTTGCGTGCAGCGAGCACGCGACGTTGTCGTCCGGGAACCTGCGCCAATGCGCACGAACGTCAACCGGCTTCGTTAAGACCCTGTTTTGCCATTCCTTGAGTCGCGGAACCTTGCTGCGCGGACGGATGGGCACAATAGCAATGCCGTACATCTCGCAGAACGAGGCCGCGCTAATACCAAAACCACTCATAGATCCTCGTGTGTAATGCCCGAATTCGGGCGCGCCTATAGAGCTCCTACCATTTTGATGGCGGCGCCGTCAACACGCGCGGGCCAAAAACAACTGAACCCGCACGAGGTGGGGCGGGTCCAGCTTGTCACGACAGCGTCGCGACTAGGCAAAATGAGACCTACCACGACGCGAGAACTTGGTCAATGGAAATGGTGCGGGCGCGATAGCGGTAACGCGAATCTGCCAAAAATGCCCAAAAACGGCCCGTTACCCCCTTGGTTACCCAGCCCTGTTACCGATTAAGCGACTGATTTTATTGCGAAATGTGCCTAGGGTAACGAGTAACCGAAAAACAGAGATACGGAATGCGTGCGCGTGAGCGTGAGCGCGTGCGTGTGCGTGTGATATATATATCTAGGTAAATGTGATTTACGTTACCCCATGCACCCTCCCCTATATATATATATAATGAATTCAAGTATATATATATATATAAGGGGGGTAACGAACGGGGTAACAGAGGGGTAACAGCGGTAACGGGAATACTCGAAGGCCCTTCCAAGGCATTGATTTTAATGAAAAAAGGGCCCGTTACCGCTGGCGTGGGCCCGAAAGCTTGCGCGGGTGGCGTGCGCGTGGTATGGTGCACGCATGGCATTAACCAAAATCGAGGCGCATCGTGAAAATTGATTTCGGAGACATCGGCGACTTTGACTTGGGCCTAGATCTCGACGGGTTCGATTTGGGTGCCCCCCAAGACCGGCATCAGAACCGGTACGTTCTGCCGAAGCGCACGCGCAAGGTCGCGTCGCACGCGGTCAACTTTGACCACGCGATGGATCTCGCGAAAGCGCTTGGAGACGAGATCATGGCCGGGGAGACCGTCCACGCGCTCCTGAGCGGAAATTTCATTTTTGGAGACTTCTTCGAGGCTTTGGCAGTAGACCAAAACATCTATATCGACGAGCTCATCATATCGACGTTGTCCATTTCCGCGGGCAACGTGCTGAGTCTACGGAACCTGCTTAGGGGCGATTATATCGGCAAGCTCGACCTGATCGTGAGCGATTATTTTTGGTCCCATAACAGGCAGAACGCGCCATTCATTTACGAGCATTTAGATATCAACGACTCGTTCCAACTGGCCGTCGCAGGGACCCACACGAAAATCACGCTCATGCGCGTGGGCCCGCCGCCGCTGATGAAACGCTAAAAGAAAAATGACGAAGACCCCTAAAAAGACAACAAAAAAGCGCGACGGCGTCGGTGGGCGCGCGTACCGATTTTCAAAGAAGGAGCGCGAGCGAGTGGAAGCGCTCGCCGGATTCGGCGTGCCCCATCGTGATATTTGTCTTTTGATTCGAGACGGAATCAGTACGGCGACGCTTCATAAATATTTCAAGGCGGAGCTTCATCGAGGTAAGGCGAAGGCGAACGCAAAGATCTCTCAGACGCTCTTCCAGCAAGCGCAAGAGGGCAATTTGTCTGCCGCGATATTTTGGGCGAAAACTCAAATGGGATGGAGTGAACGCCACCGCATCGAGCATTCGACGCCGCCGAAAGGAGATGGCGAAATGCGCGTCAAACTAGAACCCGCGGACATGACCGACGAGCAGCTAGTCGCGTTGATCAAGAGCGCCGAAACGACGGAAAAATGATCAAGGACGCCGCGGCTGAACTTTTGGCGCGCCGTCGCGCGCGCGTTCGCTTCGCCGATTTCGTTCAGTACATGCGGCCGGAATACATTTGGTCTGATTTCTCTCGGTCGGTGTGCTCCGAGCTCGACCAGTTTTTGGACGACGTCGAGGAGGGTAAACGCCCGATTTTGGTCCTAGCTGCGCCACCGCAGCATGGGAAATCGGAGCTAGTGTCACGACTGCTACCCGCGTACATTTTAGGCAGATCTCCGACGAAACGCATTGCGGCGGCGTCGTACGCGGCATCGCTTGCGGTCCGGATGTGCGCGGACGTTCAGATCGCGATGGAATCCCCGCGCTATGCCAACCTATTTCCGCGCAGCAGCTTGATCGGCTCGCGCGATCGCAAAACTACGGTAGGGTTTAATATCCCGAACTCGACCGGAAAATACGATTGCACGGGCGTTCAAGGCTCGATCAACGGGTTCAGTCTCGATATTGCGATCATCGATGACCCGCTCAAGAGCTATAGCGAGGCGATGAGCCCGACGATTAAGGACGGCGTTTGGAACTGGTACACGTCGGTTCTCGGCCCTCGCATGAGCAAAAAGAGCGGAAAAATCGTCATGGCTACCCGGTGGGCCCTCGATGATTTGTCCGGCCGAGTTCTCGAGCGCGAGCGCGGAGTGCGCGAGCTATCGTATCCCGCGATGGTCGATGGCGTTGCGTTGGTCCCCGAATTGCACCCGGTCGACCAGCTCGAAGAAATTCGATCGATGATGAGCGATTATCAATGGTCCGCGCTGTACATGCAATCGCCGATCCCAGTGAGCGGAGGGACGTTCCAGCCCGAAGAGATCGAGATCGTGGACGCGGTCCCGTCGAAAATGCACTCGGTGATTCGAGGATGGGACCTCGCGTCAACGAACGCGTCGGGCGATTGGACGGTGGGAGTAAAGATCGGCCAATCGGGCGGGCTGGTTTACATTCTGGACGTAGTGCGAGAGAGGGCGAGACCGGAGCGCGTTGAGAAAATGCTGGTATCCGCCGCGAGGGCGGACGGGTGCATGCAGTCGATACCGCAAGACCCCGGGCAAGCTGGGAAATCTCAAGCCTCTTATTTGTCAAAAAGTCTGGCGGGAACGAGATTCAAATTCTCAACCGAGTCGGGCGACAAAGAAACTCGCGCAATGCCCATCGCATCGCAGGTCAACGCGGGGAACGTCCGGATGATCCGCGCGCCATGGAACACCGATCTCGTTGAGGAGATGCGGTATTTCCCGAACGGCATTCACGACGACATCATCGACGCTCTATCTCGCGCCTATGGCGACTCATTTAACGCAGGGAGCGCCTCGTCGGCAATTTTGACCGGAGAGCGCAGAACGCGCGCTGGCTACCGTTAACGAAAGTTCTGGACACGAATCGCGCGATCGTTCATAGTGTAACCATGTCGAAATCCAACGTTGTACATTTCGGACGCGTTGTCCGTCGCGACCCGTCGCGTGCGCTATCTCGTAGAGTAGTGTACGGATCGGCGTATAGCGCGGGGACGTACGAAGAGATTTTGCACGGCCACCCAGGCGCCTACAACGGGATGCTGCAGGTGCGCATGGCGTTCGCAAATTCCGAGCCGCGCGTCATCGAGGTCGACGAAGAGACTCCCGAAGAATATATTTTTAGGCGTCGGTGCGAGTCGGTGATCGATACGATGATTTTTGACGACAACCCGAACACGGGCATGCCGTCGATCATGGAGCATTTGAGCTCTGCGATCACGATGGGCGCGTCGGTGTTCGAATTGCGATGGGACGACGTGCTATCGTTATGCCCGATTCCGTTGTACACGATCACGTCGTGGGAGCGGGCCGGCGTGTACCTCGTCCCAAGGCAAAACAGAGTTCAGATCCCGCCCGAGCGACTCGTGCGAGTGACACCCGTGGATTTCGCGGGGCCCGAAGGGATCGGCGTTCTTCGCCCGATCGTGTTTTTGTTCGAGTTGTGGAAGCAGACGTTGCAGGACATGGGCGTTCGTGCTGGCAAAGAGGCTGGCGGGATCATCGGGACCCAAAGCGAAATGACCGGCGAAGACGCCGCAGAGCAGACACAAATCGCGCTCGATCAATTCGCCTACGGCGAAGTTGCTTCGATTTTGATGCCGCATGGGTACACCGCCGCGCAAGTACAGCTCCCACCCGCGTCCAACAATTTGCAGCTGATCGAGTATTGCGACCAGCAAATCCGACAACTGGTCGACGAGACCGTGACAAGCCTCGTCACGTCCGACACCGGGAATCGCGCGCTTGGCGAAACGCTGTCTGACGTCGATGACGCGTCACGTCGAGGAAAATTAGAGTATTGCACCCGAAAGTTCGGTGAACAATTGTTCGGCGCTCTCGCGCTTCAGTGGGGGTTCGAGGGCCGAGTCCCTCGACTCACGATCATTGAGGACGCGGACGATCCGCAGGCTCGATTGAGGGCGATGCGCGATAGCGTCGATATCACTGGCTGGTACGATTCCGATCGTGAGGAGGCGCGAAGACTCGCGGGACTAGAACCCATCGAGAGCGCGGGCGGAGAGATTGACATCAGTCCGCAACCAGCATTGCTGGCGCGCGACGAATTCGACATCCCTGACGTCGTGGACGTCAAGGACCTGATCCGCGGTCGCGTTGACGATGAGCGCCGGCTGTCTGCTCGCGTGTTCTCGATCGCGCAGAGCTACCGGCCTCGCATCATCGCCGCCGCGAACGACGAGGAAGCGCTGAAAGCGCTTGAATCCTCGTTTTTGGCCGAGGTTGAAATCGTCGTGCGAGACTACGCCGACATTCGGCGAGAGAAGGCGTTTCGATGGGGCGAGCGATACATCGAGCGCTATGAGCGCATGATCGATGTTGAGGATTTGAGACCGTCGGATCCGGTGTTCGACGCCGCAAAATTCGAGGCCGCCGCAACCGAACGGGTGCGCGCTCAGACTGAGCGGAGCGCAAAAACTATTTGGAACCGCGTCTCTGGCGAGGCATTGGAGCAGGTCGCAGCACGAACCGAGAGCGAGCAGGTTCCACCAACGCGCATCACCCCCAAAGGGTTGAGCGCCGCGATCGCGGCGGTCGGTCACATAGCCGAGCAGGCGGGCCGTTTGTCCGGCGTTGCGACGCAAGGCGCGCGCACCGGATTTGCGGTGGTCGGAGCATGGCGCGTGTCGTTCGAGGACTCAAATCGGTGCGACGTGTGCACCGCGCGCACCGGTGTTTTTCATCCTGCAGGAAATCTCCCGCAGCTACCCGATCCGGATTGCGAGGGCGGTGCAGAGCGGTGTCGATGTGGGCTGATGCCCGTAATCCGGAGGGTGTAATGGCGCGGAAACAATGGATTTGGGTTTGCGGCAAGCGGAATATTATCAACGGCGGGAAGGAAATTCCTTTCGCTGATAATTGGGACGCGTGGACCGCGTCGATCATCGGTTACGATTTCCGCGCACCGGTTCTCGGTCGATCCGAGGCGCGCGACGTGGAGCACGATGCGGCATCGGCGCCAACGATCGGCGTAGTTCGCCGATACAAAGTTTTGACCCGCGAAGCCGCGGCAAAACTTGGCTTTTTGCAAAAAGACGATGAAGCGCTTTACGCGTTGATCGATCTTTGGGAGGACGCGCCGATCGCGCACGTTAGCCCGTCGATATGGTTCAATTTCAAGAGCGAAACGGGGGCCGTTTGGCCAGCCGTCATCCAACACATCGCTGTGGTGGGCCAGCCCGCGCAGCAATACGGCCAGCCGGTCCAACATGATTTGGTCGGCGTCCAATTACGGAGGGGGCATATGCCTAAGGAAAGATACATTGATCTTGAGATCGAGGTTGAGGAGAGTGACGTCGTCGACGTCGAGGACGCCGCGACCGACGTTTCGGACGAGGCGTCGAAACTGCTCGCGCTCGTAGAGAGACTCAACGCGCGAATCGAGGAGCTCGAAGCGAAAATTCGAGAACTGACATCGTCGGTTCCAGACGACGGAGGCGGAGGCGGGGACGGTGAAGCCTCCGAGGATAGCGACCTACGGCGTCGGTTGATGCGTGTCGAAACTGCGCTCAAGCAAGAGCGAGCCAAGGACCTACGACGTCGGTTCGGCTGCGATCGGCGAATGGCCATCCAATTGTCCCGACTGGACGATGATGCCCTCGACGCGCTCGAAGAGAAAATGACGAACGTCCAAACGATTCCAAAACAAGCTCGGCTTTCGCGCGGCTTCCCCGGCGAACGGAAAAAGGAGCTCACGAAGTCCGAGCGGATTCAAATGGCGCGAAACCTTTCTCGCAAAGAATCCATCTCTTTTAGCGCGGCATTGAGCCGCATTGATCGTGAGGTGCAGTGATGCAGCAGCGACGATACATGACAAATTTTCCGTGCACCGCGCTTGAGGATATTCCGCAAGGGTCGCTAGTGTGCGTTGACGACACGGGCGAAGGCCTCGTACTCGCAGATGATGACGCCGACGTTCTCGGCGTATGCGACTACCCAGCAAAAGAGGGCGAGCGCGCCGCGGTGGTGGAGGCTGGCGTAACATGCGTTCGCATTGCCAACACCGAGGACACCGCGATCCCCGTTGGAGCCGCGGTCACATCGTCTTCGACTGCTGGCGTGGCCGAGATCAACGGCGAAGGCCAGATCATCGGTCGCGTAGTTTCTAGCGTCCTTGCCGGCGGAACGAACGCAGCAGGGCAACATCTTGTAGATTGTGGGATCACGATCATCCCGACCGTGGAGGAAGACAATGGCCAACCCTAATAGTGACGCGGGATGGGTCGAAACGCCCATTCTCAAAGAAGACGTAAACGACGCAATCGGGACCGCACTGCGAGTGGCGAACTCGATTGCGCCGGTCGTGTACATCGACAAAGAGTCCGCGCGCGTTCCGTACGATCGCGGCCTCGGCTTTATTGCCGAGAACGAGGAAGGCGCAGATCCGCGCATTCCGCAAGCGCGCCGGTCGCCCGCGATCGAGCTCTTGGCTCAACACGAGCTGGTTCTCGTCGGTACCGAAATCTTTCGTCGAAAAATGTATCTGGACCGTCTTGATGTCTTGCAGGCGGATGACGCGTACAACGATATCGGATACATCCGCGAACGCCGCGGACTCGTTCGACACATCGCGGATCTCGTCGAATGGAAGACCGCGGAAATCTACCAAGATTCATCGAACTATGATGTGAACAACGAGCCCCTCGACCTGACGTCCCTGGACGCAGGCGGCATCTTGGCCGCGTTCGCGGACGCCGCAGACGGCATCAAGCCTAGCAACGCGTTTGAGGGCGACGATTACGGAATCCGGATCGTGCTGTCTAGGGACGTCTGGGCCGCCGTCATGGCAGCGTTTGGGCCGGTGATCAACAAAGAGACCGGTTTCGCGAATAGCGCGCAAGTCTCGGAATACCTCCGAGACGCTACGGGCGAGCCGCTTGAGGTGTTCGTTTCGGGAAGTCGTTACGTGAAAAACGTAACGGGCAACGGCGAATCGGTGCCAATGTGGGGGAGCTCGCTTGCCGCGATCTCGGTCGTCAGCGACGACCCCGCATCGGTGGCGGGATTCGCGAACACGATCGCGACCAACCAAGCAACGTACGCGAACGATGGCGACATGCTTGATCGCGTGGAACAATTCCTCGACGTGTACGCCGCGAGCCAATCGGACCCCCGCGGCACAAATGTGCACGCCGAAGCGCTGTTCAAGGTCATTTCCAACCAACCTGATCGCGCGATTAAATTCGACGTGACATTGCCGTGAGGTGACCCGTGGTCGATTTGAGCATCACACCCAAAAATATCGAAGAGCGGATCCAAGGTTTTTCTTTGACCGCGACGAACGCGCGCCCGGACATCGCGACGATGGAATCCATCATCACGGAGTCATGCGCGACGGTCCTTCAGTATCTATCGGGAAAAGGGATCTCGGAAATTGACCACGAGTCGCCCACCTGGCATGTCGCGAGATCGTGCGCTATCGATATGTGCGTGTCGAAAGCGGAGCTCGTTCGCAACCGCGGAACCACCGAGCTTGTCAACGAGACGTGGGATCGCGTGCGCCAACAATTATCGATTATCCGCGACACCCCCGCGCTCGTCGATGGGGGGTCGACCCGTCGACGGGCAAACCGCGGCACAAGAGGGCGGCGCGACATGGGACGGCATTGCCGAGATCGAAATCTTTTGGACCGTTTAATCTGGGAGCGAAAACTATGATCGCGATCGAAGTGCGCGACAATTTCGGAGAACTCAGATCGGCGCTGGTTGTCGCCTCGACGACATGGCAAAACTGGTCGCCATTTTTTTCGGCTTGGGCCGATCTCTGGTTCGAGTCTCGACGCGAGATGTTTCGGACCGCGGGTGAGTCGACCGATACACCGTGGCCGATGTACTCGCGAGCGACCGGCGAAGCGCAGTACGCAGCGGTCAAGTCAAAAATCTTAGGCCGCAGAATGACGAGGGCCGATCTTCTTCGTTGGATCGGCGGCCAAGAGATCTTGAAGCCATCCCTCGAAGGCGAGGGGCCCGCCGCAATACGTGAGGAAACGGCGACCGAAATCACGGTCGGAACATCGGTGCCATACGCGCACAAGCATGATCGCGGCGAAGGTCGCGGGCCATCTTGGGCAGGATCGCGCCGTATTCCGAAACGTGAAATCTTAAATCTTGGCGTCGAGCTAGAGCGATCGACTGCAACGATGCTCGGAAAATTCGCCGCCGCGGGCTTGTCGTCCATTCAGGACGAGCGCGTTGGCCTGACGACTGATGAAGTGCGCGCGATGATCTCGGAGGGCTGGCAATGAGTAGTATGCTCAATTTCAGTCCTGAACGCGCGATGCAATCGGCGAAGAAGGCGCTTGAAGCGCAGTTGTGGAACGTGCTGCAAGCGAAGGAAGGCCTTGACGTCGATCAGTCGCTTTATGGCGCAAACGGACTCCCTAAACCCGTTTACATCGGCGCATCGCCGCATGACGACCTAGCGATCGACCAATTGACGCCGGGTGTGTTCCTTGAATACCGCCTAAGCAATTCATTTTTAGGCGACGCGTCGCATGCCTTGCGCACGCGTCCGACCATTGAGGCGCGCGTTCTGCTATCTGAACACGACACAGGAACGACCGTGCCCGAAGAGTTCGTCGCGCAGATCGACGCGTATCTCGGCGCGATAGCCTATGTGCTGTCGACGTGGTGGATTGACCGCGGCGCGGCATGTGACGCGGGCGTTGATAGCGCGCGTATTGTTCAAATCGACCGCACGCCGCTTGTTCGCGTAGCGGAAAGCTCGGTGTGGGTGCGCATGGGGCGCGTTGTCATCGAGCTAGATCAACGTTTATTTAATCAGTGGGATCAATTGATCGGAGAACCGTGATGGCTAGACCGTGCCCTATCAGAATCAATGCGCGCGCCGTTCTCGCAAAGACCGGCGAAAATGAGACGCTCGACAAAAATGACGACCGCATCCCTTCGACCGGCGTGGGCATCACGATCGAGAGTGAAGCGATCGCGCGCGACGACGTGTATACTCCGAATGGGCTAGGCCTTGGCGAGATCGCCGGCGGCCGGAACTTCGTTTTTGAGATCACGCAGGAGCTATTTGCAAATTTCGCGTGGCATGAAGTTTTGTTCGCCGCATGCGCGGTGGAGCGCGTTGACATGGGCAACGTGCCAACGATCAAGCCATCGGTGAACATGTGCGGTGAAAATTCGTACAAGCCGTGCACCGTCGAGATCGCGCAGGAAGGCGGGAACGTTTACCGCGCGACCAATTGCGTTGGCACATTCTCGATCAACGCAGACGCCGGAAACCGTCTATTCGTGACGTTCTCGATGCGCGGAAACTTCGTCAAACCCGAGGATTCGACATACACGAATCTCTCGATCATCGATTGGGGTCCGCCGCTCCTATACCGCGGCGCAGAAATCACGTACGATTCGGACGCAGCAGGCGAGACGCTCGATTTGACGACGTGCCCATCGTTCACGTTCACCCCGTCCATGGAGGTCGCGAATTTGCCAAGCGGGTGCACGCCCGATGGCGGCGGCATCAATTATCCCGTTGGGACTGGCCCCGCTGAATTCACGTTTAACGGCGTCCTCGCGACGAAAAACAGCATCGATCGTGTTTGGGACGAGTCGACAAATCCGGTTGACGGCCGCGATATGATCGCAAAATTGCGCGACTCGAGCGGCTCTGGACTGCCTCGAATTTCGATGTTCGACTACACGCTCAAAGACCCCACGCTTGCCGACCAGCAAGGCTTCGAGGGCTACAACCTGACGTTTTCGAGCGGCGACTGGCTGATTGAGTGGGCGGAGCAAGAGGTCGTTGCTGACAATCCCCTCACCCTCACGTTCGAGAACCAAGCAGGCTTCTACTGGGACCCCAACGCACTCTCCTCAGTCGATATCGACTGGGGCGACGGTGCAGGCTACCAAGCGCAGAACGTGCAAGCTGGGGCAGCGTCGATGGTCTACGGCGATAGCGACCCCAAAACCGTACGCGTGCTGATTGAAGCGCATGAGGGTAAATATGCTGAGATATGCCCCGATTGCCAGTACGCGACTGCGATCAATGATTTCGGTACGCAGATTGTTGGATTGGGTAACCCCATGGACGGTTGGATTCCGATGGATGATCCGAGCGTGATAATGAAAACCACAATCACGTCATGGCCTAATGAGCTCCCGCCACAGCTGACGCGGGCGCATGCCCTGTGCGCCGTCGCTACGTTCACGGAGGCTCCGGATTGGGATTATAGCAACATCGTGAACGGGGATAGCATGTTCAGTCGCTGCGCAGACCTAACATCCTTCACCA
>DAHVRZ010000014.1 GCA_027324805.1 Candidatus Parcubacteria bacterium
CTCCGCCGCCGACACTATCCCGGATTTTCAGCGCCGCCTGAGCGAGATCGGCATTGCGGATGCGGTATTTCGCACCGTCCCGCCCTCGTTGGAAGACGCATTCGTCGCGAGGCTAACGGCGTGAACGCAACGACGAGCGTCCATGTGGAGAAGCTCAGCAAACGCTTCGGCGCCTTCGTCGCCGTCGACGCGATCTCGTTCGATATCGCCGCCGGCGAGATTTGGGGCTTTCTCGGCCCGAACGGGTCGGGGAAATCGACGACGATTCGCATGCTTTGCGGCGTCTTGGAGCCCACCTCGGGTACCGCCGAGGTCCTCGGTTTCGACGTCGCACGCGATCCCGAAGCGGTGAAGTTGCGTATCGGCTACATGTCGCAAGGTTCGACGTTATGGGCCGACCTCACGGTGCAGGAGCACTTGCGTTTCTATGCCGGGCTCTACGGAATGAACGGCAGCGAGCGGGACGAGCGGATATCTTCGTGGATGCAGCGCGTCGGGCTCTCCGAGCGTCGCGAACAACTCGCGGGTACCTTACCCGGCGGCTATCGCAAGCGACTCGCACTTGCCTGCACGCTGCTGCATGCGCCGCAGATGATTTTTCTCGACGAACCGACCGCCGGGGTCGACCCGGTCTCACGGCGGGAATTTTGGGATATCATCGTCGGCCTCGCCGACGAGGGCACCACGGTGATGGTCACCACGCACTATCTCGATGAAGCCGAGCACTGCAACCGGCTGGCAATGATCTATAACGGCACCATCGTTGCGAGCGGCACGCCCGAAGAGCTCAAGCACCTTCCGCAGATCGGCACGACGGTCGAGGTGCTTTCGAGCGACACGGTCGGCGTGCTCGATGCCGTCGAGCATCTTCCCTTCGTTCGCGGCGCCGGGCTCTACGGTTCGTCGCTGCACATAGCGCTCGCCGACGCCGCCGATATCGACCGCCTCAATGCAGCGCTGGCAGAGCGCGCGTTGCCGGCAGAAGCGGCCACGCCCGTGCTGCCCTCGCTCGAGGACGTTTTTTCGGCGGTGGTACAACCGCAATGAATTGGCGACGCGCGTGGACGATCGCGTTAAAGGAATACACGCAATTCTTTCGCGATCGACGGACCATCGCGGCGACGATGTTGATGCCGCTCATTCAGGTCGTTCTTTACGGTTATCTCTCCAGCGACGTTCGCTACCAGCCGACCGTCGTCTGGGATCTCTCTCAGAGCGCCGAAAGCCGGCAGTTGCTCGAGGCATTCACGAACTCGCAGTATTTTTCGATGAAGTATCGTGCGACGAGTATGGCCGGGGTCGTCCGTAGGATCGCCGACGGGGCAGCGCTCGCAGGGATTGTCATTCCGCCGAATTATGCCACGCTTCTCCATCAGGGAAAGACGCCGCAGGTGATGGTCGCGGTCGATGCATCGGATGCGACGGCCGCGCGGACCAGTCTCTCGGTCGCGCAAGCGATCGGCAGCAGCGTCAGCGCGAAAATCGAGCGCAAAGCGATCGCTGCCCGCGGCATTCCGATACCGCACGTCGGCGTCGACATTCGAGCGCGCGCTTGGTATAACACGGCATTACGCCAGGAGGTATTCATCGTCCCCGGCGTGCTCGCGCTCGTCATGCAGTTTACGATGACGTTCCTGAGCATGAGCACGATCGTGCGCGAGCGCGAATTGGGAACGCTCGAGCAACTCGTCGTGAGCCCGATTCGCTCGTCGGAGCTGATGCTCGGGAAAATGTTACCGCTGATGACGATCGGCTATATTAACGTCACCGCGATCCTCTTGATGGCGATTTTCTGGTTCGGCGTTCCCATCGCCGGGAGCGTGGTTTTGCTCTATTTTACGGTGTTGGTCTTTTTCTTTACCACGCTCGGCATGGGCATACTCGTCTCGACGGTTGCCAAAACCTACATTCAGGCAACGCAGCTCATTCAGTTTTTCTTGATGCCCAGCATGCTGCTCTCCGGATTCATCTTTCCCGTCGATGCCATGCCGGTCGCTCTGCGCGCGCTCTCATATCTCGTACCGCTCACCTATTTCTTGACGATCGTACGCGGCATTATCATCAAGGGCGTCGGCATCGACTACCTCTGGCCGCAGATCGCCCTGCTCGCGGCACTCGGCCTGGGTGTCTTCGTCTTCGCGGTAACGCGCTTTCAAAAACGGATCGACTAAACGCGTAGCCGCCGACGACGGCACTACTTCATGAGCGCTCGACGAACGGCTCCCCGATCGGCCGACGATTTCAGCTCGACCACGACGACGACGCCGCCCTTGCGCAGCCCTACGCGCCAATCGTCGGCCTCGGCTCCGAGTTCGAGCAAGCCGCCGATGATGCCGCCGCCGACCGCGCCGAAACTCGCTCCCGCGAGCGTCGCAACCAACGGCCCGGCAACGAACGGGGCGGCGACGCCTTCGGTCGCGGCGATCAACGCAGCGGCCGATGCTGCGGCGATAAGGGCGCCGATCGTCGCGCCGGTCGCCGCACCGAGCATTCCGCCGTTTTCGCCGAAACCTCCGGAGACCGCCATCGGGGAAGTATCGCTCTCGAAGTTTCGATCCACGGGAAGTTCGGATTCATCGAGGATGAGACTGATGCGATCGTTGCGGTAGCCGATAGCAAAAAGTTTATCGAGCGTTCGTTCAGCATGCTCTCGATCGGCATAGAGCTTGGATTCGTATTGAAGAGTTTCCGTCATCGTACACCTCGCAAATGCATTGTTACCCTTCGCCAATTCCGGTCGTTCATACTTTCGGCGGCGATTCTGGTCAAACCGAAACGCCGTCGCAAAGGGTTAGCGATATGCTTTGCAGTGCGTTCTCGGCCGCGATCCACGGCATCGACGGTTATATCGTCGGAATCGAGGCCGACAGCTCCGCGCGCTCGGCGAAACCCGTTCTGGAAGGCACTGGAGCGGGCGGCTACGCCTTGACCTTCGCGGCCCGCCGGGCTGAGGTAAACGATGCTTGCCCGCCGATTGCTCGGCATTCTACCGCCAATGACGCTCGACGAGGCGATCGACCTCACGACAACCTATAACGTCGCCGGGGTCATCGGGGGCGAACGGCAGTATCGTGCACGTGCGCCCTTTTGTTTTCCGCACCACACCCTCAGTCACGCGGCGCTCGTCGGATACGGCGGCCACGCCCGCCCAGGGGGGAATCGCTGGAGCATAACGGCGTGCTTTTTCTCGACGAGCTTCGGAGATAACCGAGGCCAACTCTCTCAACCACGTCCTTCACAACAATCGGTCCAGACAGTGCCGGCCGATGACCTGGACCTTCTCATCGTCCGCGCGCGAAATCCAAGGCCGTATCGGAGAGTTGGTCGATCTTAATACTTTCGAGCTCGGCCCGCGCCACGGGATTTTCGTCATCAAGCTAGCGACAGCGATCGACCCACGGTTGCTACTTTACGCTGGGAACAGCACCGGCCGGTTTGAACTAAAGCGAGCCGCCTGGCGATATGTAGATCCGCCGCGCACGAGGCCCTCGCCCATATCGGGCGAAAGAAAGCGATGAGAAGCTGCCATATAGGCGCTGAAAAGCATGTTTCCCGCACAAGCAGACGTCGGATCGCTGCGAACTTTGAGGGGTAGATCGATCGAATGCCAGCAACTATAACCGAAGATGCCTTGGTCGCGTATTATGAAATCCGAGCTCGTGCGGAACAACGGTTTGAAAGCGTTCACGGGGATGCGCAGGGCGATCGTGACGAGCTCCGCGACCGTATTGAAAGGGCGAGCGAAGATCTGTATCGCGAGCGGCTTGGCTCCCTACGCGATCTCACAATCGGCGAAATCGGTATTGGTAGCGGCGATTTCGTTCGCTATGCGTTCAAGGAGCACGCGCTAGCGATGTTCCTCATCGATATTTCGAAGGATCGTCTCCTTGGAATCGAAGAGGACCTAAAATCTTTGGGTTCGTCCACGAGCACAAAGACGATCGTAGCAAACGCGCAACAAATGCACGAGATAGGTGATGGCGAGCTCGATCTTCTGGTAGCAAAGGAAGTTATCGAGCACCTTACGGATTATCGTCCGTTCTTGAGTGAATGCCGACGTATCCTTCGAAAAGGGGGTCGGCTCTACCTCACCACGCCGAATCGACATTGTATCGACCTGTGGCCACGCCTTGTATTAACCCGCTTATTCCCTCCCAAAAACTTAACCGGCGAGCCGCTAATTCGACAAATATTCGGCCACCTATTCGAATATATAACGGCCGACGAATGCGCGACTCTCGCTGACACACTCCCTCCCGGATTCAAGGAGCATATTCACGAATTTGCGCCACGCGAGCTCCTTGAATCTCTCGCTGCATATGGATTTCGCGTTCTGCGGCGATGGGGAACGCCGCCGCAAATGTTTTATCATGAGCTGCGGCCATTCGCCGACTTCATGCTTCCGGGATGGATGAAAGCAGAGCACCGCTCTTACACTTTCGGTGACGACTTACGGGTTATTGCCGAGCAAACTTTATAACCGGTGCGATGCGGGACCCGTCGATAGATGATGACGCGGCCATACCGCTTAAACACGCGTATCGCGCCCTTTTTCACCATGCACTCGATCGTCGGCTTGATGACGGTTTGAAAGTGCTTATTCGGATAGTCACTTGCGTATATGAACCACTGCGAAGTGGGCGAAATCACCGAATTCGCGAGCGGATCGGCGACACTTATATGCGTCTGCCACTCGTCGTGTGTAGATAGGGCAACGTTCCCTACCCTCGCAAGCGCGCGGCGGGCGTCCGCGAGGTCGTCATAGCTAGGCCGGAGATAGGTGCCGAGGTGGAGTGGGTTCCCTACAAGAGCGATCGCGGCAAGTACCCCCGAACAAGCCAAGAACCAACGCCCCCTTTTTTCGGGAGCAAGGCCGACAAACGCCTCGCCAAATGCGACCATCAGCCACGGCACCCAGAGCAACGCATACTGCGCCCCGATCCGCCACACTCCGATGCTATTTGCCAAAAGTACGACTGCGAGGCCCGGAATGGCCAGAATAAGCCATCTCGAACGCAATGGCAACAATATCGTACAGATCATCGCTTCGAACAAATAACCGATACGACCCAACGTCAGGAGCGTTGGCCACGACTGCATCGGCTGAAGAAATAGCGCAACAACAACACCAAATGGCGTTGTTGCAAACGAATAATGATAAAACGAAGCCGGTTCCCAACCTCCGAGGTTTTCCTTGGCATAAAGAAAATATGTACCGATGGTCAAGATTCCAACGCATGCCATCGCAAGCGATAGCCACATGAGCTTTCTTGCATGGTATGGCTCGCCGAGAATGAGCCCCCGAGGAGAAGCATCAAGAGTTCGCGACCGCAAGACGGCGATAATCGCAATTACGATGAGAGCGACGATGCCGGTAATTGCGGCATCTTCACGCACACAAAATAGCGATATCGAAATGGCGCAGGCAGCCGCCCAATGCTCGCGATCGAGCGCCCACATGAGCAAAACGACAAGTATGGGCAGAAAACATAGTTCGTGAAATTCGTTAAATGATTGGGAATATAGAAATGGATTGAATAGCGAGCACAAGGCAATTCTAAAACTCGTCCTCGCGTCGGCATATGGGCGAAACAACACGTAAATCATTGGAGTTACGGCGCCGATAAGAACGATTGCCGCCCATTGAAGGACCAGCGGGGACTTAAACATTGCCATAAACGGCCAGAGCAGGGCAAGAATCGGGGAAAAATGATAATGAAAGTGCGTTCCGAATTCAGGCTGATCGACGAAACCTCGCGGGACATTATAAACGACTTGGGAAAAAATTCCCAGATCGTATCCGTAGTTCCACTCACTCCAGCGAATCATCGTGAAAACACCAATTAACAACGATACGCCCGACGTCCAAGCTGACACCGCCCAAAATCCCCGATCAAAGGGCCCGTGATACGTGGAGCTCTTAGCGGCTATTTGCATGCGCCTACCCGATGATATAACGTGATTTTGCCTTCGCGACGGACGAGGCGATATGTGCCATTCTTAACAAGGTTGCGAAACGCGGATCCATACTCAAGCAGGATTACAGATGTAGGATAGTTGCGGTCGATTAGCACATAGCATGCATCGGGCACAAGGCCGGCCCTCTCGGGTAGCAACGTCGCATTGGGATCTGTAAGCGCAAGGTGCGTATATGCCTCTTCTTGGGTTGCAACCGATGCTTTGGCCGGCAGCCACAAAAGCGCACGATCGAGCGCGACATCCCTGGGTTGGATATACCGCAAATTCATCCCCGGATGGAGCGGATCTGCAACGGAAAGTTCGATTGCGCAAAACACTAGGCAGGCGTACAGCAGGCGCTTTACCGTGGCATCAGGTCGGCTGCGAACGGCAAAAGCAAATGCAACGACCACATAACCGATCCACGCTCCGGCATAATGCGTTCCTAACGTGTAGGTAGTCGACATTCGAGAGAGCAGTACTTCGGCAAGCGGGGGGACGGCTAGCCACATCATCTTCGATCTAAATGGTAAAAACATTAGCGGCGTAAATGCCAACACGAAAAAGCCGACTCGTGTAAATATTCCATGCTTTATAAAGTGTTGAAAGTCGGAACGTCCCCAAGAATAGAACCGTACCGGCGACCATGTAGCGCTATGCGCTGCATGCGGCTGTATGATGAAAAAGAACAAAAGTAGGACGGCGACGCTTGCCAACGCAATTGCCCCGGCCAAGCGGCCAAGGGTGGTTCCGCGCAATCGCCACGCTCCCAGCGTACCGGCGAACGCAAGAAAAGCAGCTTGATCTTCTTTTATGCAAAGAGTTATCGCCGCAAAGATGCATGTCGCTCCTATAAATCCGCCGTCGAACGCCCATAACATCCATGCTACGGCTGCTGGAGCAAACCCGTTCTCGTGAAAGTCGTTAAACGTTAGGCCCAAAAGCGCTGGATAGAGAGCAACGACCGCCGTCGCAAGACGCGCGATTGTTCTATCGGCGTGGCGTGCGACCAAGCCATATACGGGCGGCAGCGTAAGCGCCCCGGCGATGGCCTGCACGACAACAAGGACGAGCGGTGAATGCCAAACTCGCAAGACCAAGCCGACTACATAGAGGATCGGAGAGAAGTGAAAAGCCCAATGGCTTCCTTCAATCTGATTGCAAAAGCAGTTAAATGCGCTTGCTGATGTCTGCATAAATATGCCGAAATCGACAAAGTTTCTATGTACGGAGTATCGAATTGCCCCCAACACGCTAAATACGAACCCGTAGACGAGAGTAAGGGCCCAGGGGAAGCAATCACCTAAACTCATCCGCATCTTCGCGGCATCAAGTTGCTCGACTGGCTTTGCGCCGCCTATTGAAGTGGCTCGTAACATCGTCAGCGGCCATTCGAGGCTTCAGCTCCCCGTGCCCTTTCCGGCGAAGGCGCGCGCTCGCGAGGCACTCCTTGTATCCAGCGGGGCACTGAACCGAGCGAGCGCTATTCGCTTCTGCCGGGACAGCTATTGCCTCACCTCCTTCCTGCTTCCCGTGCCCATTAGACGACACAGGAGGTTGCAAAACGGTCGGCTTTCCGGCACGAGGCATGCGGTTAGTCGGCGGAACCGCGAGTCAAGGCCCAACATTGCTGTAAATTCGGTTCGGACGCGGCGTAGGTTCGCTCGCCTCTTTTCGGTCGGCCGATGCGTCGCGAGCGAGGGCTGCGTCCACCGATGCGACGGCACAGGGGGCTGCAGAACGGCGAGGCACCTGGCTGGAAGGCACGCGGTCGACCGGCAGAACCGCGTGCCTTGCGCGGTGGGATCATCGAATGGTTACCTAACGTTTTTAACTTGAACGCTATCAGACCTTAGGGCATAGCTACGCATAATAGTCCGCAGACATGTATGACAAATTATAATCCGCATTACTCGCCGACGGAGCGCTCGGACTCGCGCCGGGAACATAGGCCCACTTCGGCGCCGATCCGTTAGCAACGGCATTGGCGTACGAGGCTGCAAATTCATTAGTTGCGGCATCAAGTTGCGTATACTGATATTCCTGGCCGCTGACCCCGGACACATTGGTAATTCGTTGGTTGTTACAGTCCTTACCCGTTCCATTAATGCCGATCGACAGTTGACCACCCCCGCTTGCTGAGCTGCCGAACATCGATTCAAGTTGCGGAAGTTGACTGCGCAACCAAAGCGGAGCGGTAGACGCAGAGCCATAGGCGCTAAGCGCTTCTTCGATCGCAGGTATGCCTGTACGTCCTCCGAGCACCGTGGCAAGTTGGGGTCCCTCGGTAAACCATTGACCGTTTGCGCCGGCAGTACCCTGAAGATTCG
>DAHVRZ010000015.1:0-2781 GCA_027324805.1 Candidatus Parcubacteria bacterium
AGAGCGTGCCGGCGCAAGCGGCGAAGATGAAGAACGTGATGAGGTTCGAGAAAGCCATGCCGCTCCACACATCGATACGCATGCTGCGCACGAAAGATGCGCTCGCCTGCGATCGCCGCGTTTTGACGGTGGTTTCGCCGCGCCGTATTTCCTCCTCGACTTCCTGGGAGGTTTGCCAGAAGAAAAGATAGGGAGAAATCGTTGTCCCGAGAATAGCGGCGACCAGAAAAATCTGATTTTTTGAGAAAGTCAGCGAGGGGACAAGCGTATGGTAGAGGATAGCGCCCCAATCGAGGTGCACGACAAACGCGACGACGACATAAGAAAGCAGCGCGAGCGTCAGGTACTTCAGGTACTTCGCGTAGCGCGCGTAGGTGGTGAACACCTGGAGTGCCAGACTCACCAGCGCGAAAAAGATGACGAGCAGCTCGAATGCGACGCTCGGAAGCAGAAGGCGCGTCCCCGCGGCCATCGCGCCGAGATCGGCGGCGATATTGAGCGTATTGGCGAAGAATAGAAGCGCCGTCACTATGTAGAGCGCGCGTGGAGAATAATGCCGCCGGATATTCGCCGCGAGACCCTGGCCCGAGACGAGTCCGATGCGCGCGCACATTTCCTGCACCACGGCCATGAAGGGGTACGTGAAGAGCGCGAGCCAGATGAGCTGAGGGCCGTACTGCGCGCCCGCCTGCGAGTAGGTGGCGATGCCGGAAGGGTCGTCGTCGGCGGCCCCGGTCGTGAGTCCGGGGCCAAGCGTATCCCAATACTCTTCAGCGCGTTTGAGCGGAGTCTTACTGACCAGCACCTTCTCCCCCCTCTTGAGCAACGTGACGCCGTCTTCCAAAAGCTTCGCGGGCGCTTCAAACGCTTCCTCGACTTCCTTCTCGAACTCTCGGTGTTCCATACTTTCGCTTAACTATAGCGCACCGCCCTGGCTTCTTTTGAAAGACCTCCGCAAACTGCCCGCCCGGGCATCTCACTTCTCGAGGTCGAGGATGCCGTCAATGCGGATCTGTGAGACGAATTCGCTCACGTGCGAGACGAGGATCATCGCGCCGGCATAGGCGTCAAGCGCCGCGGCGATGACGGGCAGATGCCGGAAGTTTATGTGGTTTGTCGGCTCGTCGAGTATGAGGAGCCCCGGGCGCCCAAGGACGAGCGAGGCGAGGGCGACCAGCCCTTTCTGCCCTTCGGAAAGATTGCCGATCTTCGTGCGCATGACGTCCGCCGTGAGCAGGAACCCGGCGGCGATTGCGCGCGTGCGCTCTTCCTCCGGCTTTCCCATGGCCTTCATGAGCGCATCGAATACCGTCTGATCGAAATCGAGCGTCGAGAAATCCTGGCGGTAGTAACCGACTTTCACCCCTTCGGCGATGCGCGCGCCGGGCGCAACCCCACGGGCGATCGCCTCGAGGAGCGTGCTTTTGCCGATGCCGTTTGGCCCGCGCAACAGGAGATGATTGTTCTTTCTGAGGGCAATGTCCGCTTTCTTCTCCACGGGCTTCCTGCCCTTGAGGACGGTGTAGGAGGAGAGCGAGAGGATGACGCCGCCGATCCCTTCCTGCGCGGGAATAGTGAACGGCCGTATGGTGCGATCCTCCTTGCGCACGTCGACTTTCGCTTCTTCCATTTCTTCCGCTTCGGTGCGCATCTTCTTCGCCACGAGCCGCATCTTTCCGCCCTTCTGCGCAAAGAAGTTCGCTTTGTCTTTATTGTCCTGGATCTTTTTCTCAAGCTGAGCGTTTTTCCTGTTCTCTTTCTCGATGCGCATGAGGATATCGCGTTGCACGTCGCGATAATTCCCCGGATACTGCTCGACCTTGCGGGTAAAGACATCGAGATAGAGCACGCCGGTGGTAAATGCGTTCAAAAATTCCGCGTCGTGCGAAATGACGATGCAGGTTGCGGGATACTCGACGAGGGACGCCGTGAGGTGTTCGACACCGGCGGTGTCGAGATTGTTCGTCGGCTCGTCAAGGAGCAGGAGGTCGGGGTTCTGGATAAGCGCCGAAGCGAGGAGGAGGCGTGCCTGCTGTCCGCCGGAAAAGCTCTTCACGACGCGGTCGTGCAATTTGGCATGGTGATGCAAGTTGACCACTTCGAGCACCGCGTCGATGCGCGGGTCGATGTCATACACCGGCTTCACAAAGCGCCTCTGGAAGAATTCGCGCACCGTGAGCGTGAGCTCGTCGCGCGGGATGACCTGCGGCGCCGTCGCTATCGTGACGCCCCGCGCCACATGTATGTCTCCGGATTCCGGTTTCAGTTCTCCGGACATGAGCGCAAACAGCGTCGACTTCCCCGCGCCGTTCTGGCCCATGACCGCCATCTTCATCCCGCGCCGCACGGAAAAATCAACCGCATCAAGGATCGGCTTGTTGTGCCCGTATTCAAACGAGACCTTCTCGAAGCGGATGACGCTTTCTTCCCGGCTCATTGGGTGCACCATAACGCACTTCCGGAAAAAGTGAAAAACAGGATATAGTGCGCGGATATGCCCACACCCCCTGCCGCCGCAACCGACGCGTACCCGATGCGCATAAATAAATATCTGGCGCGCCGCGGTGTTGCCACGCGCAAAGGTGCGGATGAACTCATCATCAGGAAAAAAGTGCTGATCAACGGCCATACTGCCGCACTCGGCGACAAAGTGCGCAAAGGCGACACGGTCGAGCTTCGGGGCGGCGGCCCGCGGAAAAAGCATTCTTATTTCGCCTATAACAAACCCGTTGGCGTCATCACCCACTCGCCCCAGAGGGGCGAAAAGAGTATCAAACAGAG
>DAHVRZ010000015.1:2880-8234 GCA_027324805.1 Candidatus Parcubacteria bacterium
TTCTTATTTCGCCTATAACAAACCCGTTGGCGTCATCACCCACTCGCCCCAGAGGGGCGAAAAGAGTATCAAACAGAGCGTTCCTTTAGATGTCTTTCCGGTGGGCCGGCTCGACAAGGACTCAAGCGGCCTGATCATCCTCACCAACGACGGACGGGTGACCGATCGCCTCCTCAATCCGGAGCATGATCACGACAAAGAATACCGCGTGCAAACCAAGGATCCGCTCCGTGAGAGCTTTCGGAAAACGATGGAGGCGGGTGTCGACATTGAAGGCTACCTGACGAAACACTGCACGGTGCGCACGACCGGCGCGAGGAGCTTCCTCATCACGCTCTCCGAGGGCAAGAAGCATCAGATACGCCGCATGGTCGCGGCCCTCCACAACACCGTCGTCACGCTTGAGCGCACGCGCATCTTGAACGTCAAACTCGGCGGCCTCAAGCCCGGGCAATGGCGCCCTATCGAGGGAGAGGAGCTCGCGGTGTTCCTTTCCGCCATCGGGATGGCGAAGCGTGCGGAATGAATAGAACTCATTTCAAAAACCCCGCTCGGGTATGCGGCAGAAAGAGGCTTCTCTAGAAACCTAAATTAAATGTTAAACATATAATTTAGTCTCTGGATCGAAGTTCCGAACGGAGCGCGACGGCGTAAGTTTAAGCCACCTTTTGAGCACAAAAAGACGGCGTACTCCTTTCTGCCGCATACCATCTCGCGGGGAGATGGGGTTTTGAAATGAGTTCTACACTGAAGACCGTGTTTTTAAGGAACGAGATCCGACAGGTCCGGCTCGGAATAGTTCGGTCCTTTCAGAACCTTCCCGTCCTCGCGATACAAGGGCTTCCCGTCTTCGCCGAGTTTGCTCATGTTTGAATCGTGCACGCGCCGGAAAGCTTCTTCTAACTCTTTCAACGGTTTCAATGCGACTGCGGTGCCCGAGATGACCACCTGCACATCGGCAAGCTCTTTGAGCATATTGGCATACAGCTCGCGCGGCACGGCTTCGCCCATTTTCAAATGAGCGATGGCGGCATCGATATCGGAAAAGAGCTCTTTTGTTTCCTCGTCGATGAGGGAACGGCGTAATTGCAAAAGCTCCACTGTCGGATCGGCGCCGACCGTGAGGCCGAATACTTCGTGGAACTCGCGCACGGAATCTTCTCGCGCCTTATCCATTTAGTTTGAAAAAGAGACGGAGGCCGGCGGCACAAACACGCTCATATCCGCTGCCCAGGGATTGCACGCAAACGAGATGTTGGATGCCGGATCGAATCCGCCGTTACCCGCGATCGCGCTTCCGCTCGCGCTTGAGGCCGCAAGGAGCTTGAGGCCCTGCGAAGCGCCGTCCGTCCATGCGTAGAAGTACGTGCCGTCGTCTATCATCGACGTGTGCGCGAAATTGACGCGCATTTCTCCGTTGGCAACGTACATGGTCCCCGAACGTTTGTAGGAATCGGTCGTCTGGACGGCGCAGAGCAGAGGCTGTTTGAGACTAAACAGGTACGCAAGCGGGGTGACGCCGCTTATTTTTGCGGCGACCGGCGGCTTCGGGGCCGGGCGCCAGACGGGTGATTTCGCAGGCGCGCGGTACGGCGTTTGCGCCGTTTGTTGCGGCGACGTGCCCGCTTGCATCGTGGTGGAGGCGGTGGGCGACCCGCTCCCGTTTCCTCCGGAAGAGCTGCCAAAGAATATCCACGCCCCGCCGAGAATAACTGCCGCTCCGATCGCGCCCGCGATTATTTTTTTGTCTATTTTTTTATTCATAGGGATAGAAACAGCGTAGCACCGAAACGGCGCACGAAGCGTCGCGGCCGTGGATAAGCCGTGTTTCTCTCAGTCGTAACCCTTGGATTTTGAGTATGCAAAAATCAAGCCCCGCACGCTATGAAGCTATGCGGGGCCAGATGCAAAGAACTAATTTGCAGGAACAGGAAACGCGAACGCACCGAAGTCGAACCACAAGTTGTAAGGATTGTCCCAATAGGCATTGACCCAACGGCCTCGGCGTGCGTTCAGCACGCGCGGGCAGTCGTTGGAATTCTTGATGGGTTCGTGGAGGCTGGCGATGTACCAGATTCCCATTTCTTCCATCTGCTTGTCCGAAACGGATTCGCGGATACGCGGGACGTGACCGGCCAGCGGCTTGCCATACCCGTATTTCTCGCCGAGCTTGCGCAGGGCGGTAGTCGTGCGGTCGCAGTCGCGTACGATTTCTTTGCCGGGTATGAGCGCGATCTTGTGGACCTGGCCCGCGACGAGGTGGTGGTTCTTATCGTAGTCATCGGCCTTCGTGCTTTTGAAGCAGGACTTCGCATAGTCGCCCACGCGATACCCCGCACCCTCAAGCCGTTTGATTTCGTCGGCACCGGCGAGGTCGAGGCCGGTGATCGTGATGATCACATGGCCGTGCTCGTTGCGCTTCAAAGCGGTTGCCGGCACCGAGGAAGAAAATTTGCGCCGCACCGTGAAGCGGGTACTCCACCCGTCACCACGACCGCTGCTGAGGTGATTCGCCGCGTCGGCAACGACGCCGAAACGTGAGTCCGGGATACCAACGAGCGCCCTGGTGAGGGAGCCGAACATGTCTTTTGGCATGGTCTGTTTCTCCTGTGGAGTGCCGTACGGCGATCGGAAGGATTTCCGTTCGCCACAGCGGGAAGAGCCCTGAAGCTAGGGGCTGAAGGGCGCTTTCCGCTGTGGCGAATTCCGTCTATCTCAAGGTTCTCGTCACCTCTTAGTAATACGGCTGTTGTGTGTGATTTGTTTATTGATTTGTTAAGCCGTTGCTACGGGTCTCGCACGATGCGGGAACGTTTGCCGGCGGCAGTCTGCTGCTCTCGATGCTGTTGACATCTATATGAAGGTACGACATATTTTGAGGCGGATTCAATCCATCAGCCCAACGGGAGAGCATCATGCATATTGTCTGGGTCACTATCATCGTTCTTTTTGCCTGGGTTATCGTCGGTCTTTTCGTCGGTCTTTTCGCCGGTGCCATCATCGGCCTAAACAGGGTTCCTCCGCGGCGCCAGCTGTTGCAGGAGATTCTGAAGGTCATAGCAATGGAAACGCCGAAACCCGACTCGACGTACGGACAATCGGAACTCCACTATAGCTATAGCTGGAGTAAGGACATCCGTACATTTCGCAACGCGTACAACGCGAAACGAACGGAAAGGATCGAAGCAGAATGGTATCCAAATAAAGAATGGTTCTTCATCGCCTACAACGACGGATATCGAGAAAGAGCAATCTGCTACGTTGTCAGAGACATCCGGGAGCGGACCGGCGGAGATAAGTATGGAGGTGGGAATAAACTCTATCTTGCCGCAGGATTCGCCGATGATGAAATTGTGAGCGGCGAACTGCCCGATAGGGATATAATCACCGAGATCTCGCAGTATGATTGGCATCTCATCCAGACGGCTCTCACCGCAGCGAAAGAGTCCGTGGAATCCTTTGCTCGAGATGCGCCGGCAATGAGCACTACGCTCGCTCATTAAAATCTGCACAAAACCCAATCGCGCCCCACCCTAGTTGGGGCGCTTTTTTAATTTTTGGTTGGCTGGCCATCTTATGTCAGAACCGCGGAGGGTTATGCCCCCGCTTGCTTTTCTGCGGTATACTTCAACTCAATGAGTTTTGCAAAACATGCCATCCTTTTAAGCGTTATCGGCTTCCTTGCTGTGGGAAGTTTTGGTCTCGGCTCCGCCGGCATTGTGATGCACAACACGGACGGGGAAATGTCCGGCTGCCCTCTTATAGGGGTCCCTGCCGTGTGCCACATGAGCCCGCTTGATCACGCATTCGCGCTCCAAAGCATGCTCACGACCGCTGTCCCGTTTGGCGGTCTCTTCGCCCTGATTGTTTCATTGCTTCTAGCTTTTTCGTTCATTCCTCTCATTCCGTTCATGCGGAAGAGTCTGGAATTATTTTCCGAACCATCGAGACGCTCCTCATCAGTCAGAGATAAAATACTTTTCCGACATACTCTCCAAGAAGCGTTTGCGCGAGGCATCCTTCACTCAAAGGCGTTCTAACGATAGAAGCCGGTTTCTTCGATGCGTTTGCATCGGCTTTTATTCGTATCCAGCGACGTTGTATGGAATCTAAAATTGAAAAAACACCCTCTTCGTTAAGTACGCCGATTTCAGTCGTTGCCGCAGGGCTCTTCATTGCCGGAGCAGTTATTTGGAGTGGACAGCATCCAAATACTCAAGTTGCCGTCGGCAGTCCAAACCAGCCGCCTCCTGCGCAAACCGCAGATATAAGCAAAGTAAAAACCGCGGGCGATCCTTACTACGGTAACCCGAACGCACCGGTCACTATCGCGTACTGGTTCGATTATCAGTGCCCGTTCTGCAGGCAAAACGAGGAGCAAACGATGCCGCAGGTAATCAAGAACTACGTCGATACCGGGAAAGTGAAGATTGTCTTCAAGGACTTCCAGTTTCTCGGGCCCGATTCGCAGACCCTCGGTCAAACCGGCCGGGCGGTGTGGGACGTAGCGCCCGACAAGTTCTACGCCTGGCATAAAGCCGTGTATGACAACCAGGGCACGGAAAACACCGGCTGGGCCACTGCGGAGAAAATTCGCTCTATCACCAAAAGTGTTCTCGGGGTCTCCGACACAAACAAAGTGCTTGCACTCGTGAAAACAAAAGGTGCGGAATATCAAAAGCTCATGGACGCCGACAAAGCAGAGGGAGCGGGGTTCGGCGTCACGGGCACCCCGAGCTTCATCATTGGCAAACAGCTTATCATCGGTGCCGTGCCGTATAGCCGGCTTCAGTCAGCGATTGAGACGGCACTTAAGAACACCTAGGTATGCCTAACCTTAAAACATCTATTGCAATCCTTGCCGTCGCACTAGTTATTGTCGTGTATATCGTAGTTAAACCAAGTGCGCTCGTCCCAAAAGCACATGCGGAGCTCCTCGCGACGTACAACGCTATCCCCACCCTAAGCGGCAAAGCGCTCTTCATGGAGCAGAGTGCGAACCTCACCAAGAACGTTGACCCGACGATTACTAATCTCGACTCGCAAATCATTACGTGTGACCCGAATGTAGACAGCTTGATGGCGAGCGCTCCTATGGCAGGAGGCAGCTGCGTGGGCAATGAAACCGCTCTTGCGACCACCACCGGCCTGTACCTGGGCGGGCAGTGCTGCGGGCCGATGAAAGATCTCACGCAATATAACGAGGAATTAAAGAATCTGCAGAAATACAAAAATATCCCGGATGTGCCGATGGATCCGTACAAGACGCCCATCAGCGTCGCTAAAAAGTGGATCGACTACGACCATGCGACGACACTCACCGCAAGCGAACAGACCGTCATGGATCAGGCGAT
>DAHVRZ010000016.1 GCA_027324805.1 Candidatus Parcubacteria bacterium
GAGCAGAAACGCAAACTGCCCGAACGGCCGCAGCGCGAGCGCCGCTTGATCTGCCGTAGCGATATTCGTGATGCCGTGCGCGTAGAGCGTGCCGGCGCATGCGGCGAAAATGAAGAACGTGATGAGGTTCGAGAAAGCCATTCCGCTCCACACATCGATGCGCATGCTGCGCACGGAAGGCTCGCTTATTTGTGACCGCCGTTCTTTAACGGTGGTTTCGCCGCGCCGTATTTCCTCCTCAACTTCCTGGGACGTCTGCCAGAAAAAAAGGTAGGGAGAAATCGTTGTTCCGAGGATCGCAGCGACCAGAAATATCTGATTCTTGGAGAAGGTCAGCGAGGGGACAAGTGTGTGGTAGAGGATATCGCTCCAATTGAGGTGCACGACGAATGCGACGACGACGTAAGAAAGCAGTGCAAGCGTCAGATACTTCAGATACTTCGCGTAGCGCGCGTAGGTGGTGAATATCTGGAGTGCCAGGCTCACGAGCGCGAAAAAGACGACAAGCAGCTCGAATGCGACGCTCGGGAGCAGAAGGCGCGTGCCCGCAGCCATCGCGCCGAGATCGGCGGCAATATTGAGCGTATTGGCGAAGAATAAAAGCGCCGTCACCATGTAGAGTGCGCGCGGGGAATAGTGCCGCCGGATATTTGCCGCGAGACCCTGGCCCGAGACGAGTCCGATGCGCGCGCACATTTCCTGTACCGCGGCCATGAAGGGGTACGTGAAGAGTGCGAGCCAGATGAGTTGGGGGCCGTACTGCGCGCCCGCCTGCGAATAGGTGGCGATGCCGGAAGGGTCGTCGTCGGCGGCGCCGGTCGTGAGTCCGGGACCGAGCGTATCCCAATACTCCTCCGCCCGCTTGAGCGGGGTTTTACTGACCAATACTTTCTCCCCTTCTTTGAACAAAATGACGCCCTCCTCCAAAAACTTCGCCGGCGCCTCGAACGCTTCTTCTACTTCCTTTTCGAACTCCCGGTGTTCCATACGTCCCCTTACTATAGCGCACCGTTCCGTCTTCTTTGTAAAAGACTTCCTGCAATCGTCTTGATTCTCCTGGAGAGGAAATCACTTCTCGAGGTCGAGAATGTCGTCAATGCGGATCTGCGAGACGAATTCGCTCACGTGCGAGACAAGGATCATCGCACCGGCATAGGCGTCAAGCGCTGTGGCGATGACGGGCAGGTGCCGGAAGTTTATGTGGTTTGTCGGCTCATCAAGTATGAGGAGCCCCGGCCGCTCGAGAACGAGCGACGCGAAAGCGACCAATCCTTTCTGCCCTTCGGAAAGATTGCCTATTTTCGTGTGGATGACATCCGCGGTGAGCAGGAATCCTGCGGCGGTTGCGCGCAAGCGCTGTTCGTCCGGCTTCCCCATGGCCTTCATGAGCGCGTCGAATACCGTCTGATCGAAATCAAGCGTTGAGAAATCCTGGCGGTAGTAACCGACTTTCACCCCCTCGGTGATGCGGGCGCCGGGAGCAATTCCGCGGGCGATCGCCTCAAGGAGCGTGCTTTTGCCGATGCCGTTTGGCCCGCGCAAAAGAAGATGGTTGTTCTTTCTGAGAGCAATGTTCGCTTTCTTCTCCACGGGCTTCCTGCCTTTGAGGACGGTATAGGAGGAAAGCGAGAGGATGACGCCGCCGAGCTCTTCCTGCGCGGGGATGGTGAAGGGCCGGATGGTCCGGTCTTCCTTGCGCACATCGACTTTCGCTTCCTCCATTTCTTCCACCTCGGTGCGCATCTTCTTCGCCACGAGCCGCATCTTTCCGCCCTTCTGCGCAAAGAAATTCGCTTTGTCTTTATTGTCCTGGATCTTTTTCTCAAGCTGCGCGTTTTTCCTGTTCTCTTTCTCGATGCGCATGAGGATATCGCGCTGCACGTCGCGATAATTCCCCGGATACTGCTCGACTTTGCGGGTAAAGACATCGAGATAGAGCACGCCGGTGGTGAATGCGTTCAAAAACTCCGCATCGTGCGAAATGACGATGCATGTCGAGGGATACTCGACGAGAAATGCCGTGAGGTGTTCGATGCCGGCAGTGTCGAGGTTGTTCGTCGGCTCGTCGAGGAGCAGAAGGTCGGGGTTCTGGATAAGCGCCGAAGCGAGGAGGAGACGCGCCTGCTGCCCGCCGGAAAAACTCTTCACGATGCGGTCGTGTAATTTAGCGTGGTGATGCAAGTTCACCACTTCGAGCACCGAGTCGATGCGCGGGTCGATGTCATACACCGGCTTGGCAAAGCGTTTCTGGAAGAATTCGCGCACCGTGAGCGTGAGCTCGTCGCGCGGGATGACCTGCGGCGCCGTCGCTATCGTTACGCCCCGCGCCACGTGTATGTCTCCGGACTCCGGTTTCAATTCTCCGGACATGAGCGCGAACAACGTCGACTTCCCCGCGCCGTTCTGGCCCATGACCGCCATCTTCATCCCGCGCCGCACGGGAAAATCAACCTCATCGAGGATTGGCTTGTTGTGCCCGTATTCAAACGAGACCTTCTCGAAGCGGATGATGCTTTCTTCCCGATTCATTGAGTGCACCATAACGCACTTCCGGAAAAATGGAAAAACAGGCTATAGTGCGCTGATATGCCCAAACCCTCTGCCGCCACAGCAGATGCGTACCCGATGCGCATAAATAAATACCTGGCGCAGGGCGGTGTTGCCACGCGCAGAGGAGTGGACGAACTCATCGCCAAGAAGAAGGTGCTGATCAACGGCCGTACTGCCGTGCTCGGCGACAAAGTGTACAAAGGCGACACGGTCGAGCTCCGCAACGACGGTCCGCAGAAAAAGAATGTCTATTTCGCCTATAACAAACCCGTTGGCGTCATCACCCACTCGCCCCAGATGGGCGAAAAGAGTATCAAACAGAGCGTTCCTTTGGATGTCTTTCCGGTGGGCCGCCTCGACAAAGACTCCAGCGGCCTTATCGTCCTCACCAACGACGGACGGGTGACTGATCGTCTCCTCAATCCGGAGTATGACCACGACAAAGAGTACCGCGTACAAACCAAAGATCCGCTCCGTAAAAGCTTTCGGAAAACGATGGAGGCGGGCGTCGACATTGAAGGCTATCTGACCAAACGCTGCACGGTGCGCACAACCGGAGAGAGGAGCTTTCTCATCACGCTCTCCGAAGGCAAGAAGCATCAGATACGCCGCATGGTCGCGGCGCTCCACAACACCGTTGTCGCGCTCGAGCGCACGCGCATACTGAACATCAAACTCGGCGGCCTCAAGCCCGGACAGTGGCGCCCCATCGAGGGAGACGAGCTTGCCGCATTCCTTTCCGCAATCGGGATGGCGAAACACGCGAAATGAATAGAACTCATTTCAAAACCCCATATCTCCGCGAGAGGTATGCGGCAGAAAGAGGCTTACGGAGCGCGGCGGCGCGAGTACGAGCCGCTTTTTCAGCAGAAAAAGACGGTGTACTCCTTTCTGTCGCATACCCGAACGGGGGTTTGAAATGAGTTCTACACTGAAGACCGTTTACGGAACAAGATCCGACAAGTCCGGTTCGAAATAATTCGGACCCTTCAGAACTTTCCCGTCATCGCGATACAAGGGCTTTCCGTCTTCGCCGAGTTTGCTCATATTTGAATCGTGTACGCGCTGAAAAGCCTCCTCTAATTCTTTCAGCGGTTTCAATGCGACTGCGGTGCCCGAGATGACGACCTGCACATCAGCAAGCTCTTTGAGCATATTGCTATACAGCTCGCGCGGCACGATTTCACCCCTTTCCAAATAAGCGATGGCGGCATCGATATCGGAAAAGAGTTCTTGTGTTTCCTCGTCGATGAGAGAACGGCGTAACTGCAAAAGTTTCACCGTCGGATCCGCGCCGATAGTGAGGCCGAATACCTCGTGGAACTCGCGCACGGAATCTTCTCTGGCCTTAGTCATTTAATTTGAAAAAGAGACGGAGGCCGGCGGCACAAACACGTTCATGTTCGCTGTCCACGGGTTGCACGCAAACGAGATGTTGGATGCCGGATCGAACCCGCCGTTACCGGCGATTGCACTGCCGCTCGCGCTTGAGGCCGCAAGGAGCTTGAGACCCTGCGAAGCGCCGTTCGTCCATGCGTAGAAGTACGTACCGTCGTCTATCATCGATGTGTGCGCGAAATTGACGCGCATTTCCCCGTCGGCAACGTACATGGTCCCCGAACGCCTATACGAATCCGTCGTCTGGATGGCGCAGAGCAGGGGCTGTTTGAGACCAAACAGGTACGCAAGCGGAGTAATGCCGCTGATCTTTGCGGCAACCGGCGGCTTTTGGACCGGATGCCAGGCAGGTGATTTCGCCGGTGCGCGTGGCGTTTGCGCTGTTTGTTGCGGTGACGTGCTTGCTTGCATCGTGGTGGAGGCGGTGGGCGACCCGCTCCCGTTTCCTCCGGAGGAACTTCCAAAGAATATCCACGCGCCCGCGAGAATAACCGCCGCCCCGATCGCCCCCGCGATTATTTTAGTATCTATTTTTTTATTCATACGGATAGGAACAGCGTAGCATCAAAACGGCGTGCGGTGCGCCGGCAGCGTGGTGGATAAGTTAACCGGCCGCCTCAGTCGTAGCCCTTGTACGGATTTTTGAATATACAAAAAATAAAGCCCCGCACGCTATGAAGCGATGCAGGGCCCAAATGCAAAGAACTAAATTACAGAGACGGGGAACGCGAACGCTCCAAAGTCGAACCACATATTGTAGGGGTTGTCCCAATGGGCGTTGACCCAACGACCGTCGTCAAGCCGGCGCGCATTGAGCACGCGCGGGTTGCCGCAGGAATCCTTGATGGGCTCGTGAAGGCTGGCGATGTACCGGATATTCATATCTTCCATTTGCTCGTATGAGACGGACTCGCAGATGCGCGGGATGTGGCCGGCCAGAGGCTTGCCATACCCGTACTCCTCGCCAAGTTTGCGCAGGGCGGTAGTCGTGCGGTCGGAGTCGCGGGCAATCGCCTTGCTGGGAACGAGTGCGATCTTGCAGACCCGGCCCGCGACGAGGCGATGGTTCTTGTCGTATCCATCGTCGTTCGCGCTTTCCAAGCAGGACTTCGCACAGTCGCTCATGCGATACCCTGCCGCTTCGAGCCGCTCGATTTCCTGTGCGCCGGTGAGGTCGAGTCCGGTGATCGTGATGATCACATGACCGTGTTCGTTGCGCTTTAAGGTGGTTGCGAACGCAGAGGAGGAAAGCACTTCGCGCCGCGCCGCGCCGAAGCGAGTATTCCATCCTTCACCACGACCGCTGTTGAGGCGATTCGCGATGCCGGTAACGATGCCGAAACGTGAGTCCGGGACACCAACGAGTGCCCTCGTGAGAGGGTTGAGCATGTTTTTGAACATAGTTCGTTTCTCCTGTGGAGCTGCCGTACAACGATTGGAAGGATTCCTGTTCGCCACAGCGGGGAGAGGCCTGGTTGCTAAGCCTCTTTCTGCTGTGGCGAATTCCGTCTATCTCAAGGTTCTCGCCACCCACTATTAGTACGGCTCTTGTATGTGATTTGTTTACTGGAGTCGGCCAGAATGCCCCGCCTGCTTTTTTGCGGTATACTTCAAGCCAATGAGTTTTGCAAAACACGCAATCCTTTTAAGCGTTATCGGCTTTCTTGTCGCAGGAAGTTTTGGTCTTGGCTCTGCGGGCATTGCCATGAACAACGCGAACGGGAAAATGTCCGGCTGTCCTCTTATAGGAGTCCCTGCCGTGTGCCATATGAGCCCGCTCGATCATGCGTTCACGCTCCAAAGCATGCTCACAACCGCTGTTCCGTTTGGCGGCCTCTTTGCCCTGATTGTTTCATTGCTTCTGGCTTTTTCGTTCATTCCTCTCATTCCGTTCATGCGGAAGAGTCTGGAATTATTTTCCGAACCATCGAGGCGCTTTTCATCAGTCAGAGATAAAATTCTTTTCCGGCATACTCTGCAAGAAGCGTTTGCACGGGGCATCCTTAACTCAAAGGCGTTCTAACGATAGAAGCCGGTTTCTTCGATGCGTTTGCATCGGCTTTTATTCGT
>DAHVRZ010000017.1 GCA_027324805.1 Candidatus Parcubacteria bacterium
ATATGGTTATCCGGCCGGATATGCCATCCCGCAGACGCAGGCGGTTCCCTCGAACGGAACCACGACCCCCGCGCCATATTATTACCCCATGTATCGTATGATGGGTGGGTATTATTATCCGCAGGCTACGAGCACGCAGTAACGGAGGAAAACAGTTGCGAAGATAGAACGCCTTTTGCAGGGCGTTTTATTTTAGCCGCGTTTTATCATAATTCAGCCATCGGCCAAGCTTATAGGCACGGTTAATGATATTCGGAATTTTCTGCAGGAAAAATGGTAAAGCGAGCCGACGAGAAAGAGCAGAGGATTTCCACATGGCGCGGAGGACGAATAGTGTACAATTAAGGGAAAGGCGAGCGTGGCCCCGCCATTCGTTAAAAACCCATTAAAGCGTCGAATTTGGCATCGCAAAGCAATTTAATAATTCAATCTTATCAATTATGGTCCAGGATCAACTCGTCGAATACATAAGTTCCCAGCTCAAAGCGGGTGTTTCCGCGGATTCCGTCAAAGCCGCGCTCGTCGGTGCAGGATGGCAGGCGGTGGATGTCGATGACACCATGAAGAACGTGCAGTCGCCGGCAGGTGCGGCTTCGGCATCGCCTGCGGAGGCCAAGCCCGCCTCCGCGTCTCCGGCATCATCCTCATCGCCGTTCCCGCAATCGTCCGTTCAGCCGAAGGCCCAGACCGCCGGTCCGCAGGTGATCCGTGTGAGCGACCTTGTCTCGGCATCGCCGGATCCCAAACCGATGAGCTTCGCCGCAGCACCCTCCGAAAAACCTTCCGTAGCCGCGTCAACCATCTCGTCTGCAAAGACCGATGCGGTGATGTCGAAGATCGCAGCGGGAGCGCGTCCCGCCGGAGCGATAAAGCCGACCTCCATTTCCATGCCCGCCTCCGCGTCCATGTCGCCGTCCGGGATGGCGGCGGGTTCCGCGAGAAAATCGCACTCACTCGCCGTCGAATCGGTGCTCGGCATCCTTATGGTGCTGTTTGCCGCCGCCGCGCTTTTCATGTTCTTTGAGAATCGCACCCTTTCGGCGCAGGTTGCTTCCGTGGACGGCCAGTCGAGCGGCGTGTCATCCCAGCTCTCGGCGCTCCAGGCCCAGTTCCAAGCATCAACGACGGCGCTTGCGGCACAGATGGCATCAACGACGGCGGCGAACACCGACCTTTTGCTTGATCTTTCATTCTACGCAGTGCCCCCGGGCGCGCCCGCAACGACGACCCCGACCTCGGCACTCAAGGGAACCGTTCTTGGCGGAGGCAAATATCAATACTTCATAACGACGATGTACGGCGCGAAGGTATACGTCGCCAATTCAAAAGACCCGCGTGTCGTGGCGCTCCTTCAGCCGCTTATCGGCGGAACCTCCATCGCCATGTTCTCCGGTGATTATGTTCCGGGCGCCGACACCATCACGATCACCGCGGTGAACGGCACCCCGGTAGTTGCGCCTGCCGTTCCGGCAAGCACAACTTCCGCCTCGGCACCCGCATCGTCGGGCACCGCTACCGGCGGAACGACGAACGTTCCCATGATTCCCGCCTCGACGACGGGAAAGTAAGGCTACGGCAGCCAACAAAAAAACCGCATCCCTCGACGGTGATGCGGTTTTTTCTATCAATTCCTTTCGTACCAGCGGCCGATATTGAGGATGTCGGCCTCGTGCCATTTTCTGCCGATGATCTGGAAGCCGACGGGAAGCCTGCCGCCGCCGACCGGGTAGGATTCCGTGGGGATCGATATGCCCGGGAGGCCGGCGAGGTTCACGGGAATCGTGAAGATATCCTCGAGATACATGGAAAGGGGATCGGCTGTTTTCTCCCCGATTTTGAAAGCCGGCGTCGGCGTGACGGGCGTGAGAACCACGTCCACTTCCTTGAATGCTTCGGTGAAGTCGTTCGTGATGAGCGTGCGTACGCGCTGAGCCTTTTCGTAATAGGCATCGTAATAACCCGATGAAAGGACGAATGTACCGAGGAGGATGCGGCGCTTCGCTTCCGCACCAAAGCCGAGGCCGCGCTGTTTCATGTAGACGTCCATGAGTGATGCGCCTTTTTCCACGGCTGCGGCCACCTCCGGTATGCGCGCGTAGCGGATACCGTCGAAGCGGGCGAGGTTCGAACTCACTTCGGCCGGCATCACGATGTAATAACAGGAAAGCGCGTATTTCGTATGGGGGAGCGATATCTCTTTGAACGCGAACCCAAGCTTTTTCAATTTTTCGATCGCTTTTCCCACCTGATCCGAAACCTCCTTCGAAAGGCCGTCCACAAAATACTCTTTCGGCAGTCCTATCGTGAGCTTCTTCACTTCGTCGAGGGGAGGGAGCGTTTCGAGCGTGCGTGCGGCGATCGCGCCTTCGTTGGTGGAGGTCGCATCGAGGGGATCGGCGCCGACGATCGCTTTATAAAGGAGTGCGGCATCCTCGACGGTCTTCGTGAGGGGGCCGATCTGGTCGAGAGATGAGGCCATCGCCATAAGGCCCGAGCGCGAAACGGCGCCGTACGTCGGTTTGAAGCCGACGACACCGCACAGTCCGGCGGGCTGGCGGATGGAACCGCCGGTATCCGAGCCGATCGCGGCGACGGCGATGTCGGCCGCGACCGCCGCGGCGGAGCCGCCGCTCGACCCGCCGGGAACGCGGTCCGCGTCGTGCGGGTTGCGCGTGATGCCGAATGCCGAGCTCTCCGTGGACGATCCCATCGCAAATTCGTCCATATTCGTTTTGCCGAGGAATACCGCCCGGGCCGCTTTCAATTTCTGCGTGACGCCCGCATCGTACGAGGCGGTGTATCGTTCGAGGATCTTCGACGCAGCGGTGGCGGGGAGTCCTTTGATGAGGATATTGTCTTTTATCGCGAGCGGGACGCCCGTCATTGCCGGGATGGTTTCCGGAGCGCCTTTTGCGAGCGCTTCGGAAACCGCCGCATCGGCGGCATCGGCCGTTTCGAGCGCCTGCGGTTCCGCGGTCGAAAGATAGGCGTTCAGCGAGGGGTTCTGTTCTTTAATTTTCGCAAGATATGCTTCAGCGATCTCGCGTGCGGAAAAATCCTTCGCGACCAATCCCTCGTGAAACGATTTGATGGTGAGATTCTCCATATTATTCGAAGACCGCCGGCACGTCATTGAAGCCGTTTTTCGACTTCGGGAACGATCCGGTTCCGGCGCCGCGGTCGGTGTTCTCGCGCGCGTCATCCGCGCGAAGCGCGTTGCGGAGGTCGGTGCCTCCCGTCATCGGCGGAACATCGGACGTATTGAGCGCCTGAAGCTCTTTGAAATGGTCCAGGATCGCGCCGAGATCGGTGAGCAGTTTCTGTTCCTCGCCGGGATCGTATTCTATCCGCGAAAGCTTCGCGAGATGGGCGAGCGCGTCCTTATCTATAGAGGAAGACATTAAGGCCATTCTACGCTCCGGAACCGGTTTTTTCAATCTTCCGCACCTCTTCTTTGAATTGGTTTCCGCGATCGGTGTAATTCTTGAACATGCCGAACGATGCACAGCCGGGGGAGAGGATGACGATATCACCGGGCTCCGCCGCTTCGCGCGCGGCGGCCACGATATCCGCCATCGTCGCACTGCCTTCAATGAGACGAATCTTTTCCCGGTGTGCCGGCGAATGGGCGACGATCTGTTCCCTGATGCGGGGCCATTCGGCGCCGATGCCTATCACGGCGCACACACTCTCCGATTCCGCGATCGCGCGGCCGAGCGCCGAAAAATCACTGCCTTTCGGCGATCCCCCGAGGATCATCACCTTCGGGGCGGCGAATGCCTCAAGGGCAACCAGCGACGCATCGGGCGTTGTGGAATATGAGTCGTCGTACCAGCGCACACCGCCGGTCTCAGCGACGAATTCGAGGCGATGTTCCAGTCCGCGGAAGTTTGCGACGGCGGAAGCGATGTCCCCGTTTGCTACGCCGGCGAGTTTGCCGGCCGTGATTGCGGCGCAGGCGTTCTCCCAGTTATGTTCACCGGGGATATGGAGCGCCGAAACGGGACCTATTTTTTCCTTGGGACCCACCATCGCGATCTCGCCATGTCCGCTGCCGCCTCCCGGAGCGCCGGCTGAGAACCAGAACGAACCGTCTTCGACCCACGTGCCGCGCGATACGGCGTGATGCCGCGAGAACATGAAGACGGTGCCTTCGGTGAGGTCCGCATATGCGCGGCTGCGCGGATAGTCCTCCGCGAGGACGGCGAAGTCGTCCGATCTCTGCCATCGAACGATGTTCGATTTTGCCGCCGCGTATTCATCCGTATCGGCATGCCAATCGAGGTGTTCCGAGGTCACCATGAGCGCCACGCCGATATGAGGGCTTTGCTCGAGATCAATCAACTGGAAACTCGAAAGTTCGAGCACTGCCCAGGATCGTTTGTCCATTTCGGGGAGGATGTCGAGCGCCGGAATGCCGATATTCCCCGCAAGAAATGCGTCCTTCCCGCCCGCCTTCAATATTCCATGGATCAGCGATGCGGTCGTGCCTTTGCCCTTTGTGCCGGTCACCCCGACGATCGTACCGGGGCATCGGTCGAAGAAGAGCTTTGTGGCGCTCGAGAGGGAGGCACCACGTTCGCGCGCGCGCTGGAGTTCCGGCATATGGTACCGCGCACCCGGCGTGCGGTAGATGATATCTCCCGGCCCGAAATCGTCGAGCGCCGAACAATAATCCCCGCCGAGCTTTGTGTGAACACCCTCGGGAACCTCGATATCCGTTTTGCGATCGAGGACCCATACCTCTGCGCCCTCGAGCTGTGACGTGCGGGAAAGATAGCGCAGGGTGGACCTTCCTTCGCGGTCGAAGCCGAGAAACGCGATTTTCTTCATGGCCTTATTATAGAGCACCGGCCGCGCTTCGCATATTGCGATTTCGCTTCCGCGGTGGTATGATATTTCCGAACCCACTATGCAACTCTCTTCTTTTGCTTGGCAGGCGATCGCGCGAATACTGCGTGACTAAGCCCGCGTAAATCGGAGTGAGTGTGGGAGCGTTTCAGCCGTGCGCTGCGTTGTTGCGGCGCCGTGCTTCGCGCGGGAGGGTTGGGAAAGGTTTTCCGGGAAGCCCCATAAGCTTCCGAAGCAGGTCCGAGTCCTGCCCCCGCAACACTACTGGATTTTGAGCGTACCATGGCTCATAATCCTCAGATTTTTCTGATGTTTTCGCAGGTTCTAACCGCTTGTGAATCGACCTCACTTCGGCGGCGATGATTTTCAGAGGCACAAACGGTTTTTCCATTGAAATCGTTAGGATTTTGTTATTCAAGAGGAGGTTCGAACCGAGTTTGCGAAACATCTTTTTTCGGGTCTCAATGTCGCCTTTGACGAATTTTTTGGGCGCCGCGGTCGCGAAGTCCAGAATCTCGTCGGCTTTCATCAGCCATTTCTTTTTGCGATCTTCCATATTGGCGATTAAACCCTCGACGCGGTGCTTCTCGGCGGTAGCCGCTGCCCGGCGTCGCATAAACTCATCCTGCGATATTTCCTGC
>DAHVRZ010000018.1 GCA_027324805.1 Candidatus Parcubacteria bacterium
CACACCATTGAATCGCCAACTCTTCCGCAAGTTGTTGCGCTCTTCGCATTTCGACGACTGCCGCTTGATCGAACGGCTCACCAGTCGCCATGCAGCGCCCGGTTTCCCTTGACGTCGCGCCCAATATTCGTTGACGACTTGCGAGCCGACGACGTTGCGGATGCTTACTTGTTTGAGTTGATGAACGAGTTCGGCTGCTGCGTCGAAAAAACGCATGCCAATGCCGAGGCCCTGGAACTCCTCCACCCCCTAGAAAACGATCCGGTGGGGGTCAGGAATGGGGGTCAATTTTTGGCATCGGGGTGGCCGAAATCACGCCTGGGGGCGGAATGTTGGCTCCAGCCTGCCCGGATTTGAAGTCAAACGGGCCCTCTGTCGCAACGGCAAAGGCCAGCCGGCAGAGCGCGTGGCCGAGGTGATCGTCGTCGAGATCCCCGTCGAGCAAAAAGAACAGGTGCTCGAGGGCGTGAGAGATATGCTCTTCGTATGGGATTTTGCGCCAGTTGTTCGGGGCATATTTGCGGGCCCCGTACCCGACGACCTGATTCAATCGGAGGAGGGCTTCGGCGGGGATGAGGTGGGGGGCTCCGTGGAGCATACTTTGGGCTCCGCCGGCGGCGTTGACGATGGTGTCTCCGGGTTTTGGCATGGGCGCTCCTGACATTCGTGGCAAAGTTCGTCGATTCGTTGGGCTGCATAACGCGGGCTGATGAACCCGCGGGCCGCGCCGTTAATCAGGGCCGCTAGGGCCTCCGTGTCGCTCATTGCGAACCTCGCTCTTCTCCGCTAGTTCCAGCGGAATGACTTCGATCACCATCCGTGCACCGATCGATGTGACCGTTTGGCAATCCCTATCGGGATCGTGGCTCTCGCGGTCATCTTCCATGCAGATCGTCACCGCTTTGGCGTTTTTCCGCACTAAAAAGCCAATCGACGTACGCTCGACCGGGTTGGCGTCGTCGAGATCGTCGGAGTGCATGGGGTCGTGGACGGTCACGGCGTCCTCCCATCGAACAATGACGGGTGTCCATTTTTTGAGGCGCGGCCCCATGCTGTGCTTCACTGTCCCCTCCGAATCCGCGTTGAAAGAAGGTGATCGCCGAACATCACGCGCCCGTCGTGAATGAGATGGAGTCCAAACTTCCGCAACCCCGACGTGTGGAGATCGATGGTGCCAAAGGATTGCACGGCGCCCATCCTCGACCGCCCGCTTGGAGTGTTGGTTCGGGTAACGCGCACTTTATCGCCCGTATCGGAGTAGTTCGCGCACCCCGAGACACACATCCGCGTGTACGTCGTCGGGCCGTCCTCGTAAAACACCTGGCGCATTTCCAACGACGGGAGGACGAGATGCCCGTGAATCGCGTCGGCGCGTAAATCTTTTTTCTTGGGGTCGGCGTGCGTCGCGACTAATCCCGGAATCAACCCGTGCCGTTTTGCGAGCCACACTTCTCCTGACGGATACTCTGCTGCACAGGTGATCTTCAGTTCGTCGAACTTCATCAACGATGGCACCGAGTAGACCGGCCATGACTCACCGGGTCGCGTGAGGTTGAAGAGTTGCGGGAGATTGTTGGTAATCGCACGCTGCATCCGGGTTTCGTGATTGCCGGGGATGAAATCCATTTTGCACTTGTCGCCGGCGGTCTTGCGGATTTTGCGAAGGAGATCGTAGCCTTCCTGAATGGTTGCTTGGAGGGTTTGCGCGAACTCCGGCTCTTGCTGAAATCGCGAGAGCATGGGGAAATCGAAGAAGTCCCCGATAATCACTAGTCTATTCGGGCGATAGAGACCGATGGCCTGAAGCATGACATCGACTGCGCGCTCGTCGTGAAAGGGAACGAAGCGAATCTTCTGCGGGTTCTTGGGATCTCGCACCGCCCAAAACCCTAGCTGCATATCCCCAACGATAAAGATACGCTGCGCGGTATTCGTTGGCTTGAGATTTGCGCGATATGCAACGATCTTCGACGGACGCGGAGGAATAACAAGTGCTTCTTTGCCAGAAAACGAATACTTCGCCCGTAGCCCGTCTAAGCCTTGCTTGACCAACTCGCCATCGGCGTTCTTCGCTGCAACGCCCCACAAGGCGACGGAGAGTTCTTTGAGTTGCGCCCCTTGAACGTTGGTCGGAACGCTCGCGCCGAGTTGCGCGATTTTTCCTTCGCGATTGAGGTCAGGGTCGGCGTGCGGAAGCCTTCCATCTGCTCGAAGTTTCGCAAGTCGTTGGCGTATTTGTCGCTCGGAGAGATCGACTTTTCGCGCGACTTTGCGCGTCGAGGGTTCTTCGAGCCACGCCTCGATGATCTGTTCGTCGGAGACGCTTTTTGCAAAAACGCCGCCGGCGCGTTCGACGCGGTATCGTCGGCCTCTCCCCGGTAAGTCTGGCATACGCTCCTACCTTCCCCCGCGCATCACGTTATTCGCGATGGAGATCGCGAGATAGATCAGATAGAGGCCCCCAAGCGCAATCGTTAATCCCACGATGGCGAACCAATCAATCCAGGTCATTAGAAATGCACCGTCGCGGCGATTGCAACATGAACCCCATGATCGTAGGTAACAATCGGCCCAATCCCGACCCGCGTACCGGGAATAAGCCATGCGGGCGAAAGAGCCGGGGACAAATGCGCTCCGCGTGCGAGGATCCCAAGGTTCAGCTCGAACCGATGATCGCGGATAGCCGCGTAGCCTAATCCTGAACCAATAGGCGAAAGCATCGATCCGATTCTTGTGGGGGGGATAGGGGCGCGCGTAACCGTCACGGCGATTTTCGTCTTGGGATTATTAAGCACCGCTTGTAAGGCGGATTGATCGACATGATCGAGAGCGAGCAACTGTTGCTTCGTCCAGCCCGCAGGCGCCGAGGGCAGAGGCGAGGGCGGCGAAGTCGTGAGTCGGGCGCCGATTTTCTCCACTGTGGCCGGACGCAGCGCGGCGAAGATTTGCGCGAGCTGCGCGCCGGTGAACCCGCGCAACGCCGGGAGATCGTGGATGACTGTCACGGCCGGCTGAAGATAAGATGGCGTCCCGCCACGCGCCGCGCTTAAAAGATTCTGCGCTGCGACGAGCGCCTGAATCTCGGAATGTGCCGCCGACGAAGCCGGAGCACGGACGGGTTGAACGGGGCGATGGAGAAGCACAAACGCGCCAATCAGACCGAGTGCAATCAATGCACCCGCCCAAATGACATGATGAAGCCGGTCGAGCAACGCTCGGCCCAAAGCCGCGAACATGAAGAGTCCTTTCTAGCGCGCGATGACGCCGCAGATAGGCTGACGCTGGCATAACAGCGCGTAGACCGCCTCTTTATAGGCAATCGGCACATCGCCAAACGGGATGCCGGTGATATGAACGGCGCGATACCAAAGCTCCGCCTCAAGCAACCGATAAGCAAAGGTGCGCGTTTCGGGGGTTTTCGATTGATCTTGTACCGTTGCTCCCAACGAACGAATACGTTCATCGAGATCGATGACGCGGACACCAGGCTTTCGAGTCACCTTGATTTTATCGAGGATGGCGTTGACAAATGCGCGGTCGTATTCGTTCATGGTGCTTTACGCTTCTTCTTCAAGCAGCCGATCGACAATATCACGGGCGGGGGCGAGGTCAATCGCCAACACCCGTTCGATGCCTCGCCCTGCGGTGAAGAAGTTCAGGGCGATCTGTTCGAGCTCGTCGATAGCGCGATGGAGGTGCTGTCGAAGGCGTTTGCCGTCGTCCTCGTTCATTCTTCCGACTCTTTTCTCGGCGTCATCAAGATCGCTCCACCAACGACCGCGAGGGCCGCGGCGATCTTCACGGCTT
>DAHVRZ010000019.1 GCA_027324805.1 Candidatus Parcubacteria bacterium
AGGATCTGCTCACCAAAAGCGGCCTTTCGTTCAAATCCTTGCCGGCCGTGGCAGGGAAGGCGGTGGTGACGACGATCGGGACGACGACGATCGAGGGCGCCGATACCGCCAAGATCGGCGCCACCCTCGCCGCCGCCGGCTATAAGCCCAACGCCGATCCGGCGAAGATCAACTGGCCGCTCGCGCTCCTCTGGCTCTGGATCATGTTCGCCTATGTCGGCATGGTCTACGGCCCGATCGCCGCCTATCTCGTGGAATTGTTCCCGGCCAAGATCCGCTATACCTCGATGTCGCTCCCCTATCACATCGGCAATGGCTGGTTCGGCGGCATCCTGCCGCTCTTGGCGACGGCGATGGTCGCCTGGTCGGGCGACATCTATTACGGGCTCTGGTTCCCGATCATCGTCGCCGCGGCCAACGCCGTCATCGCGGCGCTGTTCCTGCACGAAACCAAGGGTGTCGACATTCAAGCCTGAGGGAAAGGGGCGCCCGAGGCAAACCTCTTCGGGCGCCCGCATCCCTGCCGCGATCGCGCAATTCTCTCTTGACAATAAGAATGAATTATGGTTCACTACTTAACATGGCTTATTGGCGAACCCCGAAAATGGCAAGTCGCCTTGCCGAGACGCGCGAAGAGATCATCGCAGCGACGTTGCGGGTGGTCTGGAAGTGCGGGTATGCCGACGCCACGGTCGCAGGGATTGCGGCCGAGGCTGGCGTTGCCACGGGACTGATCTACAAGCATTTTCCGTCGAAGGACGATCTGTTCGACGAGGTGTTTCGACGCATCTCGACGCGCGAAATCGCCGTCTGCCGCGCCGCCGCGTCCAGGACCGGGACGGCGGCAGACCGGATATCGAGAGTGGTGGAAACCTTCGCGCGCCGCGCGTTCAAAGGCCGCCGGCTGGCCGTGGCGCTGCTCGTCGAATCAGCGGGTCAGGCTGTAGAGGCGGATCGCCTCAAGTTTCGTCGTCCCTATCAGGATATTTTCGCGGACATTATCCGAAGTGGGGTTCTCGCCGGGGAACTCCCCGATCAGGATGCCGAACTTGTCGCCGCAGCGCTAGTCGGCGGGATCGTCGAGTGTCTCATCGGCCCGCTGTCGAAAATAGGAAATTCCGAGATCGATGCGGTGATCGCGACGCTCCGAGCATTTTGCGTTCGTGCGTCCGGCGGCCAACCGCATGTGACACGATCAAGCGCAATTGTGGTGGCCTGAGACGATGAAACACGACACGCAAATTGAAACCCTGAAAACCCTGCTCCAGCTTCGCGAACAGCGGCGCGACCAGGAAATGCTCGACAAGGTGGTGCAAATTCCGGTTCGCAACTACACCGATTCTGCGGTCCTCGAGCGCGAGATGGCCACCGTGTTTCACGACTATCCGATGATAGCCGGGCACGCTTCGCATGTGCGGGAAACGGGCTCATATTTACTGAGCGATTGGAACAGGTTCCCTTATGTCGTGGTCCGCGACAAGGAAGGAACCCTCCGCGCTTTCCTCAACGCCTGCCGTCATCGCGGCGCGCGGATCGTCTCGGGCAAAGAGGACAGAATCAAAGCGTTCGTCTGCCCATTTCACGGCTGGGTTTACGATCTCGATGGATCGCTCAGAGCCATCACGAAGCCCTACATGTTCCCGGACCTAGATTATTGTAAATTCGGTCTGGTCGAACTCCCGGTCGTCGAGCATGGCGGCTTGATCTGGATTCACCCGACGCCCGGCGCGACGATCGACATCGCCTCGTACCTCGGGCCGATCGGTGACGACCTCGAGCATTTCGGGATCGACAAGATCATCAGATTTCGCAAAACGTCAGTCATCAAGAAGGCGAATTGGAAACTCCTTCTGAAGACCTATCTGGAGGGATATCACGTTCCTTTCCTGCATCGGGAAACGATTGCAAAAGTGTTCAAGAAGGGCGTGATCGCGCATTTTGAACACGGGCCACACATTCGATTAGCGGCCGCGCGGGCAAACATCCTCGACGCGCTTCAGGTGGACAGCCAAGCTTGGCGGATACTCGACTATGCCTCGGTCTATTACAGCCTGTTCCCGAACACTTTTTTCATCATGCATCCCGACTACGTGTCGATCAACGCGTTCTACCCGGAGGCTCCGGATCGAACGATCTGGACCCATGAGATGCTATACCGGGAACCGGATTTTCCGGGTGAGAAGGGTCAGGCGGCTCTCGCAAAGCGCTTCGAGTATACCAACGATGTCGTCTTCGACACGGAAGATTTTGCTGTCGCGGAAGACGTCCAGGTCGGACTCCATTATGGCGGCAACGAATTTCACACACTCGGTCTTGAAGAAGGTCTGCTCGTCATATTCCAGCATAGTATCGATAAAGCTCTTGCCTCGGGCAGGGCGGCAATGTGACCCAGCAATACGCCGGATATGGGCCTGGCCACAACGGCAGTGTTCCAAGCCCCGTCTGGGCCGGCATAAGTAACGTGCAAGATGTTCTACTTGCGGCTCAGGGCTTTCATGATTTCATTCATACGCCCAAGTTTGACGGCCTGAGCCTTCGTTCGCTGATACCAGAAGACATCTATCGGTTCGAGAATTTCGTCAGACGCCTGACCCGTCAAGCTCTTCGCCAGCGATTCGGTTGTCGAGCCGACCCTCAGCCGGCCACCATCAAGCGGTATATGTTCGAGAGCCACCATCCTGACCTAGTGGTCCAGGGCGTCTTTGATCCGACCGGCGAGATGGTCGCTTCAGTTTCTGTCGGCCAGCATCTTCCCACAGAACTCGAACTGGCACTTGTTGTCAGGTCCGATCTTACTGGGCAAGGTCTCGGAAGCGCTCTGATGGGAGCGCTCGATAATTGGCTCGGAAATCTGCCCATCATAGCTATCGATGCTGTTCTTCTAGTCGATAATGCCGTAGCGGTTGGAATGGCGATGCGCAGGGGATTCTTCGCCGTAGGGCAATCAGACAAATCCATCCATCTGCAAAAGTCGCTGAAATCGGCGACCTGCTATCGAACGCTGGCTTTTGAAGCGTGATATGAAAGGGAAAAAAAGTGAACGACCTACAAGCATTTGCACGAGAAGTATTCGAGTTACAGCCGTTCAGCCGGTTCATCGGCGCTCAGTTGACGAACGCAGGCTCGAAAGATGCCGAATTGACTCTCCCGATCACGGACAATCTGAAGCAACAGCACGGGTTCGTTCATGGCGGAGCAATTAGCTATCTCGCCGACAATGCGATCACCTTCGCCGGTGGGCTGGCCCTTGGAGGCAATGCGCTCACCTCGGAATTCAAGATCAACTACCTGAAGCCCGCTCGCGGCTCACATCTGGTCGCACGGGCTCAAGCCAAGGGCATCGGAAAGCGCCAGGCCGTGTGTCAATGCGAAATCTATGCGATCGAAGACGGCGAAGAGAAACTATGCGCGATCGCTCAAGGCACCGTCGTTCCTGCCTCCTAAAGAAAATCGCAGCCTCCGCCATACTCTGGACCGATCACACTTCTTTCCCGGAGTCACCCCCGGGGAACATCATCCCGGCGGGGTCACTCGATCGCCTGCGTCAGTGCCGCGGTCAGTTTCGGCGGCGTGCAGGTGACGCTGTCGTGGCTGCTGTCGAGAGCGGCGTAGATCACGCTGCCGTCGTTGTTACGGGTGAACGTCACCGCCCTGTCGGCATAGACGGTGCCGCT
>DAHVRZ010000001.1 GCA_027324805.1 Candidatus Parcubacteria bacterium
TGAAGAGCAGATAGGCGTCAACGTATGCCGAATTGCCAAGCGATCCCTGGAAGCGGTTTATCGTAAGGACCTGCCACCAATTGGTCGGCAGATTGGTCGTCTGACCCGAGTAGGGACCGATGAAGCCGTTCAACGAATAGTTGCCGCCAAGGCCGTAAAGGACCATGACGCCGGCAGCGATGAGCGACATCTTGAAGAAATGCTTCCACTGCTTCTCCTCGGTGAAGAGGAAAAGGAGCAAAAGGAAGAAAAGGTAATAATGGAGCATCTGGAAGCCGCCCTCGCCGCGCTCATAGTTGGACCAGAAGGCCGCGTGCGCATCGTATGCGAAGAGGCAGGCGATCTGGAACATCGCGACAAACACGGTCACCGCGATCGCAATGGGCTTCTTGAAAAGCGCCTTTGCCCGAGCCCCAAGCTCCCCTTTCCTTGCCTCGAATGCCCACCAGAGCACCACGGACGCGAGCGCAAGCTCGGTCGCGAAGCGGAAGAAGTAGTCCTTGCCGCCGATGAACGGGAAGAAGATCGAATTCATCACGACGATGATCGAGAACGCGGCGATGTAAAGATACGTCCGCGCGATCTTCTCGAACGACATCCGCATAACCTTTCCTATCACGCCTGTAAGCAGAAAGCCGGCGATCACCGCAAGCGTTACGGGATGGGCAAAAATGGTATCAGTCATGTTTGTTCAGTATACGACAAAAATTCCAAAAAGGGCAATATGGGGAAAACGCGCCCCTGCGGGACGCGCACCCTTCCCTATCGGGCGTATTCCACCGCCCTCATTTCCCGGATCACGTTGACCTTTATTTCGCCCGGGAACTTCAGTTCGGACTGTATCCGGTTCGCAATCTCGCGGGCAAGCTCAAGGGCGCGGAAATCGTCGATCTTCTCGGGAACCACGAAGACGCGGAGTTCGCGGCCGGCGGCGATCGCATAGGCATTCTTCACGCCCGGAAACTCGCCCGCGATCTTCTCGAGATCAGCGAGGCGTTTTACATAGTTCTCGAGGGTGCCGCGGCGGGCACCGGGGCGGGCCGCCGAGAGTACGTCGGCCGCGGTCACTACGTATGCCTCCGGGCTCGCGTATGGGTAGTCGTCGTGGTGCGACTGCATCGCCGTGACCACGCGCTCGTCAACACCGTACTTCTTGAGTAATTTGATGCCGAGATCCACGTGCGTACCTTCGACCTCGTGGTCGATCGCTTTGCCGATATCGTGGAGCAGGGCGCCTTTCTTCGCGACCTCGGCGTTCAGGCCAAGCTCGCGCGCCATCATCTCGGCGATATAGGCCATTTCCGTCGAGTGTACGAGCACGTTCTGGCCGAAGCTCGTGCGGAAATGAAGCCGGCCGACAAGTTGAAGCAGTTCCTTTGGGAGATCGAAAATGCCGAGATCCTGCGCCGTCTGTTCGCCGATCTCCTGTGTGCGTTTCACGAGGTCCTCTTTGGCTTTCTCCACTTCCTCCTCTATTTTCGCGGGCTGGATACGGCCGTCCTTCACGAGCTTTTCGAGCGCCATGCGGGCAACCTCGCGGCGGAACGGGTCGAACGACGAGATAATGATGCCGTCCGGAGCGTCGTCCATGATGAATTCGACGCCCGTTGCGCGCTCGAGGGTGCGGATATTGCGGCCTTCGCGGCCGATGATCTTTCCCTTGAGGTCCTCGTCGGCGAGCGGGAACATGGTCGTCGTCATTTCTGCGACGTGCCCGCGGGCGTAGCGCTGGAGCGCCACCGTTATGATCTCGCCGGCGCGCTTCTCGATCTCGTCGCGGTTCTCCCGGTCGATCTTCTGGATGGTCTGGGCGAGATCCTGGGCGCGATCCTCGCGGGCGCGGCGGAGGATCTCCTCTTTCGCCTGCACCGTCGAAAGGCCGCCGACCGTTTCAAGCTTCTTATCCACCTCCCCTTCCCTCTGCGAAAGACCCGTTTCGCGCTCTTTCAGCTGGTCTTCGCGGGCGCGGAGCTTCTCTTCGTTCGCCGAAACATCGCCAAGCTTCTTGTCGAGCGTTTCCTCGCGATGAAGGATGCGTTGTTCGAGCTGTTCGATCTCCTTCCTGCGCTCCTTTTCGTCGTTTTTGATATCCACCAAAATCGAGGCCGCCTTCTCTTTGGCCTCTATGAGGATCTCCTTCGCCTTCGTTTCCGCGTCGGCGACCTCCCTTTTCAGTTTTTCCTCGACCTCCTGCTGTTTTTTATTCGCTATCGTCCGACGTCCGAAGTACCCTATCACCGCACCGATTACAAGAAACAAGGCCCCGATTGCCAGGGCTTCTGCGATTTGCATGGTTTTTAATGGTTCCAAAACTCATAAGAGTTTGATGACGTTTTATGGTCTTTATGGTATCGCAAAATGGCCTCAGCGTCAATTAAAGAATGGTTTCTATCGGGCCCTCTCGCCGCATCTATGAGCTCGAGAGCGTGAACGTCGAAGCGCCGGTCCAGGATTGGCTCACCGCCGGTCGCAATTCGATAGTATAGGTGCCCGTCACGGGAAGCGTGGTGCTTGGGATGGCATATGATCCGGTGCCGCTGTACGCCGATGCCATAATGGTGCCCGTCGGGCTGATGAGATAGAACGGCGATCCGCTACCGCTCCAGTAGACGCCGCTCTGCCCCGAAGCCTGGACGGATACCGTCTTGCCGGCGGTGCCACTATATAGAAGATCCACGTATTGCCCGGCGACCGCGACGCTTGTGGCATAGGGCGTACCCGCGGTGATAGTACTCGTCACCGTCTGGCTTACGGCAAGGCTCATACTCCCCGTGTACCCTCCCTGGCCCGTGGGAGGCCTTATCTGGAAGGTGTAGGTCCCTGTGGTGGGTAGGGTGCTCGTGATGACGAGTGGCGAAATACCCGTATTCATCGTCCATAACGCCGTTCCGCTCGGGGACAGGAGTGTCATCGGTATCCCGTTACCGCTCCAATAGACGCCATTCTGCGCCGTTGCCGCGACGATCACATTCTGCCCTGCCGTGCCGCTGAAAGGAACGTTCTGCATCTGGCCCGCAAGCGTGGTGCTCACGGTCTGCATTGAATTCAGTGTTATGCCCGGATCGGTGACAAGCTGGGAATACGTGAACTGCACGGAGCCGCCTGCGCCACCCGTCCCGCCCCCTACGGAGGTCGTAAGATGCATAATATACGTTCCATTCTCCGGGAGAGTGCTCGTTACCATCATTGCGCCGGCGCCGGTCCATCCCGACCACAATATCGTCGAGCCGTCCGGTTCCACGATCGACCATGCCGATCCGTTGCCGCTCCAGAATACGCCAGACTGGTTCGATGCCGCGATGCTTACGTTATTGCCCGCCGTGCCGGTAAAGGTCACATTCGATGTCTGGCCGGGAAGCACGCTGTAACTCATGGGCGTATTAAGAGTCATTGAGGTCGTCGTCGGCGTGGTTAGGGTGAATGTCGCCGCCCCGACGCCGCTCGGCATAGTGACATTGAATGTGTAAGTTCCCGTCGTCGGCGTGGTCGTCGCTACCGCGTACGGGCCGTATCCCGTGATGCTCGATGCAATCGTGTGGCCGCTCGGATCAACGATGCTGATGGTCGCCCCGTTGCCGCTCCAATAGACGCCGCTCTCGTACGTTCCCGCGATCGTTACGGGGACGCCCGAAGTGCCGGCGAAGGTGAGATTGATCGGCGTGCCGTTCGTACTCGAAACATTGATCGGTGTGCTGTACTGGATGCCGTACACGATAGGACCGCTCGAAGTGCCGCTCGCAACGTTCGCGATCGATGCGCAGGACGGCGTACTCGATACGATATCGATCGGGAGCAGGTTGAGGGATGTCCCCTTCTCGTACATGTCGGCGTATTGGCCCCCGTCCCCGGCGGGTTGGCTTTGGCTTCCGCCCGCGCCATACTTCTGCGATTCGAGCGCGGCGGTCAGCTCGTACTGCGTACCGTTCGTCTCATAGGTATAAAAAAGGCACGAAGATGCCGCGTCGGTGGGATCCACGGGAAGGCTCGGGAGTGGATTCCCCGAGGATATCTTCGAAAAATTGAGAGGTAACCATCCCGTGCCGTTCACGGCCGTTGCGGTGCTCGATGCCGGGCAGTGATATACCCATGGCGAAGGAAGAGCGACGAGGCTAAGCCCCTGACACTGATCCCCCGCGGTGGTGGTCGCCGTCGGGTCCGGCATGGATACATAGACGGTGTTCGCCGCGCCCAGCGAACCAAGGCCGTCCGCCTCGTATACGCTTACCGCGTTCGTAAGCGTATTAAGGTCGGACAGGCGGTTCGAATCCCTTCCCTGCTTCATAAGCTCGGAGGGATTGAGGACGAGCACCACGACGACCGCAAGGATCGCGATGATGGCGATCACAATGAGAAGCTCAATAAGAGTAAAACCGCCGCCGCGGTGCTTGTGCTGCATTCCTTTAATTATAAGCGATACCTCTTTATTTTCTGATATACTGAGGGCATATGGCGAAAAAAGTCATGGTGCTCGTCGTGCTCGACGGATGGGGCATCGGCAGAAACGACGAATCGAATCCGATTTATGTGACGAAGCCGCAGACGTTCGCACATCTCGACGCGACCTACCCCGTAACGAGCCTGCAGGCTTCGGGTATTTCGGTCGGTCTGCCATGGGGCGAGGTCGGCAACAGCGAAGTGGGGCATCTCACGCTCGGTGCCGGCAAGGTGCTCTATCAGTATTATCCGAAGATCACCATGGCGATCAGCGACGGATCGTTCTTCCAAAATAACGTACTGAAGGACGCCTGCGCCCACGCGCGCGCGACGGGCGGCGCAATCAATTTCGCCGGACTCCTTTCGAAAGGCAACGTTCATGCGTCGCTCGAGCATCTCCTTGCCCTTATAAAAATGGCGAAGGGTGAGGGCGTGCCGCACATCAATCTCCATCTTTTCGCCGACGGCAAGGATGTTGCGCCGCACACGCTCGAGGGATATCTCCGCGAACTGCCGAAGGAACATCTCGCCACGCTCATCGGACGCTATTATGCAATGGATCGCGAGGGTAACTGGTCGCTCACGGAGACCGCATACCAGCTCATGACCGGCATGGGCGGCATCGGCAAGCCTGCGGAGAACGCCGATGCGACGGCGATCATCGAGGAGAGCTGTAAGGGAGGGCAGACCGAAGAATATCTTCCGGCGATACGCTTCGTGGACGGCACCGGTGCCGGCGCCACGGACCACGGGCACGTAAAGGACGGCGACTCCCTCTTTTTTTTCAACTACCGCGAGGACAGCATCCAGCAGCTCGCATCCTCATTCATTCTCCCGGACTTCAATAAATTCACCGTCATGCCGTTCAGAGATCTGCACGTGGCGACGATGACGCATTACAATGACGCGTTCAACGTACCGGTCGCCTTCCCCGCCGATACCGTAGAGAACCCGCTCGGCAAAGTGCTCTCCGATGCCGGACTTACCCAACTCCGCCTTGCGGAGACGTATAAATACGCGCACGTCACCTACTTCTTCAACGGCTACCGCGAGCCGCCCTATCCCGGAGAGTTCCGCACGCTCATTCCCTCCCTCACCGAGCTTCATCCGGAACAACATCCGGAGATGATGGCGGGTGCGATCACCGATCGGCTCATCGAGGCGATCCGCGACCGCGCGTTCGATTTCATTCTCGTGAACTATGCGAACGGCGACACCATCGCGCACACGGCCGACTATCAGGCATCGCTCGCAACGGTGAAAGTGATTGACCGCGAGATAGGACGCCTGCTCGCCGCCGTTGGCGACGATCAGGACACGATCATCGCCATCACCTCGGACCACGGCCACATCGAATCGATGATTGACGAGGCGACCGGCCTTCCAAGAAGCCAGCATGCCCCGAATCCGGTCCCCTTCTATCTTGTCGCTCCCCAGATCAAGGGCCGGCGCTTCGTGAACGCCGATAATCTCACGCAAGAGATGCTCGGCTCTCTCGCCGACGTCGCTCCCACACTCCTCGCGCTCATGGGACGCCCCGCACCCGCCGACATGACGGGCCGCAGCATCCTGGACGGACTCATTTAGAAAATCCTTGCATGGGGATCACGCCGCGGCGCCGACACCCTTTTGGGTGCCGGCGCTTTTTCTTTTCAAGGGTCTGCTATAATTGAAATATGCACTGGCTCGCACGGTTGGTCCTTATTATTTGCGGGAATGTCTTCGCGCTCTGGCTTGCGAACACCTACGTGCCCGGTTTCGTGCTCAATACCACGAACTGGATCGCGCTCGCACTCATTGCCTTCATCTTTATCGTCCTTAATTTCCTCCTGAAGCCGCTTCTTACGCTTGCGCTCGGCCCCATCATCATCATCACCCTCGGACTCGGGCTCATTGTCGTTAATATGCTCATCCTCTGGCTCCTCCCGCTCGTGCTGAATTCAATTGACTTCCTTAGGGGAAGTATTATAATCCAAGACATTCCAGCGCTCTTCCTCGCAACCCTCATCGTGAGCGCCGTAAATTTTATCATCCACCTCGCAAACTGACATGGTCATCGCCGTCATACAGATCATCCTTGCGGTCGCTATCATCGCGCTCATCCTCCTCCAGGAGCGCTCTTCCGGCATGTCCGGACTCCTCGGCGGAGGCGGCGACGGATATTACCAAACGCGCCGCGGGATGGAAAGATTTGTATTCTATTCGACAATCGTCCTTTCCGTCGTGTTCGTCATTCTCGCGGTGTACCAGCTGTACGCCCAAGCTCACTAAATAATGTGGTTTAAAAAACTCTTCGCTGCATTCACGGGAAGGGAGCGCATGGCGTTCATGATCGCAAGCGCCGGCGCCGTCGTCTCGCTCATCGTCGTCATGGGGATCGTTATCGCCCAGGTGACGGAATCCGTCCCTGCGGCGGGCGGGCAATATACGGAAGGTATCGTCGGCCAACCGGAGTATGTGAACCCGGTGCTCGCCTCGTCCCCCACCGATGAGGATATCGTGCGGCTCGTCTTCCAGAATCTTTACGATATAGCGGACAGCATCACAGCCTCGCCCGACATGCGGACATGGACGGTGCACATCAAAGACGGCCTCACATGGCAGGATGGGCAGAAACTGACCGCGGACGATATCGTCTTCACGGTGCAATCAATCCAGGACCCGGATGCCGGTTCCCCGCTCTATGCAAGCTGGCAGAACGTGCAGGTAAGCCGCGAAAGCGAGCTTGAGGTCCAGTTCACATTGAATGCGCCATACGCATTCTTCGGCAATAGCCTTAAAAACCTTTACATACTTCCCAAGCATCTTTTCGCCGATACGCCTCCCGGCAATTGGCACCTTTCCGACTATAACCTGAAGCCTGTCGGCAGCGGCGCATATCGCTTCGTCTCCTACAGCAAAGACTCCGATGGCTTCATCACTTCGTATAACCTTACCGCATGGAAAGGTACGAGTGGCCCGCATCCGCTTGTCCAGAATTTCGCCTTCAGGTTCTTCAATAACGACAATGCGCTCGTTGCGGCATTCAATAATGGCCAGATTGACGGATTCGGCGACGTTTCGACCCAGGATATCGCCACGATTGATCGCCCGTATAACCTCTTCTCGTGGCGCACCTCAAGCGCCTATGCCGTGTTCTTCAATACAAGCAACAACATCGCCCTCCAGGATCCGGCGGTGCGCCAGGCGCTCTCTATTGCGATTGATCGGAACGACCTTGTTGCGCAGGTATTCAACCAAAACGCCGGAGGTGCGACATCCGCCGACCTTTCCGGTAACAGCACAGTCACAGGCACCTTCGGCGCCGTTCCTGATTATGGTCCGATCCCGCCCGGTGCCCCGTATTACGTCCCTTCCTCCAATGACGTATCCGCGGTATCGCTTTCCACCTCCACCGCCACCACTACTGCTTCCCCCACCCCCGAAACACCCTCCTCTGACGAAGCGACTGCCATGGGACTTCTCGACAACGCCGGCTGGACGGTGAGCTCGAGCACCGGCTTCCGCGCGAAAACCATTCACGGCAACACGATCCCGCTCGCCATCACCCTTACCGTTCCCGACATCCCATTCCTTACGAAAACCGCCGATTACCTCTCGAACGCGTGGCACTCGATCGGCGTGCAGGTGAATATAACAACCGACTCGCCGAGCGATATTGCCGCAAACACGATCAAAAACCGCGACTACGAAGCGCTCCTCTTCGGCGAAACGCTTGGCCCAAGCTCCGACCTCTATTCGTTCTGGGATTCTTCCCAGCGGTTTTACCCGGGACTGAACCTCGCGATCTACGGAACTTCCCAGGTTGATGCGAATATCGAGACAGCGCGTGCGGCGACAAGCACCGACCATACGGCGGCCGATCTCGCCGTGGCGCAACAGGATATCGAAAACGACTATCCGGCCGTGTTCCTTTATTCCCCGAACTACCTTTATGCGGCCGACAAAACACTCCAAGGCGTCACGACGAGCGACATGCTCTTCGATCCTGCAAACCGATTCCTGGATGTAGGCGGGTGGTATCTCAATACCTCGAGAGTGTTCAAGTAGGTTGCTGGATGTTTTTCGGGGACGGTGCGCGAATGTCTTGCGTGCCTAGACGCTCGACGCCTTCGTGTCTCCATGGCTCCCCTCAAAGTATCCATCAACCCACTTCGCGTCTGCTTGACTCATTTCCGATTCCCATTGCGGCGAAAACGGCGAGAGCGGATACGGCAATGAAGAACGCGAACACGAACGCATACGACGAGTCTATCGTCCAAAGCCATCCCGCAATCGCCGATGCAGGAAGGTACACGAGGCCCGTTGCAAAATTGTAAAGTCCGATAGCGCTGCCGCGCCGTTCGCGCTCAAGATCGGCAATGAACGCTTTGCTCTGCGCTTCATCGATGCTGTAAAAGATGCCGAAGGCGATGAAAAGCACTACAACCTCCCACTTCGCGTGCGCGAACACGAACCCCGCCGACATTACGGCGTACACGGCATAGCTCAGCATGATCACGGCCCGGCGGCCGATCCGGTCCCCAAGTGCGCCCATGGGAGCTGATGCAACCACGAACGCGGCGTTGAAGAGGGCGTAGAGGAGAACGACGTCGGCTATGGAAAATCCGACGTTATATGCCTTGAGAAGGAGAAAGCTGAAACTGAAATACGCGAGCGAGAACATGCCCGCCGGAATGAGATAACGCTTGAAGCCCGGGTCAAGCGTCCTCCACGCTTTGAAAATGTTATCTCGCTCATGCGGAATTCCGTGCCGTCCTTTTATGGCAAGAAGTACGACCACCGCGACGGCGGCAACGACCGCCGCCGCAACAAAGAGCACTTTGAATGCGTGTTCACTTTGTCCCATCCAGGAAAGGAGCGCGAACGCAAGCAGCGGCCCTGCGACCGCACCGGTCTTGTCGAGCGCTTTATGCACGCCGAACGACCAGCCGCGATTCCCCTCTGCGGCGACGTCGGCAAGCCAAGCGTCGCGCGGAGGACCCCGAAAGCTCTTGCCTAAACGTTCGACGACCCGGAAAAGCGCAAGCAGAGAAACGGTGTCCGCGACGGTCAGGAAGAATTTCGCGAGAGCTGAAAAGCCGTACCCGATAACGGCAAGGGACTTCCGGTCGCCGGTGCTGTCCGAGAGCCATCCGGAGATATAATCGAGCGACGATGCGGAAAAATCCGCCAATCCTTCAACCACGCCAAGGAGCGCAGCGGACGCTCCCGTTATCACCGTGAAAAAGACGGAGAACACGGAGAAGATCGCCTCGGAGCTCACGTCGGTGAGCAAGCTCACCGCTCCGAGCTTCACGACGTCCGGGTGGACGCCGAACAATGGCTTTTTCATGAGACTTTATTTATCCTTTATATGGTAACTCCGATGGCGATGTAGCGCATATACGGCGCAACGGCTCGTAGATTGACTTTCTGCCGGCTCCCGTGCTATGATTGTCCCATCAGGATAGCTTCTCCTTCGTTTGATTGGTTTTTTTCGGCTTTGACGGGCTGGGATGGCGGAACTGGCAGACGCACTGGCTTCAGGTGCCAGCGATCGCAAGATCATAGGAGTTCGACTCTCCTTCCCAGCACAAATCCACTGTTTTTATAAAATCAATGTCCGATTGCATCTTCTGTAAGATCGCAGCGCACGAGATCCCCGCCCATATCATATGGGAAAGCGACAGGTTCGTTGCGTTCGCCGACATACGACCCGTGAATCCAGGCCATCTTTTGATAATCCCCAAAGACCACGTCGAGGTCGTGTTCGCTATGGACGATGAGCGCTACGCCGAGGCGTTCGCCGCCGCAAAGACCCTTTCTGCACCGCTCCGGCGCGCCACGGACGCGAAGCGGATCGGGATCGCCGTCGAAGGATTCGGGGTGGACCATGCCCATATCCATCTTATTCCCCTTCACGGACCGCACGAACTGAATCCCGACAGGGCACAGGCCGCGGATCCGAAAGACCTCGCGGAAATGGTGGAGAAGATAACATCGGAAATCAATAAAAATTAACCAAGAATCACTATTCATGACAATCAGAAAAAATGAACATCAGACCGACGGTGTGCCGAGGAACGAAGATCGCCCCCGCACCCGACCGACGCCGCCGCCGATAAGGCCGCGGCCCGCGCGCACCCCCCTGCCTCCGCGGCCTTCCAACCCGCATTCTGCGGGCGGTGGGCCGAGCGGGAATGGCCCGCGCCCCTCGAACCCGCGGACCGCTACAGGCGGACCGCGCCGCGGCGGCCAACGCCCTCCTATGGGAGGCGGCAATCGCGGCAGCATGCCTCCGAGGCACTCGGAGTCTTCCGTCGCATCCCACCGCAACAAAATGGGACCTCATCCGATGGTCGCGCCGGACGCGCGCGCAAAGGCGGATCCCGACGCGGTGCGCCTCGTGCCGCTCGGCGGCCTCGAAGAGATCGGGCGCAACTGCTCGTTCCTCGAATATAAGAACGAGATCATCATTATTGATATGGGCCTGCAGTTCCCCGAAGAGGAAACGCCGGGCATTGATTACATCATCCCAAACACGCAGTACCTCGAAAAACATAAAGACAAAATCCAGGGGATCATCCTCACCCACGGCCACTACGACCACATCGGCGCCCTGCCGCACGTTCTCGCGCGGCTCGGCAATCCCCCGATCTATGCCACGTCAATCACGAACGCCATCATCGAGAAGCGCCAGGATGATTTCCCGAACGCACCCAAAATGAAAGTGCAGATCGTGAAAAGCGGCATGGAGCTCAAGCTCTCGCAGAACTTCACGGCGCTCTTCTTCGGCGTGCCGCATACGATCCCGGAGACGACGGGCGTGATGCTCAAAACCCCGATCGGCAACATTGTGCACTTCGCCGACTTCCGCCTCGACTACGACGATGAAGGCAATCCGCACGGGCTCGAAGAATTCGAGAAGCTCGGCAAGATGGGCGTCCATACCTTCATGGTGGACAGCACCGCCGCGGAACGTCCCGGACATTCGGTCTCGGAGAAGACGGTGGAGAAGAACCTTGAAGAGATCTTCCGCGCAGCGGAGGGCCGCATCGTCGTCGCCACGTTCGCGTCGCTCATCACGCGCATCGCGGAGATCATGAAGATCGCGGAAAAGCTCGGCCGCAAGGTGGCCCTCAATGGCTACTCAATGAAGACAAACATCCAGATCGCCCAGGGACTCGGCTTCGTGAAAGTGAGGCCCGACACCATGATCCCGATCGAGGAAGTGAACAAGCTTAAAGACAACAAGGTGATGATCCTTTCGACGGGCGCGCAGGGCGAATCGAATGCCGGCCTCATGAAAATCATCAACGGCGAGCATCGCCACGTGAAAATCAAGAAAGGCGACACATTTGTGCTCTCTTCATCGGTCATCCCGGGCAACGAGCGCAGCGTACAAACGGTGAAGGATAACCTCGCCCGCCAGGGCGCGATCGTCTTCCACTCGGCGCTCGTGGACATCCACTCGTCCGGACACGCACCGAAAGGCGACATCAAGCTCGTGATCGAACTTCTCAAGCCCAAGTTCCTCATGCCGGTGCACGGCTATTACTTCATGCGCTCCGCGAACGGGATCACCGCGCGCGAAGCCGGCGTCCTGCCGGACAATGTGCGCCTGATGGATAACGGCCAAGTGGCCGAGCTCACCAAAGATTCGTTCACAATCACCAAAGAGGAAGTCCCCGCATACTACGTGATGGTGGATGGCATCGGCGTGGGCGACGTGGAAGAGGTCGTACTCCGCGACCGGCGCACGCTCGCCGCCGAAGGCATGATCGTGATCATCCTCACGATGGACCGCGACAAGGGCCGGCTCATCAAGAACCCGGACATCATCTCGCGCGGCTTCATCTACCTCAAGGAGCATCAGGATATCCTCGACGAGATCCGCAAACGCATCCGCTCGCTCCTCCAGCGCATCCCGAACTATCGCGACGTTGAAGCGGATTACATCAAAACGCTCGTACGCGACCAGGTCGGACAGTACCTCTATACGAGGACGAAGCGCCGGCCGATGATATTGCCGGTGATCATCGAGATCTAGCAAAAACCGCCCCTACGGGGCGGTTTTTGTATTCTCCTCGGCGAGGTGGGCGTGGTCGTTGTAGATCCATACATTCCACCTCGACCCTTCGCCGGATTTTTTTTCGCGGTATCGCAGGACGGTGAGTCCTGTGTTCTCCGTCTCCGACATTTTCTGGAATCTCCTGAACGCCTCGCCCGAGAGCAGATCGCCAAGCAGGATGCGCGCCGTGAGCGCGCGGAGGAAATAGCCATGGGTCACGACAAGCACCGACCGTTCCGGCCTTTCCTCGAGGAACACCATCGCCTTTTCCGCGCGGGCCATGATGTCGTCGAAATTCTCTCCGTCCGCCACGCGCACCCCGGGCGTGTAGAGCGTCTCGTTCCACTCCCGCCAGAGCCTTGCCGCCTCTTCGTCGGTATGCGGGCTGCCGTTCACCCTTGCGGGCTTCATCCGCTCCACAAAAAGCGCCGATTCCTCCGGCCGCTTCCCCGTCGCCTTGGCGATCGCTTCCGCAGTCTCCGCGGCGCGGCGGTACGGGCTCGTTATGAACGCCTCGAAGGCGATGCTCCGCGCCCGCGCGGCGATCATCTCCGCCTGCTTCCGACCGCGGTCGCTGAGCGGCGAATCCGGCGACTGGAAGACGGGCGACACATTGTCCGCACTCTCCCCATGCCGCACGAAGTAGACTGTTTTCGCGGTGGACATATTAATTCCATCATACCAAAACCGGTGCGTGCCGCGCGAATGGGCGGCATGATATAATCCATATTATGAAACCTGTCCTTGTCTCCGGAATCCAGCCGAGCGGAAAATTGCACATAGGCAACTATCTCGGCGCCCTCAAAAACTTCACCGGCCTCCAAAACTCGGAGGATTATCAGTGCTATTTCTTCATCGCCGACCTGCACTCGATCACGGAGGCGTTTGATCCGAAAGAAAAGCGGAAGCAGATCATCGAACTGTGCGCCGATTATCTCGCCGCCGGCCTCGACCCCAAGAAGTCCGTGCTCTTCATCCAATCGAAAGTCGCGGCGCATAGCGAGCTTTCGTGGATACTCAATACAATCACGCCCATGGGTGAACTAGAGCGCATGACGCAGTTCAAGGATAAATCCCTTCGGCAAGAGGAGAACATCAACGCAGGGCTATTCGATTACCCGGTGCTCATGGCGGCGGACATCATCCTTTACGACGCTCGCACGGTACCCGTAGGCGACGACCAGCTCCAGCACCTCGAGCTCACGCGCACGCTCGCGCGCAAGTTCAATGCGAAGTTCGGCCAGACGTTCATCGAACCTAAGGGCCTGCTTACGAAGACCCCGCGCGTGATGTCGCTCAAGGATCCGACCAAGAAGATGTCGAAGTCGCAGCCGGAGGGATGCCTCTTCCTCGATGACGAGCCGGAGGCGATAAAGGCGAAGGTATCGCGCGCCGTGACGGATTCAGGGACGGCCATCGCGTACGATCCGGAGCACCGACCCGGCCTCGCGAACCTGCTCGAGATCTATGCCGCCCTCACCCATCTCGAACCGCGCGCCATCGCGGCGGAGTTCGACGGAGAGAGCTATGCCGAGCTCAAGCGGAAGCTCGCGGCGCTCGTCGCGGGACACTTCGCAGAATTCCGCATGAAGAAGAAAAAACTGCTCGCCTCCCCCGCCACGGTCATGAAGGTTTTCGATGCAGGATCGAAGAAAGCCACCAAGATCGCTGATGCAAAAATCGCCGAGGTTAAAAAGAAAGTCGGATTCGTGGCTTAGCGCTTAAATCTTCCTAAGGCCGATCCAGGCCTCCTGCCCTTCCATCTTTGCCGTTTCTTCGGCAAGGAATTTTTCTCCGTGTTTGTATTCGACGCGCGCGGCGCCGATCTCCGTCATGAATATCTTTTCATTGTGCACGAGGGCCTGTGCCGCTTCCGCCGGCAGTGACGCCATCGCGATGATCTTGTCCCTCGGCGAAAGTCCCGCCTTCTGGCGCAGTTCCTGGAACATGCGCACCGCTTCCCGGAGGAGGCCCTCCCGGCGAAGTTCCGGCGTGATCACAGTATCGAGCACCGGCTCCTTCGCTTTCGCGTTCACGATCACTTTTTTCACATTCACTTCTTCCGCAAGGATCGCCTCAAGCTCTTTGCTTAATTTCACATTCACCGTGACCGAAGCGAGCGGCTGGCGAACCTTGATCCCCGCCTCCGCGCGCTTCGCGAGGCCCGCGGCCGCCGATTCCCGCACTACCGCCATTTCCGCAATTAGCTTTTTGCCTGCCGCGGGGAGTTTTGGCGCCTTGGGCCATGTTTCAAGATGGACCGACTCCTTCATACCGCCGAGCGCGGCGTAGAGCCCTTCGCTCATGAACGGCGTGAATGGCGCCATCATTGCGACGACAGAGAGGAGGGTATGGCGAAGCGTCGCCGATGCGGCCTTATGATCCGCAGCGGTCGTCGGTTTTTGAAGACGGCGGCGCGAACGGCGGATATACCATCGGGAAAGATCATCCACGATCGCATCGAGCTCAAGCGCCGCTTCCCGGATCTCATAGCGGTCGAGTTTCGCCGTTACGGACGCCGCCGTTTCATCGAGCCGCGCGAGGATCCAGCGGTCGAGCACATTCTTCGGGTTCGCCTTCCGGCCGGCAACCGCAGGCGCGAGCTTCGCCCCCCTGTCCGCATACGTCTTCCAGAACACGAATGAGTTATAGACGATGAGATGGGTGCGGCGGAACGCTTTTGCAATCTCGTTCTCGTCGAAATTCTTCGGCTCGCCGAACGGCGAACCGGTATAGAAGTACCAGCGGACGGCGTCCACGCCGTATTTATCAATCACCGCAAACGGCTCCACGATATTACCCTTCGACTTCGACATTTTTTTGCCGAACTTGTCATTGATGAGACCGAACGTGATCACATTGCGGTACGGCGCTTTGTGGCCGAGCGCGGTCGCGATCGCCATGAGCGTATAGAACCACCCGCGCGTCTGGTCCATGCCTTCGGCAATGTAATCCGCGGGATATTCGAGGCCGGACAGCGTTTTTATATTCGTCTTCGGAAGGGAGAAGGGATAATGGGCCTGCGCATAGGGCATCGCGCCGGAATCGTACCAGACGTCCGCCACCTCGCGCACACGCCTCATCGTCCCATGGGCGTTCTTTTTTGCGCACGCGGCACACGGGAATGCGATCTCGTCCACGAAAGGCCGATGGAGATCAACTTCGCCGCTATCGTTGCGCGGCACGGTTTTCAGATGGAGTTCGCGCACATCGGCAAATCCGATGAATGCGCCTTTTTTTTCTTTGGCGCCGCGCTTCTCCATCTCTTCGATCGCACGCTTCTCGCTCCACCCTTCGGCCGTCTGGAAGAGCGCCCAGGCAGGATACTCATGAGTCACGACCAGGATGTTCTTTCCTTCATATTGCTTCTCGCAATCCTCAAGGAACTTCCATACTCGCGAACGTACGTCGCGCACCGACTCGCCTCCTTCGGGACGCTTCTCAAAGCGCGATTCGAGCGTCGGGAAGAATTCGCGGTACTTCTCGTCACGGAGACCCGTAAGCGACGGGCCAAGATGGATCTCTTCGAGCCGCTTATCGGCCGTACATTCCTTCGCCGGCACGCCGAGCTCCTTCATCGCAATCTCTGCGGTCTCGGACGTGCGCTCGATGTCGGAATGGATGATGAGGTCGATCTTCTCCCTCCTCTTCTTGAGCGCCGCCGCGAATGCCTTTGCCGACCGGGCGGCCTCTTTCTTTCCGCGCGGAGTGAGCTTGAGATATTTACGCTGGCCGGAATCGAGGATATCGAAAATGTTGCTCTCCGCCTCGCCATGGCGCATCACCCAGTAGCGGTTCTTGGAACCGCCCGCAAGCTGCGAAAGTTCGTCCATGCTCCCCACCACCTCCTTGTGACCGCACCCGGCGCATTCCCATACCGGCAGAGGCGCGCCCCAGTAGCGTTCGCGCGAGAGGTTCCAATCCTTCACTTCCCGGATCCATTCGCCGAAGCGGCCCTTCTTTACGTGGGCCGGCATCCAGTTCACGGAGGCGTTGTTCGCCTGAAGCTCTTTGCGCAGCCTGGACATTGCGATGAACCACGAGGTGCGCGCGTAATAAAGCACCGGCGTACCGCACCGCCAGCAGAACGGATATTCGTGTGCGTACGGTTCCGTGCGGAGGAAATTACCGTGCGCTTTGAGATGCTCGAGCACCGCCTGTTCGGTCTCCTTCGCCTTGGCGTACATGCCCGCAAGCATCGGCACGTCCTTTGTGAACTTACCCTCGTCATCCACGGTATGGTGTTCCGGCAGGCCCTCCTTCTTTCCAAGCGCGTAGTCGTCCTCGCCATACATCACGGCCGTGTGCACCACGCCCGTGCCGTCGGTCGTCGTCACGAACGACGCCGGATATACCTTGTATGATTTCGGCGATCTCAATTTCTCCACATCGAAGAGCGGCTCGTATTCAAGGCCGACGAGCTGTTCGCCTTTCACCGCCCAAAACTTTCCCGCGCCTTCCAGTCCGAGACTCGCGATCCGATCCGTTGCCGCAATCAGATATTCGTCCCCGACCTCCACCGCGCGATACTCGATCTTCGGCCCGACCGCGAGCGCCACGTTGCCCGGCAAGGTCCACGGCGTCGTCGTCCACGAAAGGATGTATATCGTATCGGAGGGCTGTATGACGTGGCTTCCGATCTTCTGCCCCGGCTTCAGTTTGAACTTCACATATACCGACGTATCGGTCACTTCCTGGTAGCCCTGTGCGAGCTCGTGCGACGAAAGCGCGGTTCCGCATCGGGTACACCACGGCACCACCTTGTGGCCTTTATAGAGCAGATCGCGCTTTGCGAGCCGGGACAGGCTCCACCAGATGGATTCGATGTATTCCGGCGCGTAGGTCACGTACGCGTTCTTGAGATCCAGCCAATAACCGATGCGGCGGGTCATGCGCTCCCACTCGTCTTTATAGATCCAGACTTGCTCCTTTGCAGCCTCGTTGAACCTCTTGATGCCATATTGTTCGATGTCGCGCTTCGTTTTGAAGCCGAGCGCTTTTTCGGCAGCCATCTCGACAGGAAGGCCGTGCGTATCCCATCCCGCCCGGCGCGGAACATGGTATCCCTGCATGGTCTTGTAGCGAAGGACGACGTCTTTAACGACGCGGGAGAGCACGTGATGGATGCCGGGCTTGCCATTCGCATACGGAGGCCCTTCGTAAAACACGAACTCCTTCGAACCCTTCTTCTTCGCGAGGGATTTCTCGAAAATATGCCGCTCATCCCAGAATGCGAGCACTTTTTCTTCCGTACCGGGAAGATTGAATCCGTCACCGAGGAAATCGGGCGCACTTTTGGATGAAAGTGGCACTGCTTTACGTCGCTGTTTTTTGGGCATTATCCCTATAAATTAGCAGATTTTCCGCTTATTTTCCACGTCGCCAGAGAAACGGCCGCAACATGGGCGAATAAAAAATGCCTCGCATCGACGAACGATGCAAGGCAGATGACCTCCAATAATCCCGCGACGGATCATTCCGACACGACGAAGATCGATCCTTCGATTTTTGTGATGCGCTCGATGGCGGACCTCGGGATGGCGATCTTGTACGGCACATCGGCGAAGCCGCGTCCTTTGAGCACTACCGCAACGACGGGCTGCATTCCTGCCACCTTCCGGAGCAGGCGGACGGGAAGTGGCGGATGGATCCGAACCTTCCACCCCTTATTCAACATCAGGGCCTTTCCTGCTCCCGGAAGGAACGCTTCCTTCGGAACCTTGATACCCCCGATGCGGCACACACCCGGATCGGCGAAATTCGGCTGTTCCCAGAACGTTATCTCGCGCGTGACCATCTCGATGACGGACACCCTCCGCGCCGGCCGAACACTTTCGATGCCGGCCACGCCTACCAACGTCAAATCGGCCATATACCCCCTCCGCAGGCCGCCGCATATCGGCGGTTCACTGCCTGGAAAGAGCATACCGTGGGACGCTATATCTTTTCAAGTGTGACGATGCCGAGAAGACCGAGGCCCGTACGTAAAATATCCGCAGCTGCGGAAGCAAGCGCAAGGCGGGCCGCGCGCCGTTCGGTATCCTCATCCTTCAGGATCGGCGTCGTCTCGTAGAATTTGTTCGCCGCGACGGCGAGCTTGTAGCAATATGCCGCGACGGCGCTTGGCGCGAGGCGCGCCGCCGCGCGCGCAACGATATCAGGGAATTCCGCCATCCTCCTGATGAGCGCGAGTTCGCTCTCCGTGCCGATCTTCCCGGTGGCCGCACCGCCATCAATGCCGTTTGCAATGGCTCTTTCCACGTCACTATCAAATTCTTCGCGTGCCTTCCGTAAAATGCTTCGCAAACGCGCATAGGCATACTGGAGATACGGACCCGCATCTCCTTCGAATGAAAGGGATTTTTCAAAATCAAAAACGATGTCCTGTCCCGGATTCTGCTTGAGTATCGAATATTTTATCGCGCCGACCGCGATCGCCTCGGTCGCCGCCGCCCTCTCTTCTTCGCCGAGCGCGCTCCGCTCGCTCACCTTTTCCGCGAGGCGCTCCTTAACCTGACCGAGGAGCGCTTCCGCCGTGATCACGTCGCCGGTACGCGATGACATCTTCCCCGTCGGTAGACGGAGCATCCCGTGGGGCATGTGCCGCGTGCGCTCCGCCACTTCCGGAGGCAAGACGAGCGACATCACCGCAAGAAGCACCCTGAAATAATCCACGATCTCGTTCCCGGTTACGACAACGGAAAGATCGAGCGGATACTCCTCGAACTTCTTCTTATTGAGGCCGAGCTCTTTCGCTTCGTACGTCGGAAGTCCCCGCGAGTTCACGAACACGCGCGTGTGAAGGCCGTACTTTTCTCCGGGAAACACCACCGCGCCGTCGCTCTTTTCGAATATCCCTCTCCCAAGGCCGTCATCCACCACATCGAGGCCCGGCGATGCCATTTCGCTTTCGAAATAATAGCGTTCGAACTTCGTGCCGAGGCGCGCATACAGCATCTCGAAATATTCAAGGCTCCACGCGCGGCCGGCGGCGTACAATCCGTTCACTTCATCGTTCTTCTTCGCATAGATCTCCTCGTTCAAGGCATCGATCTCGCCCCGCGTCTCGAGCCCATCCTCATATGCCCGCGCGCCGTATGCGTACGCTTCGCCAAGGAATGCCATTTTGAGGCCAATATCATCGCCTTCGCCCGGCATCACTTTTCCGATTCGCCGCATCCCCCACACCGCTTTCGCAACGTGGAGCCCGACATCGCCTTGATAGTTTGCACGGATCACCTTCGCACCCGCCGCCTCGTAGAGGCGCGCAAACGATTCGCCGATCGTATTGCTCATAAGATGACCTATGTGAAACAGTTTGAACGGATTAGGATCGGTGAATTCGACCATGACGGCCTTCCCCTTCATGCCATCGTTCGTGCCGTATACCGAACCGCCGTGGGCGCCGCGCCGCACCGCGACCGCGATCGAGGCGAACTCCATGCGCCACGCATCGTCGCTCATCCAAAAATTCACGAAACCCGGGGCGGCCGCCTCTGCTTTTTCGAAGAATCCTGCCGGTGCCGATACTCGCACCTTCTCCGCGATCTCCGCTGCGAGATCCATCGGTTTCATGCCGCGTTCCTTTGCAAACCGCATCGCCGCGTTCGTGGAAAAATGGCCTTGCGTTGCGGCGTCGTCAGGTACCGATAGCTCCCCTGCCGGCGCTGCGTTTCCGGCAATGCCGAGGGCTTCTTCCACCATCCCGGCGATTTTTGCTTTCATGGACATCTCCATTTTTGTTTGATATAACATGGACGGGGAGCACGCAGGATGATCGTACGGCGGCAGCCATCTCTCGTCCTCGTCCTGAAGACGAATGCCTCCGTGCCCTGCCACTCCCCTTTATTTTCTTGAGGATACCTTAAAAACGGGGCCCTCACAATGATACAGAACCCGTTGTCGCGGGTTTTTCATCTATAATGAACCTATGGAACCCTCATCCGCCCCCATCGCCGAGAACCGCCGTGCGCGGTTCGATTACGAAATAAAGGAAGCGCTCGAGGCGGGCATCGAGCTCGCCGGTTTCGAGGTGAAGAGCGCCAAGGCCGGCGCATTCCAGATCGCGGGATCGCATGTGCTCATACGCGGCGGCGAAGCGTGGCTCGTGAATGCGCATATCCCGCCGTATCAGCCCAAGAATACGCCTCCCGATTATGAAGAGGATCGCGCGCGGCGTCTGCTTCTTTCGAGCGCGGAGATCAAACGCCTGGAGGGCATCCTCCGCGACAAAATCCTGCACGCCGTCCCGCTGAAAGCCTATCTGAAGCACGGCCTCATCAAGCTTGAGGTGGCGGTGGCCCGCTCGCGGCGCAAATCCGACAAGCGCGACGTGCTCAAAAAACGCGCGCACCACCGCGAAATGCGGGAGGTGAAATAGATATTATTGCGCGGTCGAGGTGACCCCGATCGTCGAAGTGCCGTTCGTCGGCGCACCGGTCGCGGCCGTTCCGCCTGCGGCGGCAATCGCCTGGTTGATCACGGTCTCGAAATTGCTCGCGCTCGTGGGATTCGGGATCTGCTGAAGATTCACGAAGAACGTCGGCGTATGGTTGAGCTTGGCCGCATTGCCGCCATTGATGTCGTTCTGTATCTTATCCGCCACCTGCGACGAGTTCATCGCCGCATCGAACTGCGCCACGTTCAGTCCGATGGATTGCGCATAGCCATTCAGATACTGTGAAGTGACCTGTGCCGGAGCGAGATTTGCATTCGTGGACCATTCCTGCTGCTTCGCGTAGAGGAGATTATGCATCGCCCAATACTTCGCCGGACCGCCGAGCACTCCCGCCGCCTCGGCCGCCTGGGACCCGACCATCGCGAACGGGTGGATGGTGGTCAGCGGATAGTTCCTGAACACGAAGAGGAGATTGCTGCTGTCGTTATTGACGATCTGCTGTACGATCGATTCGTAATCGCCGCATGCGGGGCATTCAAAATCACCGTACTCGATGAGCGTCACTTTGGCGTTCGGATTGCCGATCACGTGGTCGGACGACGTTATTGCGGGCGCCGTCGAGGATACGAACCCATCGCTATTCGCCGCGGTTGTCCCTCCCGAACTCGACGAGAGCGCACCGGCGATGATGACGGCCGCCGTTACGACGACAATGAATCCCACAATGAACCATGCGGTCGTTCTGTTATAACCCGATGAATTATTGGCCATGCCACTATTATACACGTATGTCGCATATGAAAAAAGCCGCGGTCGCCATCGCATAGTGCGAGGCGCCGCGGCATGAATGCACCGACTTACAGGTCTTCCGGATCGAGGATCACCCTGAGCTGGTTCAGATATGGATCAAGGATATCCCCCGAGATCACCGCGGCGATCCTGCTGCCGTCACTGTTCGCGGGAATCTTTTTCAAAAGATCGTCCGGCATCTCTTCGATGAACCGGTCGGCCCCTACTATGACCGCACCGGTACTCAGTCCGACCTTGAGGCCGTACCGAAGCGCCTGGACGGTCTTTTGATACGGCCGGTAACGGGACACTTTGACATGGTGCGTTCCCGCTTTCCAGTCGAACAATATCTGATCCGGTCCAAGCCTCTTCTCCGAACGAACCGCGGGGATCGGCTCATCGTCCTCGGTCATCACTCCGACCACGAGAGTCTCGGGGGAATGCTCTTTGCAATACTCCCGTGCGCCAAGCAAGGTTCCCGTCGTTCCCATAGAGGCAACGATTAGTCCTATTTTCATACCCACCGCTTCCGCCTGTTCGAAGATCTGGCCGATGGTGATGTCGCGGTGCGCCTGCCAGTTCACATCGTCTCCATATTGGTCGAATACGATATGATATTCCTTCTTCCCCATCTCACGGGCAAGTTGGACGCCGGTCTTTTGTCCGGCGATCTTCCTGGTCAACACCAATTCTCCGCCGTCATCTCCGATGACCCTCCTGATCAAGACCTGCTTCTCAATAGGGGTATCTTCGGGCATGAACACGATGATCTTCACGCCATAGGCCCGTGCAGTGGCGGCGCCCGCCAGTCCTCCACCGCCCGACGAGTTCATCACCACCGTAGTGTCCTTGGTAAAGACTCCCTCTTTTGCCCGCTCGGCGAACCATCGATAGGTGGGGACTATCTTAAAGGTGTGAAGCGCCGATTCGGGGCCCATCATCTTCAAGAGCATCCGAACCTTCTTCGTTGGGTTGCCCGCCAGTGCATAAGGAAGCTCAACACAGGACGTGGGTTCGTGCTGTGCCATGTCCAGATAGTTCTTTGTTGCATCCGGACCGATAAAGATGTTCTTCATAATTATTACCTCTCTTTGAGTAGCCGGTTCGTACTAACCCCATTCTGCCCTCCGCGCCGTGGAATTGTCAATAATTTCCTGATTATTGCTTCTTCCTCACGATGCAGAACGGCGTCATCTCATCGGACTGGCCGAGTGGATTATCGCGGAAAAGCTTGCCGATGAACTCTTCGGAAATGGCGCGCGACGACTTGCCGAGCGAAAAAGCGCCGCGGTAGTTCGCGTCCAAAATCACCGCCTCACATCCGAGCGTTTTTTTAATCCGCTTCGCGCTGCCGTTCGAATCGTTCGGCGCGAGCTTCACGGAATGCGCGTATTCGAGGATGAGGAACGACATGGGGCAGTCCACCGACTTTGCGCGCTTGCCGCAGATGCGGTAGAACATGCCCTTGATGCCGAATGGCCGCGTGACGGCCGACACTGCCGCAGCGAAGATGGCGCGCGGATATCCTGCTTCGCTTATAAAGGCTTCCATGGCAATCGATGTGCCGTGTCCGAAACCGCGAAACTGTTCCGTGCCATAGTAATTCCCTACGCGCCCTCCGAGGAAGCGTGCGAGCATTGAAGGCTTCACCATACTCATATCCACCACCCGGCCCTGCGTTATCGTGAGCGCTTTTTCGCTCACATAGAGGACGTCGCCCGGTTTCACATACGGCTTCACATATTCCTCGATGATCGGCAGGATATCCGTATCCTTTGTTGTGATGACGCGCGTCTTCACCGGAAGGCGCTCATATACCACCCCGTCCACATCGATATCGATCTGCTTTCCCGGGTTCGGAGCGAAATCGCCGGAAGGCTTACGCTCCTTGAGCGCGACAGCGTCGTCTTCGAACGAAACTTTTTCTCCGCGGAACAATGCGAAAAGCTTTTCGGCCACACTCCAGATCATTTCATGGCTTTGCCCGATCTTCGCGCGCGCCTTGAGTAGCTCCGTCGCCTCCATCCAGAGAATATGCGCCTCGTCGATCCTCGCGTGTGCGAACGATGCCTCTGCAACGATGGTCCCGGCCGCATCGTTCTTCCCGTTATCCGCAACCGCCCTCACTGCCGCACCGCCATCTTCGCGCGGCATATATACGATCGTAAGCCCCGTCCGCTCCTTCATATCCAAGTACGCCTGCGATTGCTCCGCTATTTTTGTGTGCGCCATAATAGAGGCATCATATCACGCTCCCGCGGGTCACGCATCTTTTTCCCGCCGTAAAACATTGCTTTATTCTTTAAAATGTTTTATAATTTCTCCAGTTGCTGCCCTTAAACACAGCGGCAAACAATGGAGGAGAAAATGGGATTCTTTTATATGCCAGGAGAGATGTGCATGGCCGAATTCGTTCAGCCTCGCGTCACCGGTGCAGACCTCAACTACCAGGGATCGATCACCATCGATCGGGAAGCGCTCGATGTTTCGGGCCTGCTCCCCGGCCAGATGGTCTATATCGACAACGTAGTGCGCAGGGGTCCATCATGGCGCACTTACATCGTCCCCGGCGAACCCGGGAAAGGCGAAATCATCATGAACGGGCCGCCGGCCTATCACTTCAAAAAAGGCGATCCTGTCACGATCCGCGGAAGCGCCTTCATTCCCTTCGGGGATATGCCGAGCATGGCCCATGGCCATACGAAGGTATATTTCTCCCAGGGCGAAAGGGTGCCGAATCGCGTAAAGCGCCTGGAGCATATTCCAATCCCCGCCACACACTGGCGGCAGATGTGCATCAGCAAACTCCACCGTCTTGTGATCACGGGGACTTCCCCTGAAGGACCCGAAGAGCTTGTGGTGGACGGCGACATCCTTGATGCCGCGGGATTTCCCCCGGGGATCGAGGTGCAGTTCACCAGCTTGCGCGACGGCGTCCTTCGCCGGACGTGCGTGCAGGCAGGCCCTCGCGGAACAGGTGCCGCCGAAATCCATGGATCCGGCGCGCAGTACATCGCAGCCGGAGTGAGAGTGGTCACACTTGCGGAAGTTTTGCTTCCTTACGAGGATGCCGCAAAAGTCCACGGACCCCAGGTCGCATTCTTCGACGAATCCCGGACCGACCGCAACATCATCCGAGAAGTGAAGATTGGATGGCGGCCAGCCTCCTCTTAATACCGATTTATTCGGGTATGCAATCGGGCCCGCCATCATATTCCGGCGGGCTTTTTCTTTTCACTATTCTCACCGTACAAAAATGCGGCCCACCGTCATTCCGGTGTGCCGCATTTCTTTTATCTAAAATATGCCGCGAATCCGCCATTGGACGGCGAGGGGTATTTCCCGCGGCAACCCGATTGCAGTATCACTTTCGCGTCGCCGTCAATCCTCTCCTCTTCCGCTTGATATTACGCCCTGCAAGTACGGGATACACGTCGAGAAGTGCAATGAGGAGGCCGAGCGCGAGCGGACCGAGAAGGATACCGAGGGGACCGAAGAACGATATCCCGCCGACCACGCTGAAAAGGACGAGAAGCGGATGGATATTCGCCTTACGACCGATGAGCCGCGGCCGGAGATAGTTTTCTATGAACAATCCGACAGCGCCGATCCATATAAACAGTCCGACCGCATCCGCATAGTGATGCCCGACCGCAAGCGCTATCATTCCGGGGACGACAACGAGGTACGTACCGAAAAGTGGAATGAAGGATGCAAACGCAGTGATGACGCCCCAGAAAATACCGCTCGGCAGGCCGAACATGAAAAATCCGACGCCTCCCGCGATGCCGTAGAGCGCCGCGATGAAGAGGGATCCGCGGATGATGGAGCTCATAACAACGCGAAGACGCCCGATCAGATTCGCGGTATCATTGCGCGAGAGCGGACTGCGCGCGATGATCGCTTCACGCAAACGCTCGCCGTCCCTCAAAAAATAAAAGAGCGCGAAGAATGAAAGGAGTACCGAGAAAAGCACGCCTGCAATGCTTGAAAAAAGCGACCCAACGCTTCCCACCACCCATCCGAAAAACTGCTGGAGATATGCATTGAGATCGGCCGCAAGCGCCGGGTTCGTCACGGACAGGCGCGCATCGAGATACTGCAGCACCGGAGACCCTTTCCCGGATGTGAGCGCGCCGTAAAGCGAGGACGCCTCGCCCACGAGTTGCCAGCCAATAAGCGCGAGCGGTGTAAGCACGATGAGGATCGTGAGGAGCACCACGAGGAGCGCCGCACCGTTCGCATCCTGCGGGATCTTTTTTACGAGCCAGTTATAGAGCGGCTGGAAAAGCACCGCGAAAGTGATGCCGAGCACGATAGCGTTCAATTCCGGAAGGAAAATGAGCGCGACAAGCACCGCGGCAAGGGCGATCGCCGCCAGAAAAATATAACTTTCAATATTCTCCCGTTCCATTAAAATCAGCCGTGAAGCTTGCCTCCTTGCGACGCCGAACCATCGTCGCCAGCTCCATCCTTCTTATGTATGTCGAACGGCGAACCACCGGCCCTCGCGCGCTTGCTGAAAAAGAACAGATAAAAGATCTCGAGGATGCCGAGCGTGTTTACGACAAGCAGGATAACGAACCACCATCTGCTTTCCTCGTGCGCGGCGCGCCAAAGCGCGAGACCTTTCCATACGAAGCTCCATACCACGATGGCAAGAAATGTAAGATTACCCGCCGTTCCCGCGAGTCCCGTCTGTCCCGACCAGAGATCGAGTAGTTGCTTCATAGTTCCATTGTATCACATTCGATTTTGCATTCCGGGCATATTCCGTCCGCAGGCCGACATGCCTTTTTGTCTGGTATACTGAATCCGATATGAGATTCAGCCGCAAGACAAAAAAATTGCTCGGCATTGCCGGACCAGGGGTAATCACGGGGGCCGCGGACGATGACCCGTCGGGGATCGCCACCTACTCGCAGACCGGCGCGCAATTCGGCTACGGCCAGCTTTGGACGGCGGCGTTTCTACTCCCCTTCATGACAGCGGTGCAGGAAGCGGTTGCACGTATTGGTGCAGTGACGGGCAAGGGCGTCGCCGCGATCGTCAAACAGCATTATCGAAAGGAGGTACTTTGGGGTGTTATCGCGCTCGTTCTCGTTGCGAACACGATCAATATCGGCGCCGACCTCGGCGCGATGGCGGCGGCGGCACGGCTTGTCGTTCCCGGTATCCCCTTCGCCATATTCACACTTTTCTTTACCGTAGTCATTCTTCTTCTTGAGATATTCGTCTCCTACAAACGATACGCTCGCATTCTTAAATGGCTCGCCCTCGCCCTTCTCGCCTATGTTGCGACCGCGCTCATCGTCGCGGAACCCTGGGGTACGCTCCTTCGGGCAACGTTCGTACCGCATATTGATTTCAGTTTCGCGTTCCTCTTTATCATCACCGGCGTTTTCGGTACGACGATCTCTCCATATATGTTCTTCTGGGAAGCGTCCGAAGAGGTCGAGGAGGAGGAGGAGCGAAAAATGACCCGCAAGGATGCCCCGCCGCGTCTCACAAAAGGCTTCCTCCGCAAGCTCCGCCTCGACAACTTCGTGGGCATGCTTTCCTCCGAAGTCACCACGTGGTGCATCATTGTCGTCGGCGCGACGGTGCTCAATGCCCACGGCGTCACCAATATCGCAACCTCGGCCGATGCTGCGCGCGCACTCGAACCTCTCGTTCGGACCTTTCCCAACGCAGGCTTCATCGCAAAACTGCTTTTCTCCATCGGCATCCTCGGACTCGGCTTCCTCGCCGTTCCCGTATTGTCCGCCTCCGCATCCTATGCGGTCGCCGAGGCGATGAACTGGCGCGAAGGGCTCAACCGGAAGTTCAAACGAGCGCACGGCTTTTACGGAGTGATCACCATTGCCACGCTCATCGGACTTATGATCAACTTCGTCGGCATCGACCCCGTGAAAGCGCTTGTCTTCACCGCCGTAGCAAACGGCGTTGCCGCCGTACCGCTTATTTTCGTCATCGGAAAGATCGCCGGCGACGGCCGGATTATGGGCGAACACAAGAGCGGATGGCTTTCGAATATCTTTGTGTGGGCAACCTTCATTATTATGGGCGCTGCAGCGATCGCCATGTTCGCCACGCTCTAAGCAAACCTTCCTTGCGGCACATATTGACGCCGAAAAAAGAACGTCCTACTATGGAGTGCAGATTCACCGCAGTCCATCATCACGGGAGGATTCACAAGTGAACGTACAGCCCAGTAAACGCGGCAAGCAATTGCTTCCAACGTCCCTGTTCTCAACGCAGCATCTCGGCTTCCTCATGATGCTTCATGGGGAAATCAAAAAAGCGGCCTCGCCACAGGAAAAAGAGGTCGCCCAAAACCGCTATGTTTCACATCTCACGAACTCGCTTCGTGCCGCAACGACGCTGGAGGCTGTCAGGCAGCTGAATGGGCTTCCCTGTCCCAACGAGAAGCTGAAGCGCCAGCTCAAGAACAAGCTTTGCCAGCTGGAGCACGGCTTCGTGATGCCGCCACAATCGCAAGCCGCCCGCTCCCTCGCCGCGCAGTTCGCCTCCTGACCTCCAATCATCCTATCCAAAAGGACCGAGTCCCCCACTCGGTCCTTTGCTCTATCTAGAGTATTGCGGGCCTTCCCAGCCTGTTATCAAGACCTTCCGTTTCCGCTAATGGCACTACCAATCACCGAGAGGATTCGGGCGTTCGAATTCCGACGATTCTGCCTGGGCAACGATGCGCTCCATCATTGTGAGCGCTTCGAGCGGGAACTTGCCGCTCGCCGTCTCATCGGAAAGCATGACGGCATCCGTACCGTCCCATACCGCATTCGCCACGTCGCTCACTTCGGCGCGCGACGGGCGCGGGCTGTTCACCATAGACATGAGCATCTGCGTCGCCGTGATGCTCCCTTTGCCATGCCAGCTTGCATGGCGGATGAGGTTCTTCTGGATGAACGGCAGACGCTCCGGAGCGATCTCAATGCCGAGGTCGCCGCGTGCGATCATGATCGCATCGGAAGCGAGAATGATCTCGTCGATATTCTTGAGTGCGAGCGCCGTTTCGATCTTTGCGACGATCTTCGCTTTCGGCCCGACAAGCCTACGCAATTCGTGCACGTCCGCCGCCGTCTGCACGAACGAAATCGCGAACAGCTTCACGCCCTGCTTGAGCGCGAACTTCACATCCTTTATATCCTTGGCGGTAAGGCCGGAGTTAGAAAGTTTGGTGTCGGGAAGGTTCACCCCTTTGCGCGAATAGAGCCTGCCGCCGCGGACGACGCGCGCGGTAATGCGCCGGCCGGTAATGCGCGCAACAACAAGCTCCATATCCCCGTTCGCCAAATAAATGCGTTCACCCGGCTTCATATCCTTATGAAGCCGCGGACTGTCTATGAAAATAACGCGGCCCTCTTTGTCGGTATCGCTCTTCTGGGTCGAGAAGGCCACCGTGTCGCCCTCCGTAAGCATCCGTCCCTCCGCCGGCAATTCGCCGACACGGATGCGCGGGCCCTGGAGATCCTGCATGATCGCCACTTTGCGGCCCGTCTTACGCGCCGCAGTATTGATCCTTTTTTTATATTTGGCAAAGTTCTCTTCCGTGCAATGGGAAAAATTGACGCGCGCGATATCCATTCCAGCCTTCAGGAATTTTTCGATCGTCTCCTGTGAGTCCGAAACCGGCCCTATCGTGGCTATTATTTTGGTGCGCATGGGTCCTATTATATCACCGATCGGCTCTCGTGTCGCGGTCGTCATCGCCTCCAAAATCCGAATTTGATATTATGAATACAGGAGGGGACCATGAAATTCCTGACCATGATACCCGAGCCGGACCGGTCGGCGGTGCGCCTGTGCGGCAATGAGTACGATATAACCCTGAAACAGATAGGAAACTCCCTGCAGATGAAGCGGGTGGAGATGCAGATCATCACCGGCGAGCATTGCATCAATCGCGTGAATCCCCGGCGGATCCCGTCATCCCTTGTTTCGCTCGGCACGGCGTGGGGAAACGAATTGTTCGAGTGTGTACAGGAGGCACTCATGCACAATCCCCGCATATTCGATCGGGCGGCCGCTTATGCCGTCGAATCATCCGCCTCCCCTTCCGAATCTCCCCTCGCGGTCACTCTTTTCGAGTACCGGGGCAGATGAACGCCATCCATGAACCGCGGCTTCCCCAGCGCGGTTCTTTTTTTGGAAGAGCTCATCGTTTATACTATGCGCATGAACATAAAAACCATTCGCGCGCGGCAGATCCTTGATTCGCGCGGCAACCCAACCGTGGAGGCGGACGTTATTTTGGAAAACGGCGCAACGGGACGCGCGGCGGTCCCTTCCGGCGCTTCGACGGGCAGCCACGAGGCGATCGAACTTCGCGACGGCAATCCAAAACTCTACGGAGGGAAGGGCGTATTGAACGCGGTGGCGAACGCACAAAGCGAGATTGCGGCCGCGGTCACCGGCATGGATGCCGAGGATCAGAAAGCGCTCGACGAAAAGATGATCGCGCTCGACGGCACTCCGAACAAATCGCGGCTTGGCGCGAATGCGATCCTCGCGGTCTCGCTTGCATCCGCCAAAGCGGCGGCGGCGGCGAAGGGCGTCCCTTTTTTTGAGCACGTGAACGGACTCGGACGTGCGGCTGGCATCGCCGATGACGGCGGCGGCGCGACGCTTCCCGTGCCGATGATGAACATCATAAACGGCGGCAGGCACGCGGCCGGTTCGACCGATATCCAGGAATTCATGATCATTCCCGCCGGAGCGACGACATTCTCCGATGCGCTCCGCATGGGCACCGATATTTTCCATGCATTGAAGAAAGTGCTCGCGGGCAAGGGCTATGGCACGACGGTCGGCGACGAAGGCGGCTACGCGCCATCCGTAAAAGGAGGCAACGCCGAAGCGCTCGACCTTATCGGCGCAGCCGTATCCGCCGCAGGCTACACGCTCGGCACGGACGTCATGCTCGCGCTCGATGTTGCGGCATCGGAACTCCGCGATCCTTCCTTTAATAACGGCGCCGGCGGCTATCGCCTTGCCACCGAAGACCGCTCGCTCTCGACCGACGAGATGATCGCCTGGCTCAAAGCGCTCGCAGAGAAATATCCGATCGCCTCCATCGAGGACGGCCTCGGCGAGGACGACTGGGCCGGATGGACCTCGATGACCGCCGCCATCCCACGACAGCTCGTCGGCGACGATCTCCTTGTTACGAATACCGAATTCCTTTCGCGCGCCATCGGCGAAAAGGCGGGCAACGCGATCCTCATCAAGCCGAACCAGATCGGCACGCTCACCGAAACGATCGCCGCGATAAAAATGGCGAAAGATGCGGGCTGGCGCACCATCATTTCTCACCGCTCCGGCGAAACGGAGGATGTGACGATCGCCCACCTTGCCGTCGGGCTCGGCACGGGACAGATCAAGACCGGCTCGCTCTCGCGCACCGACCGCGTGGCGAAATACAACGAACTGCTCCGCATCGAAGAGACTCTCGGCGCAAAAGCAACCTATCCCGGCAAGAAGATTTATGGATAAGATCAGGCCCGTAGCCCTGATCATCCTCGACGGCTGGGGTCACCGGGAAGACGCCTCTCATAACGCCATCGCCAAAGCACGCACGCCCTTCTTTGATTCGCTCCTTGCGCGCTATCCGCACACGCTTCTCGACGCGAGCGAGGAATACGTCGGCCTGCCGCACGGCCAGATGGGCAACAGCGAGATCGGCCATATGACGATGGGGGCCGGACAGGTCATTGACGTCGATCTCGTGAAGATCAACAAGGCCGCCGAGCACGGAGCATTTTCGACGAATCCCGCTTTCACCGAGCTCTTCGACCATGTGAAACGCCACGATGCCACCCTGCATGTGATGGGGCTTGTCGGCACGGGCGGCGTACATAGCCATCAGAACCATCTTCATGCATTCCTCCGCGCCGCGAAAGCGACAGGTATAACGAAGGTCGCCGTTCACGCAATTACCGATGGGCGCGATCTTCCTCCGCAAAGCGCCGCAAACCATCTCCGCGAACTCGAGGCGCTCCTCGCCGATCTCGGCATCGGCTTCATTGCCACCATGGGCGGCCGTTTCTATGCCATGGACCGCGATAAGAACTGGGACCGCGTCGGGAAGGCCGAAGCGGCGGTCTTTGAAGGCAATGCTGCCCGGCGCGAATCCCGCACGCCGTCCGCAGTACTCGAAGAGTTATATAAAGAGGGCGTGATGGATGAACACCTTGAACCGGTCGTATTCCTCGACGGCATCGGCAGGAATGGAGCGGCGGGCGACGGGGGTGCAGCGTGGACGATCGGCGCGCACGACGGCGTTTTCTTCTTCAACTTCCGCCCCGACCGGGCACGCCAGATGACGGAGCGGTTCCTTGCGCACAGGAATCCGCTCGATCTCTTCATTGTCACGCTCACCGAATACGACAAAACGCTCACTGCCGCCGGCGCTCACGTGGCATTCCCGCAAAGCCGTGCCACAACCTCGCTTGCAGCTGAGATCGCGGCCGGCGGACTCACGCAGGCGCACATCGCCGAAACGGAAAAGTATGCGCATGTCACCTATTTTTTCAATGGAGGCAACGAAGCGCCGCACAAGGGCGAACGATTCTATCTTATCGAGAGCCGCAAAGACGTTGCAACGCACGACCTTGCGCCCGAAATGCGAGCAAAGGAGATCGCGGATACGGCAATCGAACGTATCGCCGCAGGTGATGATTTTCTCGTGGTGAATTTCGCGAACGCCGATATGGTCGGCCATACGGCAAACCGTCCGGCGATCGTGGCCGCGGTGGAAACCGTGGACCTCGAACTCCGGCGCATCGTGGATGCCATCCTCGCGCGCACCGGCGCGGCGATCGTAACGGCGGACCATGGCAATGCGGAAATGAACAGAGATCCCGAGACCGGCGCACGCCACACCGCACATACCACGAATCTCGTCCCTTTTGTCGTCGCGTCAGACAACCCATTATTACATCTCCGTACACGCGGCAGGACTGATGCCGGTCATGAAGCGTCAGGCACACTCGCCGATATCGCACCCACCATCCTCCATCTTCTCGGTCTTCCTGTTCCCGAAGGCATGACGGGAAGAAACATGATCGAATAATATAAAACCCCGCATTCCTGCGGGGTTTTATGAATGCATCCTAGTCATCAGAACCACCCCCTCCGCCTTCATTGTCTCCCGGACGGCGGATAACGGGCGGAGGTGGAATTTGCGTCGAAGACGGGGCGATCGTCGAACCTGTCTGCGTTCCGGTTGTCGCCGGCGTAGTCGCGGCTTTGGATGGCGTCGCCGTTGCGGTTCCTGCCTTTTGCGCCGCATCCGACGCCGAACCTATGGCTTGCGACGGCACGGACGCGGGGACGACGACGGTATTCCCCTGCTGTAACATGGGCGCCGCGATAATGAGCGCACCAATAAGCAGGGCATTTACAAAGAACATCCAATTATCACCGGACCCTCTCATATTCATCCTTACATATTACGCGAATCCCGGGAAAAAATCGCTCTTGATACGGAAGCGGGACACGCCCATATCCTTCAATGTTTTTTCGAACGCTTCGACCATCGCATGGGGGCCGGAGATGTAGAACGTGCGATCCCGATAATCCGGGATCTGCCTCATAATGAGGCCCGCATCGATCTTCCCTGCATACACCCCGGACGACGAAGCATTCCCGTCCGTCACGGCATACACCGTTCGCACGCCGAGCTCGGTCCGTGCCCTTTCGAGGATATCGCCATAAGCGATATCATCGGGTGCCTTGTTCGAATACAGCACTACGATATCGCGCTGTTCACCTTTGTCCAAAAGATAACGGATCATACTTCTGAACGGCGTGATGCCTATGCCTCCGGCAATGAATACAAGCTTTTTCTTTTTATTCCTCGGCAGAACAAATCCACCCGAAAGATGAGCCGCGGATATTCGGTCGCCCACCTTCATCGCCGCAAGCGTCTGTTTGAACGTGCTTGCCTTTGGATAGAACTTCACGCCGAGGCGCACGGTGCTCTCCGTCGGCGCCGACGCAAGCGTAAAGTATCGCCGATTGCCGCGATTGTCCGAACCATCGTGCGCAAGCGTCCACTCCATGTACTGACCCGGCGCGAACGAGAACCTTCTGTCAGGAGAGAACACAAAGTCGTACGCGTCATTCGCAGCTTCTTCAATGCGCTTCAGTGTAAGCATATAGCGTCCTTTAGGGCTTACGATATATGAAAAGATGTTTCCAATAAGGAGCGCGAGCTCCGGCGAGAGATAGAATCCCCCTATATTCACATTCGGCGCAAAAAGGAATCCAACGAGTGCGCCGTACGCGATGCGCAATGGGCGATTCGGGGGCGTGGTGAGCGGCTCCGTGAGCATGATAAACGCGAAGAAAAAGAACGCCGAATGGATTATCGTCTGCACGATCGCGGTCCACGCATTCCCCTGCCCCGCGGTCACCGCGGACGTCACGAGCGCCACGAGTGCGAAGCTTGCCACAAGGTCCGTCCTCTGAATCTTGCGCACAACGAGCAATCCTCCGACAAGAACGAACGGAAGGAGCGCAAGATTGCCTCCGACCCACCACGTTGCGGCGCGGCCGATAAGCAGCGCGGAAAGTGCGGCACCGAATGCGGCGGGATTGAAAAGATGCCGCTTGCCGAGCGCAAAAAGATATTTCGATGCCATCGCCCAGACGGAAACGAAGATAAGGAATCCTATGCCGGCGGCATCGGTCGCAACGGCCGGCGGAATAATGAGCGCAAGGATGAACGCCGTGATGTATACGGACTCGACATTCGTGACCGCATCGAACACTTTTGCAAAGATCCAATTTGCGGCGATGCATACGGCCATAATGACCGCCGCCGAGAAGACAAGCTCCGCGGGACCGAACGGGAGGATACCGAAGAAACTGAACACAAATGCCGCTCCAAGGAGAACCTCAAGATAGTAGAGCACCAGACGATACATGGTCGTCCGATTCAGGATATTATCGATCCATTTGGGCATCGGATGATTATGCTTTTGCCTGCGCGAGCGCCGAGGCGAGCGACTGCTGGAATGCCTGGCTCGTGAACGTCGCGCCCGAGACGATGTTCACGTTCGCGCTCTGGGCCGCAATGGCCTCCTGCGTGAGATAAGGCATCGCCTGCTCGTTGATGAAAACCGACGTGCTGTGCGTGTTCGGATACTGGAGGAACTTCACGTCCGTCAGCTTGCCGCCCTGAACAACCGCCTCGACCTGGACCGTGCCGTAATAGGCATCCGCCTGGCCGCCGGTATAGGTTCCATCGGTATACTGCCCTTTTGGCTTCGGCGCTTGCGTCGGCGCCGGAGATGATGTCGCGCCGGAAGAGCTTCCGGATGGAGCTGCGGCACCCGAAGAAGATTGACCCAAAGAGGCGGATGACCGGCTACCGGAAGGAGGGTTCCCCGCCGCCTGATTCCCCGAGGAGGAGGGCGCGGTCGTTGCCGTGCCGCTGTTCTCTGCGATCGCGGGCGTCGTTGCCGAGGGCGCCGTCGAAGCCGCTCCTTGGCCCATGAACACCATATAGAACGCGGAGGCCGCGATAAGTCCCAGTGAAACGAGGAATTTCTTCATGGAATACGAAGGGTTTCTTTCCTGATAGTACGCAAGCAAACTCGGGTTTTATGCGTTACGCACTGTAATTCCCGCGCGGCGCGTACTATCATTAAATATCATCAATCGGCACTATGTCGAGTTTCGCGATTATGGCATACAACGATAACGCTACGGAAGAATCGCGGACCGAGAGCGCCGACGAAGCGCTTGTCCCCCTCGCGATAGCTGACGATCGCTATTTTGGGATACTCGTCGAACGCTACGAGACGAGGCTGCGGCGCTATATCATGCGTTTCATCAATTGCAGTCCCGAGGATGCCGAAGATATCGTGCAGGACACCTTCATCAACGTCTATCGCAATCTGAACGGTTTCGACACCGACCTCAAGTTTTCGTCGTGGCTGTATCGCATTGCCCATAATGAGGCAGTGAGCCACCTGCGTCGCATCACGGCGAGACCCGCAACGCCATGGGAGGACGACAAGCTCGAAGCACTCGCGTCGGATGCCGATGTGGAGCGCGAGCTTCACAGGAAAATGGACGGCACCATAATCCGCGCAGCGGTCGATCGCCTCGATGCGAAATACAAAGAAGCGCTCGTTCTCCGTTACTTCGAGGATAAGAGCTACGAAGAAATATCGGACATCCTCCAGAAGCCGACGGGGAGCGTATCGTCGCTCATCACGCGGGCAAAACGCCTTCTCGTCAAAGAACTTAAAAAGGCCGCGACGGAACAATAACGACAACGCCATGTCCGACACCAGCGAAAAAATACTCAAAGAGATCCATGAGCGCCACGTGACGCACCGGCCGAGGTGGCATTTCCTCATCAGAAATGCATCGGTCTTGACCGCACTCGCCGCCGCGATTTTCTTTGGCGCCCTTTCCATCAGCATCGAAGAGTCCGTGCTTGAAAAAGGATTCGGCATCGGCGGAGCGTTCGGCTTCAGTTCCGTAAAACTCCTCCTCCAGGGCGTCTCGCTGCTTTGGATCGCTTCCACCGCCATCTTCATCGTACTCGCATTTCTCAACCTCAGGCACGTAAGGGAAGGGTACCGTTGGCGCGCCTCGTGGATCGTCGTCGGCATCGTCGTCGTGGTGATAACCTTCGGCCTCCTCTTCCGGCAGGAAGGGATCGGCGAGCGCGCGGAGTCGGCGCTCGAACGCAATTCGTTCTATAATGGAGCTTTCCACATCGACCACCCCAATGACGAACCCCAACAGCCGTACGGAGCAGGAAATCCATAAAGTATTCGACATCACACTCCTGCTTAAAGGACTCCACGCTTCCCTCGAGGTGCTCGGCGGGATCGCCCTTTACGCCGTGAGTGCCGGCGGCATCCTCAATCTTGCAAATGCGCTTTTCGGCGGCGAGATCGGCGAGGATCCGCACGACCCGATCGCCAACTATCTCCTCGGCCTCGCGCAGACATTCGGCGCGAATGACCGTTCATTCGCCGCATTCTATCTTCTCACCCACGGCATCGCGAACGGCCTCATCGTCATCGCCCTTTGGCGCGAAGAGATCTGGGCCTATCCCATATCATTCGCGGTCCTCGGCTCGTTCATCGTCTACCAGCTTTACCTGCTCACGCTCGGCTTCTCCTGGTGGATCGTCGCCATCACCGTGCTCGACGCCGCCATCGTCGCGCTTGTATGGCATGAATACGGCGTACTCAAGACGCGGCGCGCCGCAACGCGGGGATAAAAAATCCCCGTCCGACATTCCTGTCGAGCGGGGCCTCTTCTTATGCTCCTGTTTTTTAACGGATCTCATGCGCCATGCGTCGCAAGCCTCCGGCGCACAGTTCGAAGTGCCTGGAAAGCTTTTTGAAGAGCGGCGCTTCGCCGGGGTTTTCGACCTCATCGAACAATGCAACGATGAGATAACTTTCCTTCCCCGTCTTCACAATCTCGACGGGATCCTTGGGCTGGTCCACCCACCGCGTGCGGGAACTCCTGAAACTTTCCGGAAATACGCCCGCAAGAAATAATGCATAATCGCCGATATGTTGGCGCACATTGCGTTCCTCGCCGAACGATGCCGCACTCCCCAGAATCGGATCAGCCCTTTCAATAAGGTTCTCCATTCTGATAATCGGTTTTCCGCCGGTGTCGCAGATGCTCCACAAACGGTCGCTCGCGCAAAATTCGGCGAGGACCCCTGCGACATACTCCTGCATCCGTTCGTCGCGCAACTCAATGAATGGGCTGAACGCCTGCCGCACGATCGGGTTGAAAAATGGCTTCAAATAGTCCGCCGTCTGTTTCACGATCCCCTCCGAAGACGAAGTTTCGCCCTGTGTCCTTCTTTCTAAATACCGCAAAGGCAAAAAGGAAGCAAGCCGGCCACATGGTGCGATCCGGGTCCCGCTCCAAGACATGCACGCGATGGTATAGTTGAATCATGCCGACGCGGAAGAATATCATCATCTGGATAAAATATTCCCAAAAGGAAATCTTCTCGCCGTACTATCATAAAGGCCCATCATATCTCGCCCTTCTCGGGGAGCTGTACGGACGCGGACACCGCGTATTCCTCTCGTTCGGCGCCGCGGATCTGCACGGAGAAGATGCCTTCTTTTCTCCGGCGGCGGAATACCGGGACGGCGCCCTGCAGGCGCCGGAGTCCGCAGATCCGGTCCGCGCCGATGTTATTTATAACCTGGGCAATATCCCTGCTATTCATGGGGTGTCGCCCATTACGAACACGCCTGCGTTCAGGACATTTTTCGCCTCAAAGTATGCTGCTTATGAACTTCTGCGCGAATTCTTCCCCCGGACGATACGCGTGAAACGGAAAGAGGATCTTTCGGCGGCGCTCGCGCAATTGCCCAATGAACGTGCGGTATTCAAACCGGACACAGGCACGAATGGACGCGGTGTAACGATGATGAAAAGAGGCGGGACGGCATTCAACGAAGAAATGTGCGCGATCATCGCCGAACCGGGAGGCGCGATCCTTCAGGAATTCGTTGACACAGCGTCGGGCATCTCTGGCGCATGCGATTCATATCACGATCTGCGCATTGTCGTTATGAACAGGGGGGTCATCGCGCTCACGCACGTGCGCATCCCCGAACCCGGCAGTCTTATCGCCAACTACGCACAGGGTGCGACCATCCGCGAACTTTCGCCGGCGGATCTCCCCAAAAGCGTCCTTACACTTCACCGCGCCGTTTATGAAACGATCGCCGCACGATTCCCGAATCCGATGTATACGATGGATGCGGGCATCGGCGCGGATGGACGGCCTCTTCTCTTTGAGATCAACGGTACGACAGCATTCCCCTGGCCCGGATTCGCAGGGAAAGAATTCTTTATAAAAACCCTGGCAGAGCACCTTGAGAAGCAGATGCTATAAGGCGATGGTCCGAAGGTTATTAATAATAATTTGATCTAATCTTCGCCCAAGTCTCCCCTCGTTTTTTCATATCTTCCAATTTACGCTTCGCGGCATTAAGAGTTTCGAAACTCATTAAATTATGGAATGCCTCCGATGATGTCTTATCGCTAAATGGACTAACGGCCGCCAAAAGGGCTCCCGTGGCAGCCAGACTTCCATAACCAAGTTTTGATAATATCTTTTTCGCGCCAACTTGATTATTGATAGTGTTCTCCAGTTCCCGGATCACCTCGAAGGCTTTTTGATATTCCTCCGTGCTGATAGGTTCCGAATGCCTCGTTTCAAAATTGAAGCGTTGACCCTTATTCCATGTCTGCGCACCGGCTGCGACCCTCATCGCATTTGCCTCAGCGAGCGCATCGTCTTCATTCAACCGACCCCTATCTTCGGAGGGGATGCCGATACCCGACTTTTGGGCCTCTCTGCGCTGCCGCTCTTTTACTTCTCTATAGTGCTCAATGAGGAGCTGTCTGCTTATGGGGCTGCTTCCTGGATACCATTCCACCTCCCCGCCTCGAGGCTGTACAAGTTGAAGCGATAACCCTCCATCCTCGGTTCTGCAAATATAAAAATCGGTCTTGTATCCGCGTTTTGCGTCTGCAATGAAGCGATCCGCAATTTCCTCAGGGGGCAGATCAAGATCCGTGAAATCCGCACTATCAATTTCGGAATATATCGGAGTCTCTTTCCCGTCAATGAGCGTTTTGGCGCCCCGATGCTCCAGAAAGGGTCCCGCTTCCTTTTTGTTTATAAATACTTCTCCGCCTTCTTGGCCTTCCATAAAAGATTGCCGCTTCCCCATTGCCGCTTCTTCGGATGTTTTGGAAAGTTCGTTCATCACACTTTTCGATGATGAATTTTCCACGCTTTCCTGGGCGCGTTGTTCGAGATCGTTCTTCCAATCTTCAAATTTTTCTTCCGATGCCATGGTTTAATGTTAGCACAATGAGGTGGAGCCGACCCGGACAGGTGGCAAACTCTGATCGCGGAGCTTTATAAAGCGCTCTTGCTCACGGGGTCGGATTTGGATTAAGGCAACGCAAACTCCTAGCCATCAACCTTTAATTCACCTTCCAGGGCGGAGAAAATTTTCCTTCCGTCGAGAGAACCTTTCCGCGCCTCCACGTATACCATGCCATCGGGAGAAGAATGATCACAGGGAACATCGCCACTAATAGCACAACAAACGTATGCAGGAGGAACGAAAAAAATAATCCTCCCAAGAAGATGATCACAGCGAACACAACGTAAATAATGGCATTGATTCTCATTTTCCAACCGTCTACCTTATAAACAGTAGAAACTACTTCTTGACCAACGCTCTCTGGTTGATTTTGCTGCTGCCCGTCGGGCTGTTGTGGATCCATAAATTTAGTGAGTGGCTGCGGTCGACGAAATTCCCGCAGGCGTAGATGGGGGCATATCTTCGCAATGCCGTTTTACGGCAAAATAATACACGATGGCACCAATGATACCAAAAAGAAGAATAATGATTATCCAAAGTGCCTTATCATGGATCGGATGGCGGATGGCATGAACAAGCATCCATATCCAAAGGATCAGCGCAAGTATTGCGACCACGATGACAAACACGACTATACCGAGTTCCAAACCAGCAACCCACGCTATCGGACCAAAAACTTGGCTACATGGCACAGGTTGGCCATTAACCATGCAATTCGACGAGGATGAGACTATCGTCGTCTGGGCATGCGCTGCCAAAACACCCAACCAATTCATACAATCATTATAACACTCCCGGAAATCCAGTTTCCCTTCCGCCCAACTCCCCTCCTTCTGGGAGGAAATAGTCCAAATTGGCAAACTCGAAATAATGCACTATCCATAACGAAAATCGAACTCTTTTGGAGTTCGATTCCGGGACTGTGGAGACGGGCGGAGTCGAACCGCCGTGTAATGATGGTGACGTGGGCCGTCTACGGGCGTAGTCTAAACGAGTTTAGGCAGAAATGGTCCTAGGTTCTCGCCCTGCGCATAGGGCCGTCTGCGCGAGGCCAGTCTCCTTGTATAAGACCGGTATCAGCTCAAGAGACCCGAACTGGCCGATCCCGAACTAGGCGAAAGCGAAGCTCGGAGCTGCAACTTTGGAGTTGGCAGTTATAGATTGTGCGGCGATTACGTCGCCGCCATCGGCCCGCAAACCCACGGAAGATCATTATCGAAGCCGGGTGCGTCCCCAATATTAAGATGCACATCCCCATGACAAATAACCGGATTCTCTAAAGGGAAATGCTTGGTTATTATACTATATTTTTGAACTATTTGCAATTTACTCGCGCCAAGGAAACGGCCGCTCCTCCGGTGGTATAATAAAACTGCAAAGGTCGTAATACGGGCTTTCCTTATTATGGACACCTCTTCAGTACCGGAACAGGGCATGAAGCATGAGATGCACGGCACGATCTGCCGCCATCCCCGCCATAGAGCGGTTCCCATTCTCGCGATCATCATCGGATTAGAGTTTTTCCTTGCCGAGATCGGCGTGCTCACGTGGGAGTTTGTGAATGTCACTTGGCCGCTTCTTCTCATCGTTGCCGGCATCGTCGGTCTTTCCGGCCATCACTATCATTATCACGACCAGTAGTCGCGATGGGTGTAAAAATAAAAACATCGTCACAGTGGACGATGTTTTTTATTTATCTGCCGGCTGTCCCTGGGGTTCGTCCTCTCCATCCTTCTCCTCCGCTACCTTCTGGATGTTGGCCCGCCTGAGAAGTTCCTGCTGAAGCCACTCCGCGAGATCTTTGTCGAGCGCCGGGAGGATACCCTCGCTGTCGTCCTCCCCCGGCCTCCCGACATCCTCATGTCCCGCGGTAAGGATCATGATTCTCGAGAGTCCCATCATTTGGAATGAAAGGTCGCGCTCGATGTCAACGTCCTGGATCTGGCGGTATGGAATGGCGATCTCTTCCTTTTCGAGAATGCCGCGCTTGATCTTCAGCGAATCTTCGCCCAGTGCAAATTTGTAATTTTTATAAACAAGCAATGAGACAAAAAAGACGAGGCCGAACATGACGACAAAAAGGATCGCGGAAATCCCCGCACCGATCATGGCATAGGCCGCAAGGTTGCCGAAAGGCGTTGCGGCGAGTGATTTCTGGGTTCCCATCACAAGGAACACCGCCGCAAGGATAAGGAACACTCCCGCGCCGTTCACACGCTCAAAAACGAATATCCAGAGGGTCTTCTTTCCCAGTGTGCGATACTGCTCTTCGGGAATTCCGGGATGCGTTATCGGTCCTTCTTCCATTTTGATTATTTTACCACACTCAAGTACAATGGGATTTAAGGAACATCCATAGATTATCCATCGGGTAAGTTTTCCACTCCCATTCCCAAACCCCGCATCAACAGCCAAATAACAGCCCCCGAACTCCGCGTGATCGGAGAGGACGGAGCAAATCTCGGTGTCATGCCTCGCAACGAGGCTCTTAAGCTCGCCCGCCCGGACGACGGGGTTGACCTTATTGAGATCTCCGCAAACGCCAACCCGCCCGTCGTGCGGCTCATGAACTACGATAAGTTCCGCTACGAGGAAGAAAAGCGGGTCAAGAAAGAGCGGCTTGCCCAAAAAGGCATCGCCTTGAAGACGGTGCAGATCAGCGCCCGCGCTGCCGAGAATGACCTTATGGTCCGCGTGCGACAGGTGGAGAAGTTCTTCGGACAGGGACATCCTGTCGAGATCACCATGCGTCTCCGCGGCCGCGAAAAGCGGAATCGTGATTTTGCCATGCAGAAGCTTCACGACTTTCTCAAGCTCCTGCCCATGGAATACAAGAAGCTCGGTGAACCCCGCTTCCTCGGCAACGGCCCCGCCGTCCAGATAGCAAAAAAATAAGACTTCTGGTGCATATTGACAATATAGCACTTTATGTGTTATTATTGTCCTAGGAGGGTAATTCAATGTTCACAGCAAATCCGGCACTTCTCATGTCCGGAATGATTCTCTGTTTTGTGCTCTTACTGATCCGCAAGCCGCGGATCCTTGCCATGTGCCCCGGCATCTTTGGGGCAATGGTGTTCGGTGCCGGTATCTACGCCGCCATCAACTGGAGCCAGATAACAACCACAGGTCAGCAGTTCATCGCGACCTATCTTCGATAGAAGTCTCGACCGCCGCCGAATCAGTCATCCAGGGCAGGAACCCCACGTTCCTGCCTTTCGTATTTTATGACGGCCCTAATTGGCACACCGATTTCATATGGAAAGCTGCATGGATCGTGGGTTCGCGCCTTCCCCCGCCAGATACCGAGGGGCCGTTCGGGATTTGCATAATTCGAAATGGTGTGATATCCTCTTACCTATTGAGCAGGAGATGATCCCTCGACTCGAGGGATTTTTATAGAAAACCCCAAGAATTCCATGCCCTCGAAAAGTTTGACCAAACGCATAAAGATCACGAAGAACGGGAAGATCGTCCGGCGCTCTATGGGCATCGATCATTTTAAGACGCGCAAAAGCACCAAAACCAACCGCAATTCGCGGAAAATGGTCTCGCTCAATATCTCTCTTAAAAAACTTTTGAACTACTAACGCCATGCCGAGAGTCAAACGGGGCACCATCGCCAACAAGCGCCGCGCCAAGGTCCTCAAGCGGACCAAGGGATTCCGTTGGGGGCGCAAATCAAAAGAGCGCTATGCCAAGGAAGCCCTTCTCCACGCGGGCGCACATGCATTCCGCGGACGCAAGGAGAAAAAGCGCATCTATCGCCAGCTCTGGAATGTGAAAATCAACGCCGCGATCCGCGAGGAAGGAATGAGCTACAGCAAGTTCATCGCCGCACTCAAGAAGGCGAATATCGCCCTAGACCGCAAGATCCTCGCCGATCTCGCCGAGAACGAACCGGAGGTGTTCAAAAAAGTGGTTGGCTCGATAAAGAAATAAAATAAAAACCGCATCCTGAAGTGATGCGGTTTTTATTTCTTCTCCTCCCGGACCGCCTTCTGCCGCTCCTGCCGGTGGGGCACCTGCGGCGGCCGCCGCCTCGGACGAAGAAAATCGTTCGCCTGCTTCAATACCTTCTTCGTGTCCACATACTTCTTGCCAATAACATTCATCGCATCGTGGTAAAGGAACCAGCCGTAGCCGCTATGTTCGCGCGGGCGGATGATAATCTCCGCTTTGTGCGTCTCCGCAAGAAAAAGGATGACGGTGTCATAGATCCCCTGCGCCCCTATTTTGAAATAGAAGCGCTCGTAGGCGCGGAAGTTCGGCATGATGCGCAGCTCGTTTTTTTTGATCCCCGTTTCCTCCTCGAGTTCCCGCAGAGCGGTGTCGATGCTCCTTTCGCCCGGCTCGAAGTGCCCTTTCGGGAAATTCCAATAATTGCCGCGGCGATAGAGAAGAAGGAATTTTATCCCGTCGCTCGTTTTGCGATAAACGACAAACCCGGCCACCACCTGCTTTTTTGTGGGAATACGCTTGGACTCGTCGGGTCCTTTTGGTGATGACATGGGGTAATTCTACCATAAGCCCCTGCGTCGGGGGCACCTCTTTTCATTTTTAAATGATATGGTATAATATATCCAGGAGGGTTTGACTATGGATGGTTCTTTGGGTGGCGTCCTGCTACTTGCCATATCGTTGCTCCTTTTTCTCTTTGTGCTGGAGATGACCCCTGCATCGCTCGATGAAATAAAAGAGGTCGCCGCCTCGATCGACGATCTGGAGGTTACCCGCTTTGCATCTTCCCCGGGAGATCCCCGCATAACCTTCATGGTCTGTGGATATTCCCCGCGGGGAGTATACCACTGCACATATACCATGCTTGCCCTTGCGGTCCATGGGGAGGAGCTTTTTGTCTCTGAAACAATCGTTGCGAACGTCGGCTTCATGAAGACGGGATCGCTTCATGCGGAGTTTCTCAACGACAAGCTCATGGAATGGGGGCGGAGCAAAGACGGGAAACAAAGGCCCATACCCGAAGACGAAGAGGCTGCGCTGCTTCTCGAAAACCTTCTTGGCATGGCGCGTTACGCCGTCCGTCATCACTTGTCCGTTTCGATCATCGCGGCTTCATCGTAGCATTATGCACGATGGGGCCGCTTTTCTTTTTCCCCGCTTTCCGGCTCAATGCCCTTTCAACTTCTTGAGCATCGCCCCAAGCGGCCATGCATTCACAACATCGCTCCTGCACGCCCATCCACGGCGCGCCTGTGAGATGCCGTATTCAAGATAGGCATAATGCGCAGTTGCGTGCGCGTCGGAATCTATTGAGAGACGGACGCCGGCCTCCACGCACTTGCGGATATATTCGTCCTTGAGGTCGGCCCGGTCCGGCAAGGCGTCTATCTCAAGCACCGTGCCGTTCTTTTTCGCCGCCGCTATGACCGCATCCATATCCACTTCGATAGGCGGGCGGCGATTGATGATGCGGTCGGTCGGATGGAAAAGAATGTCCACATGAGGATTCGCGATGGCGCGAAGCACGCGCTCTGTTTGTTCCTTTTTTGAAAGATTAAAGAACGAATGCACCGATACGCCGACCACGTCGAGCTTTGCGAGTATCTCATCGGGCAGGTCGAGCGATCCGTCCTTCAGGATGTCGCACTCCGTTCCTTTTAATATTTTTATCTTTCCGCCAAGTTTTCTGTTTACCGCATCAATCTCCTTCCATTGCTCTTTGATGCGCACTTCGTCGAGCCCATGCGTCATAGCGAGCCGCTTCGTATGGTCCGTTATCGCGATATATTTCAGCCCGCGGGCCATCGCGGCGCGGGCCATCGCTTCGATGGAATCCGCCCCATCGGTCCAATTCGTCTGCACCTGAAGATCGCCCACGAGGTCGCTATAGCCGATGATCTTCGGCAGTTTATGCGCGAGCGCCGCCTGCACCTCTCCCGTATTCTCCCGCAGTTCCGGCTCGGGCCAATCCATACCCAGTATTTTGTATATTTCCTTTTCGTCGGCACCGGCCACACTCTTCCCTTTCACGCCATCCTTTATTCTGAAAAGGCCGTACTCATTGAGCGTGAATCCCTTTTTGATCGCAAGCTGGCGGATTGCAACATTGTGATCCTTCGAACCGGTGAAATAATTGAGCGCCGCACCATAGGACTCCTTCGGCACCACCCGCAGATCAACGTTGATCCCCGGCCTTATTTTTATCGATGACTTCGTTTCTCCGTGCGCAATCACGCTCATCACACCCGGCATGGAAACAAACTTTTCCATGATGGCTTTTGGGTTTGAAGAGGCGGCGAGAATATCTATATCGCCGACCGTCTCTTTCCGCCTGCGGGCCGAACCCGCCACAACCACCTTCTCCGCGCCCGGCACAGAGGAAAGCGCCGCTTCAATCTCCCGTATTCGAGTCATCAGGGAACCCAGAACGAACCGCTGTCCGCTCCCCTTTGCAAACTCGATGCCTTTCAATATCTTTTCCTCGCTTTTCTTCCCAAACCCCGGAAGCGTTGCTATCTTCCCTTCTTTCGCCGCTTTTTCAAGCTCCTTAAGATTCCTTATTCCAAGCTCTTTGTAAAGCCTCTGCACCGACTTCGGACCCATCCCCTCCACGCGGGCAAGCTCGTCGAGCCGCACCGGCGTCGCCTTTTTCAACTGTTCGTATTCCTTTACCTTCCCCGTATCCAAAAACTCGGCGATCTTTTCGGCGATACCCTGCCCGATACCGGGGATCTCCATGAGCGCTTTTTTGCCGCCCGCCGCGAACCTTTCCGCCATACTTTCCTCGAGTCCTTCCACCGTCATCGCCGCTTTTTCGTACGCGCGGGGTTTGAAAGGAACCTGCTGCATGGCAAGGTATTCCCCGATCTGACGGAGGATTTCCGCTATATCATGATTTGCGGGATATGCCCGTCGCGATGAGGCCATACATCCATTCTACCGCATCGGGAGCACCGCGCTATCGTTCAGCATCATACAGCGCCATAATCTCCGCCGGCGAAAGCGCACGACCATACACGCGGATATCATCTTCCCATCCGTTGAAAAGCTGCCCGCTGTACCCCGACCCAATATAAATCGGGAGGTTGTTCGTATTGATAGGGGTGTTGTAGGCAACAGAAAACTGCTGGGAACCATTCAGATAAATCCGCCTATATGCTCCGTCGTAGACGCCACACGCGAACGTCCATGTGTTGGCATTGATTGCGGGAGTTCCGGAATCGCCGTAACCTGTATCGTTTACTGCAAAATAGATATGGCCCCCATTAATGTAGAGATACCACAGCGAATTGGACGCTCCGCCCCCGAACCCTTTTGTTATTGCCCGCTGGGCGACAGAGGTATTGTTTGGATATATCCAAACACATACGCTCACGGAATTTGTGACGTTATAGGCCGATATGGCAGGCACGGAAATATATGTGGTCGCCCCATCGAATGCTCCCGCATACGATCCCACCTTACCTCCAATGTAGTAAGTGCCGTTTTGGCCGACCGCCGTGCCGATCCAAGCGCCATTGTTCCCGTTGATCCCCTCGAGCGCAACCGTACCCGATCCCTCGTTGAGCGGCCAATATCCCACCAGCCCCGAAGGATTGTAAAGGAGGGATATTGAAGGGACGCCCGCGGAAATGATTTCTGGGAAAAGGCTTGTCTGCGGATTGTTCGCGTAGTTCTGTTTGTACTTTGAAGATTCGAAGTCCGCGGTGGCCTCATATTGAGATCCGCTCATGCCGTAGGAATAGAAGAGTCCGGAGGAGGTTTGATTCACGGGATCCACAGGGAGAGAACCAAATGGGGCACCGGCGGAGATCTGACTGAAATTAACAGGGAGCCATCCGGTACCGTTCGTGGCGCGGTATGTTGCGGAAGAGGCACAGTTCCATGACTGACCGGCACCCAGTGCTGGGAGGTCAAGATCCCCGCAGGTCGAAGAGCTGTCCGATATGGACACATATGCAAGGGAGGATGTTCCGAGGGAATACGAGGGTGTCCCCGAGAGGTCGGTTTGGTAAAGGTTCAGGGCGGAGCCGAGGGTTGCCATATCGGAGACCCGGTTTGCATCCCTCGATTGAGCGAGGAGCTGACTAGGATTCAAGACAAGGACTACAACAACCGCGAGGATCGCGATAATGGCGATCACAACAAGAAGCTCAATAAGAGTGAATGCGGAGCGGAAACGCGATGGCCGATCATTACATTCCGCCGCGCCAAGAAAGCGTATATATTTCATGTACAATCTTTTCCTGCCCCACTTTATTCCGCAACAAAATCAAACGTATCATTCTGATATATGAGCTTTACCCTGTTCCCTTTGAGTACCTTCCTCCCAAGGATCGCCTGCGAGAGCGGCGCACGGACCTTCTCGTCGATCACGCGGCGGAGCGGGCGGGCACCGTATGCCGGATCATAGCCGAGCTTCGCGATCTCCTTGAGCGCCTCCGGCGCGAAATCGAGATAGATACCCTTCTCCTTCATTATGGAAACCAGCTCTTGCACATTCAACTGCACGATCTTCATAAGATCATCCGGATCGAGGTTTTTGAAAATAATGATCTTCGAAAAACGATTGAGGAGCTCCGGTTTATATACATCCGTGAGGCGCGCCTTCACATACTCGGCGATCTGAGACATGGTCTCTCCCTGGCCAAGCGCCTGGTTGATGATATCGGAATGCGCATTTGAGGTTGCGATGATGATCGTATTCGTAAAATCCACGACACGGCTCAGATTGTCGGTGAGCCGGCCGTCATCGAGGACCTGGAGGAAAAGATTGAGGATATCGGGATATGCTTTCTCGAATTCATCGAGCAGGATAAGGCTGTAGGGCTTCGAGAGGACGGCATCGGTAAGTGCGCCGCGTACCGAACCGTCAGGCGAGCCGATGAAGCGGTAGAAGCTGGTCTTATCCTGGTATTCCGTCATATCGAAACGAACCATCATCTTCTCCGATCCGAACTGGATCTCGGCAAGTATCTTTGCGAGTTCGGTCTTGCCGACGCCGGTCGGCCCCACAAAGAGGAAACTCGCGATGGGACCGCCTTTACGCGTAAGGCCGGAGCGATATTCGCGGATGGCATCCGCCACCGCCTTCACCGCCTCTTCCTGATCCACAAGCTTCCGGTGAATAAGATCCTCCATGTGAAGCAATTTCTCCGCTTCATCGCCTTCGGCCTCATGCATCGGGACGTTCACCCTTTCCTCGGCGACCGTGGTCACCCGTTCCGGACCGAGCCTTTTCTCACCGCGCCGTTCCGCGTCTACGAGTGCACTCTTCAAAAGCTCTTCCGCGCTCGAAGGGAGGAATTTATCATGCATATACTTCTTGGCGAGCATCACGGCGCGTTTGATCGCACCAAAACTTATTTCGATATCCGATTCATCCTCGAGAAGTACGCTTTCATACGTGAGCACACGCTCCGCCTCCTCTTCCGTAATCTCGGCCACCGGAATCGTTTCAAAAATGGCAACGAAGTCGCTTCGCGGTTCGATGAGCTGTTTGAACTCGCGCGGATAGGTCGAGCCGACGACGGGAAACCGATTTTCCATAATAATGGGCATCAGGGCGTCGGCGGCGGAAAGATATGCGGTTCCCGAAGTGCGTACCAGATTATGGAGATCGGGGATATAAAGAATGACATTGCCCGCCTCGAGTATCTCTTCCACGATCATTTTGAGCCGCGCTTCAAGTTCCTCGGGTGCCGCGCCGGCAACGAGACTCGACAAATGGAGTCCCACCAGCCGTCGGTCAAAGAGCCCGCTCGGCACGTTATCCTTTACAAGCGCGAGCGCGAGGTGATGTATGATCGATTCCTTGCCGATACCCGGCTCGCCGATGAGGATCGCATTGGGATTGACGGGCCTCGCGAGTGTCTCGATGAGCCTCCCGTATTCCGCGCCGTGGCCGATGAGGAATCCTGTTTGCCCGTTGCGGGCAAGGTCGGTATAATCGGTGCCATAATGGTCGAGCGTCGGCGTCGGACGCGCGGTCCATGCACGGTTCATTACACGATGCTTCGCCACGCGATGTGTGCCGATGCCAAAACCGCCGAGGGCACGCGGCAGTCGATGGAACCACCCGTGACTCACGAGCGATCCAAAAAGGAGTGCGCGTTCCAGGTCACCCGGTTCGATCGAGAACTGATTGAAGAGACGATCCATCGCATCGCCTCCCGCCTTCGGAAGGGCCGAGAAAAGGTCCGGCGCAGTGATGAATTCGTGACCCGCCTTCACCGCTTGGGCGAATGCCGCCGTAAGGAGCGCTTCGATCGTCCGGATGGTCTCCTCCCTCGATGCCTTACCGGCAGGTCGATCCGGTGCATCCGACTCATTGAACAATGCGTCGAGCTTCGTCTTGAAATCCTCCGGCTTCACATCGAGACGTCGCAGGCCTTCCGCGATTACCGGCGACTCAAAGAGTCGCCGCGCAAGTTCAAGGGAAAAATCCTTCTTTGTGATGCTGCTGCGGTCAAGCGCACGATCAATAGCCCCGAACGCCGCAGGCGATGTCACGCGGGAGAGATTCACCCTCCCGTCGCCGAACGATATCTCCGATATCGGCATATCCCCTTGACCACGATGGACGACCAGGTCACCCGAGAAAAGAAGAAGGAACAGCCCGATCCACACCAAAAAGTGAATGCCCGAAAAAAGGAATGCGAACATCGCCGCCACGAGGACAACGCCGACGATCCAGCTTGCCACGCGGACAATCATACGGCCCCCGACCGTCATCCGCAGACGCGGATCGTCGAGATAGAGCGAGGAAGGATCAAAAGGTCTTTGCCGCATAATAAAGGGTTATAAAGGGGATTATGAGCCAAATCGCATATATAAAAAGAAAACAGACGGCAATCACGAGATAGGCGAACAACCCGACAATAATGCGGCCTGTCCGGAAGATAAAACCCAGAATGCGTCCTACAAATGTGTAGTCCTTATAGAGTGGTTCAAAGAGGTGCCGAAGCGTCACCCGGAGCGCAAGCGACCGGTCGGCCGAAGCGATTGCCGCCATAAACCTCCTCCCGAATGCACGGGAGCCGTCGATATACCAATGATGGAAAAACTCGAATATCCGGTAGAAAAAGCGTCCCGCGAGGTACGTCACACTGAAATCCATATCATAATCATAAATCCCAAGCTCCAATTAGAACAGGCTCCCCTGCCGGATATCGCGGGCGCTGCCATTCTCCGTTTTTTCGAACGGCGCCGCAGTGACTTTTGATTCCACGGCCGGAGGCAGCTCGGTCGCCAGCTTCCCCGCAAGCACTGCGGGTATCTTTTTGAAATCTTCGCGAAGCACCTTCATCATTTCCGTTGAGCGAAGCGCCGCCGCAGGGTGATATACCGGAAACACGATACGACCATCGATCCGGAGCGGCCGTCCATGATCGCGCGTCATCTTGGCCGTCGGTACGAAATAGTTCATGGCAAAGCGCCCGAGAGTCACAATAAGTCCCGGCGCGATAATGGCGATCTGACGCGTAAGATAGGGTTGGTATGCTTCGATCTCCGCAGGGGACGGATCGCGATTCTCGGGCGGCCGGCGCTTCACAATATTCGTTATATACACATCCTCGCGCTTCCATCCGAGTCCGCGGATCATGTCGTCGAGCAGCTGTCCGCCGCGTCCGACGAACGGACGCTTGAGCCGATCTTCGTTCGCCCCGGGCGCTTCGCCGATGAACATCACCGCACAGCTCACACTCCCTTCGCCGAATACGAGATTTGCCGGCCCTAAAGGAAGCGATGTGTCGCCGGCCATCTCTTCCTCAAGCGCCCCAAGCTCCGCAGCTTTATCCATTCTTCTATTATAAGGAATCGTACCCCGCTTCAAAAGCGATCGGCTATTTGAATGCAGGCCGCCTGATCACCTCTATCACCTTTCCATTCACAAAAAAGTCATCGTCCGCGCCCACATAGATCGGCGCAAAATCCTCCGTCGAATCGGATACAAGAACGATCTGATTGTGTGCGGCGTCTTTATGAAACCGCTTCACGTTGGCGGCTCCGTCGATCACCGACAAGACCACGTCACCGTCGTGCGGCGTACGATCGTCAGCATCCACTATGAGATAATCGCCGTTATTGATCGCCTCCCCGTGGACTTTCGCCTGGTTCATTGAAAAGCCGTCCGCGCGCACCGCGAAAAGTCCTTTATTATTCTGCCTGTGCACCAGCGAATTCGATACGCGGAGATATCCCGCCACATTTTCTTCGGCCAAAACCTCCGCCGGACCGCAGTTCGCCACGCCGACGATGGGAATCTGAAGAAGACGTTTCCCATTTTCCAAAAAGCCGCCTATCCAGCCCTCCTTCGGCTTTTCTATCGTGCCATTGACGCGATCGATCTTCAGGAGGCCCCTTTTTTCGAGCTGCTGGAGATGATGTTTTATCTTCTGCGCCGATCGGTCCCCCACAAGCTCTCCTATTTCCCGTAAAGAAAGGCTGGAAATATTGCGATTTTTTGCGAGGCGCAGGAGTTTTTCCTGTATGGGATGGAGTTTTTGGGTTTCCATGATTTTGTGGGTTTTTAGTCCTTGCTTCGATTATACCATAGCCTATGGGACATCTGTCAATAGTTCTTGACACTTGACAATCCCCAGTGACCCGAGTAGGATGGAGTGGTAAAGATCACTTCGGGCAATTCCTCGCGAACCATAAAGGTCGTTCAACCACCAACCTCATACCCTCCCACTATCACCATGAAGACCATTCGTATGGGCAATAACTTCATAACCTTCTGGTCATTCAAGAAAACAGACCCACAGCCCGCGCGCGGCTTCAGGTTCTTCTTCCTCTAGGACGGACTATGTCTTCATTTTTACGATAAATACCGTCGGCCGTCCGACGGTATTTTCTTTGTCCTTGTTTTTTATCAATATAAATGTTATAATATTTCCAGAACTTCCTACCCTTTCTTTCCATAAAAAGACCACGAGGAGATAGTATGCACCCATTTCCCGCCTTTCGGCGCACGTTCACCGCATGGAGACATCGCATTGCCCGCCTGCCCCGATCCCTCTCCGTAAGGTTCGAATGGGAGCTTTGTTACGGGGCATGGTCGCCCGGACCCGGCGGACGGCGCAAACTATTCACTCACATCCTCCGCCATAGCCTTCGGGATCTCGCTCTCATGTGCGCGATCTCCGATGGATCGCTCCGCGAGGAAGCGCTCCGCATCTATCATCGCGAGATAGCTTTCTTTCGGAAAGCCCATCTGCCGTTCAAGCGGCGCTGGGAGGACCCAAGGGCATTCCTTCGGGCCATAGGATACGACCCTCGCTCCGGAAAGCCGTTTACAGCGCACCGCTGATCGATTCTCCCGCGAGCACATTACCATCCGCCCCCGCGTTACCGCCGGGGCAATTTTTATCCTTTTTTGGAGAGTATTGACAAAATACGTATAAAATGTATAATTATACTTAGATCGTTTAGATCTCATTTCAAGGCCTTAAAGGCCAGAAAGCGAGGGCCGCTCAATGCAGCCCATTTTCCAAGCATGCAAGGCAGGAGTACAAGACGGCCGCGCTCGTTGCCGCAACGAGCAGGGCAAATGCTCAATTCACCACAGTATGAATTGGGCGCGGGCACCCCGCCCCGACGTTGTCCTTTTGAAGGTCAACGTCAACGAGAAGCGCGAACGCCGCCTCTCCGCAGCCGGCGTTCCGTACCAGTCCCGTTCGTATGATCGGGCCTTACAGCTCGAACAGCAACGGGTGGCGAGTGCCCAATCCTTGGGGCGCAATGCGTATGCGGTGCGGGAACTCTCGCATCGTGATTCACATCACACGCCCGAAGCCGCCGATACCGGCTGCCCAGTATTCGGCAAGAGCGGGCTCGCCGAGATGAACGTCGAGGCAGTAACCCTTGTGTGTGAACTCTTCAATGCGGGTTTCGTCCTCACCGGCGGACACCTTCTGAAAAGGGAGCACAAGCCGCCCGTACGGCTGGTGCTGGAATTCAGCAAGTCGTCCGCAAAACCGGAAGTTGGAAAATTTCCGTGGGGGGAGGTCGATTCGCTCCTTGCAACCACCTTCAACCAGGTGGATGTGTGGGCAAACGAACGCAGCGGCGATGGCAAGGTAGTTCACACCGTGAACTGCGGGAAACGCGATGACAACACCAAGCCCAAGACCCGTCTTCATTACGCCGACGGCGACTGGGATATTGAAGAGTTGCTCCCCGCGACCTCCGCGGTATAGCCCTCGCTTTCAGATCACAGACAACCGGCCGGACATTGCTCACGCGATGCCCGGCCGTTCTTCTTTTTATAATATTCCCGATCTCCGGGGTTTTTATTCGGCCCCCTCTCCTGCTTCTCTATCCGCCTCGCGACGATCGAGCACCGTTTTGAACCGCTCAAGCACCCCCGTAAGCGAACCCGTGCCGAGCATCTCCTTCACATCCACATTTTCGGTCGAAATGCCGGGGACCACGGGCAGGCCCGACGCCAACGAAAAGAGATTCATAAGGAAGCTGGTGGCATACGACCCCTTCGGCAAAAAGAATGATATCGCGCCCACGCGGCCTTCGAACGAAGCTTTGCCCATTGCTATCTTCTGCAATGTGGCGCAGCGCCGCGATTCCACGCGCACGAACGGAAAATCCTTCCATGAGCGCGTCGGGAGCACTACGCCGTCCTCTTCGAGAAATTCGGCGTAGGGCTTCCAATCCGCCGGATTGAATGAGGTAAGGAATGACAGAGAAAGCGGCACTTCGCCGGATCCTATCAATGCCGAAAGTTTTTTATTGAACAGAAAACTATCATATGCATAGAACCATAGACGCACCTGGTCCTGCACTTCATGCAGCGCACCAAGGAAATCATCCGGCTTATCGATAAGATGCGCGACGAAGGACCTCTCAATGCCGAAGTGATACGGGAACCTGTCCACTATTTCCCAGATGCTTTTCCAATCACCCCATTTCTTTTCGATATCCCCGCGCAGCGCCGCAAAATACGGAAGTTCCCTTTCCGAACGGTGCGTCAGGAACATCTTTATAACCTCTTCGTATTTCCCCTGCACAAGCAACCGGCCGAGAATGTGCGATATGAGCCGCGGGGTTCCGAAGCGTTGAAGGTAGAAAAAATTCCAAAATCCTTCTTCTTTTGCTATCGCAACCTGCTCGTTCAGAAAATCTTTCACCGCCGCGCCGGGCGGCTCCGCGAACCGAAGCGCGATCGTGAACTCGTTCCCCTTAAGATCGCCGTTCGCCACCACTCCCTTGCCGCGCCTCACCCCGTTCAGGAAAAAATTCTCCCGGTCGAGACGGGAAAATGCGCCGGGATCCGCGAGGCCGCGGACACTGATCGCCTGCGAGGTGAGCGCGACACGATCTTTGACGCCGGCGAAGCCGATATTCTTTTCGTCGATCCCAAGCGCGTGCGCAAGCTCCGCCTTTGCCTCGAGCGTGGATATGCCCACCTTCACGAGATCCGCGTAATACGTGGCGCCGTCACCCTCCTGCACCGACCCGCCCCCGGCGACATCTTCCAGACGCGCCTCATGAAGATTCCCTTCACGGTCGATCTCCTCCACCACGAAATCCTGCGGCATCAGTTTCAAATACGCGACCGGTCTCCCCTGCGGAAGACCTTCGATGCCGACCGAGCGGAGGACCGCATCGTCATCCACCATGGGGGTCCGGATGAAATCCTTCGGAACGCGCATACGCTCCGCTTCGAACAACATTCTTTCGCGGTCGCGGTCTTCTTGGGTGATCTGCATCGCCATTAAGGCAATTATGGCATATTTGTACTCCCGGCAGGAATACTATGCATCCTTGGTGCTCCCGCGTGGAATCGAACCACGATCACCTCCTTCGGAGGGAGATATTCTATCCATTGAACTACGAGAGCTCGCTCATCAATGTACTACAAAAATGACGATCTCGTAAACCGCGGCGGCGGCGAAGATGATCGCTATACCATCCAGGAGGACCTTCTCTCGCGGCGCGAGGATGAGCATCCGCCGGCCGACAGTTATGATGAGGAGATATTGCGCGCTTATGAACACGCCGCCTGCAACGCTCACGATCGCCAGAAAATTCGTAAATCCTGCGATCACCGCCGCAAGCGGAATAAATATGATTGCCGCACGGGAACCCAAAGTGTTCCATCCAAGGTCCTTTTCGAATACGTTCTTCAGTTCGCGGGCCATCGGGAGAGACACCACGCATGCCGCCGCGAGACCCAAAATCGCAATGATGTCCTTTCTCCATACGGGCCATCCCGCGATGCCCGAAATCGTATCGGCGGCAACCTGACCGGCACTGCCGATCGCGCCGAGGGCGAAAAGCCAATAGAGCAATGCGGCGAAGGCGGTTCCGCCGGCAAGCACCCAGAACATCGCGAAGGGGCGGGAAACATCCCTCCCGCGGACAACCTCATATACCTGTTCCACGCTTGTCCACCCTGCAAGAGCGAAAATCACCGCCCCAAACGGCAGGAAGAACTCCCGCGGCGCAGCGAAAGGAATGTTCGCAAGGGCAAGCTCGGGCCTTCCTGAAAAGAAGATGAAAAATATCGCACAAGCGATAAGTATGATGCCGCCGACCTCGAGCCAAGCGATCCTGCCTCCGCTCCTCCACGCAAGGAAGGCCAGGACGGCCCAGAACGCAGCAAGCGCGGCAGCCGGGGGAATACCCGGGAAAAGGATCAACAGGAAATGCGCGCCGAGCACGAGATAGGCGACAAACCCGAGAAGCAGGCCTATCACGATCGCCGCGAGGCCGACAAAGAATCCGACTGCCCCGAGATGCCGACGCGCGAGACCAAGCAGACGTTCCTTTTCCCCTTCGGCGGCAAGCGTTCTCAGATATATAGTGTGCGCGACGGATATGGCAGCGATGAGTCCCACGAACCAGACAAGAGAAACGACCCATCCGGACCGTTGGATAATGTACGGCAGCGCGAAAACACCCTCCCCTATGGTCGCCGCCGCAACGATCGCCGCGATTTCGATCCTTTTATCCATCCGCCTTATCCGTTTGCCTTCTTCGCAGTCCGCAGTTTCGCCTCATCCACCACAACATCCTTCTCTTCCTCGTGCACGCGTGCGAGCACTTTGTCCACGAGCGACTTCGGATCGGGATCGAAAACCACCTTGCCCATACCCCGATGCGCGATCTTCAGGATATGTTCGATTTCATCGCTCTCTCCGCCGCTGCCGAGGAGCACGCCTTGCGGCTTCTTGTCCTCAAACGCAATCGTGAACTCGTTCAGCGTGCCGACGCGCCCGAATATGGTGATCACCGCGTCCGCGGCGCGGGTGAGGAGCAGGTTGCGGCCGGAATAATCAAATCCGGTATAAATAATAAGGTCGTGATATTCCACGGGGAGCCGATAGGTCTTCACGTGTGCGAGTTTCGATACTGCCGGGGAAAGCCCTATCACGATGCCGCCTTCCTCTTTGGCACCCTTCGCGGCCCAAAACGGAATACCCGTCGTAGCTCCCGTCACGAGCACCGCACCGCGTTTCGCCACCTGGCGCCCGACCTCCATTGCTTTCTCTATCGTCCCCGCGGGCGCAAAGGTCGTGTCCGCCGCTCCGGAGATGCACACTTTATATTTAAGATAGGTCTTGCCGAGCTCCGAGAGAAGTTTTTTCTTTGATGTCGTCTGTTTTGTTTTCGCCATGTTTATTTTTTTGATTTTTTTATCGGAGTCGGGGATACGGCTGCGGGGGGACGTCTCACAGTTCAACTGTTTCTCCCTGTTTCGGCACCTCCGCCGAGACGCCCAGGATTTCGGTTATTTTTCCGGCGAGAGCGATGCTCGACGGCCCTTCGCCCTGCACCACCCATGCCTTCTTGAGACCCTTCATGGCGCCCACCCACTCGACAAGATGCGGCTGGTCGGCATGCGCGGAGTAGCCGGGAATATTCACGCGGTGCGCACGCACGGGAATCGTCTCGCCGAAAATGCGCACCTCCTGCATGCCCTCGAGGATCTGCCGTCCCATCGATCCGGTCGCTTGATATCCCACAAAAACAATCGTACTTTTCGGATCGGGAAGGTAGCGCATTTCGTGATGAAGAATACGGCCGCCGTTCGACATGCCCGAACCCGCAATGATGATCTTCGGCGGCTTCACGCCGTTGATTTCCTTTGACTGCTCCGTTGTCAGCGTCAGTGTAAGGCCGGGAAAATTCAAAATATCATCGCCCGTTATCTTTTCTTCTTCTTTGATCGCATTATTGAAATAATCCTCGTGCTTTTTATATACCTCGGTCACCTTGATGGCGAGAGGGCTGTCTATGTAAACAGGAACCCTCGGAATTTCGTTTTTTTCGAAAAGCTCATGAAGCACATAGAGCAGGTCCTGGGTGCGCTCCATCGCAAACGAGGGGATCATAAGCGTACCGCCGTCGTGCACGGTGTCCACAATCGTCTTCCGCAGGATCTCCACGCGCTTCGGCACGTCGTCGTGCACACGGTCTCCATAAGTCGATTCGACAAGGCAATAATCGGCGGCGGGAACGGTTTCCGTCGCTTTGATGATCGGCGCCGGCGAGTTGCCGAGATCACCGGAGAATACGATCATTTTGCCCTCGGCCTCAACATGAATGATTGCGGAGCCGAGAATATGCCCTGCATCGTACAGTTCGACAGTGAACGGCCCTATTGTAACTTTTTCGTGATAACCAAGGCCGTGCCAGTGCCGCATCACGTTCTCGATATCCTCATTGTTATAGAGCGGCGGCCTCCCTTCGCGCTTCGCTTCATCGTTGAGGAGATGCTCGGAATCGACCAGCATGAGCTCGGCAAAATCCTGTGTGGCGGTGGTGGAGTAGATCACGCCTTTAAACCCCGATTTTACGAGCGTCGGCAGGCGGCCAATATGATCAAGGTGTGCGTGCGTCGTGAAGACCGCCTCGACCGAACCCGCTTCATACGGGAGCGGCTCGAAGTTTTCGCGTTCGGCATAGTGGCTCCCTTGATGGAGGCCGCAATCGATCATAATCCTCGTCGCGCCGGATTCGAGAATATAGTTTGCTCCCGTCGCTTCACTGCAGCCGCCATAAAAAGTGAGCTTCATATGCTCATTATAAACCTCAAACCCCCGAATGAGTAAGTCAGGCCCCCCTCAACAGCTCCCGATCCATAAGAGATCCCATATCCTTCATACGATCAAGGAATACCACGCCGTTCAGATGGTCCGTCTCGTGCTGTATAATCCGCGCGAGGAGTCCCTCCGCCCGCAGCGTGAATTTCTTCCCATCAAGTCCATACGCCGTCACTGTTACGATATAAGACCGCCGCACAGCCCCAAAAAGTCCGCCGTGCGACACGCTTCCGCACCCTTCGTAATCAATCGCTTGTTTCCGGGAAACCGCCACGATCCGCGGATTGACGAATACCCGCACAGGGTCCTCCGTTTTAGGGTTCCTGGTTCTTGTCTGCCGGATCTCCGTGACGAATATCCTCTTATTGATCCCTATCTGGGGCGCGGCCATCCCGACAAGGTTATAGCTCCGCATGGAATCGATAAGGTCGCGTGCGATCTTCTTCGTCGACGGCGACGATGCCGATGCGAGCGCCACGGACCTCGCCCTGATCGCCGGATCCCCTATTTGCGTTGCTGGTTTGATCGCCATATCCAAAAATCGTTTTTATTCAGTGTCCGGCCATTTTTATCCGCATCGCATCTTCGAATGCCGACCGCTCGCTCCATGGCACCTTTCGGCCATTCGCCACATGGATCCATTCCTCGCTTCCCTTCCCCGTGCCGATGATCACATCACCCTCGCGGGCAAGATCGAACGCTTTATGCACCGCCTCCGCACGGTCCATGATCCGCAGGGTGTGCGCCATTTTCCCCGGGTCCTCGTCGCGTATGCCCTTTTCAACCTCGTTCACTATCTCCTCAGGGTCCTCGTCATATGGATCCTCGTCTGTGAGAATGATCTCATCGCACCACCGCGCCGCGACCGCGCCCATCGCCGGACGTTTCCATTTATCGCGCCCGCCGCCCGCCGATCCGAGGAGCGCGATGAGGCGCGGATGCGGGTGATCTTTGGTCGGTTTCGGCTTCACTGCGCGGTATGCCGCCTCGAGCGATTCCGGCGTGTGGGCGTAATCCACCACCGCCGTCCAGCCGTTCGCGCGGATAAATTCCATCCGTCCGGGTACGCCTTTGAAGTTGAGTATGGCTTTTTCGATCGTCGCGTCGTCTATGCCAAGCCTCCGCCCGATCGCCGCCGCAACGGCGATGTGCTCAATGTTAAAATCGCTCAAAATGAATGTTTCGGCCGCCGTACCTTTTCCGTTCAATGTTCTGCGCGCAGCCTCGATGCGCGGCAGGCAATCCTTAAGGAACTCGTCTTCTTTTGAATAGTTCACCGGAACGTTCGGGGGTGCCGCAAGCTCATTAAAGAAGAAGTTATATTCCCCGTCATCACGATTAAGGAACACCTCGCCGCCCCTCTTCAGGACATACTGCAGGAAGGAAAGTTTTGCCGCGCGATATTTTTCATACGATCCATGCGACTCGATATGCTCCGGGTGGATGTTGGTGATCACTCCCATATGCCATTTGACGAACCGGTGGCGGTGCGCCGCGACGCCCTGCGACGTCACCTCAACGAGCGCATAATCGCACTTTATGCGCGCCGCTTTGTGGAGGAAATCTTGGATGTAGGCGCGGCCCGGCATCGAGTTGCCGGTGCGGTTCTTCGCGCTCCGATCCCCGATCTTTATGCGGAGCGATGAAAGAAGCGCTGTTTTTTTTCCGGCAGCCTCAAGAATCGCGTTTATGAGTTCGAGCGTCGTCGTCTTCCCTTTTGTTCCCGTCACGCCGATCGTCACCACCTCACTGCTTGGATGGCGGTACAGCGCGGCCCCCGTCCACGCCCAAAGGAAATGATACGCGGACGATGCGCCGGGAAGGTTGTAGAAGAATTTTACAAGGCGGTGCTCTTTGAGATTCGGCATTCTTGCCCGTATTTTAGACCTTATACAAAAATATTCCAACTTGGATTCATGTTTTTGCGTTCAAAATTTTAAGCGCCGCCTTCAGCCGCTCCTCTGCGCCTTTCATATCGGCATCCACCCTTCCAAGCGCTGCCCGCGCCTCATCGCGGCGATAACCGAGGCCGGTGAGCGCCTCCACAAGGTCCGAATCGGTTTCCATTTTTTCCACCATAGATCCCGAGTGCGTTGATTCCACTTTCGTCTTTAATTCAAGGATCACGCGTTCGGCCGTCTTTCTGCCGATCCCCGCGGCACGGGTAAGGAGGTCCGGTCGGTTCTCCTTGATCGCCGCGGCGAGCTCGTCGAGGGGCCCCGTATCGAGGATTGCGAGTGCCGACTTCGGGCCCACGCCCGATACGCCGATCAGCATTTCGAAGAAATCGCGTTCCGCTTCCGAAGAAAAGCCGTATAAGTCGAGTGCATCCTCTTTCACGTGAAGATGCGAGAAAAGCGCCACACTCCCCGCGTTCTCGCCGCCTACGGCCGGAAGCGCCGCAATCGTCGCTTTGCTTGCAGAAAGCTTTAATCCCACGCCACCCGCCTCCACAACGACAAAGCTTTCCCCTTTGAATGCCAATTTCCCGGAAACGCTGTAGATCATACGCTTATTATAAACTTGGCCCGCCTAAAACATAGCCCTTGCAAAAACACAGCTTTCCTTTATAATAGTTCCCATGCCGATAACCAGCTCAGCCAAGAAGGCTCTCCGCCAGAACGTCACCCGCCGCAAACGGAATGTTGTAAAAAAGGATACTTACAAGAAAGCCGTCACGGACTATCGCAAACTCATCATCGCAAAGAAGTTCGACGAAGCCGCGAAGGCATTCCCCGCGGTATTCAAGGCCCTCGATAAGGCCGCCAAGACGAAGGTGATCGAAAAGAACAAGGCAAGCCGCCTTAAGTCCCGCCTCGCTCAGCTCACCAGCAGATCGACCAAGGCTTCTTCGTAGTCCACCTTACCCGACTTGACCGCAAGGTCATACTCCGCCATGTGCGGAGTTTTTTCTTGCCACTGGGCGGCAAGGATATTGAAAATCTTCGCCGGAGGGTCCGAAAGGGCGAGCATGGACTCGAAGGCATAGAGTCGGCTGCGAAGATCGAGACTTTTGAGACCGTTCATCAGTGCCCAGTAATTCGGCGCCACCTCGAGATCAAATTCAATAAGATCGTTTTTTTCTATCATCTTCGCACCGCGTGCAGCGGAAAATCCCGCAAGCTTCTCGAGCTCCGTAACAAGACCCCAGGTATCCCCTTGGAATACGTTTGCGAGAAGCTGCGCTGCCGCCGGAGCGAGGTTCGCGCCGCGTTCCTTTGCAGCTGCCTTTATAAACGCAAGCCACTCCGCTCCCGTGAGAGCGTCGAATTTCTGTGAAATCGCCGGCTTTTCAAGAAGGAATGCGAGCGCCTTCACTGGTTTGTCTTTTTCGGAGAGAAGGATGGTGCTTTCTTTTGTTTCGAGGAACGGTTTAAGGAACTTTGCGAGCTGTTTTGCTTCGAGTTCGAATGCATTTTCAACCAGCACGAGCTTCGGCACGTCGAAAAGCGACCGTGTCCTCAGGAATTCCTCCGCCGCCGTCTGCATATTCTTATTTTCAAAATCGAACGCTTCGAGGCCCATAGCCGAACGCTTTTTGACGAATTCCGCGATCACGGCGCGTTTCTTTTCCGTCCGCCGGTAGTCGTCGTGGCCGTAAAGAAAAACGATCATACCGTAAGGATAGTTCGTTTATCCACAAAATCAAATTGCGAATGTCGTCCATGCGGCATTACTATGAATATCAGGAGGGACCACGATGGTTTCCTATTTCATCCCCATCTCCCCCGAACTCGCCGCGGCAGCGCGCCGCGAAGTATTCAGGGCGCACATCTCATCATTAACACTGCAGGAAAAGTTCTGCTTTGAAGGCGATTTTAAAAGGGTCGCCGCCTGGATAGGCCTCGGATGTCCAAGAGTTAAATGGCCCGAGCTCCGCAACGATCTTATCCGCGTCTCAAGCCGCCTCCGCAACATTGCGAACCTGACATCCGCCGAAAAGGATGCGATGGAACGCCTGTTCCGGGAATCGATTAAGCAGGAACCCGACTTCAAAATCGTACGAATGCTCTGGGCTTATATTGAGGCCTGATGATAAAAATCGGCGATCGCCCCCGCGATCGCCTTTTCTATTTCCCTTTTTCTTTATCGGCCGCGGCACGGCGTTCGCCGGCTACCTTCACGAATTCACGGAAGAGCGGATTGGGGCGCATGGGCCGCGACTTGAGCTCGGGATGGAACTGCGCACCCGCAAAGAACGGATGGATCTTTTTGGGAAGCTCCATTACTTCCATAAGCCGCCGCGACGGTGATTGTCCGGAGAAGACGATGCCCGCGCGTTCCAGCCGCTTCACGAACACCGGATTCACCTCGAAACGATGGCGGTGTCTTTCGCTGATCCTCGTCACGCCATAGGCGCGTTCCGCGATCGTTCCTTTCTTGAGCACGGCAGGATAAGCGCCGAGACGCATCGTCGCGCCATACTTCTTTTCCGCTATAAGCTTCTTCTGCTCCAGGAGAATGTCTATGACGGGATGCTTTGTTGCCGGATTGATCTCTGTCGTGTTCGCGTCCTTCCAGCCAAGCACATTGCGCGCAATTTCGATCGTGGCAAGTTGCATGCCATAACAAAGCCCTAAATATGGGATCTTCCGCTCGCGGCAGTAACGGATCGCCTCCAGCTTTCCCTCCACTCCTCTCGCGCCGAAACCGCCGGGGACGATGACTCCGTCGTATAAATCGAGTTCGCTCAGATTCTCCGCGGCGACAGCAGCCGCCTTCGCCACACTTTCCTTCGCCCCCCCAGCTCTGGTTGCGCGCACTTCGAAATCCTCCGAATCGATCCAGTGGATCTGAGGTTTGAACCCCCAGTGCGCTGCAGCATGTCTGATTGCTTCAATAACAGAAAGATACGAATCGGCAAGCACAAACTTTCCGCTCGAGAAATATTTGCCCACAATACCAATATTCACCGGCTGCGTCGCTCCGTCCATGCGCTCCACGAGCGCGCGCCATTCCTTAAGGTCTTTCTTTGGCGGACGGAGGTCGAGCTTCGCAAGGATCTTGTTCCCGAAATTATCCTTTTCAAAATTAATGGGGATGTCATAGATATCGTCCACATCCGGCGCGGAGATGACATCTTCCTCGCTCACACTGCAATTGAATGCGATCTTCTCTTTCCGCTTCTCGTCGATGGGATACTTCGCCCGCGCGAGAATGAAATCGGGCTGGAGGCCGACGCTGTTCAACGCACGCACCGCATGCTGGGTGGGCTTGGTCTTCAGCTCATTGTCGTCATTCATTATCGGAAGGTGGCTCACGAGAATGAGCACGACGTCCTTCGGAAATTTTATCTTCAGCATACGCACCGCTTCGAGAAACAGAATGTTCTCATACTCACCTGCGGTACCCCCGATTTCCGTGATCGCTATCTTCGCCTTCGCGAGTTCCGCCGCCTTGCGTATCCGCTCGATCACCTCCATTGGAATATACGGGACCACGCTCACTGAGCGACCGCCGTAACCCATGCTGCGCTCACGCTCAATCACGGTCTTATAGACGCTGCCCGTTGTCATATAGTTCACGCCCGAAAGATCCCTATCGAGGAAGCGTTCGTAGTTCCCCATATCCTGATCGCACTCCGTACCGTCATCCAAAACAAAAACCTCACCGTGCTCGGTGGGGTTCATGGTGCCGGCGTCCACATTGACGTATGGATCGATCTTGAGGGACGTCACCTCGATCCCGCGGGACTGCAGAATCTTTGCTATAGAGGATGAAGCGACCCCTTTCCCGACACCCGACATCACTCCTCCGACGACAAAAATGAATTTTGTGTTCGGGGAAGCGCTCATGTGCATTATTATACACGAGACAAATCCAGGACTGCAAATTGCTTTCTCCCTAGAATAAATCCGCCGCGCTCACTTCGTGTTTCGGCACCAAATTCGGATCTGTTGGAATGGCGAGAGAGATGGTCGTTCCCCGTCCAAGTTCCGATTCTGCCCAGATCTGGCCTCCATGGGCCTCAACGATCCCTTTGGCCATATAAAGGCCGAGTCCGGAACCCTCCGTTTGCGCTTTTACGGCATTGTTGGCACGGTAAAACTTACTGAACAGCTTCGCAACCGATTCCGGAGGAATGCCGATGCCCGTATCCCTCACGCTTACCACGAGATACGGCTTATCCTGCAGGCGATCTACCTTTACCGTTATCTCGCCGTTCTCGACATTGTAGCGGATGGCATTCTCAAGAATGTTCGTGAGCGCAATGGAGAGTCTCTTGGGATCGATCATCACCATCGGAAGCTCCCCCGAAGGTCTATCAAGATAGATCTTCACCCCCGCCTTGCGCGCCGCAGGAAGAACTCCCGCGAGCACGCCATTCACATACTGCAGAAGGTCGGTGCTTTCGAACGAATATCCCATCTGCCCATCCTCCATCTTCGCGATGCTCAATAGGTCTTCAATGCGCGCGAGAAGATTTTGGCTCGCTGCGGCAGCCGTCTGAGCGATCATTTTGTCGGTTTCATTCAGCTCCTGTGCCTGCGTAAGCGACTGGAGTGCCCAGTTAATATCCGTCACCGGACCGCGAAGCTGGTGCGAGGCCACCGTGACAAACTCGTCTTTTGATCGCAGCGCGGAAATCTGCGGTGTGCGGTCGCGGATGATCTTTACAAATGCAATCGTGCGCCCATTCTCGTCCGCAACGGGCGCCGTTGATATCCGGAGTTCAAGCTCCGGATCCGTAAGCGAAACATCCGCCACCTGCGGCACCTCCCCTTCGGCGCTCTTCGGTACGACGCGCGGGGCGAGCGACGGGAAAATCACCTGCGCAAGCGTCCTCCATCCTCCCGACGACTCCGCGTCGCGCGGGGAAAGCACGTGCCCGATCGCAGCGGAAGCGTCGATCCCGAACAATTTTTCGGCCGCATGATTGAAGAAGCTTATCCGAAAATCGCCCCCGTACATTATGAGTGAATCTTCAATCGCCCCCATGATGCTTTTTATCTCGCCCTGGCCGCCCGATGCGAGCTCGGCAACACTCCGCCGCTTCGACGTCCGGAGCGCCACAAAGAAAAGGGCTGCGATGGAAAGAAGGGCCGCCACCTCCCCGATCATGAATGGCAAGGGCATCCCTCCGGCGGCTGCAATCCCGACAGCAACCACAACCGCCACAATAAAGAGCCATGCCGCAAGCGGCAGCGGCGCACCGGCCGTTTTTTTAGATGTAGATTCTGCTTTTGCCAATGCCTTAATGATACCCCAAACTATCCCATTAAAACAGCGCTTTTTGCCCATCCGCCATACCGGAACCCTGCCCGTTTCCCCTCTTTTCCTTCCCGGAAGCCTGCTTTGCACCCGAAACTCCCGCATCGCTTTCGTATATCCTTTTAAGCAACGTCGCAAATCCCATGGTTATAAAATATTCCTCGATGTGCTTGTCTTTTATATCGGCATGCGGCGCAAGATCCCCGATCGGCGGAATCACGATAGGCACGTGCCGCTCGAGCACCACGAGATCACGCGACTGTTCGGCCGCGGCGCGATGGGGCGTGATCTTTTTTTCGAGCATCGCATCTTCGCCATGTGCGGCGGTATCAAGTATCTTATCGAGTGATCCGAATTTCTGCAGAAGCTCTACTGCGGTCTTCGGCCCGATGCCCGGTACGCCTTTTATATTGTCCGATGCGTCCCCAACGAGCGCTTTATAGTCCACCATCTGCCCCGGCGTGACGCCAAACTTTTCCTTTACGGACGCCTCGTCATAGATCATCGTATCGCTCACCCCTTTGATGAATGTCTGCACGAACACGTGGCCGTCTTCGACCAGCTGGAGCGTATCGCGATCGCCCGTAAGGATAACCACCTTCACTCCCTCCTCCCGACGGAACCGTTCCGCGAATGTCGCAATAAGGTCGTCGGCCTCATACCCCGGAGCTTCGAACGTGGGGATGCCGAATGCGGCGAAGAGCGCATGCGCTTCCACGATCTGCGCAATGAGTTCATTGGGCGCGGGGGGGCGTTGGGCTTTGTACTCGGCATATTTCTGTTCACGGAATGTTGGCTCGGGCCGATCAAAGAGTGCCACGGCATAGTCGGGCCGATCCTCGCGCCAAAGCTTCAATAAGATACTCGCTATACCGTAAATCGCCCCGCTCGGCCTCCCGTCCGGCGCCGTGAATGGCGGTATCGCGTGGAACGACCTATGGATGATCGAATTTGCGTCGATGAGGAGCAGTTTTTTCATAAAATCTTTATCTTTCGCACACCTTCTTTTTTATCATACTCGAATTTTATCCGGGTCGCGCCGCGCGGTATCGCATCTTTTATGCGCTCGCCCCACTCTATGAGCACTATGTTGTACGGATCTTTGAGCATCTTTTCAAACTCCAGTGCGGCAAGGTGCGACGTATCCTTCAAGCGATAAGCGTCCATATGGAATATCCGGGGTATTTTTGCCCCTTTCGATCCCGCAGTCGTACGCGCACCAGACTGCGGCGCACGATAACGGCGCACGATGACGAATGTGGGGCTTGGTGCGCGGCGGCGTACGCCCATTCCACGCAGGAATCCTTGTACGAACGTCGTCTTCCCCGCACCAAGTTCGCCCGAGAGAACGACGATCGCCGCATTTTTTTCATTCTCGCGCCGGGCGGCGGAAAGCTGTTTTGAAAATTCCTCCCCGAGGCGCCTCGTTTCCTCCGAAGAAGAGGTGCGATAGGTTTTTGTTTTTTTTAATAACATAGGTGATGATCGTTGCGAGAAAGGCGCCGAGTCCTATTGCGGAAAATATAGCAGGAGTTGATGCCGACATGGCAGGCGACGGTCCGAGCGGTACGCCTTCGGGATAGTGCGCTACAGCAACATTCCCCCCGAACGCGACGTTCGGCCCGCCGGGCGTTGGGTCTGTGAAAATAAAATACCTTCCGAACCCCGCGCCACCGTCCATCCGCGAGTAGCTTTGTCCGTCGGGAGCCGCACCATGAAACGCCGCTTTGTCTGCGACCTTTCCGTCCGGACTATATAACAATAATGCGCCGTCGGTATTTTTCAAAGAAATGCCGTCTTCCTTATGTCTCAGCACAAGATATCCGTGGGGCGGTACTGCAAACCCCGCCAGATGAAAGATTTTGGTTTTTGCGGGAATGATCGCTTGGTCCGCAACGGTCGTCGATACCGTGCCCGCGCCGATTCTCCATCCTGCGAGAGAAACGGCCATAGGGCTGTCATTATAGAGTTCTATAAACTCACCTGCGGCGTCGGGTCCGACCGGATTCGGGAAAAATTCATTGATATACACCATCCGGTGACCATACACCCGGAGTCATCAAGAAACGCCAAAGAACTAGAGAAGTTCTTCGTAGCCCTTAATTTTCAGGTGGCGGTACGCCGCGGGCAATACTATGCGCCCGGACGGCGAACGCTGGAGGAATCCGAGCGTCATAAGGTAGGGCTCGTAAATATCCTCGATCACGCCGCGCTCCTCGGAAAGCGCGGCCGCGAGCGTGTTCACCCCGACAGGGCCGCCTTTGAACTTCTCGATGATCGTTATAAGGAGGCGCCGATCTTGCGGTTCAAGGCCAAGATCGTCGATCTCCAACATCTCAAGCGTATGGCGCGCGGATTCGGCGTCGATCACCGGTGCCGCGCCGGGAGATCCGGCCTTGCCGTGCACCTCGGCGAAATCCCGGGCGCGCCGCAGGAGTCGATTCGCTACGCGCGGCGTGCCGCGCGAAGCGCGCGCAAGGACCTCGACCGCATCGGATGAAGCAGTGACGCCGAGTATGCGCGCCGACCGTTCAAGTATCTTTTTTATGTCGTCGATCGAATAATAACCAAGGCGAAACGTTGCGCCAAAGCGTGAGCGGAGGGGGTTTGAAAGCAGATTCTCGCGCGTCGTCGCCGCGATCAGAGTAAAGGGTTGGAGGTCGAGGGTGAGTGTGCGCGCCGACGGTCCTTTGCCGACGACGAGATGGAGCTTGCGCGCCTCCATCGCCGGATATAACACCTCCTCGATCATCGGGTTGATCCGATGCGCTTCGTCGATAAAAAGAATTTCGCCGGGACCGAGGTTTGTGAGCACCGCGGCAAGATCGCCGACCTTCTCAAGCGCAGGGCCGGATGTCGTCTTGATCATTCCCCCCAGCTCATGCGCCACAAGATATGCGAGCGTTGTCTTGCCCAAACCGGCGGGACCCGAAAAAAGGAGATGATCAGCAGCCTCTTTGCGTTTTTTTGCCGCCTCCAAAATAACCCTCAGATTATCTTTTATTTTTTCCTGGCCGACATATTCGTCCCATGCCGTCGGCCTCAAGGTGAGGTCTATATTCGCATCGTCCTTGCCTGCGACAGCGTTTTCCTGGGGTTTTTCTTTGGGTTTTGAGGGCATTATGGGCAAGGTTTTAGTGCTATTGACAAATAAAAATTGATATGCTACTATTTCATTGCAACACTGATTGATGGTGTTGTCAGGAGCAGCTCATTCAGATCTGGGGGCGGGAATTATTTCTAACCTTTTCAGGACGAACCGGTTCCGACTGGTCCTATCCTTTGAGTAATTCTAGCCCCTTTTGCCTTTAGGTAAAAGGGATATTAATCCTTTCGCGAGGAATTGCCCCCAGGTCTGAGTGAACTACGCGAACGCCGGCCGGAAGGCCGGCTTTTTTGTTCCATCGTCACCATGCGATGTCGCCGGTGACGCCCTTCACCTCATCGATCGTCGTTTTGCCTTCGAGTACTTTGAGTATCCCGTCCTGCTGCATCGTCACCATCCCCTGTCGCTCGGCCACGCCGCGGAGTGCAACCTCCGAGGCTTCTTTAAGGATCGTCGTCTCAAGATCGCTCCCGCCTTCCAAGAATTCGAATATGCCGACGCGACCTTTATATCCCATCTTGTTGCATTTCTCGCAGCCGACGGGCTCGTAGATTTTGTAATTCTGATAGGACGTCCGATCCACCTTCGCCGGAAGTTTCGCGAGGAACGCTTCGATGTTCTTCTTCATCGCGTCATCGATGGACGCTTCTTTTTTACAATCCACGCAGAGCACGCGCACGAGGCGTTGGGCGATAACGAGCGAAAGCGCCGGCCCGATCGAGACCGCCTTCACTCCCAGGTTGATGAGCCGCGGAACGGCGCCGACGGCATCGTTCGTGTGGAGCGTCGAAAGTACGAGGTGTCCCGTGAGCGCAGCCTGCATCGCGATGTCGGCCGTCTCAAGGTCCCGCACCTCGCCGACGAGGATCACGTCCGGGTCCTGCCGCACGATGGCGCGCAAACCGTTCGCGAACGTATATCCCGCTTCGTCATTCACCTGCGTTTGCTCGATGCCTTCGATGCGGTATTCGATCGGATCCTCGAGTGTGATGATTTTCACGGTCGGATCATTCATGGTCCGCAGAAAAGCATAAAGCGTCGTCGTTTTACCGGAGCCGGTCGGACCCGTGTTCAGGATGAGACCGTTCGGACGATCAAGTTGCTTCTTTACCAGGTCGAGGTTATCCGCGCGGAGTCCAAGGTCGGGAAGGCCCACCATGGTTGCCGCCGGATCAAGAATACGCATCACGATCGTCTCGCCGAACTCGGCGGGGATCACCGAAACGCGCATCTCCACCTCTTTGCCCGCGAGTCCGATCGTAAACCTGCCATCCTGCGCGATAGTCCTCATATTGAGCTTCATCTCGGAGAGCAGTTTGATGCGCGACACGAATGCTTCGTACGCATGGAGCGGGATATCGTCATAAATGTCGTGAAGGAGCCCGTCGATACGGAAGCGGATCTTTGCTTTTTCCTTCTCGGCCTCGGTGTGAATATCGGAAGCGCGGAGGGCCGTCGCTCCCGCAAGAATGATCTCGATAAGCGTGACCGGCGAAAAGTTATTGAAGTTGATCGCTCCGACCTCGGCGTTCACGGCATCGAGCGATACGAACTTCGCATGAAGTTCGTCGAGACGCCCTTTTGAAATATTCACCTTCCCCGTGATCTCCTCCTCCTGCGGTTTGATGAACTTATAGAAGTGCCACGCGATCTCGAGGCTCGATGGAGAAACTATAAGTGTTTTCACTTCGTACTTCCTCGCAGCCAACTCCTCGACGACTTTTTTCGCAGCCGGGAGCCCGGGGTTTTCCGTTGCGAGCGCCACCTTCCTGTCCTTGATCTCGATCGTCGCCACCCTCGCATCCTTTGCCTCCTGCTCCGTCAAAAGGCGCACCGCGTCGAGCGATACGGGGACTTTTGACAGGTCGATATAGGAGAGTTCCAGCTGGGCCGCGCGCCGCTGGGCCGCGCGCTCCTCACCATCGCGCCTGAGCTTTTCCAGTTTTGCTTTAAGGTCTTCCTCTTCCGGTTCCGCAGGCATTGGATTCATTATACATTTTTATGTTCCGTGCCGCACCGCCGCGCGAAAGGATGCTATTGACAAATATATAATATATATTGTATAATGCAGTCTGGAATGGATTGAAAACAAGCAGGTCAATCCGAAAGGAGACTCCCATGAAGCGGTTGATGCTTCTTTTTGTCCTGGGGTTGGCCTTCATGGCAGCTCCGTGCGCCGTCGTTTCACAGACGATAACAACCACGGTCATTTGGGGACGTAATCTTCCCCATGTGGATGTTACGGTAGTTAATGAAACATCGGACTGGGTGCCGATCCAGGCCTCGGTAGACCACCAGTATGTGCGGGGTGTCCTTGATGAGGGCGAACAACACATCTGGAGATTTGACCAAACGGCATTCGGGTGGAATGGCCCCATGAGTGTTGAGGTTCATATTGAGGTCTGCCGCGCCGTTATGTCGTCGGGAGCAACACCTCTTTTTGCCCCTCCCGAGTGGGCAATGAACCGGCAACTTCTTGGAGACGCCGCCGTAACGGATGCATACCTCCACTCGAGCCCCAGCGAGGAAAGTTTGAAGAAGAGGGTTGATTTCATTGAAAAAACCCTCGACAACAACGGCGTACTGGGAAGAAAAACCATGGAGAAAGACCTCGCAAAATGGTTCAAATTCTGCCGCAAGTATGGCAGTTTTGCCATGGGTCCTTCCTGCTCTGATATTGCGAAGCGCTTCATCTTCCCCGTCGACGTCACAGAATACTGGGGAGCGAGGCCTTATATTATCAAAGTAAAAGGGAGTGCCGGAAACTATTTTATAGACCAATCCGGCAACAGCATCCAGTAGATCCAGTAGGACATTGTAGTATTTTGACCCGGAACCATTATGGTTTCGGGTCGCTTTTTTATTTTGATGCCCGCGATATAATACCGGTATGTCAGGACATTCGCATTGGGCGGGTATAAAACATAAAAAGGAGGCTACTGATCAAAGGCGTGGCAAAGTCTTTTCCAAACTCCTCGCACTCATCGCCGCGGCGGCAAAGGACGAGCCAAACCCGGATTTCAATCCGCGCCTCCGCACGGCGGTCTCTAAAGCGAAAGATGTGGGTGTTCCCGCCGACAATATCGATCGAGCGATCAAACGCGCATCCGAACAGGCAGAGGGCCTTGAAGAGCTTGTATTTGAAGCGTATGGTCCGGGCGGTGCCGCAATCCTTATTGAGGCGATCAGCAACAATCGCAACCGCGCAGTACAAGAAGTGAAGACTATCCTTCGCGACCACAGGGGGAAATGGGCCGAGACCGGGAGTGTTCAATGGGCCTTTGAAAAAAAAGATGGCGAATGGCAGGCGAAATTCCCACAAGAGCTCGCGGATGATACGGAGCGAGAGAAGCTCGCCTCACTTCTTGAAGCGCTCGAGGACAATGATGATGTGCAAAGCGTCGCTACAAACATCACCTTCCCTTCTTGATATGATCACACTCGGCATCGACCCGGGCACGCGGAGGATTGGTTATGGCGTTGTCGATTACTCCGGGAATTCCACGCGATACCTCGCCGCAGGCCTTTTTAAAATCGAGGAAAAAGAAGACATCCCCGCCCTTGAAGAAACAAAAAAAGAGATAGACCGATTGATCGCCGAATACCAACCAGATGCCGTTGCGATTGAAAAACTTTTTTTCTCAAAAAACCAGAAGACCGCAATGGCAGTCGCGCAAGCGCGCGGCGTCATCCTTCTTGCCCTTAAAGAACAAGGCGTCCCGATCCACGAATACACGCCGAATGAAGTGAAAATGGGTATCACGGGTTATGGATTCGCTGATAAAAAGGCGGTTCTTAAGATGGTGCGCCTTATTTTGAACAAGCAGGATCTTAAAGTAATAGATGACGCAAGCGACGCTCTCGCGCTCGCTATTTTTTGCTCCGGAGACCGCACCGCGATCCATTAAACATCCATAATATTGCCCGGGTGGTTATCCACAATATCGGCTCGATTTGACAGCCGCAAATGATACAATATACTGGTTGAAAATAAATTAATCGAAAGGTCGTAAAGCCCTTTGGGCAAACAGTGATATCTATTATGGCAACCGATTTACTCTCCCTGCGCCTTGCGTTCCGTGCGTTGAGCGATGATCCAGAAGGTGATAATGACGATGCGGATGAAAACCTCGCCGACGATCTCGACGGAGATGACGATGCGGACGTCGATGTGGATGGCGAAGACGCAGACGACGCTGGCCTCGGCAACAACGAGGGTGGCGAAATAACGGAATAGCCCCTATATAAACAAAAAGCGCCCACATGGGCGCTTTTTGTTTGTGTGGTTATGGCAATACACCAACCCAACCTCGGAAAAATGCATAAAAAGGAGTAAAATAAGGCTTATGGGTCCGAAGGGCAACAGCGCCTCGCTTGGAAAAAAGAAAAGGTGGTTAATATATCTCAAGATCGCGGGAATTGCATTCCTTTCGCTCGTGGTCGTGTTCTTTATCGCTGTGCTTTACTTCAGCACACAAATACCCACCATTCAAGAGATTTCAAGCCAGCAAATCGGCCAATCCACTAAAATATACGATCGAACCGGAACTGTTCTTTTATATGAAATAGGCACCGGTCCGCGCCGCACTGTTGTTCCATTTGACCAAATCCCCCAGTCAATGAAGGATGCGACCCTCGCGATCGAGGATCAGAATTTCTATAACGAACCTGCATTTGATATAAAAGGCATCTTCCGTGCCGCATGGGAAGATCTTATAACCGGCTCAATCTCTCAAGGGGGATCTACAATCACACAACAACTTGCCCGCACAGCTTTTCTCTCCACCGACAAGACAATAGCTCGTAAAATCAAAGAGCTTATTCTTGCTATTAAACTCAACCAATATTACACCAAGGATGAGATTTTTGGACTTTACCTCAACGAGGCTCCTTATGGGCCCAATATCTCCGGCGTCGAGGAAGCAAGTCAGGATTATTTCGGTATTCCTATCCAAGACGTGAATATCGCCCAAGCGGCTGTCCTTGCAGCCCTTCCGCAAGCCCCTTCATATTATTCCCCTTGGGGAAGTCATGTTGATGAACTCCTCACTCGACAGCGCCTTGTGCTTCAGCAGATGTACAACACTGGAAGAATCAACCAGGCCCAACTCAATGATGCATTAAATTATAAAATAACATTTCTCCCCCAAACCGAAAGCGGCACAGGTATGAGGGCGCCACATTTTGTGCAGGCGGTTGAAAACTATCTTATCCAGAAATACGGGGAAGATCTTGTGGATTACGGCGGGCTTAAAGTAATCACCACGCTCAATTGGAATCTCCAACAAGCGGCGGAGCAGGCGGTCACCGATGGTGTTGCCCGCGACAAACAACTTTATGATTCCACAAACGGATCCCTTGTCGCACAAGATCCACAAACAGGTCAGATCCTTGCGCTTGTTGGATCGGTTAATTATTTCGATACAAAAAATGATGGTAATTTTGATGTTGCAACACAAGGTCTCCGCCAGCCAGGCTCCTCTCTTAAGCCTTTTGTTTATCTTACTGGTTTTGATATGGGGTACACCCCAAACACCGTACTTTTTGATGTTCCCACGGAATTCAGTACCGATCCTTCTTGCCCTCCGATACCCAACTACAACTCAACAAACACCAAGTGTTTCCACCCGGTAGATTTTGAAGGGACATTCGCCGGACCAATTACCATACGCGACGCACTCGCACAGTCGGTGAATATCCCCGCGGTGAAGATGCTGTATCTTGTCGGCGAGAGTAATGCAATTACCACAATGGAAAACTTTGGTATTACAACTCTTGGCAATCCTTCACAATACGGCCTTTCCCTTGTGCTTGGTGGTGGAGCGGTTCATCTTATAGATCTTACTGAGGCTTACTCGGTCCTCGCCGCCGACGGAATGAAGCATGCCCAAACGATGATCTTGTCTGTTCAAGATTCGAATGGCAACACACTTGAGGCCTATCAAGACCAGGCGACCCAAGTGTCCGATCCCCAATCGGTGCGCCTTATTAATGATGTTCTCTCTGATGCTTCGGCGCGCGCGCCACTTTTCCAAGCAAGTCAAAACGAAACAGTGTTCCCTGGATATGATGTGGCGCTAAAGACCGGTACTTCAAACGATTATCGGGATGCTTGGGCTATGGGATATACACCATCTCTTGTTGTTGGTGTGTGGGCTGGTAATAACAACAACACCCCAATGCACAGGCAGGGTTCCAGTATCCTTGCTGCTGTGCCAATGTGGAGCGAATTCATGCAAGCAGCCCTTCCGCAGGTTCCTAATGAGACATTTCCAAAACCAAACCCTATCACACCCACAAATCCCGCTCTTGGTGGCCAATATCTTGATGCTAATGGCAACCCTCATTCTATCCTTTATTTTGTAAATAAAAACAATCCCACAGGCCCTGCCCCCACAAATCCAGCGTCTGACCCGCAATTCAATAACTGGGAGATCGGAGTCCAAAATTGGTGGGATTTGAACAAGGGTAAAATCAATACCACCTCAAGCCTTTAATATCGGTTTGAGAATATAGAAGTATGAGTTGTCGCTTGTTGAACGGATAAGCGACGGCCCAGCGTCTTCTTGTAGCCCAAAGAATGCATCTTCGGTTTTTATACCCTTCATTGCATCCGCAAGAAATCGCCAATTAAAAAATGTTTCGCCCATATCCCCTTTGATCTTTGCCGGGAGTGTTTGTTTGTTCTCGCCGAGGGCTTGATCCGCTGATGCAACCTCTACCGCTTTTTTGTTCTCATGAATTCGCATTTTCACCTCGCTGTTTTTCTGCCCAAATACTCCAGCAAGACGCACCGCTGCCGCAAACTCTTCTCGATTCACCACAACCTCTGCCCCAAACTCAAGTGGTATGATGCCGGAATAGTCGGGGAAATTACCCTCTATAAGTCGTGATATAAGCTCTGTGTTTTCTGTTGCTGCAAGAATTTGATTTTCATCCCAAAACAACCTCACCTCTTCTTCTTCGTGGACTATACGCGCCATCTCAAGGGCTGTGCGGAGCGGCACAAGTATTTTGAAAGGTTCTTTATTTTTTGAAGAGAATAGATTTGAGGGTAGTGATTTTTCCGCAAGACGAAATCCATCCGTCGCGGCAAGAATAAGATTTTCTATTGAAAAATTAAAAAGGATGCTGTTGAGTTCTGGTCTTAGGTCGGAATATTGCGATGCAACAACAACTTGTTGTATTGCCTCTTTGATTATTGCCCCTTTTATGGTTATAAATCTTTCTTTATTTTTTATTGTTGGGGTTATTGGAAAATCGTCAGGGGGGAGTCCATTGATAGTGGCATTGTAATTATCAGTTGTCACCTCGAGATTATTTCCTTTTTCCTCAAAATTAAGCCTGTCGCTTTGAATATTTCCAATAAGATTGGAAAGAAGTGCTAATGGAGATGAGACCTTCCCATCTTCAATAATTTTTCCTGTTACTTTATGACTTATGGCGATCTCAAGGTTTGTAGCAGAAAAAACAATAACCCCTTCTTTTGCTTCAATAAGGATATTTTTTAAAATAGGAAGGTTTGTATTTTCTCCCACCGCTTTTTCAATAACAGATATCGCCTCTTTTATGTTGGAACGTAACGCAATAAATTTCATACTCTTAATATAAATATATTATATATAAATACTTTTTATTGGAATTGTTATTAGTCCTGTGGATTCTGTGGATAAAAATCTTTTTCCTTCTGTTTGTTAGTTTAAAAAAGATTTCACCATGTGGAAAATGTGGTGACTAACTCTTATAAATCAAATCCTTAATCATTAATATCTTCTGATTAAGTCCGGGATCTCTGTTGATTTCATTGTTGATCTTTTCATAAGAATGTATTGCGGTGGTGTGATCCCTCCCCAACTTTTCCCCAATATATGGATAGGAAAGGTCTGAGATATCCCGAAGAAGATAGATTGCGATCTGCCGTGGCTCGACAATTTCTTTCCGGCGCGTGTGACTCACAATATCTTCAATAGTGAGATTAAAAAATTCCGCAACCGCTTTTAGAATTTGTGTATCACTGATCCTTTTTGATGTGTTTTGAGTGGCTTTGTTTATTATTTCCTCCGCCATCCTCTCGGTAATATCGGTTTGTTTCCGCTCTTGGGTAAATATAATTTTTTTAAGGACACCCTCCAATTCGCGTATATTTTTCCTGAGTTTTTTTGCGACAAGATTGATAACCGGGTCACTTAGGTGGCGGTTCATATCATCAAGCTTGCTTTTAATGATTGCCACGCGCATTTCAAATTCAGGATATGCGATATCCGCAATCAAGCCGCCCTCAAAACGGGAGCGGAGGCGATCTTCAAGGACCGGGAGGGATTGTGGTGGTCGGTCGGAGGATATGATTATTTGTTTATCATTCTCATAAAGTGCGTTGAATGTATGGAAGAACTCTTCTTCGGTTTTCTCTTTCCCGCCAATAAATTGGATATCGTCAATAATAAGAACATCAACATCCCGATATTTTTTCTTAATGCTTTCAATGCGGTCATTGCGAAGCCCCCAGACTATATCGCGCGTAAATTGTTCCGAAGAAACATATTTGGGCTTCACCCTCCCTTTGTGTTTAAAAATTATCTCATTACCGATACCCTGTATGAGATGGGTTTTTCCCAGCCCAACCCCTCCATACACAAAGAAAGGGTTATATTTTTTACCAATACTTTCCGTTATTGCCGTGGCAGCTGCAAAAGCTAGTTCATTAGAGGGACCAACAACAAACGACGAAAGACGATATTTGGGATTAAGACCTGTTTCCGGATCCGTTTTAAAATCAAGATCAATCCCATCAACCTCTTGAGCCTCAATTGTTGTTGGTTGTGCAAAATATTTCCCCCCAACCACAAACTCGATCTTTTTCACAGAGCCATCAAAACCCCTCATAATACCAAGAAGGTTTTTTTGATACTTATTTTCCACCCATGTCTTTGTAAAATTATTCGGGAGAGCGACCACAATAGTGTCGTCCTTTTTCTCCACTAATTGGCTGTTCTTCAGCCATGTTGCGAAATGGGCCTTTGAAAGCTGTATTTGCATCTCCCCCAACGTCGACTGCCACATTTGTTCAAGGTCCATGCTAAAGATGTGATATTTGGTGATGACGGTTTCGCGACCCGTGTTTGTGGATTCATTATTCTCCTTTCATTAAAGTAAGTCAAAGCGCCAAAAAAAGAATTAGTTGTGCATTTTTTGTGCATAACTTTTTGTGGTTGCTTTTTTATGAGGCCATGGTACCATCTACACCATGTCGACCACCTACAACCCCAAAAAGAAAAAGCGGAAGAGGACGCACGGTTTTCTTGTGCGTCAAAAAACCGCTACGGGGAGGCGCGTACTCTCCCGAAGGAGGGCGAAAAATCGTCGAAAACTGACGGTATAGTCCGTCGATCGCATTTGTGGCGGTAATCTCAGCGCCAAAACCCAAACACCTCCCCCGGGGGGAGTTTTCATCAAAAAAATTTAGGACGGTGCGAACGCCCTATTTTTCCGTAAAAGTGAAATTGAATGGCGGTGCGGCTGGCCGGATCGGCGTTGTGGTTGGTAAGTCGGCGGGGAAAACCGCGACAAAACGGAATTTTTTAAAGCGACAAGCGAGAGCAGGACTTAGAAAAACAACTGTGCCAGGAGAGGATATCCTTGTTATCGTTTCGCCCATGGCGGGGGGTCTCACCAAAAAGAACCTTCACACAGAACTGGTACGCGCAATAAAAAAAGCACAGTCATAATCCACTATGCAATTTCTTTACCAACAGATCTTCTACAGGCCGATCTTCAATATCCTCGTCTTCTTTTATGAAACGGCGTCATTCCATGATCTTGGCATCGCGATCATCCTCACAACCGTCCTTATCCGCCTTATTCTCTACCCGTTCTTCCATAGCGGCGCGAAACAGCAGATGCTCATGCAGCGGATCCAGCCGAAAGTGAAGAAGATCCAAGAGATTCATAAGGGTGATATGCAAAAACAATCGGAGGAGCTCATGGCGCTTTATAAAGAACATGGCGTCAATCCATTCTCCACATTCCTTCTGCTTATCATCCAACTCCCTATTATGTTTGCCTTTTATTGGGTGGTGAGGGCGGGCATCGGACCTTCACAATTCTCAAGTCTTTATTCATTCGTCCACGCTCCCTCAAGTGTTGGTACGATGTTTTTGGGTTTTATTAATCTTACGTCGCCGAGCTGGCTCGTAATCGTTTTTGCCGCCGCCGCCCAATTCATTCAAGCGCGCCTCGCGATATGGCGCGCGCCTGCAGGGAGTCAGCCATCGCAGGCGGAAAAGATTCAACGCCAAATGATGTATATCACTCCACTTATCACCCTATTGGTCTTCTATGCTCTTCCATCATCAGTCGGACTTTATTGGTTTGTTTCATCGGCTTTTTCGGCCGTCCAGCAGTACGTTGTGAACCGACATCTCCGTATGAAATACGGGAATTAAAAACTCCCCGCAGCCTTCCTCCCGGCTGCGCCGTGCTTGATTTTCCGATAAAAGTATGTGATAATTATCGCCATGGAAAACTGGGAGGCTTTCATCACGCACATACTTGACCTGACCGGATTCAAAGACTATCGCGTTGAGGTGAAAGAAGATGAAAAACGCGGCCTCGTTTTCATCTATGAAAGTCAGCAGATGCTCAAGGAAAACCTCCCTGCAATCGTTGATGCAATGAACCATATTGCCCAGATGGTGGCGAAGAAGCATAAACAAGAACCCATCTTCATTGATATCAATAATTATCGCCACGACCGCGAAGCGATCATCGCTGAGCTGGCGCGCGCGGCGGCGAAGAAGGCCGCGGCTACAAAACAGAACGTGCCGCTTCCGGCGATGAACTCCTATGAGCGAAGGATCGTCCATACAGAACTCGCGATCCATCCCGATGTCCGCACCGAGAGTATCGGCGAGGGCAAGGAACGGTACGTTGTGGTGATGCCAATCGCCGAATAAAAATATCCCACTTCACTGAAGTGGGATATTTTTTATCTGCCCCCTTTTTTTCTTTAGGGCTTTTCTATTGCAACGTCAGCGCATAGAGTTTTTGATCGTATCGGTTCACGAAGAATAATATATTATTAAATACTTTCATATCAGTTGCATCGATATGGGGGGGTGCATCGGCGCGAAGGATATTTATATCCCCCGAGGATGCGTTGATACTCTCGATCTGATCGGAGGTGAACAACCCCATCATGTTATATGCGTCGGGGAGTTGTGCCGATGTAAATCCGGTTTGGTCCGTGGGCACGCCGCAGTACAGATATGCTTCCGATGAGGATGCTCCCGTCGCCGGCGAGAAAACACATTTTGAAGGGAGCGTCAGGAACGAAAGAGAGTGTATAACCGATCCCGACGTGTTGATCAGCTGAAGGGACGGCGATCCGTTTCCTTCCGCGAACAGAAGGCCGGCGGTGTCGGTGGCGGAGAGGCCTCCCCATGCCGCTTCGAGCCCCGGTATCTCATACTCCACCGACATAAGTCTTCCAGTCGATGTATCGAACATCCAGATGGAATTTTCCGCATTCGCGCTCGGTCTGTCCGAAAGCACGAATCGCGTCTTCCCTATCCACTGGAGGGAAAGATCGGTCGCTGGCAGCGCAATCTCCACGGCGGGTGCCTTTTTGAGATTTGAGGCATCCAGAATACCGAGTGCCATTCCGCTGTTCGTTGTCTGTACGAGATATGCGATCCGGTAATCATTATTAATGGGCGACCACTGCGGCGATTGCATGCCTTTCGGCGCCGCTATCCAAGCCTTTGAAGCAATATCGAATATTTCCGTCTGGGGCGCGGTCCGGTTGCCGGAATTGACCAATATCTTTTTCCCGTCATGTGAGAAACTTGCGGATATGATGTCGGAGATCGTCGTCGAGCTAAGGACGGTGCTTGAGCCATTCGAGATGGAGACCACTGTGCCGTCCGTCATGAGCGCAGTGACGGCATTTTGCGCATTTACAAAATAATCCAAGACCGGTCCGTCCGACACGATGCCGAACGTCTGGGCTGGACTCCCCTGGCCCAAAACTATCGTCGCACTCGTACCGCTCGATGAAGAACTCACACTGTTTCCGCCGCCGGAGGTGCCGCTCCCATTCTGTCCGCCCGTGGAACCTTGCGTGCCGACCTGTGGCAAGGACCCCGTTCCTAATCCCAAGAACGAGGAGGAGGGATTCTTTTTGAGATAGAATATGACACCTATCGCGATCGCGGCGATGACGATGATTATAAAAATGATATAGAGGTAGCGTTTCATGGATATATTCCCGTGGGAGTTATTTTGTGCTCGATTGCGATGTCGGTTTTACTCCGTCAAGCGTTGGGAGATTCAGACTGACGAGGTTCGGATTGATGACATTCAGGATCATATACGCCCCTGCAAGGAGAAGGATGCCCATGATGGCAGCCTTGATCCATTCTTTCGCATCGCTCTGGCCCGAGGGGTTCCCCACCGAAGCCATATATTTCACTCCTCCATAGACGATGATGCCGAAAGCAAGGATACCGGCGACGGACAATGCATATTGGTAGAAGTTTGCGACAAAGGCGGAGGGAGAAGAGGTGGCGGTCGTGGCGTACTGCCCGGGGATGGAAGCGGATATATCAATACCATAGGCGACATTCGCCAGGCCGGCGAGCAGTGCCGTGACCGACGCCGTCAATGCCAATTTTTGTTTCATAGCTGGCTGTTATAGGTCAGGGTGCTTTGCGTGTTGGCAACGACAGATCCCGACTGATTTGCTATCGCGAGGGAAACGGTGATGCCAGTGCCGGACGGCGTCCCCTGCGGCAGTGTGATTTCGGCGCTTTCAGGATTTTCCGCATTGGATCCCGTGGTGCCGTCCACCGCCCATGTATATGAGAGGTTCGAAGGTGCAAGCGGGAAGAAGTATGGCAGGGCGGTTACGGCGACAGGATTCGATGAAAAGTTTCCGCTCGGATAAGGTGCTTCGATCACCGCCACCGGGTTCACGAAAGGAAGCTGAATTTCATGCACCAAATCCATCCCGTTATAATTCGGCAGTTCAACCTTCAGGGTTAGGGAGTTGGGTGGGGTTCCGAATGGAACGAAGGTCACTTTTGTAACCCCTATCCCGCCTCCAATAAGAGTATCGTTCAGGTACCAATAGATCGTCTGCTGGCTCAGATCATCCACCTTTCCGCCGGATACCAATGTCATCTCCGCAAGCACCTGGGAGCCATAAGAAGGGAGCGCTTTCCCGGCATAGAAGGAAGGAACGTTGCTGTTGATCGCTTTCCAGGTCAGCATAAATTGCGGATCGGAGGCGGTTTGTGCGTGGGTGTTACTGGGAAAAGCAAGAAAAACAGAAGCCAATAAGCCTGCGATAATCCCGGTTAGCGCAACATACTTAAGGATGCGTCGAGGAAGCATATCTTTGTTTTAGTATAACACATCGAACCTCAAGCGCGGCGCTATGCCGCCTCGGAAAACTCCTCCCAATCCGCGTCCTTGTTGTTTTTCTCTTCCTCCTTGTTCCGTTGTTGCTGGTCCAGGCGATCGAGGGTGTCGAACGCTTTTTTGGCTTTCTTTGTTGCTTCGCTTTCTTCGTTCTTTTGGGAACCCTTTTCTTCTTGGGGTTTCTCGGGTTTTTCTTCTCCGCCCAACTCCTCTTGAGGTTCGGTAAGTTCCTCTTGGAGATTCTCCATCGGATTCCTTTCTTCAGGAGGAGTAAATTCTTCTCCGGAACCCCCTTCGGCAGCTCCTTCCGCAGCGGAAGATCCTTCTCCGGCGGCCCCTCCGGCTTCCGTCGCCGCTTCGCCGGTCGCGGTCGCCCCTTCCGCAGCCGCCTCTCCGGCGGTCGCGGCGGCCCCTCCGGCTTCCGCTGCCGTTGCAGCAGCCTCAGCTGCTGCACCTGTCGCCGCGGCGCCCTCAAGCGTCTCGCCCGCGCCGGCGGTCGCGACCGCGATGCCCTGGATGATGACCTGTTCCGCCACGATTGCAAAAATCTTGTTGGAGAAGATCAGGGCGAGGAACATCCCAACCATAAGCAACGGAAGAGGGACGATGAAGGCGATGAGAAGGATAAGTTTTGCTATAAATCCTTTTGTTTTCGGCCAGAAGAAGCCGAGCACAAATATACCTGCGACATAGTGCGTAATAATCAAAAAGAACGATATGTCGCCCATGAATGCGGCGACGAATGCGAACACCACCCCAACATCGAAGATGTCTATTTTATTTCCTCCGCCCTCTTCGAGTTCTTCGTCCATCGCCGGGATCGATAAATTTACAGTGCGCCTTTTTCCTCAAGCAACTGCTCTGGATTCGTCGTTATGATCTGATCTTCGAAATACGATGGAACGATTTGGATCGCCACATGGCGTTTGCCGGCGAAGAAGATACCGGTGCCCACCTCTGCGCCAAGAAGGAAATTCTTTTCCGCATCGGTGAGATCGAATGCCTTTGCCACGATATCAATGGTTGCCGGCGCTTGTTTAAGGAGGAGCTGGATGGACGAGTTCGTTACGATCGGTCGTCCGTACGGCGAGCGTAGGAAATCCTCCACGTCCTGAGTGATCGTCGTAACGCCCAGATAATATTTGCGTGCACGCTTCACGAGGCCGAACAGGAACTGCGCGCTGTCGTCGTTCTTCATCATGATCCATGCTTCATCGATGAAGAGGAGGCGCTTGGCGAGTTTTGCGCGGATGATGTTCCAAATAAAGTTGAGCACGACGAACATCCCTATCGGGCGGAGCTCCTCTTCGAGGTCGCGAATGGAGAATACGATCAAGCGATTGTTCACGTCGATATTCGTCGCCTGATTGAGGAACCCGGAGAAGCTACCTTTTGTGTATTTATAGAGCTTTTCCGCGAGTGAGATGCCGCCTTCCAAATTCCGCAATACCGTTTCCAGATCTCCAAGGAGAGGCGCTTCCTTGCCGGTGAAATCCTCGTCCGGCGTGATCTCGCGCGAAGCGTAGGTCTCGGTGATGGCGCGGTCGAGGATCGCGTCCTCTTCCGGTGTCACCGTGCCGACCATCAGCTTGATGAGCGATGCAAGCGTGACGATATGCGAGCGGAGAACGTCGGACGGCGTTTCGCCTTCCGGGATGATCGGTATGTCGAAAGGATTGATATGCTCATGCGACGAGAGTGAGATATTGAACATGCTTCCGCCGAACGTCTTGGCCAATTTATCGTATTCGTTCTCCGGGTCGATCACGAGCACCATATCGACGCCTTCCATGAGCGATCGGATGATCTCAAGCTTTGTCGTATAGGATTTGCCGGAGCCGGACTTGGCGAAGACCACTTGGTTGGCATTTTCAAGAGAGAATCGGTCGAAGATGACGAGATTTTCATTGTCGAGATTGATACCGTACATGATGCCCTGGTTCGATGAAAGGTCTTCCGAGATAAACGGGAAGAACGAGGAGATGGGCGACGTATTCATTGGGCTCCATACCTCGAGCTTGTCCTCCGCGAGCGGAAGGATGGAGGTGAGACCGTCGAGCTGCTGGAAGAGCGCCGGCTTTATATAGATGAGTTTTGCCTCCATCATTGTGACGAGCTTGCTCTCGAGCCGTGCGAGTTCGTCTTCCGTATCGGCGTAAATAGTGATATAGACCCCGACGTTAAACATCTTCTCCTGCGATTGCTGGAGCGAGTCGCGCAGCGACTCGACGTCGTTGATCGCCGTTTCGAGCACTGGATTGCGCACAAGCCCCTTTTCCTGCTCCTCGTTCATCTCCGATTCGAGCTGACCCGCTTTTTTGCGGAGGTTCTTCAGTGCAAGCCCCGTATCGATCGGATTCACGAATATTGAAATATCGAAAAGGTTCGGGAGGTTGATTACCGGCTCGAACCAGCCCGTCGAAAGATAGCGCGGATAGGTCAGGATAAAAAATGTTTTTGCGATCTTGTCCCCGATCTTAAGGAAATTCGGAGATACCTCCGCGCCTGCGGGGGCTATTATCTTCTTTACATCCTGCGCTTGTTGATTTTCTTGGGTATCCTCCGGCATAGTGGTCCGTTTATTTTTTCTGGAAGGACGAAACATCCTTTCTCTCGATGGTTTGCGGATTGTAGAAATTATAAAGGAGTTCGACGAGCTGTTCGTCGTTCAATGGCTGCGCCTCGAGCCCCATGTTCTGGATCCCGCTCACTACCTGGGTGGTCCGCTGGCCAAGCTGTTCGGCATGTTCTGCGAATGCCTTCTCCTCTTCTTCCGACCTCTGCTCGGCTGGTGTATTGGTGCTTTTCACCTTCTTTTCTTTCTTTCCCCCGAAGAACGAGAAGGCACTCGATGCGGATTTTATGTTTCCGAGGCCGCCCGCGATGGGATAATACGAGATCACCATAAGGAACACTTTTTCCATAATGGCATTTTTCTGCACGAATCCTTTAATGAATTCCACGTACTCGTCTATCTGATTACGGAGGATCGGCGATTGCTCTTCTTCCTTTCTTGCGACGAGATTCTGTACGTAATGGTCTATATTCACCTTCCGTGAATGAACGAGCACCTGGAGCGGAAAATCGATGCCGTTCAGGAAGGTCTGATATGCCTGGATGATGATGTTCTGTTCCGTATCCGATTTGAGCGAAAAATTGACACCCCCCACCATGACCACCTGGCGAAGACTGCCATCCTTCATAACCACCGTTCCTTGGCGTATTTCTTTGATATCGACAAGATCGAGGGAGTTCCCCGCATCCTGTTTCGGGGTTGTTGCCATATCAGTATTATCGCATGAATCGAAGCGCTTAGCGAGAACCGAAATCGGGTTCAGCGATAGTCCACGCGCCGCGCCGCCTGCCGGTCACCGCTCACCCGCTGAAAGATCTGATAGTGTTCATTCATGCGTTTTTCTATGAACTCGCGGTCGGATGTTTTACTTGCCGGCTTGGTTCCTGTCTGGAGGTTCTCCCAGCTCTTATGGAGCGCCATGCCCGCGGCGATCGCTTCGAGGTTGATGCCGGAGGGCGCAGTGGCCGTCTTATGCACCGGAGAGGCCGTATGGGGCATTTCCGCCTTCCATACATACGCCTGAGGCTTCCAATAATAGTTCGTGGCGGCCCTCAGTATTTTAATAAGCGGCTGGCCATTTATTTTAATGAATGCCAGAGAGCCAGCCGTTCCCATAACGATAACGAATACGATAACAAAAAGCCATGTTTGCACAAAGAAATAGAAAAGCGCCGCGACGAATCCCGCGATACCAATATAAAGGAATTGGCGGAGCGAGAATGGCCCCACCACTTTATCCTCTGTTTCGATGAATTGGGGCACTTGGAACTGCATGCCTTATTCGGTGAAGTTTTGAACGATAACCTTGGGTGTTGGGGGTTTGGGCGGAGAAGGTGGTGTCGGGGGTGATGGAGGGGGCGTCTGGGGCGGTCGGGGCGTCATGGGCGTCTGTCCCATGGCCGCGGCCGGTGGCTTCGGCGGCATCGGTGGCTGGGGCATCGCCGGGATTTTTGGCGATTGCAGTGTTGTGGTTATCTCCGTGACACTCCGACCCCCTTCTTTCGCAATAGGGACCGAAGGGAGTGATGTAGCGAATCCGGAATAAGCTCCGGCGCGCCAGGACGCCGGGGGCGTTCCGGGGGTCGAAGGCGTCGGTGCGGGTTTCGCCTGTCCGAATTCTATCATGGCGGGTTTCGCTTTCGGCTGGATCCTCGCACCCTCAAGGTCCATTTGCGCCCCCATTTTCCTTTCAAGATGAAAATCGGCATTGCGGGCAGGCGCGGCGAAGATTTCACCGCGCTGGATCATCACAGGGGCCGGCGCAGGAGCCGGTGCGGGCGTCGGAGTAACCGGACGTCCGGGGATGGGTACGCCACCGATCGTTCGCGGCACAAAAGATGCCGAGGGCGTCGGGACGGGGACCGGCGCCGATGGGAATGGAGCGGGTTTTTTTATCGCCGACGGGACAGGCGGAAGATCGGCCGACGACATACGCGACCAGCCTTTCGAAGAAAGGTTGGTCAAGGGTATCGGTGTGGAGCCTGAAGTTTGGGTGTTCGGCGTGGGAACCGGCACGGCGGATTTGGCCGATGCAATATCCTGTATTACTTTCGGGGCGCCCGTATTGCCGGAGGGTGTCGGCGCGGGTGCGGAGATCGAATTTATGGCCGATTGTAAGGGTTGGAATATTTTTTCATTAAGAGCACTCGCTATGCTTTTCGCAGTAGAAGCGTCCATTCCGGCACCCGATACAAGCTCTTCCGCAAGGTTCTCCTGCGGCAAAAATCCAAGGAGCACCCATCCCGTGCGGGACGCGACTATTTCTTGCGCATCTTCGGGGACTTTGAATTGCTCGTTTATCGCCGAGATTTTTTCGGCGTTGCTATCGGAAAAAACCGCATCCTGCAGTACTGGCGGGAGTAGGACGAAACGATCCCGAGCTTGTTGTTTAGTGACGGTCATGACTATTAATCCTCGTCCTCATCTTTTTTATACTTCTTTGGACGAATACCGAACATTTCATTAAGATCCACCGCATCGCGGCCCGGATTGTTCTTTATGTAACTGGCAAGGGTCTTATTGGAGCGTGCCAGTGACTGAATTTGTGCGAGGGTTTTTGCATCCATGCTTTGAGGCGCATCCTCGAAGTATTTGAGGTTATTTTTTGTACCAAGTGATTTAAGAAGCTCTTTAGCGTTTTGCGGTGAAAGTCCCTCGGCCATTGCGGTTATGATCGATTGTTGCATATTCTTTACCGCGGCAGGATCGAACGTCAACGGCTTGTTTCTCTTGTCGCCGATCTTTATATCCTTATCAAATTTCGCGGAAGCTTTACTGAAGTCTTGGAACGAGTCTGCGACCAAGTCCGGATGGTCCTTGATCAACCTCTTTATTTTCCCGATATTTTCGTCGAACGTAAGCTTTGCCGTATCGTACTGGTCTTTCTCGATATTTGTTATGAAGGTATGGCCGGTCGGAGTGTTTTGAATTTCCCTAAGTGTCTTGATCTCGTCCTTTTCGGGATCAGTGAGTGCTCCTTTGCCTTCAAGTTTATTGAGTTCGTCGAGCCGATTTGAGTAGGCGTCAAACACTCCCTTCTCCGAGGGGCTAAGGGGTGTCCCACTCCCCCATTTTTCGTAAACATCTTTGAATTCTTGCGCTTTTGCCTTATCGCCAAATTCCAATACAGTCTTTTCAGCATCTTTATTTTTCTCAGCCAGTTCGTGGATAGTAAGGCCAGACTGATCTTTGAGTTCCTCGTAAGATTTTTCTTGCTGCAAGTCCTTGAACTTACCCTCATTCTGCTTGAGGAAATCTTGGAAGTTCTGGCCATTCACGGTAAGTCCACCCAAACTACCGACGCCGGCGGCTTTCACGACGTCTTTACGAAGGTTTTCATCTTTGGAAAGTTTGTCGAGCACGGCCATCTGCTCTTCGTGACTCATAGCACCGCGGCCCAACGTTCCGGATTTTTGCGCAAGCGCTCTCGCGAGTGCTGCAGGATCTTTCGCAAGATTTTCGGCATACTTTGCTTGTGCCGCAACCGTGTCGCCACGCCCCGCACGTTCAAGATTCCCCAACCCTACCCCTGTTGCAACCTGCAGGCGTTGAGGTATGAAGCGATACCCTCCCGATTGCAGTTTGTTCTTAACGTCCTTAGGCACCATTCTCCCGGCAGCTTGCTTCGATTTTTTCCCTGCCCACGTTTTTACACCATTCCCTGCGCTTGTTATCGCGCCCGTTACGGCGCTTGCGCCTTTGATACCCATCGAATTAGCGGCGAAGAGCCCGCCAATGATAAGTCCCGCGAAAATGAGTTCCTGAAGTATGGCGGGAAGCAATTGGGATAACGCGCCGGCAAAAAATCCGCTTAGTGCCGTGAATATTCCGCCGTTGTTGTACTGTTTTAGATCCAAACTGCCTACGCCCGTCGTTCCGTTCGATACCTGCATAAGGAGCATCGAAAGATAGATGAAGAACAGCGCGATGGGAGCGAAGAATGACCACTGCAGGAACTTGCTCCACCATTTTTTCCAATGATTGCCGAAGATCGGGAATACCCATGATGCCCATGCGAACGGCATGAGGATTGCGAGGATGGCTATGTAAATATATCGTATGAAAAGAAGCACAAGGAGCCCCCCGAGGACAAGTACGATCAGGAGGAGGTTTGTCGCACCGAAGAGCACGCCCATGAGTGCGACAAGCTCCTTTCCATCATTTGCTCCAGTTGCGGCGAGCGCCCCACTTAGGCTGTTCAAGCCCTTACTCGAAAGTATATCGGTTTTATTATTGACGCTTCCGCCCGTCACAAATGAGAAGCTGTTCTGCGGCTGGAATGACCCAGCGAATGTTGTCGCGAAATTATCCCAACTCTCGAAGCCGTTGAAGCTCTGACTGCATCCTCCGCCTGCCGGGTTGATGCAGTTCACGAAGTAGTGCGAGAACGAGTTCGACAGGCCGAAGATCGGCGCGGCGATCACAAGGCCGAAGTTGACGAGTACGGCGGCCACCACGAGCTTCCAAAGAAGCTTTTTAACGCCATAACTTTCGTTACGGATGATAGTCGCTATCGCGATCACGATGATGCCGAGTACGAAGGCGAGATTCGCAATGGAAAGCGCTATGGAAAAGCCGCTTTGTACGAATACCGTTTGGAATATGCCATCGTTGATGTTGAGAATGACGCCGATAAGCCATGCTTCAAGCGCCACGATCACGCCCACCACGACCGCCATATCGTATATTGCAAGGAACGCGAGCGTGGTCACGAACCCTGACGTTACGTCGCCGAGCGCGCCGATGCCGGATGCGACCAAGCTTTTCGCCTTTTGGATAATGCCCGTGCCGCCGGATTGTGAGCCGCTACCGCCGGCGTTCCCAGACTGGCTGCCGCTTGTTTGGGTTTGTGCGTACACCGAGTGGGGAAGTACAGCGGCGACGGTGAATAGGACCGCGATGACGAGGCAAATGGAGGATACCACCCTCACCCATCCTTTTTTCCTGAAACCGTGAAGCGTCATTGTTATTGCACGTCAACCTGGCAGGTTGCGGTGGTTTGGTCGGTGGATGCGGTGACAGTGACATAGTAGGTACCGGTTGCGGTATAGGTGGCGAAATATGAATCGCCGACACTCGGTGTACCGCTTGCGGCCTGCATCGATCCCGGCGCGGACCAGGTGTAGGTTGGCGTACCATCGCTGTTCGTTCCTGACGGGCAGCTGTTGTTCGCCGAGCAGGTTGTATCGATCGCGCCTCCTGCCGCTGAGAAGCTTGCGATCGCCTGACTCGTAGATGCGTTGAAAATAGTCGATTGCTGTGCCGGGAGGCATTGGATGACAGTGGACGAGGTCGGCTGGGAAAGGGAAAGACTCGAAGATGATATACTACTCAGCCCATAAGCCCCGGACGGGACCGTCGAATTGTTGCCGTTCGTTATGTTGCTCAGTTCCTGCGTGGAAAGGTTTATCGCATTAGTGGCGAGCGTATTAAGGATGGAGCTGAGGAGCGCCTCCAGAATCCCTGTGATATTCTTCGCATTCGTGATATTGTCCAATCCGCCCTTGAGTACCGAGGTGAACGATTCCTTGGTGACATCGCTCGGGGATTTTATCTGCGGACTCGAACCGTCGGCGCATTTGCCGAGATTGGGGTTTGCGATCGCCTGTTCGGGGATCAGGTCGGGGCCCATATTACATGTCGGCGGGTTGGTGCTCGTGTCGAGTGTTCCCCCGTCGGGGCATGTGTATCCGACGCCATATGGGTTGCTATGGTCGCTACATGTGGCGACGCCCTTCCACCCGGTCGATGTATTCTGCGTGGTCTTCGCCTGTTGGCTGTTACTTCCCGCGATAAGCGCGGCATCGCGCGTCTGAATGGCGAGTGCCCACACGTTGCCGCCTGGCTGGAAGAGGGAGAGATAGTCGTTGAAGTTATTGAAGTTGTTGTAAAAATTCTGGAGATTATTACCGAGCTGTCCGTTGAATTCGGATTGGCAGATGTCGGCATTCGCCACGGACGGAGTCGAAAGCAGAGCCTGTACGAATGGGGCCTGATATGAAGGTACACATTTCATATATGTGCCTATTTCGGTTACCGCGGCGCTTGTGAAAGAGTTGACCATTTCCGAACCGAAGTCGGTGATGAACTGCGGCGCACCCGCGCCCTGGATCGCGGTGAGTACTTTTTGCTGGATGAGGTTGGTGAGCACGTTGATGAGAATCTGGAGGGCTATATCCTCGACATATTTTTCGATGGTTTTTCCGAGTTGGGCGGTCGTATTGAATTCCACGACAGGGTCGGTAACTGCGAGTTGTGCGTGCGCGACCGGTATCCCTACGAAATTATTTATAAAGGCGAATACTCCCTGGTTATGGTTCGGAACGGGAAGCAATGATGTTTGGAAGGGATATTTTGCGGTCATCTTGCTCCATTCGCTTTCGAAATTGCCGACCGCGAGATCATACTTCGATTGTTCGTTCTGGAAGATGATAGATGCTTTCAAGGGATCATTTTGTGCGTTTCCAAGAAGCGCCACCATGTTTTTCTCGTACACCAGGAGCTTAATGAGGCTTTCTTGTGCGTTCATCAAGGAAGCGGGCGTGGGGATCGCTGCGGCTGTTTGCAGCATCTCTTGAATCTGCGCTTCGACCGCTGCCGCGGAACTCGGATCTTCCTGGCCGAGAACCCCTCCTATGCTGCTGTTTGCAATGTATTTTTGATAGATGGCATTGAACGACGATTCATAATTATTGATGTTTGCAGGAGTATCGCTTGTAGTAACGATTTTTACCTGCGCCACTTGCGCGTCCCAATTGGGTGCTTGGAAATTTTGGAATACAGGATCTGCGGCGAGCGACTGGGCGATCGCTTGGGTGTTCGGCGAATTGAATATAGTGCCGCCGCTACTGTCGGTGATGGCGCCCTGGGGGTTCGCTGCCGTAAAGCCGTTAATGAACGATTCCGCGAAGGTGTTGGTAAGGTTGGTGGGATCGTTCGCGGCGACGATGGTTGCCGATGGAACATTCATTTCGCTGAGAATCTCAGCTGCGTTCCCTTGGAGCGAACCGGTATCTACGAATGCATTGTTGCCGAACACCGGGACCGTTCCCGTTGCGTCGCCTCCTATCCCCGTGATCGTCGGGCCTTCCGCCACTGACGGAGCGCCCGTCGGATTGGCTCCGACATACGCAAGGATCAGTCCGGAAAAGACCGCTGCGACCGCGAGAACCAGAAATCCGGAGATCAACTTCTTGACATCGATCATTTACACTCATTATAACCCTACATCGCCACGATTTACCATGCCGATTTATCCCCACGTCCGCGCGTTTGATCGCAATCAGAAGAGTGCTTCCGCGATGCGGGATATCTGTTCCACGGAAAGGTTCTGGGGCCTTTGGGTTGGAAGTATGCCATCACCCAAAAGGCTTATTTTCGCCGTCGATGCTTCTTTGGACATGCCGCCTTTTTCCAACTCCGCGGCAATATTGTTTCCTAATGTCTTGCGTGGCTGGGAAAATATGGCGCGAACCGCCCGATAATATTTCCCCTCCTTATCCATTACGCCCCGGTTTTTTCTTTTAAGCAAGATGACCGCCGACTCCACCTCCGGTGGAGGCGAAAAATCGCTGCGAGGGACGGTGGTGACGATTTCTGGGTCGGACCAGAATTGAACGCTCGCCGCTAGGCGGTTCATACGCGGCGGCCGGGCGCATATTCTTTCCGCAACTTCGCGCTGTATCATGAATACGCACCGCTCCGGCTTTTGGGATGCTTCGCTTATGATGCGCAGCAGATGACCGGTGATGTAATAAGGAAGGTTGCCGGTGAGCTTTATAGGCCCCCTCTCTGTACGTGACAGTATTTCACCGATGACTTCGAGCGCATCCCCTGGCGTGACATCCGCTACACCCTCCAATTTTCCGGCAAGGCTCGTTGCGAGGCGATCGTCTTTTTCAATGACCGATAGCGCCGCGCCCGCGGCGGTGCATGCGTCGAGCAGTGGAAAGGTGAGCTCGCCGTGTCCCGGCCCGATCTCAATAATCCGATCGTTGCGGGAGACTTCGATCGTATCAACGATGCGTTTCACGATACGCTCGTTTTTTAAAAAATGCTGTCCAAGTCTTCTCATGATGATTGCGGTTCCTTTAGCTGATTATCGCGGATATTCTATTCGAATTCAACGACATTTTCCTCCCATACCGTATCATCGTCGTTGTAGAGATTATTCCCCTCATTTCCCTTGCGTTCGCTGTTTGCATCATGCATTCCATCTTCGGCCGTGAATGAAACGCAATCTTCGGGGATCTCTCCGATGAAGCGCGATGGGATTCCGTAGAAGCTGATAAAAAGTTTTTTTCGTGCGCGTGTCATTGCCACATACATAAGGCGGCGCTCCTCTTCGAGCGATGCTTCGTTTTCAATGGAACGGCCGTGCGGCAGGAAACCTTCCGCTACGCCGGCGATGAATACATTATTGAATTCAAGCCCTTTCGCGAGGTGAATTGTCATGAGACTTATTTCGGTCGCGTTCTTTTCCCCTCCGGAACGCCCATTTTTATTGCCTATTTCATCTGCGGCCTCAAGAAGGCTTAGGCGTTCAAGCAATTCTTGTAGATCCGTGAACTCCGATGCAAATGCGATGAGCTCGGTTATGTTTTCCTCGCGTTCATCGGCATTTACGAAGTTCGCTTCGAGATAATCGAAATAGTGGAAGGAATCAAGAAATATTTTGAGCGCTTCGAGTGGCGTGAGTGCCTCGGCGGCATTGTCCATTTTTGGGATGTTAAGCACTCCCGCGAATTCCGCAAAGCGGCGCTTGGTAAGCGCTTTTTCCAGTCGTCCCTTCGCCACTTCGTCGCGTTGGTTTGCTATGTAACGCAAAGCAGCTACTGCATCTTTAACTTCCTTCCTTTCGTAGAATTTCAATCCTCCGAAAATGCGATAGGGAATGTTATAGCGGATGAGCGCTTGTTCGATGGCACGCGATTGAGCGTTCGTACGGTAGAGAATCCCGATTTCGGCGTCGTGGTCATCGGCTCGTATTTTTTTGATCCGTTCCGCAATCCATTCCGCCTCGTCGTTTTCTCCCCATGCCTCAAAGAGTGTTATGGGTTCGCCATCGGCGTTCTCCGTCCAAAGCGTTTTCGGCGTGCGCAATCGATTGTTCTGTGCGACTGCCGCCGCTGCGCGTATTATCGTTCCGGTCGAACGATAGTTTTGTTCGAGGAAGTGCACCGAGGCTCCCTTCCAATCCTTGTCGAAATTAAGAAATGTTTTTATATCCGCATAACGCCAGCTATAGATGGTCTGTTCATCGTCCCCCACTACGCTCAGGTTTCTATGCCCGCCGGCGAGGAGCGAGACGAGCTCATATTGTTGCGGATTAATGTCTTGATATTCGTCTACAAGAATCGCCTCGAACATATTTTGGTATTTCGCGAGGACCTCCGGATTTTTTTTGAAAAGTGAGACCGGTTTTTCAATGAGGTCATCGAAATCGAATGCATTATTACGCCGCAACATCTCTTCGTACTTTTCATATACTCTAATGGTTCGTTCTTTTTTCCCCGGATCTGATGCGAATGCACGGTCTTTCTCGGCCGCTGCCTCCATCCCAAGATTCTTTATCTCGGATATTTTTCCAGCAAAATATGCCGGTGTCTCTTGTTTTGCCTTTTGGGCCTTTGTTGCGGGGAATATGTCATCGTCCTTCTTTTTGGGCGGGATGACCTCTTTTACCGCTTTTTTAATAAGGTCGAACGAGTCGTGAGAGTCGAATATCGCAAAATTTGGGTCCCGCCCGAAGACTCGACATTCTTTTCTGAGGATCCTCGACCCCAACGAGTGAAACGTTCCAAGGAATGGCCCAATTCTTCCTACGCGGCGGGCCATCTCTTTTGCGGCTTTGTTTGTGAAAGTGATTGCGCAGATTCGCTCGGATGCTATCCCCTCCTCTATTAGATGAATAATACGGTTTGTAAGCGTTTTCGTTTTCCCCGTGCCCGCTCCGGCTACTATTAAAAGAGGACCATGGGCTGCATATGCGGCAGCCTTTTGGGCCGAATTTAATGGCTCTTTAAGAGATATATTATTGTGATGGGCGTTTTCTTTGTTGTCTGGAGGTTGTATCGATTTCGGCATTATGGTAGTATAAGCTTATTAGTACTATTTTGGGAAAATTTAAAAAAGAGTATATGCCATTAGGAGTGGCTGTTTTTTTGATTTTTGGCGTACTTCTCTATAATGTCCTCTTTATAAGCAAGAACGGCACTTCCGGGACGACCGGGTTTGGCGATTTTTCTTTTATTCCCAACGCATACAGTGCCCAATCCATCGAGCCTATCAATGATCTTGCTGGTAACCAGTCTCCGCAAACAGTCCCCTCCCTTGTTTCTCCGGGGTATGACGGTGGGGGTGTCAACTATATAGCACAAGAAGAAGGCGCCGCTTTCAATAGTGCCGATGGTGCGGTAAAGGATCCCGGCGGTGTATTCGTGAATTCCACAAGCCAGTCCGGCGTTATCAACTATACCGTTCAGGCAAGCGACACAATACCTTCTATTGCTCAATATTTTGGAGTTACAGTGGATACTATAACCAACGCCAATCCGAAGATCCATTCCGGCGCCGTCACTGTTGGCGAGGTCTTGAAAATACTTCCTGTTTCCGGGGTTCTCTACACCACACAGACAGGTGATACTCTCGGGTCTATTGCATCATCATTCGGCGTTCCGGTAGATCAGATCGTCCAAGCTAATCCCGCGGCGAATCTTGAATCGGTTTCCCAGATTTCTTTTCTCCAATCAGGCATTTCGCTGGTAATACCCGGCGGTAAGGGAAATATTATCACGACCCTTTCACTCGGTAAGTGAACGCTTCGGCAAGGTGTTCTGCGGATATGATATCCGCGCTTTCAAGGTCCGCGATTGTGCGGGCCATTTTTAAAATGCGATGATAGGTGCGCGGCGAAAGTGACCCTTTTACCATGACGCCCAAAAACGACTCGGCCTTTTTATCGAGCCTTACGAATTTGCGTATCTCCCGAGTGTTCATTTCAGCGTTCGTCTTTGTGGGCGTTTTATTTTCGGAAAAACGTTTATATTGGATCTGTTTTGCTGCTTTTATTTTTGCCCTCAGTCCGTCGCTTTGGGATCCACCCCCTTCCATTGTCCATTCACCCATTTCCACACGACCAACTTTTACTTGAATGTCGATACGATCAAGGAGTGGACCCGATATCCTCTTCTGATATCTCATTATTTCGTATGCGGAGCACGTGCATTCGCGCGAAGCATCTCCGTAATAACCGCAAGGACATGGATTCATTGCCGCAACAAGAGTAAATCTCGCAGGGAATAAAATATGACCTTTTACTCTAGACACTCGCGATTCTCCGGCTTCGATCGGCTGCCTCAGCATCTCGAGCGTGTTCCTTTGAAATTCCGGTAATTCGTCGAGAAATAATATGCCGCGATGCGCCAAACTTATTTCGCCAGGCCGCGGTTCCGATCCCCCACCTATAAGAGCCATTCCGGATATAGTGTGGTGCGGTGCTCGAAATGGAGGCAACTTGATCAAACCATTTTCAACAAGTCCCGCTACGCTCCAGATTTTTGTTACCTCGATTGCTTCTTCCAGGGAAAGCGGCGGGAGTATGCCTGCCATTGCTCGTGCCAACATACTCTTCCCTACTCCAGGCGGTCCGATAAGGAGCATATTATGTCCTGCTGCTGCTGCTATAGCGAGCGCTCGTTTCGCATTCTCTTGTCCATGTATTTCAGAAAGATCGACGATCTCCGCGCCCTCCTCCCCGCGGTCTGTATATATTTTCTCATCCACCGATTTTTTCTTTTCGAGAATCGCAATCATATCTCCCATTGTTTCGACCGGTATGCTGTGGATGTTTTTTATTACCGCAGCCTCGTTTGCATTTTGTGTCGGAAGAAATATGAAGGAAAATCCTTCGTGTGCCGCCCGCTCCGCAATGCTCAACGCGCCATTCACCGGTCGCAGTCTCCCATCGAGAGCAAGTTCGCCAAGAAATAATTTATCGCGTGTCGTAAATGGCGCGATCTGTTTTGTTGCGAGAAGGTAGCTTAATGCTATTCCCAGATCATAGTGCGATCCGGTTTTATGCATATCAGCGGGCGCAAGGTTTATTGTGATCTTCCTGTTTTCACGATTCGGTGGCTTTACCCCGGAGTTTTTAAGCGCAGAGTTCACTCGTTCCCTCGCTTCGTTTAACGATCGGTCAGCCAGTCCCACAATATTGAATGCATGAAGACCGACATTCACATCGGCCTCTATCTCGATAATTTTTGCATCGACACCCTCCAGTTCCCCCGAGTACACCCTCGCGACTTTTTTCTCCATGAAAACATTGAAGCACAATACCTATAAAGAAAATCTAAAAATCCCCCCAAGGGTCGTAGTTGCCTTGAGGGGATTTTTATAGGTGAGGTGCTACACTCTACATGCTTTGCATAGGGGTGCTTCCGGACTTAAGGAAAGAATATCCTCTTCTATTTTTGCGCCGCACTTTTCACAAAGGCCATAATTTCCATTTCGAATTTTGCTCAATGCGATGTCTATTTCATCAAGCCGCTTTTTCAAGTCTTTCGCGATTGCCATTTGATTTCCGATCTCTTCCGCTTCGTCGGTTTTTTCCTCAAATTCATCAACGTCGTCACCAAAATTTTGTGGCTTCTCTGACTGCTTTATTTCACTCATCAATCGCAATCGCTCCTGTTCAAGTTTGTTTTTATATTCAGCTAGTTTTGTTTGTTCCATATTGAAAGAATACTTCTAAATTTATATATCAGTCAATGATTTTATTTAAAAAATTAATCCGGCAATTTTAGGTATTCGGCAATTGCAGAATCATCTCCTTTGCCGCTTTATAATTTTAATTATATAACCCGATAATGCGATAAAACCTATGCAAAACAAAAATGTTTTACAAATTTGTTTTACGCTAAACACAATAAAAATCATTTAAATCATGTTTTACGCTAAACACAATAAATATTCAATTTATATATGGATATCGGAGCTTTAGGTGAAAATATAGCTTTTCGATACCTTTTATCTGCTGGTTATAAGGTTATTGCGCGTAATTATCGCGAAGGTTTTGATGAAATTGATATTATTGGCATCGATTCTTCTAATAAATTAATATTTTTTGAAGTTAAATCGCGCCTAATTAAAAATGAACATTTTATATTCTTTACTCCTGAAGATAATTTTTCATTTTCCAAAAGTAGACGGATCATACGAATTTGTCAGAAATTTGTCGCGAAACACCCATTTTTCATAAAAGATGATATTGGATGGCAGATTGATCTTATCGCTATTTCTTTGAAGGGATCCTATTTCTATGATCTTAAACATTATAAAAATTGTGTTTAGTATCTTCTGTGAGTTATTTTTCTTGACAAGTTTGGCATTTAAGAAATATAATTATTTGCGTAATGGAGACCGCTTCAAGCGGTCTTTTTTAAAGAAAATAAAAACTAAATAGAGTCGTACAAATAAATATGCTGAATATTAAGGAACTTACAAAAGCACTCAAACAGGTTGCTGATGAAAAAGGACTGGAACCCGATCAGGTTTTGGAAGTGATCGAATCTTCGATCGCTGCAGCTTACAAGCGCGAATATGCTGAGCGTGGTGATGTAGTAAAGTGCAAGCTTGATCAGAAAACAGGGGAGTTGCATTTCTGGCAAGTGAAGACTGTTGTTGATGAAACAACAGTGCGTTTTGTCGAGGCGGATGAGGAGGGTGAAAATGGAATTGTGCATCGCGATGTCGGTACCGATGGAAGATCGGAGGGCGGCTTGGACGAGGAGCAAAAACTTCCACGTTTCAATCCCGAACGTCATATCGCTCTCGAAGATGCACGCAAGACGAATCCGGACGTCCAGCTTGGCGATGAGATTTCGTTTCCACTCGAGACATATGAGGACTTCGGAAGGATCGCTGCCCAAACGGCAAAGCAAGTTATTCTTCAAAAGCTACGCGAATCAGAGAGAGATTCTATTTTAAATGAATGGAGGGGAAAGGAAGGCCAGATTGCCAGCGGCGTGATTCAACGCTTTGAACGAGGAAATATTTTTGTAGATTTGGGCCGTACGATCGGCGTGATGTTTGCGAACGAATCCATTCCAGGTGAACACTATAGGGCAGGGGAACGTCTCCGTTTTCTTGTTCTTGCCGTACAGGAAGATACACGTTTGCCGGGCATTATCCTTTCACGTTCCCACCCGCGTTTTGTTGTTGAGCTTTTTCGTATGGAAGTTCCGGAGCTTATGGAAGATAGCATCGAAGTCAAAGCAATTGCCCGCGAGCCGGGTAATCGAACAAAGATCGCTGCGGTTTCGAAGGCCGAAGGGGTCGACCCAGTGGGTGCATTGGTCGGTCAGCGTGGCACGCGTGTGATGGCGGTGAACAATGAGCTTGGCAACGAAAAGATTGATATTATAGAGTGGTCGGATGAGCCGGAGCAGTTCATTGCGAATGCACTTTCGCCTGCGAAGGTCGAAAGTGTTGAGATCCTTCCGCGACGCGAAGCGCGCGCCTTCGTTCCGGAGAATCAACTTAGTCTTGCGATCGGTAAGGGCGGTCAGAATGTGAGACTTGCCGCAAAGCTTACGGGATGGAAAATCGATGTGCGTTCCCAGGCGAATCCTGAAGAAGTTCAGGAAGGGGGAATTGCCGGAACAATGGAAGTGTCCGATCAGGTTCCTGTTCAGGAAGGCGATGATGATCGCGAGGACATCATCAATTAAAGGGACGAGTATTCTAAAAATAATTTTAAAACCATGTCGCCAATATTGTTTTCGTTGGTCTCCAGTGTGGCTGCCATCGTGTGCGCCGGAGGGTTTATAGTGAAGATATCAAAAGCGCCTTCGGGCGATGATAAAATGAAAGAGATTGCGCATGCGATTCAGGTTGGTGCGAAAGCATATTTGAATCGCCAATATCGTACCGTTGCCGGAGTGGCGGTTGTTATCGCGCTTATCATTGGATTCGCTCTTGGATGGATGACAACGCTCGGGTTTATTATTGGAGCATTTGCTTCGGCACTTGCGGGGTACATCGGCATGAACGTGTCGGTGCGCGCTAACGTCAAGACGGCGGAGGCGGCGAAGAAAGGCCTTGCGCCCGCACTTAGCATTGCCTTTGAGGGTGGTTCGGTGACAGGGCTTCTCGTGGTCGGTCTCGCACTCCTTGCGGTTGCTGGATTCTATGGGGCTACACACGACATCGGTGCTCTTATTGGTCTCGGCTTCGGTGCGAGCCTTATCTCGGTCTTTGCGCGGCTCGGCGGTGGTATCTTTACGAAAGGTGCCGACGTTGGTGCGGACCTTGTCGGTAAGGTGGAGGCGGGTATTCCGGAAGATGACCCGCGCAACCCTGCGGTTATTGCGGACAATGTCGGCGATAACGTTGGCGACTGTGCCGGTATGGCCGCGGACCTCTTTGAGACTTATGCGGTGACGGCGATTGCGGCGATCATTCTTGCCAATCTCGTTTTTCCCGGTGTTGCGGCGATGCTCAGTCTTCCGTTGATGATCGGCAGTATCTCGATTATCGCATCCATTATTGGTGTTTTCTTTGTGCGTCTCGGCAAGAACGGTTCGATTATGGGTGCCCTCTATAAGGGATTGGCTGCTTCAAGTATTCTCTCTTTGATCGGCTTTTGGTTTCTCTCGCAGGATTATGCGAGTTTTACCCTTAGCGCATCCCAGCTTTTCTGGCCGATGTTTATTGGCATTGTGGTGACGGCACTCATTGTGCTCATTACTGAGTACTATACTTCGAAGAGTTTCCGCCCGGTTCGTTCGATTGCGCAGGCATCAACAACGGGTCATGGTACGAATATCATTACCGGCCTTTCGGTCGGTATGGAATCGACGGCGCTTCCGATCATCGTGATTGTGGCGGGCATTTTCGCCGCTTATGCGATCGCCGGTATTTATGGTGTTGCGCTCGCAACAATGAGCATGCTTTCGATGGCGGGTATCATTATTGCGATCGATGCATTCGGTCCCATTACGGACAATGCGGGCGGCATCGCAGAGATGGCGGGTCTTTCCGATGAGGTCCGTAAAATAACCGACGCACTTGATGCTGTGGGCAATACGACGAAGGCGGTGACGAAGGGTTATGCAATCGGTTCCGCGGGACTTGCGGCGGTCGTGCTTTTCTCCGCATACGTCCAGGCGTTGCAGAATCATCTTGGCGGTTTTGTAATCCACTTCGATCTTAGCGATCCGAGAGTAATCATTGGTCTTCTTATTGGCGGCATGATCCCGTATCTCTTCGCTTCGATCTCTATGCGTGCGGTCGGTAAGGCTGCGGGTAGCGTAGTGGAGGAAGTCCGTCGGCAGTTTCGAGAGATCCCCGGCATCATGGAAGGAACAGCAAAGCCTGATTATGCGAAAAGCGTCGATCTTGTCACTTCGGCCGCAATCAAAGAGATGATTGTGCCGGCACTTCTGCCGGTACTCCTGCCAATCGCTGTGGCGTTCCTGCTTGGGCCGATCGCTCTCGGCGGCTTACTCGTCGGTTCCATTGTGACAGGCATCTTTGTTGCAATCTCAATGACCTCCGGTGGTGCGGCGTGGGACAACGCAAAGAAATATGTGGAAGAAGGGAATTATGGCGGAAAAGGTTCCGAGGCACATAAAGCGGCGGTGACAGGCGATACGGTCGGCGATCCCTATAAGGACACGGCTGGTCCGGCAATCAATCCGGTCATCAAGATCATTAATATCATCGCGCTACTCCTTGTTCCTTTCTTGTAGCATTTATTAGGGGGATAATATTCCGTATTGATCGCACATGATATACGGGCCTCGGTATACAACACATAAAACCCCGCTATTACCGTCGGGCGGGGAATAGGGTAATATAAAGATATGGACTACGAAAACCAGTATCTCATTCCGACAGTCATAGAAAAATCGCCGCACGGCGAACGTGCCTACGACATCTACTCTCGTTTGCTCAAGGAGCGGATCGTCTTTCTTGGCGGCCCGGTGACGGATGCCGTGGCAAACACCGTGATTGCGCAACTTCTTTTTCTTCAGCATGAGGATTCGAAAAAGGATATCAATCTCTACATAAACAGCCCTGGCGGTTCGGTGACGGCCGGCATGGCCATCTATGACACGATGCAGTTTGTGAAGCCCGATGTCGTGACCACGTGTGTGGGTATCGCCGCTTCAATGGGTGCGTTTCTGCTTGCCGCGGGCAAGAAGGGAAAGAGATTTGCCCTGCCAAATTCCGAGATTCTCCTCCACCAGGTTGCCGTTGATTCCATCGGCGGGCAAGCGACGGAGATCGAGATTTCGGCGCGGCAAATCTTGAAGACCAAACAGCGTCTCAATCAGATACTTGCAAAGAGCACCGGCCAGAAGCTCGAAAAGATCGAGAAGGATACCGAGCGTGACTTTTGGCTTTCCGCCGATGAGGCGAAGGCGTATGGCGTGATCGACGAGATCATCAGGAAGGCATAGAGGGCCCAGAAAAGTTTTTAAGAAGTTATCCACAGGCCCTCTTTGAGGGCCTGTGGTGTTTTTGTTATACTGAAAGCAGTAAATTAAAACACCCTATACATATCAAAGTCGCTTTTGGCGGCATTTTGGCAGCACATTTGCTGCACGTTTTCGGCGCAAGTCGCCACCGGTGCAGATGCACCATATTTCATCTTTTAGGGCAACCAGAAATGTTACTACGCTCGTCTTGGTACCATTTCCGGTTGCCCTATTTTTTTACTGGAGCGGGTAACGGGAGTCGGACCCGTGTCTTCACCTTGGAAGGGTGACATAATACCGTTATACCATACCCGCAATTTACGAAAATACGAAAATACCAGATAAGTAAATACTAAAGATCATATAAAATCAACCTTGCTTTCCGCGCGCACTTCTGCTAAAACTATTCATATTGCCTATGGCTAAATTCTCGCGGAAGGTAACGATAGTAATCATATTCGTGGTATTGATCAGTGCGGGGTATGCATTTGCTGCTTATTGGCAGGGGAGGAATAAGGTACCTGCGGCGTTTACGACCGCCCGCAATCAAGGTGCCATCATTGCTCAAAATATCGTGAGCACCTCTAATGGCTCGACCGCCACCCTTGAGAAGATTGATCAGTATGACCAGGAAGGGGATTATGCCGACGCGCTCAAGCTTACCCAGAGCCTCGTCAGTCAAAGTCAGACATTGCGCAACCAGGCGATCGATCTTTCGAACCAGATCGAGGCGATGACCGAATCGCTCTCCGGTGTTAAGGATTTTACCGCACAGCAGGATGCGCTCGAGGCGATCTCGAGTCATCTCGCTCTCATCAATCAACTCGTAAATTACAGCGGCGATCTTGGGAAGCTTCTTGATACACTCCAGGCCCGTTTCAGCGGTCAGCCAGGGACTGCTACTGAGGTGACAAACGAGGTGACCCAGATCAATACCGATATCAACGCCATCAATAACTTCAACAAGCAGGCCCAGCAAGCGATGACGGCGTTCGATAAGACCCAAAACTGATAAGGATTTACTTCGTCATTTTAATCGCTTATCCTAAGTCAGGAGTTTAAGCGCCTGTAGCTCAGTGGTAGAGCGACCGTCTTATACACGGTTGGTCGTAGGTTCGAATCCTACCGGGCGCACAAAAATCCCCGCGAAAGCGGGGATTTTCTTATGCTGGAATCGGTTTTATTTTGAAGGGTCTGAGCAGTGCATTGAAATCATCTTGCTCGAGCGTCTCCTTTTCCATCAGGGTGTCGGCTATCTTCTTAAGAGCGCCTTTGTGTGTCTTGAGGATCTTTTCGGCAATGTCGTAAGCATGCATCAAGAAGCGTTTTACCTGCTCGTCAATTTCCGAAGCAACCTTCTCGGAATAATTCTTTTCCGTAGTGATCTCGCGCCCAAGGAATACCATTTCTTCTGATTTGCCGAAGGTCATGGGACCAAGCTCACTCATACCGTATTTCGTTACGAGTCTGCGAGCGAGGTCGGACGCCTCTTTCAGATCGTTCGAAGCTCCCGTCGATATATCGCCGAAAATGAGCTTTTCCGAAGCGTAGCCGCCCATCATCATTGCGAGGTCGGCGAGGAATTGCTGTCGGGTTTTAAGATGTTGATCTTCGTTCGGGAGTTTCATGGTGTACCCGCCCGCAAAGCCGCGACTAATTATTGAGACTTTCTGCACGGGATCGGCATCCTTCACTGATGCGGCAACGAGCGCATGGCCACCTTCATGATATGCGGTGATTTCCTTTTCTTTCTGAGATATGACCCGCGAACGGCGCTCCGGACCCATAATCACCTTTTCGGCCGCTTCAAGCAAGTCTGCTTGGTTGATGACCTTCTGGCCATGGCGCGCGGCGGCGATAGCAGCCTCGTTCATGAGGTTCGCAAGGTCGGCACCGGAGAAGCCCGGCGTGCGCTGTGCTACGCGGCGAAAATCAACATCCTTGGCGACCGTTTTTCCTTCTGCGTGGATTTTAAGGATCGCTTCACGGTCGTTCATGTCGGGAAGATCGAGGATGATACGGCGATCAAAGCGGCCTGGGCGAAGAAGCGCCGGATCGAGCACGTCGGGGCGGTTGGTCGCCGCAAGAACAATGACGCGCGTGTCGCGGTCAAAACCGTCCATTTCAACGAGTATCTGGTTGAGTGTTTGCTCGCGCTCATCATTGCCGCCGCCCATGCCGGCGCCACGCTGGCGGCCTACGGCATCTATTTCGTCTATAAAGAGAATTGCCGGTGCCGCTCGTTTGGCGGTCATGAAAGCATCGCGGGTACGTGAGGCTCCTACGCCGACGAACATCTCCACGAATTCCGATGCTGAAATAAAGAAGAAGGGGACATTACTTTCGCCGGCGATGGCGCGGGCGACGAGCGTTTTGCCTGTGCCCGGAGGACCCATAAGGAGGATACCGCGGGGGATCCTCGCTCCGAGATCAAGGAACTTTTTGGGATTTTTTAAGAAATCAACAATTTCAATAAGCTCTTCCTTTGCCTCTTTGAGGCCAGCGACATCTTTGAACATTACGCGGTCCTTGAACGAGGAAAGTTTGAGATTGGATCGGCCGAAGTTGAATGCCTGATTCACTCCCGAGCGCGCCTGACGGAACATGAGCCAGAAAAGGACGCCCACGAGGAGCAACTCGAGGAGGGGTGGAAGTAAAAGACCGGCCCAGTATCCCCAGCCACTCTGATTCACAACCTCAAGATCGACGCTCTGCAGGGCCTGATCGGTCACGCCGAGATTTTTCAGCGTTTCGGTGATCCCTGTCGTATCTTCTTTTTGCGATATCGCCGCGCTGCCGTCGGTCATCGTAATGTCGAGTTCGTTGCCATTCACTTTTATTTGTTTTACCTGGCTTGCATTCACATCCGTTGCGAGCTGGGTAAGGCTAAGCGACTTCGGTGATGGTGCGGGGGCGAAGAACAATGAGAAAACGAGCGAGATCGCGACGAGTACGACGATTGCCCATATGATGTTTTTGGTAAGGTTTGACATATCTAGGTAATTATAAAAATTTTTGACGACATCGTCAAAATCGACGACGGTGGGATGGTTATGATATTTACTACAATATTATTCGCCGAACCAATGATAATGATAGACGACGGAAAGGTATATTCCGGCAAGGATAAAGAAGCCCAAGAGTCCGGCCCCGATCGCAATCCGTGAGCCATAACGAGGGGCTAAATAAGCCACAATTATCATATAAGGCACCCAGGAGACGAGCGTACCGGCGAGTACGAACCATGCGCTTTCACCGACGGCTTTAGGACCGCTCGATTCGCCGATGAACGCGTACGCGACAAGTGTGAAGACGGGCATGAGCGTTGCGAAGCCGGAGAGAAGGCGATAGCCGCTTTCTTCGGCGGCAACGATGAGGGTAGTGAATATCCCGCCAGTCAGGAAATAGATGAGGTAGCTTTTGAGCATCGGTCTTGTCCCCAAGGGAAACGGTTGTGGATAATTTTATGATAACATATATTAATCATATGCCTGCAGCTTATCGCACTTTCTTCACCAAAGATCACATTCGATCGCTTCTTGTTGCGCTTGTCTTGCTTGGTCTCGCAGTTGTTTTCCAATTTTATGCATCCGCGTATTCGAGTAGGGTGCCGAGCAATTCCGTACCGGACCTCATCCTCAATATCCTGCCGATTGTCAACACTAATTTTTTGATCGTCGAAGGCGCGCTTTTCGCGATTGCCGGCACGATCATCTTGTTGCTTTTCAAGCCCAAATATCTCATTTTTTCCCTTAAGGCCGCAGCGATTTTTATCGCAACGCGCGCTGTATTCGTGTCGGTGACTCATCTCGGTATTTATCCGGGCCAGATCGGGCCGGATGGTACGGGTCTTTTTGACGGTATTTATACCGGCCTCGGCCTTGAAGCGGGATTTTTCTTTTCGGGGCATACGGGACTCACATTCCTTATGGCGCTTATCTTTTGGGAAGAACGTTTCTGGCGTTATATATATCTTGTTCTTTGCGTGACATTCGCCATCGGTGTCCTGCTTGCTCATGTTCATTATTCGATCGATGTGCTTGCGGCCCCTTATATTACCTACAGTATTTTTTCCATCTCCAAATATTTCTTCAAGGAGGACTACGCCCTTATTTCTTCGTAGCGGGTCCTCGCTCTCGATCTATGCTTTCTTTCGTTTGCCAATAGCAAAACGATAAAGAACTCCCGCGATAAGCACTATCACGATACTGCCTGCGATGTCTATCGCGTGGTGGACGCCGGTGTATATGCGCGCCCAGCCAATAAGGAGCGCGAGGGTCCAAAGGACCCAACTCCACTTCCTACTGTAGAACCAGATGACCATCGCTACGGCACCTGTGAGAAGTACGTGATCCGAAGGGAATCCGTTGTCTGCGGCGTGCGCTATGAGCGGGGTGAAATGACCGACGACAAAAGGACGTGGGTCGTAATAAAAAAGCGATGATATGCGCGAGATCGCGTATGCGAGCGGGGCGATAATAGCGCCGCAAATCACCATGCTTTTTTTTATTGTGAGCGGTTGGATGATAAAGAATATTGCCGCAATGAGCAATACGAAAAGATAAAGATATTGGGCAATAAAGACCGCTGCGGCGTCGATAAGCATTCGTGTAGTATAATGAAACAAAGGCCGAAGAACAACAACACCCCTCATTTTATTATGTGGAAACAGTGGGTTAATTTCATTCTTGGAATTGCCGTCATCGCGATGGCGTATATGGGCGGCAATCACACCACGAGATTCGTCGCTGCAGGAGCCCTCATCGCGATCCTCGCTCTTTGGGCCGCGCTCGGCAATAAGAAACCCGGTGCACCAATGCAGTCGCAATAGTGCCGGACGTCGTGCAGTCGTGGAAAGCGGCCCTCTCAAAGGGCCGTTTTAAATTTGTTCCTTGGATCGCATCGCGCCGGCTTGACTCGGAGGGGGATATGACCAATAGTGATACCAGCATTCCCGGCAGTTTAGGGAAGAGAAAGAGGGCAAATGAACTATTTGCAGAAGATTGAAGACGCCAAGCGGCTGATCGAACGTGCGGTTCTCGATTATCCGAATATCTGCCTCGGCAGTTCCTTCGGTAAAGATTCGATGGTGACGCTGGCTCTCGTCATTTCCGTGAGGCCAAAGATCCCGGTCTTCTCGATCATGGCCGAGACTGAATTCCCCGAAACCTATGAACTCGCCGATAGGGTTGCACGGGAATATGACCTTAATTACACCGAGTACGTTTTCGCCCAGGAAGCCGGCGGAAAATGCTGCGGTCGCCCAAAGGTTGAAAAAACGAAGGAGGCGTTGCGCAGCTACGATGCCTGGATATCGGGCGTCCGGAAGACCGAAGGGATCACCCGATCCGACTTCGAGCCGGTGGAAGAGAAGAACGGGCTGGTGAAGATCAACCCGATCCTCGAGTTCACCGAACTCGATATTTGGAGGTACACGGCACTGAATCATCTCCCGGTCAATCCGATCTATCAACGGGGGTACCGGAGTCTCGGATGCGCATTGTGCTCCTTCCCTGAGGAAGACGAGTGCGAGACGGAACGCGCCGGCCGATGGAAGGGCACCGAGAATGCCTGCGGCGAGTGCGGGATCCACACCCAGCCTCTCAGGTGATTTCAAGGAGGGAGCTCGTGGACGATCAGCATCGACGATCTTTCGCTAAAGCGGTAAGCTGGCGGCTTGTCGGCACATTCATCACCTCTCTCCTCGTGCTTGTTTTTACGGGGCAGTGGATGCTTTCCTTCGGTATTGGCGCCTTGGACTTCGTGACAAAGATATTTGTTTTCTATGCTCACGAACGCCTGTGGCTTGTCGTGCCTTGGGGCATCAAAAAGTGAGGACAATCAGTCGTGCGCTGGCTCAAAAGGTCAGCGCACTTTTCATTTTATTTAATGAGGGGCCAGACTTTTCTCTTCAGAGATTTTCACTCATTCAACAAACAACTGCAATTTCTTTGAGCTGGGACGCGGCACAATATCGTGGATATCTCACCTTCAGATTTGATGAAGTTTTACACGGTCTATCCCCCGCCGTATCACGAGAGCGGCATCATCCATCAAAAGAGGATGGATGCCATTGTCGGCGACAAGCCGTTCAATGGCAAGACGACGGAATAAGGAGAGTTTGGGGTGCCTTGGGGATGATTCCAGGACCTATTTGATGATTTATTTGCGAAGAAAAATCCAAATTGAGGCTATATCATAACCGATACCGAGTCCAGTGCCAGCGAAAAGTTTCGGCTTCCCCATGAATACTGTTGGCCGGCCGTCGGTGTCGTATTCTACGTGATCTGTGCCTTCAAGGCTGAATGTGGCGTTATTGCCTCGATCATCGGCAATCGGCTGCATGGCGATATACATTCCAACTAGTACGGCATAATTGGGGAAAGTGGGATCTATCAAAAGAAGCTCCGGTCCTACCTCCGGAGGGACGAGCCGAAACCCCATTCGCTCTGCACGATCATAGATTTCTTCTCTTTGAGGCCTTGCGGTAAAACCGAGTTCACTTGGCGTTATCTCTACCACTGAGATCTTTTTTGGGGTCGCTTCTAATGGCATTTTCTCTAAAATTCGGGATGCAAACGGAGTAATCTCTATATTTTTTTCCGTGAGCACCTTCACCATTTGATCCGTTGAGGTAAAGTTGCCTATAACAATTTCCCGCCACTTATTTTTTTTATCCATACTTTAATTGTAACAATTCATCGAATATCCAAACCTCGGAATTATCCCCAATTTACCTGCTTAATAAGCAGTTCCAGTCAGAAAAGAAACATAAGGGGTGCCTTAGTGGAGGAAGTCAGAACCTGCTTGATGCGTAGATAGTGAAAAGAAAGCCCTCTAGTAAAGGTTCTAGTGAGTAATGCTAAATGGAGAACTGAGTGCGTTCGTGGCTCCATATCCGACTACTACCTCATAATTGTTACCCGGAGGTACATCGGATGGCACCGTCCAGAAATAATTTCCTACGTAGCTCCCCGTCGATGCCGGAGTATTACTTACTATCCCGTATTGATCGCCACTCGACTCATTTATGAGATTGATCGAAACGGTGGTCAGGCCAGAGGAGTTCCACGAAATTCTTTCCTTTTCCCCCATCTTCCATAACGACCCTTGGATCGGCGAGACTATCTGAATCGAGGCCTTTGCTTGTGGCGCAGCTTGATGCGTGGTTACTGGCACACTCGTTGCAGAGTTAGCGGTCGTCGTTGCCGCAGGGAGAGTTGTCAAAGGAGAAGTGGTCACTGGGGCACTTCCCGAACTCGTTGTATTAGTGGAAGATGTCGTAAGGGGATTTGCATATTCCTGAGCGAATTTTTGTTCTTGTTGCTGTGCGTATTGATTTTGCCGTCCAATTACATAGAAACTTATCACAAAATAGAGGGCGCACAGAACGAGCGTCACTATGATTTTAAAGACGACATTGCTACCCAGGTGATTGGGAAAATCATTATGATTCTTCTCCGGCGGCAGCGGATCGTCACCGTACTGATTCGGCCCCGCTGTCCCGGATTGGAGGAGAAGGCCCAGAAGGAGATAGACATCGAAGACAGGGACGAGCATTGCGAGTACGTACCAGCCTGATTTCCCGAGGTCGTGAAAGCGTCGTAAGGTTATAAAGACCGTAAAAATAAAAACGACAATATAAAAAAGGAATGTAACAAGTTCCGCTATAATAAAATTGGAAACAAGAACAGAAGAAATTAAATAAGAGCCGCCTATGTTAACAACGGCCAACACAACGCTCCAAACGAGAAAACGCAAACGGCCCATTCGACCACCAATTTTCATGCTTTTATTATAGCAAATGCCTTCGCCGAAAATTTTACAATACACCGCATTTTTACTTGTAGGTCCGAACAGAGGGCTTTTCTGTGCTCCCAAAATATATAATAAGCCCCACTATGGGGTAGTAACCCGCCAATATTCTATCGCTGGGTGCCTGGGTGGAGGAAGTCAGGACCTGCTTGGCGAAATTATGATTCCCGAGGGTGTGCATCAATCCTTCGAATTGAGCGAGAACACTATTCTGCTACGAGAGGAACTTTAACTTCCTCGACTAATTCATATTTCTCAGCCCCCTCCTTTTTCCCGTAGAGGGACACAGATACGCTGGAGACCGTAATCTCCCGTCCCTCAATCGAAGTGAGGTTCTTTCTCGACTCCTCAATGTCGGCCTGCGGTTTTTCAAAAGGGATTTCGCCGAGCGTGATATGGGGATCAAAATCGTCTTGGGGAGGGCGAAGCATTTCATAATTGGCTCTTGTACCATCAGTATGGATCCCTTCGCGCTCGAGCCGCTCGTTAGTCTTCTCGCGGATGAAAGGACTTCGATAAGGATCGGCAAGTTTTGTTATTTCGTTTCGGAGTACGCGAATCTGTTCTTTATTTGAAACTTCCATGACATACAAGTTACGACGGCGGTTTTCTTCGTGCCGCACCTCCGGCGGGAGCAGTGAGATGGTAAAAGGTTTAATACGAAGCGGGCGGAGTTCCTCCAGCAGTTTCGGGTATCCCTCTTCGGTATAGCTGTCGAGGTAAAGGGTGATATGCGGCTCCGACTTGTAGCTGCTGCCGTATTCGGCAATATAGCGCTGCTTCTCCTCTCGCAATACGCGAGTGATATCGTCCGGGAATGTTATTCGAATGCTGATCTCGCATTTCATGGGAATGGATATGTTCATTGTATCAAAGAATGAATCGGCCCACCTCTCGAAAGAAGTGGGCCAGATTGCTTGTGTGATTTTGCTGTTCTAGTGGAACAGCTCGTAGTTGACGGTACTCGCGCTCACGATCGGTCTCAGTCGCTCCTCAAGCTCGGGGAAGAGCTCGTACATGGATGACATGAAGAGCCCCAGCGCCTGATAGACATATAGCACGTCCCCCATCTGAACCGCCTTGCCGATGAATCCATTGTAGGCGGCCTTTACGAGGGGGAGATCTGTCCTGCGGCGAACGCAGGCAACATCGAGGCGGCCATGGTCGTTTTGGATATGCCACCAATAGCCATTTCCTGTTGCCTTGCTCACGTAATCGAGGTGGCGATCCGGGCTCATCTGGATCAATCCAAGTACGGAGGATACCGTGCAGTGGATGTCCTCGCGCATCCGATCAATGTTGCGCATGCCGGTGGGGATCGCGCGGGCGATCTTCGTAAATTCGAGTTCAGCTTTCAGTTCCGTATTCATAACTCCTCCTCAGGAGTGCTCTCTCGAGCGTGGATTTGTCCGAACATCTCTATTCGGGACTGCCTAAATTATAGCATATATAAATATACTGTCAAGCTGGGTGCCTAACGGGAATCGAACCCGTATCATCGGAGCCACAATCCGAGGCTCTACCATTAAGCTATAGGCACCATGATTCACGGTCCTGCGGACCGCTTCATACGCCAATATACAGCGTTTCGGCTGGTTTTTCAATGGTTTTGGAGTATGATAACCCCATGGACTATTCTTCGCTGCAAAAAGAAGATCCGCGGATATACGAGATCATCAAGCGGGAGGAACAGCGGCAGAAAGAAGGCATCGAGCTTATCGCGAGCGAGAATTATGTTTCGCCCGCGGTGCTCGAGGCGATGGGATCCGTGCTTACGAATAAATACAGCGAAGGGTATCCCGGAAAACGCTATTACGGCGGCAATGAGGTGATTGACCAAGCGGAAGAACTGGCGGTTTCGCGCGCAAAGGAACTTTTCGGAGCGGAGCACGTGAATGTCCAACCACTGTCCGGTTCACCTGCGAACCTCGCAGTGTACATGGCGCTTTTGCGGCCGGGCGATAAAGTTCTTGGATTCTCTCTCGACCAGGGAGGGCATCTTTCGCATGGACATCCGCTGAACTTTTCCGGGAAGCTTTATGCGATCGTGCCGTACTTTGTGAACAAGGATACGGAGATAATCGATATGGACGAGGTGGAAGCCATTGCGGTGCGCGAAAAGCCGAAGATGATCCTTGCGGGCTTTTCCGCCTATTCGCGTTCGATGGATTGGAGGCGTTTCCGCGAGATCGCAGATAAAGTGGGTGCATTCCTCTTTGCGGATATCGCTCATATTGCAGGTTTGGTTGCCGGCAAGCAGCTTGAAAATCCGGTGCCGTACTGCGACGTCGTTTCGACAACCACGCACAAAACCCTTCGGGGGCCGCGCGGGGCGATGATCATGTGCCGCGAGCAGTTTGCATCCGCGATTGACAAAGCCGTCTTCCCGGGCGTGCAGGGCGGTCCCCATGATCACATCAATGCGGCGAAGGCGGTGGCATACGGCGAGGCGCTTAAGCCCGAATTCGGGACATACGCTGCGAACGTGATAGTGAACGCTCGGGCGCTCGCCGCCGCGCTCCAGGAGAAAGGATATCGGATCGTATCCGGCGGCACGGACAATCATTTGATGCTTGTTGACGTGTTCGGGAGCAAGGGTGTCACCGGCAAAGAGGCGGAGCGTGCGCTTGAGCGGGTCGGCATCTCGATCAATAAAAATATGATCCCATTCGACGCGCGCAAACCTCTCGATCCATCGGGTATCCGCCTCGGCACGCCTGCGCTTACGACGCGCGGCGCCGGCGAAAACGATATGCGGACGGTGGCAGACCTTATCGATGAAGCGCTCACAAAACGCGCGGATGAGGCCGCGCTCGCGGGCGTCCGGGAAGACGTCAAAAAGTTTTCACTGAGATTTCCCGTGCCGGGGATCGAGTGATTGGGACGGTTCGGAACGGAGTACCGTACTATGATTCGCATGGCTGTTTCCCATCGCGCGAAGGTAGCGCATCTCAAAAAGAAGGATCCCGTTTTGAAAGCGGTGATTGAAAGGGTCAGACTGAAGGAACTCGCTTTCATAAAGGGGCGTTTTGAGGCACTCGTCGAAGCGATCGTGAGTCAGCAACTTTCGGTAAAGGCAGCCGATACTATCTTTGCGCGTTTTGTCGCGCTCACGCCCGGTAAAGCATTTCCTACGCCGAAGAAGGTGCTTGCCATTCCTTCGGCGCGCATGCGGAAGTGCGGTCTTTCGAAAATGAAAGTGAGCTTCATCAAGGACCTTGCGCGGAACGTGCTCGACGGAAAGGTGGATTTCAAAAAGATGGATTCATGGAGCGATGAGGAGGTGATCGAGCACCTTATGCAGGTGAAGGGGATCGGACGGTGGACCGCGGAAATGTTCCTTATCTTTTCGCTCGGCCGCGATGATGTTTTTTCCTATGGCGATCTCGGTCTGCGGAATGCAATGCGGAAACTCTATAATATGAGGGTGCATCCCACGGAGAAGCGCGCGCTTGCGCTCGTCGCCAAGTGGTCGCCGTACCGCAGTCTCGCCTCCCGCTATCTTTGGGCAAGTTTGAAGAACACCCCGCAATCATGATACGCTCAATCGCATGATCATTGACGGAAAGGCCATCTCGGAAGAAGTGCTTGCGCGCCTGCGCCTGCTCCCGAAACCCGGACAATTTTTCGGTGCGGTGCTCGTCGGCGATGATCCGGCATCCATTAATTTCCTCAAGCAGAAAGAAAACGCCGCGCGAGAGCTTGGCATCGACTTCCGGCTTTATGAATTAGCAGGAGACATCACGACCGATGCGCTCCGCGCCGAGGTCGGCCGCCTGGCCGAGCCCAAGAACTGCGGCGCTCTCATCGTGCAGCTTCCGCTTCCGGAACGGGTGAACCGTTATTATGTCCTCAATGCAGTTCCAAAAACCAAAGATGCGGATTGCCTGGGCGAGCCCGCGCTTGGTGCGTTCTATACGGGACGGGGAAGGGTCGCGCCGCCGTCGGTCGCAACGGCCGAGGAGATTATAAAGCGGGAATTGGGAGACGACCTGCGCGGCCTTAAGGCCGTCGTCGTAGGTGCCGGGTTCCTTATCGGCAAGCCCGTCGGATTCTGGCTCCAGAATCGGGTCGGCGAACTCGTGGTGCTCGATGCGGGTGTGCGCGATATTCACTCGCGCCTTGGGGATGCCGATATTGTGGTGAGCGGTGCAGGGAAGGCGCATCTCTTCGGTGCCGAACATCTGAAGCCCGGGACGCTCGTGATTGATTTTGGGTTCAACCGTAACGAGGAGGGGAAGGTTGTAGGCGACTTCGATCCCGCAGGTGCGGACGAAAAGGACATACGCTATACGAAGACGCCGGGCGGTACGGGACCGCTCCTTGTGGCGAAGCTCTACGAAAATTTCTATACGTTGAATTCCTAAGGTGCGCGCTCGAGGGATCGAACCCCGGACCCACTCCGTGTAAAGGAGTTGCTCTACCACTGAGCTAAGCGCGCATGCCTGCTTATCTTACAGAGTTGTTCACAAGTTTTCCAGTGTCGGGCCGCTGGGAATCGAACCCAGTCAACGTGCTCCCAAAGCACGCGTACTACCGGTATACGACGGCCCGGACGTAATTCATCTCCGCCCTTTAAACTATCGCATTTTTGGTTTATTATCAATGCGCGAAGCGCCTCCGTAGCTCAATGGATCAGAGCAGGACTCTTCTAAGGTCTTGATGTAGGTTCGATTCCTACCGGGGGTACATGTAAATGAAAAGCCCGCAGTGCAAACGTGTTGCACTGCGGGGCGGGGACTGTTGCGTCATTGAGACTGCGTACGCTCCACGACCCTTTGGGAGAGCAGGGAGCGCACCGACTTTTCAAGGGTGATATGGCCGAAAAGAGAATCTCCATGCATCACCTTTATCATATAAGTGATGCCGTTATTGCCCATGTCGAGGATCTCTTTGTTCGCTACCTGGGTCACACATCCGCCGAGAACGATCTTTGCGCGTTCGCCGGCGCGCGTTGCAACCATGGTTATCTGTTCGGGCGTAAGGTTCTGCGCTTCATCCACAAGGACATATTCGTCCTGCAATGTCCTTCCTTGGATGAAGTTGATCGGTTCGATGGAAATCCTCCCCTCCTTCAAGAGGCCGTTGATATTGAAGCTATTTTTCTTGGCGTCCTTCGATTTTGATTCCGTTTTGTTCATCAACTTGAATTGATCGAAGACGGGCTTCATCCATGGCGCGAATTTCTCATCGAGATCACCGGGGAGAAAACCGAGTTCCTTCCCCAGTTCGATGTTCGGCCGGTATACGAGGAGCTGCGAATTTTCCCCGTCCCGTATTGCCTCGAGACCCGCAAGGAGCGGAAGCAGTGTCTTGCCGCTGCCGGCAGCTCCTGAAAGTGCCACGAGCTTGATGGAGGGGTCCCTTAGCAGTGCAAGTTCGAAGGCTTGACCGATATTGCGCGGCTGGATGCCGTCTGCCATCTGGGGTTGGGGTTTCGGTTTAGGGACATGAACGAAGCGTGGCGGGTGATCATCGTCGCTTTTGTGAATTGCAAGGATGCTTTTGCCCTCAGCCTCGAAAACACAGCATGCATTGGGGTAAAGTTCCGGGGTGATAATGAGCCCGTTCAGGACTTCCCGTGTCGTTCCGGCCGCTCCGCTCTCGCAGATCAGTCGGCACAGCTCGGAGAAATTATTCGGGTTCACCGGGATGGTGACCATGCCACTCGAAATCTCGCTCGGGCTTTGCACCATTTTGTTGTGCCGGTAATCATCCGCGGGAATTCCATAGCTGGATGCTTTCAGGCGAAGACTTGGTCTCTTTGAGATCACACAGACTTCACTCAGCGAAAAGTGCTGGATGATGTTCTCTGTTGCATCGAAGGCCCTATTCGACCTCTGGTGCGGCTTTTGGGGTTGCTGTCGCTTGCTTCGGAGAAGGTCGCGCCATTTGAGTGCTACACCAATAAGAATGTTGTCGTTCGTCATCGGTCGGAGCGCAAGGTCGTTCGGCCTATTGATCCTGTTGTCCACGATGACCACTCCGCCGTTGGGCGTCGCAACTCCTTTGCTAAGATCGCCTTTTGCCTTCAGTCCGTCGAGGACCGCAAGCACTTCGCTCCCTTCCGGTTGGAGTTCAAGCTCATCGATGACATGCCCAGGAATGACTACTACGTTATCCTCGAACGATAGTGGTGCTTTTGCGTCGCTGCGATACGGGGTCCGATCGGTGATGAATACTTTTGCCATAGTTCCCTCCTGCTGGGCCTTAACGTGGATTGTGAATCTTACTTCTGCCTGCATTCTAAACCTCTTTTCGAACAGAGCGCAATAGCAAAAAACCCCTGCGGGGTTTTTGCGTGCGGTGAATTGTGCCGCGAAGTAGAATCGAACTACTGTACTCCGCTCTTCAGGCGGATGCTCTACCATTGAGCTATCGCGGCTCGAACACGATATAGGATAGCGGATTTCATGCCGCCTGTAAATATCGCGTGAAATAAAAAAGCCCCTTGCGGGGCCCTTTTGTTATTTCTTTGTCTTCAATGTAATCCGCTTCTCCTCCGTCTTCACCTGATCGATGACAAATGGATAGCTTTGGCCAATGGCGAGTGCTTTTTTCATTTCCTCCTGGCCGCCGAATTCGGAAATGTGCACCATACCCTGGAGATCGCCTTCGAGCGCGACCACGGCGCCGAATGGATTGAACTTGTAGACGCGGCCTTGGATCGTGGCGCCCGGCTTGATCTCGGAGGGGAGTTTCGTCCATGGATCCTCCTTGAGCGCCTTGAGCGAAAGGAAGACGCGGCCCTCTTTGATATCAATGATCTTGGCCTTCAACGGATCGTTCACTTTCACGAGCTCTTTCGGATTATCGATAAGCTTGTAGTCGAGCTCGGAGATATGGATCATGCCCTCGATTTGCGGATTGTCGGCAAAGCGGACAAAGACACCGAAGTCGGCGACGCCCGAGACGATGCAGTCCACTATCTGACCGACGGCATAGGCAGAGAGAAGCTCCTTCACGTTTGCCGTGAGCGTTTCGCGCTCGGAGACGATCACCTTATTGGTACGAGGATTCGCATCAATGATCTTTACGTTGAGCTCCTGCCCGACGAATTTCTTCAACTCCTCAGCGATTCTCGTGCGGTCGCCGTCCGGAACTTTCGGATAATGCTCAAGGGAAAGCTGGGAAACAGGGAGGAACGCCTTAAGGTCCTCGATGACGGTCGTCATGAGGCCTCCTGCATTTGCCGCGACGATCTTCGCCTTGATAACCTCGCCGGATTCCGTGAGTTCCTTCACCTGAGCCCAGAGCTTCTGTTTGCCCGCTTCCGCGAGCGAAAGTTCAATGAGGCCCTCTTCGCCGTCGAGTGCGACGATCTTCGCCTGGATTTTCTCACCGGGGTTGAGGCCGCGGAGTGCTTCGCGGGCGTTCGATACCTCGGCACCGTAGACGATACCCGTGCCGAAGCGGCCCATATCGAAATAGGCCTTACGGGGGAATTTCTTCATAAGCTCCACGTCTATGATCATTCCCTCCTTGGGCCAGGCGGCGGCGGAAAGCTCGGTCTTGATGGCCTGCGCGATTGCGGCGGCCTTGGGTTCTTCTGTTTGCGACATGAGGATGATTATAGAGGAAATCCGCCTTTTTGCAAGGGCTTCGGCGCGGACGGTGCTGTACCTCTTCCTATTTCTTATTGCACTGCTTCGGGCGTGAAAAACTCCATGCCGCGATGGCCGATAAGAGCTCCGTTAGGGCCGTACATCGGCATAAGGTAACTTTCCGCGATCACCGATTGGCCGTTCTTCAGTTGTATCTTGCGGCTTTTCGCGCGGAACGCCGCTTCGCTTGAATAGAGCTTTCCAAAATGCTCAGCCCCCGCGACCGATTGGGCGTCTACAAGGAAATCGAGGATATTGTGGCCGATGAGTTCCTGCTCCGTATAGCCGAGCTTTTGTGCGAGTTTTGCGTTGAAAAAGCGCACCATAGTGATGCGGCCCATAAGGTCCGTATCGAAGAGCATGTCGCACTGTTCCTCCCCGAACCTTTCTTTAATGAGTGATTCTTCGGGCATGGTACCTGTTGGTTTTATGATATCATATCGCTGGAAATAGCACGACTTTTCTGCTAAAATGTACGCATATGGTCATCACTTATTTTGGTAACGGATGTTTCCGTCTGCAGAGCGGGGAGACATCGGTTCTCATCAATCCCGAAAACAACCGACTGAAAGCAGACGTCACTTTGAAAACTCTTATCGGTACCGCCTCAACGGAAGACGCGGCGGTTGTGGGTGATGATATATCCGGCCTTGCAATCTCCTTTCCGGGAGAATACGAAGAAAAGGACATAGGGATCATGGGATACCCCGTGGCGGGCGAGTCCACGGACAAATTCATAAAAACGGCATACTCGGTTCTTTGGGAGGGCATGAAATTTGTTTTCCTTGGCCACCTTTCAACTCCGCTCGACGCAACCCTCATGGAGGAGTTGGCCGACCCTGATGTGCTTTTCCTGCCTGTTGGCGGAGGACATTTTCTCGAACCTGATGTTGCGGCCAAGATAGCGAAGCAGCTTGAAGCCAGGATCGTTATCCCTTCTTTCTTTAAAGATGCCACGCCGTTCCTGAAGGCGCTCGGCACGAAAGGGGAAGAGATGGATAAACTGGTGTTCAAACAGAAGGATATTATTGAGAATAAAGGCCGGGCGATCGTACTCCGCGCGGTTTGAATCCGGATACCCTCCACTCTATCGCTATGGGAAAGAACGGCCGCGATCTTCTCGAAGAAGTGCAATCGCTCGATGATGGGGCGAAGCGGAAAGTGCTTATCGTTTCGAGTGCGGTAGTGATAGTAATCGTGGTTGCGATATGGGTCCTCTATTTCAATGATATCGTGATGGCGCCGTCCGGAGAAAACGGACAGGTGGCATCTACCACTGCTGCGGTTCCCGTTCCTTCCGTTTCTGCCGCGAATCCTTCGTCATCCGGTCCCGGTTTCTGGCATACTGTAGGGAATGACCTCTCCGGTCTCGCGAATGTTTTTACGGGCGGTCATGAATATATTCAATCGTCGCATTGATGCCGATATCCTTGTATAATCAACCATTATTATGGCGGAAATAGAACCACGCGAAATAACTTCGGAGCTCGGACAATCCTATCTCGACTATGCAATGTCGGTGATCGTTTCGCGCGCTCTCCCCGATGTGCGTGACGGTCTCAAGCCGGTACATCGCCGGATTCTTTGGGATATGTGGGACAGCGGACTCACTGCGAGCGCCAAGTTCCGTAAGTCCGCGAACGTGATCGGTCAGGTGCTCGCGCGCTATCATCCGCACGGCGACGCTTCGGTATATGACGCAATGGTACGCATGGCGCAGGATTTTTCCATGCGCTATCCGCTCGTGCACGGCCAGGGCAACTTCGGCTCGATCGACGGCGATTCGCCGGCGGCCTATCGCTATACGGAGGCCAAACTTGCCAAGATCGCCGAAGAGATGCTTTTTGATATCGAAAAAGAGACGGTTGAGTGGATGCCGAATTACGATGCCACGCGCAATGAGCCGAAGACGCTCCCCGCGAAACTCCCGAACCTTCTCCTGAACGGCACGCTCGGCATCGCCGTCGGTATGGCAACGTCCATTGCACCGCACAATCTTGGTGAAGTGATTGATGCGGTTCTGCATCTTGCCGACAACCCCGATGCGACGAGTGAAGACCTCTGCGAGTTCATCAAAGGCCCCGATTTTCCGACGGGCGGCATTATCTACGATGCGAAGGCGATCAAGGCGGCATATATGTCGGGCAAAGGGGCGATCCTTGCTCGCGCGAAAGCGGAGATCATCGAGAAGAAGAACAGCCGGCAGTTCGATATTGTCATCACCGAGATCCCGTATCAGGTGAACAAGGCGGAACTCATCAAGACGATCGCCGAGCTTGCACAGGACAAGAAGATCGAGGGTATCCGCGACCTGCGCGACGAATCGGACCGCGAGGGCATGCGTATTGTGATCGAGCTCAAAAACGACGTGGCGCCACAGAAGGTTCTCAACTGGCTCTACAAGCACACCGACCTCGAGAAGAATTTCAATATGAATATGATCGCACTTGTGTCCGAAAACGGCGGGCTCGTGCCGCGGCTGCTTGCGCTTAAGGATATCCTGCGTGAGTATCTGGCCTACCGCAAGGAGGTGATCAAACGCCGCACGCAATTCGATCTCCGCAAGGCGGAAGAGCGTGCCCACATCCTCGAAGGATTGATGATCGCCCTCGATGCGATCGACCGTGTGATCGCCACCATCCGCAAGTCGAAAGACAAAGATGAGGCGCATGCCGCACTCATGAAACTTTTCAAATTGAGCGACGTGCAGGCGACGGCGATCCTTGAAATGCGCCTCCAGTCGCTCGCCGCACTCGAGCGGCTCAAAATCGAAGCCGAGCTTAAGGAAAAAAGGACTCTCATAGAAGATCTGAAAGCCATCTTAAAGAGTCCGGCGCGTATCGTGAAAATCATCAAGGATGAAATTGGCGAAATAAGGGCAAAGTATGGGGATGAGCGTCGAACGCGCGTCGTTTCCCGGGCGCCTGAATCCGTGAGCGACGAGGATCTCGTGCCGGAGGAGGAAGCGATGGTGACGGTTTCCGCCGGCGGCTACATCAAACGGCTTCCGCCGGATACCTTCAAAGTCCAGCGCCGCGGCGGCAAGGGGCTTATCGGTTCCGATGTTGCCGATGAGGATTTCCTCTCTCATTTCTTCAGTGCGAACACGCATGACAACGTGCTTTTCTTCACCGATAAAGGACGCGTGTTCCAGACGAAAATCTATGAGATCCCGCAGGCCACACGCACCTCGAAAGGGCGGGCCATCCAAAACTTCCTCGAACTGCCGTCCGACGAGCACGTGAACGCAATCGTCAATTATTCTTCGAAAAAAGAGCCGAAGAAATACCTCATAATGGTCACCAAGCAGGGCCTTATAAAGAAGACCCCGCTTACGGATTTCGAGAACATCCGTCGTAACGGCATTATTGCAATGAAGCTCAAGAAGGGGGATGCCCTCAAATGGGCCAAGCTGACCACCGGCAACGATCAGGTTATTCTGGCGACCCGCCAGGGACAATCCATCCGCTTCGACGAAAAGCAGGCGCGTCCGATGGGACGCACTGCCGCCGGTGTCCGTGCGATCAAACTCAAAAAACAGAACGACGAAGTTGCCGGATTTGATATAATCAAAGGAGACGATGCGATGTTCCTCATCGTGATGGAGCACGGCTTCGCGAAGCAGACATCGCTTAAAGAATATAAGAAGCAGGCGCGCGGCGGATCCGGCATCAAGACCGCGGAAGTGACGCCGAAGACGGGAGTCGTCATCTCGGCACACATCATTACGGGTGAGAAGGAGATATTCGCTCTTTCTGCCAAAGGCCAGATGATCCGGACCGAACTTTCGGCCGTCCGTAAAACCGGCCGTTCCGCGCAGGGCGTACGCATCATGAACCTGAATTCCGGCGATCGACTCGCAGGGACGGTCACGATCTAGCCATCTCCTCCGTATCGGGAGGGGAGTCGGACGCTTTTCCCCTCATTATCAATGCCCACCAAACTTACCCAGCGTCAGATCATAATCATCGCCATCGTTGCGCTTGTTGTGATCGCCGGCCTTGCGATTTTCATTCTCAATCTTCGTTCAAGCACCAGCGGCTATTCGGCGCAGAACCTCACGATCTGGGGAACCGACGATCCGAAGGCGTTCAATGATATGATCGCAAAATATACGGGTCCTGGCTCCGGCACGCAGACGAGCATCAAATATACGCAGATCAGTGCCGCGAACTATCAAAACCAAGTACTCAGCGCGATTGCTGCGGGCAACGGGCCCGATGTTTTTGAAATAGGCAATCGCGACCTCCCGCAGTGGAAGAACGTGCTGTTGCCCGTCCCAACCAACTTCGCATCGACTTTCAATCTTACGACCCTCGGCCAGGATTTTCCCGATGTGGTTTCCCGTGACTTCGTCTCGGGCGGATATATCTATGCACTTCCGCTTTCCGTGGACACGCTTGCGATGATCTACAACAAAGACCTTTTGAATACGGCAGGCATTGCGACGCTGCCAAAAACATGGAGCCAGTTCGACGGTGATATTCCACTCTTGCGGCAGGAGAATTCCGCCGGACAGATCACACAAGCCGCTGCGGCGCTCGGCGGTTCGGCAGCGAGTATCGGAAATGCATCCGATATTGTATTTCTTATGATGCTTCAGAATGGTACGCAAATGCTTTCGAGCGACGGTTCGTCGGTAGCCTTCGCTTCCACGGGAGGAACGTCCGCGGCGGCAGGACAGAACGCATTCGATTTCTATCTTCAATTCTCAAGCGCCTCGTCGCCTTACTATACCTGGAATGACAGTATGGGTAATGCTCTCGATGCCTTCGCTCAAGGTAAGGTCGCTATCATTTTTGATTATTCGTCAGCGCTCGCTTCCATCAAGGCAAAATCGCCGTTCCTCAATTATGGAGTGGCGGCCATGCCGCAGGCCGACAATGCGACGGCGGCGGTGAATTATGCGAAGTATAACGGGCTCGCGGTGAATAAGAACAGCGCGAATGCCCTCGCGGCATGGCAATTTGTCATCGGCTTGACCACAAATGCCACCGATGAGAACATTTATACATCGGACACCGGCGCCCCTCCCGCGCTCCGGAGCGTGATAGCCGCCGACATGACCGATCCCGTGATGTCCGTGTTTGCATCGCAGGCCCTTACGGCGAAATCGTGGTATGAGTCGAACAGCGCGAAGATCAGCGATGCCGTTGATACCGCCATTACACAAGTACTCGACGGTTCCGCCGATTCGACGACGGCGCTCAGTGAGGCACAGTCCCAGATCAACGGAGGCTGATCGGATGTCCATTATTCCCCCCATGAATCGTTTCCTCAACAATCTTCGCATCAAGGCCGCTTCCCGTTTTACATTCTTCCTGCTTTCTGCCGCGGTGGCGGTTGCCATTCCCTTTGTGGCATCGGCAACGGTGACCGCGCCGGACATCTGGGCGATGCCCCCGGGGTATTGGGGTCCCATCGTATCGTGTACGGGGAATTATCCCATCGGCACCGGCACCACGTTGCCGGCGGGAGCGCTCCCGAATTGCACGAACCTGGACGATCTTCTTCAGACGGTCGTTAACACAATCTACCTTATAATGTCGGCGGGACTTTTCGTTATTGCCCCGATACTTTTCATCATCGGCGGTATTATGATGATCATCTCGAGCGGTAATCCCGAAAAGATCGGCACGGCGCGGAAGACAATGATCGGTGCGGTTGTCGGCGTCGTTATCGTGCTTTGCTCCTATCTCATCGTGAATACTATAATTTCAGTGTTCCATATCACCGGGGTCGCAGGATTCGGTTCTTGACCGCATGAGATCATGAAGAATACTTTTGCAATCATCTCGCTTTCATTATTCCTCGGTGCGACGGGGATTGCCGTGCTTTCGTTCTTTATGCCGGTACCGCTTCATGCGCAAGTGCAGATATCCGCTTCCATCCCCGGGCAGTACGCCACGACCGCCACCTCTTCTCCCTCCGCCTTTGTCGCAAACTTCTACCAATATGCATTGTCCGTCGCCGGTATCCTTGCTTTCGGCATCATCGTCTATGGAGGGGTGAAATATATGGCTTCGGTGGGGAACCCCTCGGGCCAGAGCGATGCGAAAGAATGGATCAAGGCTGCCATTATGGGCATCCTTCTCCTTGCAGGATCCTATATGATCCTCTATATCATCAATCCCGGACTTGTGAACCTTTCACTGCCCAACAGTCTTGAATCGGTGGGTCAACAGGCGTCGCAGACGGGATTTGCGGGGAGTTCGGGGACGCCGACGGGAAAGTGCACACCTCCGACGAATGGGCCGTGTACGGCAGCATCGCTCAGCCAGTACAGCTGTCTTGGAAATTCAACGCTTGCCGGCGGTGTATGTAACGTCGAGAGCAGTGGCAACGCCGCGGCGGGAGGCGACCTTTCCACGAACCCCGGCCCCAATGGGCGGAACCTTCCCGCATCGGTCGGACTCTTCCAGATCAATCTTTCCGCGAATACCATTCCCGCCAACTGCAAACCCGGTTCGTCAGGATGCCTTAATTGCCCTGCGGCGTTCACCAATCCCTACACCGGCTCCAATCCGCATACCTCCATCAAAGATATGAATCTCTATAAACAATGCGTTGCGGCGGCCGAGACTGTCTCCACCAACGTCCAGGAAGCCTGTCAGCTTTCCAAGAACGGCACGAACTGGAGTCTTTGGGGTCCCGCCACAAGAAAAGCGTGCGGTATATAATACTTGAGACATGAAAAAAGCGCTTATCATAGTACTCGTCATCATCGTGATCGCTGCCGCCGCGGCCGGTGTTGTTTTCTTTATGAGGCAGCAGGGAAGCCCTTCCGGCAGTTCGGGGACCGGCACTATTCCCTTTGGTACGACCACGCCTACCGGGGCCTATTCATCTTCAACCGGAACCGGCAATGTGGTAACTTCTTCGGCGCCGGGGAGTGGGAGCAGTACCATCACTATCGGGACGAGCCGCGGCACTGTCACCCTGAACAATTTCTATAGCACCGCTGCGTATACCACCCAGGACGGCCAGACTGTGGTCCTCCAGGATCAGGCGGATTATCAGATCGTCTATAACGTTTCCGACAGCAGTTTTATTATTTCCATACTTGCGACGCCGCTCGAAGCGAACCGCGAGGCGGCTGAGGCTGCATTCCTTGCCCAACTCGGGATATCCCAGGCTGACGCCTGTAAGCTTAAAGTGAGTGAAGGCGTGCCGATCGGTGTTTCCGACCAATATCCCGGCGTGAATTTCCCGCTGAGTTTCTGCGGGAATTCCACACCCATGTAGGATGGTTTATCTGCTATAATAGAACAATGAAACGCGCTTATCGAATGGTCGCCGGAGCTGGAGCGGCATTCGGTTCTTTCCTGGTGCTTGCGGCAACGGCAATGGCTTCGACATTAACCGGTGGAAGTTCTTCGGGCGGTTCCGGATCGTCGGGGGGGAGCGTTTCCCTCATTAACCCACTCAATACCACAAGCTTTCCGACAGTGGTTAATAATGTCATCGCTTTCCTTTCCACAGATGTCGCAATCCCGCTTACGGTGATAATGGTCCTTATTGGTGCATTCCAGATGATGACCTCGAGCGGAGAGCCGGAGAAATTCGGCAAAGCGAGGAAGACGCTTACGTACGCCGCCATAGGACTTGCGGTGGCGCTTATTGCAACCGGCATCACATCCATCATCCAGAGCGTCCTGAATGGTTCGTAGCGGCCGTGGCGGGATGGACAATTCCCCAAAAGCGTGCGACGATTATTCCAACAAACGGTCGAAAAATCACCCTTACTATGATTAAGAAATTCATCGATCGGGTCCCGGGGATATTGCTCACCGTAATGCTAGCCGTTTCGGGCGGATTGTTCGCCGTGTACAGTCTCAATGTCGCGGATGCACAATCGTCGCCGGTCTACGACAAGGCAAGCCTTATGGCGTTTCTTTGCAATATCATCTCCTGGATGATCATGATTTTGTTCGCGGTTGCGATTATCATGATCGTCATGGCAGCGTTCCAGTACGTTACCGCCGGAGATGACACTGAAAAAACCTCGAAAGCAAGGAGAACGCTCACTTATTCGGCAATCGGTATCGCGGTGGCCCTCATTGCATACGGATTCCCTGCCATCGTATCGAGCGTGATCCCCGGAAGTCCCTCAGTGAGTGCGTTCAATTGCTCGGTTTCGACCGGCAGCAGTTCCGGCGGAAGCAGCTCGGGTCTTGTCTCCACGTGATTTTGCTAGGAGAATCGGTTCATGGTAGCCTTATGAAGTAACTTCGAAAGGTCGATATCCTTTTATCCTTATGAACAAAGTAATCAACTTTGCGAAGAAGATCGGTCCGACGGCGATATCGTTCGTGGTTCCGGCGCTCGCGTTCGCGCAGGGCATTCAGGCTCCGGCGCCCGGCGTTGGTGCGGGCAACGTCCCTACGGCCAACATCACGAGCCTTCAGTCGATCCTGAACGACCTCTGTATCGTGTTTGCGTGGGCGTTCTACTTCCTTATCGTCGTTGCCATCATCTTCGTTATCGTCGCGGCATTCAAGTACCTTACTGCCGGTGGTGAACCCGAGAAGGTGAAGAGCGCGGGTGCAACCCTCCTTTATGCTGCGGTTGCGATCGGTGTTGCGCTTCTCGCGAAAGCCATTCCGCTCGTTGTCGGCAACTTCCTCGGTGCCGGAACGGTCACGTCCTGCTAGGAGCAGACCGATCGTTTGGTATGAGATCCCAATATCCCGCAGTAATGCGGGATTTTGGTTTGTTTATAAAATCGGAAACCATCCCTATATAAAAAATTCCCCGACGGCGCATGATGCGAACCGTCGGGGGTCGAATCTTTCTTTGATCCAATAAGGATATCAGAAAGTGTAAATGTTCCCGACATCTCGTCTCTCCAGTAGTAATAGAGGACGAACTTGTCGATTTGCTGCGAGGAGCCGGCACTTTCGTCAATGAACCTTGCCGTGAAGTTCACACTGGTTCCTGACGGTATGGTACCGTGCCAGTTCGTTCCGAAGCTCATGCCTCCATGCATCACGGGCGTTGCGTAACCATTGTAGTACGCCATGCCGTGTTCCTGCAGGCTGAGAACTCCGTCGCGCGCGCTGTTGTTGGTGATCGTACCGTTCACTTCGATCACCGTACCCGTCGCGCGCGAGGCGCACGCCGAGATGGTGAGTTGTCCGCTCGTACTCGACGTACAGTCGCGCCCGATCGGTGCGGGTGTGCTCGGTACCGGCGCTTGTGGGGCGTTCGATTGCGATGATCCGCTTTCTCCCGAACCCTGCGAGCTTTGGCCAGTGTCACCGCTACCGTTGTTTCCGTTACCTCCTGTTTCCGTGCCGCCGCCGCCATCCAATTGTTTCACGGATAACTTAGCGGGACCTGGTTTTGAGATATGGACCTTCGGTTGTTCTTCACTGTTGGCTCTTGCCGCGGCGAGGAGGTTATGAAAACGGAAGCCGCCTGCATAACATGCGAAGATGAACATCGTTGCAGCGGCCCAGACGGGAAATTTTTTAAGTTTCCTTCTGGTTCCCCGCGTCTTTATCCATCCCGCTTTCGTTGCCTTATAGACTTTTTTCGTCATCTGCCAGATGAAGAGGGGGGCGGCGATCAGGCAGATTCCGCCTATGCGCTTGCCGATGCGCCCCATCCGAATCCCGGCGGAGGCGCAAGCGTGTGCTGCAGCGGCGATGCCTTTCTTCGCTTTCGAGGCCGTGCTTCCAATGACTCCCCATACTCTGCCAAACCATGACCTTTTCGGTTTGGGCGCGGCTTCCTTGCGGAAATCGCGATCCCAATCCTTTACGGGTAACGGCAGTATGACGGGGATGGCGCGCGCTTTCTGTTTTGATTGCTGCGACGAGTGGTGCTGTGCCGCTACTTTTATGCGGTTATTCCACTCCGCCATGCGCCCGTCGGGGAAAACGATGAATGAGACTTTTCCCTTTTTGACGTAGATCTTGGATGGCACATCCGCGCCTTCCTTGATCCGGATCGTTGCGGCTACGACATATTCGTTCCTGTCGTCGCCGGCTTGGGCCTTCACGAAATCCTCAACTTCCTTCCGGGAGGTTGGGGAAGACGGGAGGTTTGCATCGGCATCCTTCTCATAACGGTTCATTGCTTCTCCTCTCTTGTTCGCGATGATATCTTTCCCCATTCCCCGGAAGGGGGATATAGGCTATCTATATTAATAGCATACTTTACTGATTTTGTCAATATATCCCGGGCAAAAAGAATGGCCCCAGCGATGATCCGCTGAGGCCTAAAAATAATGCAATTGCGCTACTTGGTTGATTCGGTGAAATCTTCGGTGATGGTGAGGGTTCCCTGCCCTTCTATCCCGATTTTCTGTTCCCCTTTAAGGATACCGCCGAGGTTTCCATCCTGATGCGGTTCCCAGCGGATCACCTTGCTCACCTCACCATCCTTGCCCTTTACGGCGATCCAGTCGTCCGGACCGCCGAGCGTGGACTGTATCCATGTGTGAGGAGGAAGGTAGATGGGCCCATGGATGCAGCCGGCGGCGAGCGTGATGGTCGCCGGAAGCTGCAGGTAGGTGGGTTCCGTGTTGCCGCAGGTCAGAACGCTGTATCCCTGCGGCAGGTTCTCGATCGTCGTTTTCGCGTACGCATCCTTCGCGAATATGAAGGTAAAGTATGCGATCGCGAGGACCGCTCCCCACCGGATCGCTTTATGCGTCGTTAATGCGGCGATGAAAAATATGAGTGTGAGAAGGGCCACATAGCGGGGTTCGATGGGAACCCATGCCAGGTAAACCCCCAGGAGCATTTCGAATGTGAGGATCCCGCGCAGGACGTTGATCGCCTTGCGCGCTTCCGCCTTGCGGGCATGTGCGACGAGCGCAATCCCCACAGTTCCGAAGCCGAGAATCCTCGAATCCATCCTGAGCGTAATTTCCAGGAGGGCTACCAGCGGGACCAGTGCCACGATTGGCATGACCACGAGCGCGTTCCGGTGAGGGACCGCCATGGCGCAGACCATCATCACAATCGGCCAGCCGATCGCTATTGCGAGGGCGATCTTGATCGCACGTCCGAGCGCGAGGGCCCCTGCGGAGGTGACGGTGTCAATTACACGAAGCAAACCTCTAAACCAGTTTCCCATATCGATTCCTTTCCTCGGCCGTTCGTCACTTCAGCCACTTGCTGAAGAGTCCCGGACCCAGTTTGCCGTCGAGTCTGTCGGCGGCGTTGTTGATCTGAGAAGCCTGGCGTTCAGCGGCTTCGTTGATGCGTGCCGCTTGATCGGCGATACGGTGGCCTCCTGCAACGATGCGGTCTCTGGTTGCCCTCATGAGATTGGGCATGTGCTTCTCCCATTTCTCCTGAATGAACCCGCCCGTTGCTTTGGCGTTGTCCCAAAACCACTTTACGACCTGCTGTGCGACGTCGTTGTCGAGGGTATACATTCTATCCTCGAAATCTTTGTCGCTCAGCGAGTTCAGGTGTTTGAGGATATCCTTGCGCTTGTCGGCTTTATCCTCAAGGTCGTCGGTTGCGAGACACAGAAGGAACACGAGATTGTGCTCCGTGAATCCTTCCTTCGCCTTGCGGAGCCGCTCCCTGAGATTCCTTGTGTCATTCGTGGTGAACGTTCCGTTCTGCCACTCTAATTCATCGAGATCGCGGAAGAGCCTCCTTCTCGCGACCTTGAACCTGTTTTTCATCTCCGTGACGAAAATTTCGACGATCGCCTGGCTGCCGCCGGTGGTCGCCGAGTCCGTCATTTTGCGAAAGAACTTCTTCAGGAGACCTTCTTCTGCTTGTGCTGCTGCAGCGGTTGCTGCGGCATTTGGTTGGACGCCAGCCATGCCTTTCACCTCGTTTCCAAGTAGATTTTTCAAGCTTTACTACTGTTTATATACTACAATATTATTATATACTTGTCAAATATCCCGATTTCGCTTACTATATATAGGAATTACACCCTTGCTGGGGTGGCGAAATGGCAGACGCACCGGCTTTAGGAGCCGGCGCCGCAAGGCGTGTGGGTTCAAGTCCCACCCCCAGCACCTTATTTTTGAGCGTTCCTGTCGTGGAACTTTTCGTGCACCTCACGAAGCTGTTTGTTCGTGAGGTGGGTGTAGATCTGCGTGGTCGCAATGTTCGCGTGTCCGAGGAGTTCCTGCACGGAGCGAAGATCGGCGCCGTTTATGAGAAGGTCGGTCGCAAAGCTGTGGCGGAGAAGATGGGCATGGATGCGTTCGGGAATACCGGCTTCTTTCGCGCGGCGTTCGACGATGCGCTGGACGGCCCGGTGGGTGATCGGGCCGATCACTTTATCCTTCCTGTCCAAACTGACGAATAGTTTCTCTTCCGGATCTGTGCGTTTATCGAGATATGCTTTGATCGCGTCCCGTGCGCGGTCGGAGATGAAGACGACGCGCAGTTTGTCGCCTTTTCCCCGTACGGAGATCTCGCCGCGCTTCCAGTCGGCGTAGCGCGAGAGCGAACAGAGCTCGGCGAGGCGGAGACCGGTCGAAAAGAACGTCTCGAGGATCGCGCTGTCCCGCAGATCACGGAGCAAGGGGCTGCGCTTCTTTGCGGCCGCCGACGCGAGGGGTGCTTCAAGGAGCCTCACGAGGTCTTCCGGCCTGATCGTTTCGATCTGGCGCGAGCCGGCCTTCGGCAGCTCTATCTTTTCGGCGGCGAGCGTTTCCACGTCGCGCTTGCGCAGGAACTTGAGGAAGTTGCGGATCGCGATCACATAATAGCCCTGCGTGACCTTTTTAAGCCCTTGTTCGTCGAGCGAATTGCGGAAATCGCTTACAAGGTCAATCGTGATGTTCGCGGGGGATTTTATCTTCGTGAATGCGAGGAATTTCGAAAGGCAGCGCTCGTAATTCTCACGCGTTTTACGCGAACGGTTCTTTTCGATCGTGAGATAATTAAGGTAGGTACGAACCCAGCGCTCGAGCTCGGTCGTTGGCGCGGATCCCTCCTCCTTTTCTTTTGTTGCGGCCATACGACCATTATACCTCTATCTGTCGCACAATGTTCTATGGTGCTGCTTATATCCCCGGCGTTTCGGGAAGGTCCCTTGCTAAATTTTCGATAATGAGTTATCATATCATCAATGCTTACCAAAAGAGTAAAATCCCGCATCATCGGAGAGCATAAGACCAACGACAAGGATACGGGTTCCGCCCAGGTTCAGATCGCAATGACTTCGCGCCAGATCGATGAACTTGCGGCGCACCTTAAGAAGAATCCGAAGGACAACCACTCGCGCCGCGGCCTTTTGAAGATGGTATCGCGCCGCCGCAAGCTGCTTGCGTATCTTAAGAAGCATGAACCTTCCTCGTACGAAAAGTTGATCAAGAAGCTCGAACTTAAGAAATAATGAGACAGGGCGTGGCCAATTCCAACCAGCGGGTTGGAATTTTCGTTGATGTGTCGAATCTTTACCATTCGGCAAAAAATCTGTACCAAGGCAGGGTGAACTATGCGGAGCTCATCAAGCATCTGGTGGGCGACCGGCAGCTTATTCGGGCGATGGCATATGTGGTGAAGAGCGAAGGCGTGGAGCCTCAGCATTCTTCGCGTGAGACCGCCGCCCAAAATCGGGCCCGTTTGGCTGCATCTGCGGCGTCGGCGGATATGATCGGCAACGGAGGATCTTCCGAGGCCAGTTTTTTTGAAGCGCTTGAGAAGGCGGGTTTCGAGCTTCGCATGAAAGACCTGCAGATCTTTGCGGGCGGCATGAAGAAAGGCGATTGGGACGTCGGTATTGCAGTGGATGCGATCCGGATGATGCCCTCGCTCGATGTGGTCATACTTGTGACGGGCGACGGCGATTTTGTGCCGCTCGTCAATTATCTGAAATGGGGAGGGGGATGCGTGGTCGAGGTCGCCTCATTCAGGCGGAGCGCATCGTCAAAAATAGTCGAAGCGGCGGACGAATTCATCAACATAGAGACGATCCCGCGGGCGATTATGAAGTCGCGGTATCGCAGGACGACAAGACAATAAAAAAATAATCAAAGCGCGGTAAAGAGGGGTCATTCCGAGCAGTGCGCGGGATCGCGGAGGGAGGATGAAAGAAGCGATCGTATGCAGTGCTCAGGATGACAATGCTCTCGGGACCCGCGTTTTATAACGCACCATGCTGCAAAAGAAACAGTTTTCAACGGAGGTTGCCGGAAAGAAATTGACGATCGAAGTGTCGCCGCTCGCCGAACAGGCAAATGCGGCGGTGCTCGCGAAATATGGCGAGACGGTGGTGCTCGCTACGGCGGTGATGGGCCGAAAGGATGTGGATCTCGACTACATGCCGCTCAAAGTGGATTATGAAGAGCGGTTCTATGCCGCGGGCAAGATCATCGGTTCGCGCTACGTGCGCCGCGAAGGACGTTCGTCGGAGGAAGCGATCCTCGCCGGCCGTCTTGTTGACCGCACGATCCGGCCGCTTTTCGACGGCCGCATGCGCCGCGATATCCAGGTGGTGGTGACGGTACTGCAGATCGACGAAGAGAACGATCCGGAGTTCGTGGGCTTGCTTGGCGTTTCGACCGCACTTTATATCTCCGACATCCCATGGAACGGGCCGGTCGCCGGCGTTCGCGTCGCCCAATTCCCGTCGGATGCGGCAAACCCCGCCCCGTATTACAGGATCAATCCCGACAGCTCGTACGTGAATACGCACGAGACCGTGTTCGATGCATTCGTGTCCGGTTCGCGCGACAGGATCAATATGATCGAGCTTGGGGGCCTCGATGCCCAGGAGAAGGATGTCGTTGACGGCTTCAAGCTTGCACAGGAGGACATCAACAAACTCATCGCGTTCCAGGAAACCATCCGCAAGGAGATCGGTAAGCCGAAGGCGGAGGTCGCCTATGCGGAGCCGAACGCAGAGCTCAAAACCGCCATCCAATCGTATCTTTCGGATGATAGCCGGCTCGAAAAGGCCGTCTACCAGCCGACGAAGATGGAACACGCGAGCGCGATTGGCGCCCTCAAGACGGCCATGTTCATACATCTCAAGGAAACCTTCGAGGCGAACGGGAAGCCGGTGAATTGGAAAGCGGCGGACATGATGTTCGAAGATGAGATCAACGATATCGTACACAAAAACGTACTCGAAAAGGATCTCCGTCCGGATGGCCGCAAACTGGACGAGGTTCGCGCACTTGATGCCGAAGTCTCGCTCCTTTCCCGCACTCACGGATCGGCGCTTTTCGTCCGCGGCAATACGCAGGCACTCGCGGTCGTGACGCTTGCCGCCCCCGGCGCGGAACAGATCATTGAGACGATGGAAACGGACGCCAAGCGCCGCTTCATGCTTCACTACAACTTCCCGCCGTTCTCGGTGGGCGAGATCGGCAACTTCCGCGGTCCGGGCCGCCGCGAGATCGGCCACGGCAATCTCGCGCGCAAGTCGCTCGAGCGCCTCATCCCGACGAAGGAAGAGTTCCCCTATACGATCCGCGTGGTATCGGAGATCATGTCGTCGAACGGTTCGTCATCGCAGGCCACGGTCTGTGCCGCGTCGCTCGCATTGATGGATGCCGGCGTGCCCCTCAAAAAGCCGGCGGCGGGCATCGCAATGGGCCTTATGATGGCGTTCAATACCGACGGTACGGCCGATGTGAACCAGTACAAAGTACTCACCGATATCCAAGGTCCCGAAGACCACCATGGCGACATGGACCTTAAGATCGCGGGCACCGTTGATGGCGTGACCGGTATGCAGATGGACGTCAAAGTGGACGGCCTCACGATCGGAATTCTCGAAAAAGCGTTCGCGCAGGCCCGCGATGCGCGCGTGCATATCCTGAAGACGATCACGGGGACGATCCCGACGCACCGTGAACGCCTTTCTCCGTTCGTTCCGACGATCCGTCAGTTCAAGATCGACCCCGATAAGATCGGCATGGTCATCGGTCCCGGCGGTAAGATGATCAACGGCCTTATCGCGAAGTACGGACTTTCCGGCATCGATATCGAAGAGGACGGCGGCGTGTTCATTTCGGGCATGAAGCTCGAGGATGTCGAAGCCGCGGTTGCGGAGATCACGGGTATGACCCGCGAATACAAGGTGGGCGAGATCGTGGAAGGCAATATCGTGAAGATCCTCGAATTCGGCGCCATCGTCGACATCGGCGGGGGCCGCGATGGCATGATCCACGTGTCGGAGCTCAAACCTGGATTCGTCAAGAAAGTGGAAGATGTCGTGAAGCTCGGCGATTTCGTCCGCGCGAAGATCGTCAAAGTGGACGACGGAAGGATCGGCCTTTCGCTGAAGCAGATGCAGGAATAAGAGCAACAGTCTCAATTCGGACCGGGCCACTACGTTGAAGGTCCTCATCGAGGACCTTTTTCGTTCCCGCGGAAACGAAGATTACTTCGAGAAGAGGAATGATTTCAGGGAAAAGCCGGCGATGCCGGTATCTATGAGCTTTGGCGCGGAGTCCACTCCCTGAATATAGAGCGAGGACGATCCCGTACTCGCTATGATGTGGCCGGCCTGGCTTGTACCCATAAAAGGGACCGCGATCGTTTCGTAAACGAGATGGTCTTTGTCGAGGCTACCGAGAAGATTCATACCGATGATCTTTGGGAACGATCCGGAGAGGGGATAATAATTTTTATCGGCGATACTATCGTAATAGCCCAATTCATAATTCCCCGGTTGCTCACTGCCACCCGTCGTTGTGGAATAAGTGAAGGTGTAATAAAAGACCCCTTTGCCGTCCTGCGTGAACATGATATCTCCCACGACCGCGCCCTTGGGAAGGGTCACATCCCTCGCGATCCTCAATGAGTCTATGGCGGATGACTGGTCGTACGCGGGATCTTCCGGTCCCCCGGCGAGGTCCCGTATGGTGAACCCCCCGTATTGTATATCCGCGAACTGCGTCCCGTCGGGACTTATACGATAGTTCGTGGGACGTACATCGATCCAGGAAGCCCTGGTATCCGTGCCGGTCGTAAAATCAAGTTTCCATATTTGCGAAAACGTATATGCGCCGGTCTTCTCGTTTATGAGAGGGGTGACGACGTAGTAGAGCGATGTTCCGTTCCGCAAAAACAACGGCCCCTGTGCTGCTGCTCCTGTGTAGCATGCCGGCGCGGGGAGGGAATCGAATGTCCGCTTGGTGCCGTCCTCAGCGTTGAGGACGATGAATTGACCCTCGTCGTCGCAGTATGCAATTTTTTCCGCCATGGATGATATCCCGATCGAAGCGTTAGGATCGATGATCGGTGAATGGACGATGGTCGTACTGTTTACAGTGTCCGTCTGCGGATCAAAGAATTCGATCTCCGATGTCGTGGCGGTGTTGTTATAGATCGTGGAGAGGACGATCGGCATCCCGTCGGATGTTTTCCACTGCCAGACATCGGAAAGCGGCGCGAAGGACGCATCGAATGCTTTGAGTGTGGTGGACGATCCATCGGCGGTATCATACAGGACGAATTCCGCGTTGTTATACGGGTCACCGCCTTGGAAGCGGTCATTTTCATAAATGAAGGCGATGGAGGAGGATACCGTTGTCGCCGTGGTACTCGTGGATGAGGAGCCTCCCGAATTCTCCACTGGTGCAGGAAGGGCGGTGTTGTGATGGTATTTGTAATACCGTACGCCACCCACAACGGTGATCGCGGCGATGGCCAGGATGGTGAGCCATACAGCGAGCCGTTTTTTATTCATATGTTCATTATATCAGATACATCCCTGTTTCTGTGGTAAAATTGCGGTATGGATCCGCAAAACGACATTCCGGGAGTTCCTCCGCCTCCGGCCGAAGTGAAGGTGCGCACGATGCATTCCGATATTGAATCAATGAAGATGAGTGGTGGCGGACTGCCGCAGTTTCAGAACGTAACCATCGAGGGTCTTGCCATGGAACGCGAAATACCCGCCGCCGCATCTCCCGGAGCAGGCGTCGAGACGGCTCATGGCCAACCGGTTCCGGGGATTTCTCCTTCTTCCGCAACCCCGGAAGCATCTGAAGTGACGGCATCTCACTCCTCCCATAAGGCGCTCGGCGTCATCCTCGTTATCGTTGTGGCGATCATTGCCGTTCTTGCCATATCGTATTTCGCCTATAAAGAACTTGGGAATTCCGGAACCGGATCTCAGGTCTCTCCTGCGGGCCAGTCCACTGCCGGATAACCATACCGTTCATATCGTATAAAAAAGCCGCAGGAATTCCTGCGGCTTTTGCACGATACCGTTCTCGGTGCAGTCGTTTTTGGATTATTCCTCTGCGCCGCCTTCCGCGCCTTTCCCATCCGGCGATTCATCCGCTTTGACTATTTTCTCTTTTATCGCATTGAGCAATTTCTTATCCTCTCTCAATTTCGTGCGTGCAGCCTCGAAGCCTACGCCGAGACGTTCCCCTTCGAAGCTGAAGCTCGAGCCTGCTTTTTTTACCACGCCCCGCGCCACTCCTGCGTTCAATACGTCGCCTTCGTACGATATCCCTTCACCGAAGAGAATATCGAACTCCGCAGCTTTGAACGGCGGGGCCACTTTATTCTTCACTACTTTCGCTTTCACGCGATTACCGACGACATTCTCGCCTTTCTTCACCTGAGCGATGCGGCGGATGTCGATGCGTACCGATGCCGCGAAGGGAAGCGCGCGGCCGCCCGGCGTCGTTTCGGGGTTGCCGAACATGACGCCGATCTTCATGCGGATCTGGTTTATGAAAATGATCATCGTCTGCGTGTTCGCGGCGAGAGCGGTGAGTTTACGGAGTGCTTGGCCCATCATGCGCGCCTGGCGGCCGACGTGCTGTTCTCCCATTTCGCCCTCAAGCTCGGCCTGGGGCGTGAGCGCCGCGACCGAGTCCACGACGACGACCGAGATCATGCCGGAACGGACAAGGCTTTCAAGGATATTGAGCGCCTCCTCGCCGCTGTCCGGCTGGGAGATGAGAAGTTCGTTCACGTTCACGCCGAGTTTCTTCGCGTATTCCGGATCCATGGCGTGCTCGGCGTCAATGAATGCGCATTTGCCGCCCTGCTTCTGTGCCTGAGCCACGACATTCAGCGCGAGCGTCGTCTTGCCGCTCGATTCGGGGCCGAATATTTCGACTACCCTTCCCCGGGGAAGGCCGCCGACGCCGAGTGCGAGATCGAGCGAGAACGAACCCGTCGAGACGACAGCCACGTCCACCTTGGTCACCTCGCCGAGGCGCATGATGGACCCCTCGCCGAACTTTTCCTGGAGCGATGAAAGAAGATTGTCGAGGTCTTTGGAGGATCCGGCCGCCGGGGATTGTTTTGAATGCACGGTCTTCGAAGGTGCCGCCGTTTTCGGTTTTTTATGTGGTGTCATGGGTTCATTATACCAGAAGCGGTATAAAGAAACCTTCAAGAAAATAGCCCGAAATCCTTAGGGGTGCGGCGTTCCCGACGCTGTCGACGTCGGAGTCCGGTCGGTAGAGAGTGCCGGGGGATTCGTGGTCGAATTTGTGGTGGAGGCCGTCGGGGCCGGGGATCCGACGCCCTGGACCGGCGTACTTGTAGCTCCGCCTATCGGTTCATAAAGGATGGTTTCGGTAATGGAACTTTGCCCGCCGAGGAATTTTTTTGCCGAAATTTTGAACGGGTTCTGTCCGGTGCCAAGGAGAACGGTCTCCTGCCAGGAACCGTCGGGTGCGATGGGGATCTGCTGGGTATCGTTCAAATAGAGGGTGTCGGCGTTCGCTACCGTCCCCGCAAGCGTGATGGTGCTCGATGTCGTCGTGTAAGGATTCGCATCCGGGAAGTTTACCGTTATGATCGGCGTACCGAGAATGTGCGGCGCTTGGAATGCGAAATAGACAACAACGAGCGCGGCGGCGGCGATCAGCCAGAGGTATTTCGGAGGCGTTTCCCTGATGAATCGATTGCGCGGAAGCGTATCCGCCGCCCCGGAGTAGTTCCTTATGGTGCCGTCCTTGCGGAGACGCTTCCACCACTCTTCGCCATCGAAGCCGAGCTCGTCGCCGAGCCGCAGGAGATAACCGCGGAGGTAGGGCGCGGAAGGCAGGGTATCGAAATCGCCCCGAAGAAGGCTTTCGATATGCATAGGCGCAATGCCCGTGGCATCGGCCAGTTTCTTGAGCGTCACCCCGCGTTCCTTGATCCGTTCGGAGAAGAATTGTTCGAACGATACGGCATCCGTTTCCATGCCCTCATTTTATGCGGGAGCGAGGAATTAGTCCACCTTCTACGAGAGTCGCTCTTCTATCTTTTCGATATCCACGTCGCGGGGCTTTGCACCTTCGCCGGGACCGATGTAGCCGGCGGATTCCATGAGATCGAGCAACCGCGCGGCGCGCGCATAACCGACTTTGAGCCGACGCTGGAGGAGCGAGGCGGATGCTTTCTTCGCTTCGGCAACCGTGGCGAGCGCTTCGTCAAAAAGATCATCTTCCGCCTCGTCACCCTCTCCGCCCGCGCCACCGCCTTGAAGAAAAGCGTCGAGACCTTCGGGTGCGATCGGACCTGCCTTGTCTATATTTTCCTGCTCCGCATCCACTTCGGGCTTGCCTTCGCCTTCGGCCATCTGCGGCTTGTTGTTCTCTTTGATGAAACTCACAACCGATTTCAATTCTTCCTCTGTGATATATGACCCCTGGATGCGCTTCGGCTTGGAGAGGTCGGCCGAGAGGAAGAGCAGGTCGCCGTGACCGAGCAGTTTTTCCGCTCCGGCAGTATCGAGAATGGTGCGCGAATCGATCTGCGATGCCACCTGGAGCGCAACGCGCGCCGGGATGTTCGCCTTGATGAGGCCGGTGATCACTTCGACCGACGGGCGCTGGGTGGCAAGAAGGAGATGGATGCCCGTTGCGCGGGCCATCTGCGCGAGGCGCACAATCGCGCCTTCGACGTCGCGGCCGAACGAACTCATAAGGTCGGCCATCTCGTCGATGCCGATCAGGATGTAAGGAAGCGCCTCCTCGCCCTTGTGCGAGCCGTTGTAGCTCTTGATGTCGCGCGACCCGGCACGCTGGAGGAGTTCGTAGCGGCGTTCCATTTCGCTGATCGCCCAGCGAAGCACGCCGAGCGCTTTCTTGTTCTCGGTGATGACCGGCGTGATGAGATGGGGGATGCCGTCGTACATCGAAAGCTCCACACGCTTCGGGTCGATGAGCGCAAGGCGGAGCGTGGCCGGAGAATTCTTATAAAGGAGCGAGGTGATAAGCCCGTGGACGAGGATCGATTTTCCGGATCCCGTCGCACCGGCAACGAGCATGTGCGGCATCTTCTCGATGTTCGCGAAGATCGGTTCGCCGGATACGTCGCGGCCGAGGGCGAAGCTGAGCGGTCCCGATGTCTGGAATTCCGGATAGTTCATGAGCGAGCCGAGGCGTACCAAGGCGGCCGCCTTATTCGGCACCTCGATACCGACAAGCGACTTGCCCGGAATCGGCGCTTCGATGCGCACGGGGTGTGCGGCGAGGGCGAGCGCGAGATCGGGATTGAGTGCCGTGATGCGTGAGAGCTTCATTCCTTCCGCGGGCTTCAGCGTATAACGCGTGACCGCAGGGCCTACATTGATCTCGCCCATCTCGACTGCGATACCAAATGATTCGAGCGTCCTCTTTATTATGTTTGCATTCGCGAGAAGGTCGCCCGTCGTCGGCTTGCTCGAATCGGACTTGAGGAGCGAGAGCGGCGGCGGCACGTAGTTTGCAAAGACGGGCGCTTTGGGAGGATTCTTCTTTGATTTGCCGAGTTCATTGCCGTCTTTCGCGTGGACCACGGCGAGATCTCCCGCGGCGGCATCTTTCTCTTTTTTATCTTTCGCGCCCTTGCCGTTCTTTCCTTCGGCATCCGACGCCTCTTCGGCGACTCCTCCCTTTTCCGGTTCCGTTCCGGTGACGATGAGCGGCGTCTCCTCCTCTTCTTCGGCCTCATCCGTCATCTCTTCCTTCTTGGGCCACGTGATCTTCAGGGGAACATTCGCCGTAACAAGGATCGAAATTATCAATATGAAGAGGTTGATGACGAGTGAAGCAATCGTGCCGAATGGGGTCCGCAGCGAGCCGAGGGCGAGGCCAAGCCATCCGCCATTGCCGGGGGAAAGGATCTCGATCGTGCCAAGGAACGAGAGTACCAAAAGAAGGGCGCCGAGCGTCGTCGTGCCGAGGATCCTTCGGCGGCCGGCCACGATGAGCACGATGGCATTGAAAAAGAGGGTTGCGGGAAGGATGAAATAGCCCCAACCGAGAAGGGCGTTCAAGCCTTTATACATGAGAACTCCGGCGGGTCCGGCGAGTCCGAATCCCGCGAGCGTGAGCACGATCGCGATACAGATGAACGCCGTCGCCCATATGGAGTTTGCCGTCTCGGGATGGATGAAGGGTTCCCGTTCCTCCCGTGCGTTGCGCGGTACGCGCTCGTCGGTTTTGCCTCTCCTGCTGTCGGCGGCATTCTTTTTTCCGCCGCGTCCGCGTTTCCGTTTTGCCATAATGCCATTATTTTAGCACCATTGACGGCATCGTGCATGGTGTTTTCTCGGGGAAAACCCCGGCCCGGCTACACGATGTCGAGCGGCGTTTCGGAAAGCACCTTCTCGAAGAGTTCCACGGCCGCCCGTTCGATGGTTTCCGCAATTCCCTCTATGGCCTCCGTAGTTCCTTTGCCATCTTTCGTTTCGCCGTGGACCGCCGTGTAATATTTCATCTTGGGCTCCGTGCCCGAAGGGCGGATATGGAGGGCGGTACGCTCGTCATCGGTGAAGAAGAAGGAGAGCATATCGCCCCGGTCCCAATCCCTCGATTCGATGAGGGCTCCTGTCGCGCCGTCCCTCACTTCGCCCGTGAGGCGGTCCATTATTTTGACGATGCGCCTCCCGCCGAGCTCCCTCGGGAGCTCTCCGCGCAACTTCCTCATAGCGAGGTTCATCCTGTCGAGCGCCCCAAGGCCTTCGATCTGCCGGCTGTAGAGACGCTCGCCGTAATATCCGTATATCCCATAGATCGATCCGAGGAGGTCCATGGGGGTCATTTTGTTGGCTTTGCACCATGCCGCCATCTCCGCGGCGATGATCGCGGGAGTTTCCGCGCCCTTGTCCCGGTAAGCGTCACCGAAGAGATATCCGCAGCTTTCCTCGCAGCCCATCACGAAATGCTTTTCCGGGGGAAGGTGCTCCAACCGGTCGCCGATAAACTTGAAGCCGACGAGGAGGTCGCCGATCACCGTCGCGCCGAAGCGCTCCCCGATGTCGCGCACCAGGTCCGTTGTCACCGACGTCTTGATGATCACCGGGTTTTCCGGCATCGTTCCTGCCCCGGCGCGGCTTTCCATCGCGAAATGCGCGAGGAGCGCCGCCGTCCGGTTTCCCGTAAGCACGTTCCAAACGCCATCCTTGTCCGGAACCGCAATGCCGAGGCGGTCGGCATCGGGATCGGAGACGATCACGATATCGGCGGCCTTCGCTTTTGCGAGCGCGATCGCCTGCTCGTATACCGCCGGAAACTCCGGATTGGGGAAGTGCCCTTTGACCGTCGGGAAATTCCCGTCGAGACTCATCTGTTCTTCGACGGGAAGAATATCCCCAAAACCGGCGCCTTTGAGCGCAGGAAGCACCGACTGCGATCCCACGCCGTGGAGCGGCGAATACACGATGCGCACGTCCCTCTCGGGCCTTACGGACACCTTCTTCGCCGCTTCAACGAAAGCATCGTCCGTCTCGCCGCTTATGGTGCGAACGAGGCCCTGCGCCACGGCATCATCGAAGGACATCTTCTTTATAGAGGAAGCGCTCGCATTGAACTCCTTTTCGATCAGGAGGCCCTCTTCGGGCAATACCTGCACGCCGTGCTCGTCGTACACTTTATATCCGTTGAATTCCGGAGGATTATGGCTTGCGGTGATCACGATGCCGCCGCCGAGCGAAAGATGGCGGACGGTGAACGAAAGCTCGGGCGTTGCCCGGTAGTAAGGGAAGATATGGACGGCGATGCCGTTCGCCGTGAGCACTCTGGCGGTCTCTTTCATGAATCCGTCCGAGTTCAGCCTGCTGTCATAGGCGATGGCGACCCCCTTTGCCGCCGCATCCTTTCTATGGTTCAGGAGATATTGCGCGTACGCCTGCGAGGCCCATCGTATCGTGTGATTGTTGATGCGGTTCGTGCCGATTTCCATCGTCCCGCGGATCCCTCCCGTACCGAAGAGGACGGTCCGGTAGAAGGCATCCATCAGGAAATCCCAATCACCATCCTTTATCTTCGCCGTGAGCTCGGGCACGAACTCCGCGAATTCGTCCTCCGTGAACCATCGTGCGATCTCGTCGTGCGCGGTTTTGTTCAGCTTTTTCGCCCCGAGCGCCGCCTCAAGGGCCGCCGTCGCATCGAACGGCGTTTCCATAACGATATCCATAACGAGATTATACCATCGGCGCCGCGCGGCGTTACCCCGCTTTCATTGACAGCGTCATCCGAAACTCCTATATTCCAGGTAATGCCGGAATTCCTTAACAACTCCAACGGTACGCCGCTTACCATCGACCAGGTGGTGGCGGAGATCGTCGCGTTTATGAGGGCGGAACCGGAGCGGCATTATAAGGTGACGCTTGGGACCGACTCCGAACTGCTCGCCGACAAGGATGCCGACTTTGTGACGGCGGTCGTCGTGCACCGCATCGGCAACGGCGGGCGCTATTTTTGGCGGCGGTTCGAGCTCGGCAAGTTCCATACGCTTCGCGACCGCATGATCCGTGAGGCGCTCATCTCGCTCGATCTTGCGCGCAAAGTGCTCGAGGCGCTCAAGAAGGAGCCGCTTCCCGAATTCGAATTCGAGATCCATGCGGACATCGGCGAGCGCGGCCCGACGCGCGCGGTGATCCAGGAGATCGTCGGCATGATCCGTGCGAACAACTTCGAGGTACGCATCAAACCTTTCAGCTATGCCGCGACGAACGTTGCGGATCGGCATGTATAGCGCAGTCATCATTAATGGCATTAGACACCATCGTTTTCGATATCGAGACCCAGAACTTCTTTACTGACCCGGGTGTGGGCCGGGATAATTTCGGTGCGCTCAAAATCTCCGTGGTGTGCGCATATTCCTATCTTGAGGACCGCTACCACTGCTACGAGGAGCACGAGATGGACAAACTTGCGGAGCTCTTCGCGGGGGCCAAGCGGATCGTCGGGTTCAGCATGAATCGCTATGACATTCCGGTACTTACGCATTATTTCAAGAAGCTCAAAAATGTGGCCGTGCCGGATCTTTGGGCGATGGAACGCGTTGACCTTTTGCAGGAGATCGAGTTTGCGGCGGGACATCGCATCGGACTTGCCCAGCTTGCGGAAGCGAATCTTGGAGCGACGAAGACCCATCACAGTTCCGAGGCCGGCGCCCTCTATGCCGAGGGAAAGATGGATGAGTTGAAGGAATACTGCACGAATGACGTGAAGCTTACGAAGGAGCTGTATGATCTCTATCGTACACAGCATTTCCTCCTGATTCCGCGCCGCAGGGAAAGCGGTTATGCGAAGATCGAGTTTGCGAAACTATAACAATGGAGAGGCGTATCTATCTCGACCATGCGGCAGGGACGCCGGTCGACCCGCGCGTGGAGCGTGCGATGAGACCTTATTTCTTACGATCATTCGGCAATCCCGGATCGCTCCACTTATTCGGACAGGAGGCGATTGCGGCCGTTGATGCGGCGCGCGAGGCGATTGCGCGCCTCATTGGCGCGGATTTCCGCGAGGTCGTGTTCACTGGGTCCGCAACGGAGGCGAACAATCTCGCCCTGCGCGGTGCGATACGAGCATGGAAGGACGACCCTGCCAATAAGGGACGTGCGCCGCGCGTCATCGTGAGCGCGATCGAACATGAGTCGGTGCTTGAAACGGCACGTGATCTTGCGCGGGAAGGAGCCGAGGTTATTTGCGCGCCAGTGGATGGCAGAGGGGCGGTGGATCCCGAGTGGATCATCCATGCGATCCATGGCAATGGCAATGACGGGAGGACCGCCATCGTTTCCGTGATGTACGTGAACAACGAGATAGGGACGGTTGAACCCGTTGCTGCGATAGCGGAAGCGGTGCGCACCGCGCGTGAAAAAAGCGGTGCGCACCGCGCGATCTCAAAGTGGCCGCTTTTCCATACCGATGCGGCCCAGGCTTTCCAATATTTCGACTGCGACGTAAAAAGGCTCGGTATTGATATGATGACGCTTTCGGCGCACAAAATCTGCGGCCCTAAAGGCATCGGGGCGCTTTTTGTCCGTGCAGGAACACCCCTCGCGCCGGTCGTGACGGGCGGCGGCCAGGAGTTCGGCCTCCGTTCGGGGACGGAAAACGTGCCGCTCATCGTCGGATTTGCAAAAGCCGCGGAGCTCGCCGTCGCCGCACGTTCCGGAGAGACGAAGCGCGTCGCTTCCCTCAGGAATCATTGCATAAAAGGCATAAAAGAAATCTCAAGAGATGTCGAAATAAACGGGAACGGCGGAATATCTTTTTCCCCGGAGGTGGCGCCGCATATAGTGAATGTTTCTTTTCCCGGGAAGGCGGCGGAAGATATTGTCATGCGTCTGGATCTTGCCGGTATCGCCGTCTCGTCCGGATCGGCATGTCGGGCGCGTGCCATAGAGCCTTCATATGTGGTCCGTGCGCTTGGCGCAGGCTCCGGGGACGGCTCGGGGCACGATGCCGCTGCGAAGATCGACGCCGACGTTCTTGCGCGATCGAGCATCCGCGTGAGCTTCGGCCGTACGACCGGAAAAGCGGATATAGACAGGCTCCTTGCCGCCATTACGGGGATCTTCCGCTGAAACTTTTTTTAAAATCGAAGCGTAATATCCTATAAAGGCCAGACCTCATTGTTTTGCGTAAATTAATTTGCGTCCAATAACAACTATGTCTACGAAAAAGAAAACAGCGGCAATTGCGGGTATTATCGTCATTGTCGGGGCTAGTGCGTTCATATTCAGGGGTAGTATTGTTGCGCGCGCCGCAACAAATCCATTTTCCACATTTTGGAACGATCTTACCCAACCCTTCACCGGGCGGACCGTCACTACGAGCGGAAACCTCGCGAACACCGGAACATCAACCCAGCTTTATGCTCCCGATGACCAATACGAGAGCGACGTGATGGCTGCAGTGAAGAGGGTGTCGCCTGCGGTCGTTTCTATCACCATCTCCGAGAACGTGCCGATCATCGAGAACTGTCCGAACGGTTTTTCTGGCAACCTTCCGCTGGGATTCCAGCAGTTTCTCGGGAACATTCCGACCTCCACGCCGTGCAACAGCGGACAGACCCAGCTGCAGCAGGTGGGCGGCGGTTCCGGGTTCATCATCTCGCCCGACGGCCTCATTCTCACCAACAAGCACGTCGTCTCCGACACGACCGCGCAATATTCGGTGCTCACGAATGACGGGAAGACCTATAAAGCGACCGTGCTCGCGCGCGATCCCAACCAGGACCTCGCAGTCCTCAAGATAAATGCGACCGGCCTGCCGACGGTCACGCTCGGCGATTCGAACGGACTCCAGCTTGGTCAGACGGCGATCGCCATCGGCAATGCCCTTGGCCAGTTTTCCAACACGGTCTCCGCGGGCGTGGTCTCCGGCCTCGAGCGTACGGTGACGGCATCGTCGCCCGATACGGGCGCAGAAGAGACGCTGAACGGCGTCATCCAGACCGATGCGGCCATCAATCCGGGCAATTCCGGCGGGCCGCTCGTGGATCTCCGCGGCGACGTAATCGGCATAGACACTGCCGTTGCATCGAATGCGCAGAGCATAGGCTTTGCTATCCCGATTAACCAGGCGAAGTCGGCTATCAATTCCGTCGAATCCACGGGGCAGATCAAGGTGCCGTATCTCGGCGTGCGGTACGAGCCGGTGACGGCGACACTCGCATCATCGAAGAAACTCCCCGTTTCCTACGGCGCGCTTGTCTCGGCGGGGAATACCGGCAAGGCGGCGGTGGTGCCCAATTCGCCTGCTGCAGCCGCCGGGATCAAGGCAGGCGACATCATCGAGTCCGTGGACGGTACGCAGGTGAATTCCAATAATGATCTTGGTAATCTGATTGACCAGTATTCGGTGGGGGATACGGTGACGCTTATCGTTGCGCGCGGCACCCAGATGCTCACGCTCAAAGCGACGCTCGCCGAACGGCCGGCAGGGTCATAGCGCTTTTCCCGCATATAACCTTGTTCATTAGCAATCTCAACTTGAGATTGACAATGCTCGTTTGCGGGGCGTATACTTTCCTATAACACGTTATGCGTGCGATGAAACAATCGCCTTCGCGGAAAGGTATAATATAAGAAATAAATGCCAAACTTCCATCGTTTCACCATAAAAGCGCAGGAGGCCCTGCAGAACGCCCAGGAGATCGCTGCAAAAAAGAATCATGGCGAGCTTAAATCGCTCCACCTGCTCGCCGCCCTTCTTGAGGATGAACAGTCGCTCGTCATTCCGGTGCTCGAACGTTCCGGCGTGGACATTGACCGGCTCGACGAACAGATAGAGGAGGAGCTCGACCGCATTCCGCCCATTCTCTCGAATTCGGCGGTCGGCCAGCTATACCTTTCCCAGGAGCTGATGCGCGTACTCGATCAGGCGGCCAAGGTCGCCGCCCAACAGAAAGATGAATTCGTTTCGTGCGAACATCTTTTGCTCGCGCTCCTTGACGTTCCCGGTGCGGCCAAGTCCGTGCTCGAGAAGTTCGGCGTGCGCCGGGAGACCGCGTTCCGCGTGCTTGCCCAGCTTCGCGGCTCGGTCCGCGTGACGGACGAAACGCCGGAAAGCAAATTCCAGGTATTCGAGAAATACGCCATCAACCTCAGCGAGAAGGCAAAAGCCGGCCAATTGGATCCGGTGATCGGACGCGAGGAGGAACTTCGCCGCCTTATGCAGGTCCTTTCGCGCCGCACCAAGAACAATCCGTGCCTCATCGGCGAACCGGGCGTCGGCAAGACCGCCATCGTGGAGGGTCTCGCCCAGCGCATCGCGTCGGGCGATGTGCCGGAGCTTTTGAAAGGCAAGCAGGTCCTCATGCTCGACCTTGGATCGCTCATCGCGGGCACCAAGTTCCGCGGGGAGTTCGAGGATCGCCTGAAGGCGTTCGTGAAGGAGGTCAAGAACGCCGCCGGACAGATCATCCTCTTTATAGACGAGATCCATACGATCGTTGGCGCCGGCGCCGCCGAAGGCGCGATTGATGCTTCAAATCTGCTCAAGCCGGCCCTCGCGCGCGGCGAATTGCACGCGATCGGCGCCACCACCTTCCGCGAATACCAGAAATATATAGAGAAGGATCCTGCGCTCGAGCGTCGCTTCCAGCCGATCACGGTGGAGGAGCCGTCCATCGAAGATTCGATCTCCATTCTGCGCGGGCTCAAGGAGAAGTACGAAATCCATCATGGTATGCGCATCAGCGACGAGGCGATCATCGAGGCCGTGAACCTTTCGGCTCGCTATATCACCGACCGGTTCCTTCCGGACAAGGCGGTGGACCTTATTGACGAGGCTGCGGCTGCCCGGCGGCTCGAGTCGGAGTCCCTTCCGAAGGAGATTGATAACATCCGCCGCAGCATCACGCGGCTCGAGGTTGAAAAACAGGCTCTTATGCAGGAAGGGGAGAACGGGCGCAGTGCCGAACGGCTCAAGGAGATCGATGTCCAGCTCGCCAAATGTAAGGATGAGAACGACGAGCTTTCGAGCAAGTGGCATTCCGAGAAGATCAAATTCGAGACTTTGCACCAGCTGCGGCAGAAGGTGGAGAATCTGAAGCGCGAAGCGGAGGTTGCCGAACGCGAAGGGAATCTTGAGCGGGTGGCGCAGATCATCTACGGCGAGCTTCCGGTGGCCGAGAAGGATTTTGCCATGTTCGAGAAGAAGAATTTCGGGACGCCTTCCGCCGCCGCGCGCCGCCGCGCCGCCGCGCATAAAACGGCCGCAGGCACCGATGCCGGCGAGACTCCGTCCGGCCGTTCCGCCGCGTCCGCTGACCGCTTCCTCAAGGAGGCGGTGGACAAGGAAGACGTTGCCGCGGTCGTGTCGGTATGGACCGGCATTCCCCTGAAGCGCATGCTCGAGACCGAGACCGACAAGCTCATCCGCATCGAGGACGTGCTCCGCGAGCGCGTTATCGGGCAGGAGGAAGGCATTTCCGCCGTCGCCGCGGCATTGCGCCGCGCGCGGGCCGGCCTTTCCGATCTCAACCGCCCCATCGGTTCGTTCATGTTCCTCGGTCCCACGGGAGTCGGCAAGACCGAGCTTGCTCGCGCACTCGCCGAGTTCATGTTCAACGACGAAAAAGCGCTCATCCGCGTGGATATGTCGGAATATATGGAGCGCCATGCGACCTCGCGCCTCATCGGTTCGCCGCCGGGCTACGTTGGCCATGAGGAGGGAGGCCAGCTCACCGAACTCATTCGCCATCGGCCGTACAGCGTCATCCTTTTCGATGAGATCGAGAAGGCGCATCCCGAGGTGTTCAATCTTCTCCTCCAGGTGCTCGATGACGGCCGCCTCACCGACAGCAAAGGAAAGACGGTGAACTTCAAGAATTCGATCATCATCATGACGTCGAACGTCGGCAGTCAGTATCTCCGCGCCATGTCGCGCATTGGGTTCAGTTCCGAAAGTTCCGGCTCGACCTCCGAAGAAGGGGATTATAAAGAGAAGGTTATGGATTCGCTCCGACAGAGCTTCCGGCCTGAGTTCCTGAACCGCATTGACGAGATCGTCGTCTTCAACCCGCTTCACCGGGCGGACATCGAGAAAATCGTGAATATCCAGCTTTCGCGCATCGAAAACCAGCTCAATGAGCGCAATATCCGCCTCGATATAGGCACCGATGCCCGTGCTTATCTTGCGAAGGAGGGTTTCAGCGCCGAATTCGGCGCCCGGCCTCTCAAGCGGCTCATCCAGAAAATGATCCTCGATCGTCTTGCCGATAAGATCATCCGCGGGGAAGTGAAAGAGGGGGGCAAGATAAAGGTGGGATTCAAGGCTGACGTGCTCACCTTCACTTCCGGAAGGTAATATCCCGTGCCATAAACGCAAAAATCCCAACTATTTTTTGGGATTTTTGCGTTTTGGGGTAAGGAGCCGGCGGGGTTATAATTCTAGGAATGCTTTCCAAGCTTAAAGAGCGTTTTTGGTCCTTGCGCGGCACCATCATCCGTGCCGCGATCTTCGCCCTGGCGTGGGGGGTTTTCCCTTTCTGGCTTTTTCTCCTTGTCGCTCTTTATCTTTTCTTTGTGCCGCCGGCACAGGCGGGGACGGTCATTGTGCCGTTCATCGTTCTTATGAGTCTCGCGTTCTTCTCTCCGACGGGTTTCCTTATGGCCGCCGTATTCGGCCTGCTCTTCTGGTATATCCTCCTCATAAAAGAGCTCTATCTCATTGACCGCAAAGTGGCCTATGAAACGCTCTTACTCGTTCTCATATTCCTTATGTTCCGGCTATTCTATGAGCTGTTGGGGGCGGGATTCGCCATGCCGGCGTCTTTCCTGTTCGCCATCCTTATTGCAGGCGCGTCCGGATTTCTTTTTTCGAGCTTTGTAAGGCTTTTTGGGTCCGGTGAAGAGACCAATACTGACGAAGGATCGGCGGCGAGGGTCCGCGCGAGACAGCTCCATCGGGCCGCCTCCGGTGCAATCTCCTTCCTTATATTTGAAACCCTGCTTATGGGCCTCTTCCTCCCGCTCGACTTTGTATATCAAACCATCATCACGTTTGTTTTTGCGGCGTTTACGCTCGATCTTGCCTCCCGCCATCTCGTGGAAGGTTCCCTGCCGCGCGAGCGGATTCTCGTCGTTTCGAGTACCGCCTTCGCCCTTCTCGTCATCATTCTGAGCTCCGCACGTTGGGGGTTGTAGGGCCTTTGCGGCCAACGCGTTGCCTGTTTCGGGCGCATAACTCCCGCGTCGACCCTTTGTTATAATTGAAAGACCATGAAAAAAGTAACTACACTCGTGCTCCCCATTGCGGGACTCGGCAAGCGGCTCATGCCGCTCACGAAAAGGACCCCCAAAAACCTCGTGTGCGTGAACGGTAAACCCCTCATTGAATACGTACTCGAAGAGGCGGTCGCCGCCGGCATAAAGAAGGTAGTGCTCATCGTGAATCCGAAGCATCTCGCCGATTTCAACCGGTATGTGAAATCGGCAAAGCACCGTTTTTCGTCGCTTGCGTTCACGGTGCGGATCCAGCCGACGCCCGGCGGCAACGGCCATGCGATCGCACAGGCTCACGACATCATAAAGAACGAGCCGTTTGCGGTACGCTTCTGCGACGACATTCTTTTCACCGAAGATGAGACGCCCGGCGCGCTCATGTCGCTCATCAACGCATTTTCCCGGATGAAAGGTTCGATGAAAAGCATGGTGCTTCTCGAACGGGTGCCGAAGGAAATGGTCTCGCGCTTCGGCGTGGTGGGGATCGAACGTTCGAGCAAGGCATCCGTGGACGGTGGTAAGGTATATCGCGTGACGAAGATCGTCGAGAAGCCGGCAGTGAAGGACGCGCCGTCGAACCTCACGATCGTCGGAGGATATGTGTTCACTCCGGACGTCGTGCGCAATCTTAAAATGGTTTCCGATACCCTGCCGGTCGTTGCCGATGATGCGTTGCCGGTCGCGGTCGCGATCCAGATGCAGATCGCAATGAAGGGCAATGTCTATGGCTGGGAATTTCCGGGAATGCGTCTTGATTGCGGCACGCTCGAGAAGCTGCAACAGTCGGAGGAATTCCTTAAAGCGGCAAACGGCTAGACTTGCTTTTGCCGCATTTCCGTGTTATTCTTTGCCCATTATGAGCGAGAACGGCAAGGATCGTTTCGTCTTCACAAAGTCCTATGAGATCGCCTACGCACTGTTCCGTATTGCCGGAACGTTGCAGGAACATGACTTTGCCGAAAGGCTTCGCGCTGCCGCGGGCGGCCTCCTTGAGGCGGCTGCACTTCAGGATCATCCGGCAACCCGCCGGTCCCTGCAGTCCATCGAGTGTTTCATAAAATTTGCGGGCGACGTCAATCTCCTCGCTCCGGCCAATGCCGATACCATCCTCCGGGAGGTCTATCTTCTTGATGCCGCAACCGTCGAACGGGTGAACTCGGCACGTTCGACGGCGAACGGCATAGACCTTTCCGAAATATTTTCCCATACCGGCAGTGCGGATATGCGGTCTTCGGATCCGCAATCCTTCGAACAGCAAGCGTATCCCGTTTCACCTGGCGACGATGCGGAAATCAATGCGGCAAAAGGCAATGCGGCAACAATAATAGAGGAAGCGAAAGAGCACGGTTTTATCAAGTCCGAAATGCGGCAATCGGCAATCATTGAACGAATACGGCAATACGGCAATTGCCGATTGAAGGATATTCAGGAGATCCTGCCGGGGTGCAGCGAACGCACCATCCGTTACGATCTACAATCTCTCATCGAGCGTAACCTCATCGAACGCATGGGTGCGGGAGGTCCGGCAGTCACCTACCGGATGCGGCAAATGATGACGAACGGAGTAGGAGGGGGAGTGGATCAAAATACCCCCGAAGGGATGGGGTAACCTTTCTCCCGGGGCGGCGTTGTATTTAGTGCGAATTCGGGAGTTTTGGAGACGGCTTGTCCACACCCTTTTTCGCGAATAGTCGGTATAATTGAACATGTAGTATCGGTTTGGTGTGAGGCCGAACCGGAATGAGGATTGAGAGTTTTGTGAGTAGTGAAGATTGCGGACGCAACTATGAGCGCGTCCATAATCTCCACTACTTACTTCTGTCATTCATTATTCCCTTGTGCCTCGCCCGACCGGCGAGGTTCTTCTTTATTTTGTAATAACCCCGTAGCCGTCATACTCTCTCCTCTATTTTGTCCCGCGGGTCCTCACCCCGCCCGACACCTTATCAGAGAGCGATATGCCGGAGACGGCGACCAGAAACAAAAATGAAATCATACAAAAGGTCGACGTCCAGGGCTCCGTACGACAGCAAGACGGATCCCAGGTCGATAACTCAAATCAAAGTTCGAAATTAAATACACAATGAGCATAAACAAAAAGTTGGTTTCAGCCGCACTTACGGCCACCACGATTCTGTGGGCGGTCGGCGCGGCCGCGCTTCCTGTTGTGAATGCCCAGACGACGACCACGGCCAATCTTACGGCTTTGATCGCGTCTTTGCAGCAACAGATCGCAGCCCTCACTGCACAGCTGAATGCCAAGACGGGGACCTCCACTGCGTCCACCGGTTCGTCCTATGCCTTCGGTACCACTGACCTCACCATTGGTTCCCGCGGCGCTGGCGTGACGGTGCTCCAGCAGTTCCTCATCGATCAGGGCGACCTGACCGTGGTCTCGGCTCCGACGGGCTACTTTGGTACTGCTACCCAAGCCGCTCTCGCGAAGTTCCAGGCCGCGAATGGCATTAAGCCTGCATCGGGTTTCTATGGTCCGATCACTCGCGCTTTCCTCGCGAAGTATCAGACCTCTTCCTCGACTGGCACCTCGACTGGCACCGGCACCGGTACCGGCACGGGTTCCACGACGGGCACAACGGCTCCGGCAACGGGCCTTCAGGTGAGCTTGGCTTCCGATAACCCGGCGGCCGGTTCCTTGGTTTCTTCCGCTAATGGTAGCGGCGGCGGTTCGGCTGCCCGCATTCCGGTTCTCGCCTTCAACTTGTCGGCGGGTAACTCGGGTGCAGCGACCGTTTCGCAGTTGGTCTTCCAGAAGACGGGTGTCGTTTCTGACGCGGCGATCTCGAATGCCTACTTGGTCCAGAACGGCCAGGTGGTCGCTCAGTACGCTTCGCTCTCGAGCGGCGTTCTTACCTTCTCCGGCTTGAATCTTTCGATCCCGGCCGGTCAGACGCAGGAATTCCAGCTCGCAGTTGGTCTCTCGAGCGGCTCGGCTTCGGCTGGTAACACCGTGGGCTTCTCGCTCCCGGCTGCCACCAGCGTGACCGCGTTCGGCTCGAATAACTCGGCGATCACTGCGACGGGCAACTTCCCGATGAACGGCAACATGTTCACGGTGACGACCGTCAACAATCCTCCGCTCGCAACCCTCACTGTCCAATCGTCCTCGATCGGCACGACGGTGACTGCGGGTACGCAGGGTAACATTGTTGGTGCTTATAATTTCTCTGTCGGCATCAATCCGGTATACCTTCAGAACGTCAACTTCCATGTTATCGGTTCTGCGAATGACGCGAACATCCAGAACGTGAAGCTGATGGTCAATGGTACGCAGTTCGGCCAGACGCTTTCCGCGGTTCCCGCGAACGGCATGGCTGATTTCTCCGGCAGCGTTAAGCTCAATAGCGGCGCCAACAATGTGCAGGTTGTGGCTGACGTGATGGGTTCCCCGAACATGAACTTCCAGTTCGAGGTCCTCAACAGCTACGATGTGCTCGCGGTTGACAGCCAGTACAACGTTCCGATCTCGGTGACCAACACCGGTGGTACGGATCCGTCTGAACTGGTGAGCATCCAGGCCGGTCAGATCACGATGAGCCAGGATTCGGGTACCCCGACGGGCAATATCTCGAAGGGTATGTCGAATGTGACTCTCGCGAAATACGACCTCTATGCGGCGGGTGAGCCGGTCAAGGTCCAGTACCTCGACTTCAACATTGCGCTTGGTACTCCTGGTGCTAATACGACGTTGAGCAACGAAATCCAGAGCGTTTCGCTCGTGGATGACGCCGGCAATCAGGTTGGTACGACGATCACGACGCCTCCTTCCAGCAACAGCTGTCAGGCGGGCACCGCGGCGTATAGCTATAACAGTACGACCACGGTCGGTACCTACAACGATTGCTTCGGTTCGCCTTCTTCGCCGATCAATTATATTGTTCCGGCGAACACGACCCGTGTGTTGAGCCTCAAGGCCAACATCCAGTCAACGGCGGACTTCTCGACGATCACTGCCAACTTGACGGGTAACACCAACAACCTCCAGGGTCAGATCTCCAGCAAGACCGCCAGCACCGGCGCCGTAAGCGGCGTCTCGCTGACGCTCGTGAGCTCGAGTCTCACTCCGGCGGTGAACAATGCTCTCGGCAATCAGAGCGTGTCGGCGGGTACCACGAACCTCAAAGTCGGTTCGTACTCGCTCAGCGCTTCGTCGGCTGAGGGTGTCAACGTGAACACGGTGAGCGTCAAGCTCACACCGGGTACCACCACGTGGAATGGTAATGCCGCTGCGTTCCAGAACCTCAAACTGTTCGTCAATGGCGCACAGTTCGGTACGACGCAGGGCGTTCTTAGCCCGGGTGCGACCTACGTGTTCTCGGGTTCCCCGATCAACATTCCGGCGGGTCAGACGGTGAACGTCGATGTGTATGCGGATACCTTGTCGAATGCGACGGGTACCTATGCACACGCGACGGGTCTCACCGGCTACACAGGCACCGGCCAGGTCTCGTATGACTCGGTCACGTATTCCAACGAGCTTGATGGACAGCAGATCAGCTTCAGCGGCCAGCCGGCGCTGTCGGTTGCTGCTGACTCCAGCAATCCTCCTTCTGGTGTGATCGCGCAGAACACGACCGGCAATTCGCTCGCGGTATTCCGCTTCTCGGAAACCTCGAACGTCGAGGCAGTAAAGGTGACGCAGATGAACATCACGGAAGCGGTGTCGTCCTCGTCCGCGAACTTCAGCAACCTCCAGCTCTACAATGGCTCGACGTTGCTTGGTACCGCGAATGCGCCTACCTTGACCGCCACGAACACCTGGACCTACGTGTTCAGCAGCTTCTCCAACGCGTTGATCGTCCCGCAGGGCGGTTCGGTCTCGCTTACCCTCAAGGGTGATGCGGGCTCGTACACCGGCGGTTCGATCGCTGACAACTCGACCTCGACCTTCTCGATCGCCACTTCTTCGATCATTGCGCGCGGCGCTACGTCGAACAAGACGGCCACGGTGAGCGGTTCGGCTTCGGGTAACGTCATGACGGTGTTGAGGAGCACTGAGACGGTTGCGGGCAGCCTTGTGACCAGCTTGCCTCCGGCGAGCTTCCAGCAGATCGGTGGTTTCACGATCACCTCGAATGCTGCCGGTGACACGGTTCCGTCCTCGACCACACTGACCTTCAACAGCACTGCCTCTACGACATTCTTGAACACGGTCGTCTTGCACGACGTGAACGGGAATGCGCTCACTGGCACTGCTTCCGGCACGGCGATCACGTTCCACATTCCGTCCTCGTACGTAGTGACGGCGGGTAGCTCTTACACCTTCACGATTTGGGGTGATTTGAGCCAGATCCCGTCTGCAGCCAATGCGGCCCAGTCGCTCACGGCGCAGATCAAGGCCAACACTGACTACACGTACCTCGATGGTTCAACGAACGGTTCTACGGTCAATCTCCCGACGGTCGTGGTTCCGATCACGGTCGTCAGCTTGACCAGCCCGGTCGGCGGTCAGTTCTAGCCTAACGGCATCCTCGCGCTTCGCTTGTGACGTTGCGCAGGACGAAAACCCCCTCCCTTCGGGAGGGGGTTTTCATTTTCTTTGACGGAGAGGAACGGTCCCTTTTCGGCAATGCGCTATAATAAATCCATGACATATCCAAAGGCTTGGCTTGGCGGACTCGCGATCATCGCAGGCATCGGTTTTTTGGGTTTTGTTCCCGGAAACTTCGCCGCCGCTCAATCGGTGTCGCCGCTTGCGCCCTCGGGTGTTTCAGTATCCCTCACGCCTCCATTTTCGGTTGCAATCTCGTGGTCTGCGCCGGTGGCCAGCACAACGCCGATTACCGGATATTACGTCTATCGAAACGGCGCCACGGTGGCGAATGTCGCCGGGACTTCCTTTAACGACACCGTGCCTTCCGCAGGTTTTTATTCTTATGCGATTGCCGCACATGATGCGAACGGCAATGCTTTTTCGCGATCCGCATCCGTTTCGGTCTCGGTGGTCGCCGACACCACTCCGCCTACGGCACCGACAGGCTTAACAGTTTCTTCCCTTACGTCATCATCCATTGCGCTTTCATGGAACGCCGCAACCGATAATGTCGGTGTCGTGGGTTATAATGTGGTTCGCAGAAATAATCTGGGCGCCGCGGTCACGATACCCGTCACGGCGACGAGCTATACGGACAGCGGTCTTTCGCCGAATACTGCATATTCCTATCACGTTGTTGCCTATGACGCCGCCGGAAATGATTCGGGGGCTTCAAATGTGATCACCGTGACCACCCTGCCGCTTTCATTTGTCGTCTCGACGCCGTACAATCTTACGGCAACCGCGGTTTCGACGAGCGGGATCAATGTTTCATGGAATGCATCCATGGATGTTTCGGGGACCCCGGAATATTATCTTTTCCGCAATGGGGCACTTGTCGTAACGACGACCGCGACATCGTACAATGACGGCGGCCTCAATCCCGGAACGGTGTATTGGTACTATGCAATCGCGGTCGACCCATCATCTCAGAATAGTTCCGGGGAAAGCAATATGTCTCAGACGAGCACCTTGCCATTGCCTGTAGCCATCATTTCTTCTGCCGTCACCGCCACAACCACTACTTCGGTCGCTACATCGTCTCCTGTTGTCACTGCCCCTTCCTCGGTATCGACTGCGCCCGCCGTTCCTGCGGCGGCGCTTTCCGCGACCCTTTTCTACGGCATCAAGAATGCTCAAGTGACCGCCCTACAGGCAATGCTCATACAAAAAGGATTTTTGGGCTCCCAGTATGCGACCGGATTCTTCGGTTTGCTTACGGAAAAGGCTGTCCGTGATTTTCAGTGCGCGCAAAGTATCGTCTGTTCCGGTACTCCTGCGACCACCGGTTGGGGGGTCGTCGGTCCGAAGACACGCAAGGCTCTTGCGGCAGGATAACGGCGAATAGGGAGGATCTTTTGGTCCGCGAAGAACCCCATTCTCCGCTTGTATTTGATTTTCCTATGTTTTTGCTATAATGGAATGGCATAGCACTTCGCAAAGGTCGGAAAAATCAGCGTTTTTAAGCGATATACTTTTATGAACAAGAAAGGATTGGTGGAGGCCGTCATGAAGGCGACCGGCATGGAGACCAAGGCCGCTGCAGAGCGTGCCGTGGAAGCCGTGTTCGACACCATTGTAAAAACCATGAGTCGCGGCGAAGAGGTCGCGATCGCGGGTTTCGGCACGTTCCGTGTTGCGAAGCGCGCGGCGCGCGAGGGCCGCAACCCCAAGACCGGCGAGAAGATCCAGATCAAGGCTTCGGTCAAGCCGAAGTTCCGCGCCGGCAAGCTCCTCAAGGAGGCCGTTCTCTAGTTCCTGTGTTGTATTTCTAGGATCGTGCGATGCTGTGAGGGCATCGCGCCGTCCGCGTAAAGCCCGCCTGCAAGGCGGGTTTTTGCGTTTTTTGGATGTGCTATAATCGATGTATGGCGAAGTTCGAATTGGAATGGGAGGCACCGGAGTTCGAGTTCCGCGAAAAGAGCATTTCGTGGTATTGGATATCGATCATTCTCGCCGCATTTCTCATTGCGTTTGCGGTCTGGCAAAAAGACTTCCTTTTCGGGTTCTTTATTGTTGTCGCCGAAATGCTTGTCATCATCTGGGGCGATCGCGAGCCGCGCACTCTCTCGTTCCTTCTTTCGGACGAGCACCTGCGGATCGGCGAACGGAAGTTCCATCTTATCCGCGAATTCACGAGCTGGTCCACCGACCGTAACGATGAAGATTGGGCCGACATCCATTTTTATTTCAATTCCCGCTGGCGCGCTCCGCTCCGCATGATCGTTCCGCACGTTCGCATCGAGGAAGTACGCAAGAATCTCGCACCCGTGCTCAAGGAAGTTCAGCACGACATGACACTCGTGGATGCCATTGAAAAACTCATTGGTTTCTAGTATTGTATGACGGTGCGCGGGCGCTCATCGGGAGGCTGCGCGGACGGCGCGCCCTCGTCGTTCAACGGATAGGACGCAAGATTGCGGATCTTGCAATTGAGGTTCGATTCCTCACGAGGGCACCGAGAGCAAAAACACGCGGGAAGCCGCGTGTTTTTGCTGTTTAATAAAAAGAACGGATTAAAAGAAAGCACAAACAAAAATCCCCTTCCAAAAAACGGAGGGGGATGGCGATAGAAACGCGGCCGGCGTCAGAGCGATGTCCGTGCCGCGCATGGTGCGGAATGCCGCGCTGTCCATGAGGCGGCCGCGGTCAACCCGAAGAATATTCCTGCGCCTGCAAGGTTTCCCGCGAGCGCGTTGCGGAAAAACGGGATTCCCGCCGCCATGCATGCGATGAATCCCTGCACGGTCTTCGGATACCAGCCGGCGAACGTCCATACGGCCGCATTCGTGATGAGATAGAATGCGACGGATCCGAGTATGGTTCCGTCCGCGATGGCCGTAAGCCGTCCCTTGTTTCCGTCGGCACCCTTCGCATACCGTGCGATGGCAACGCCGATGAGGATGAAGAGGAATGTTGATGCGTATACCGCGAGCATCGTGGCGAGATCGTAGCGGCCGTGAGCGATATCCATTAGATCGAGGGGAAGCATCGCTCCCAGGACGACCGCTGCTGTTCCGGGGTTTGTGCAGTAGACGCCCGCCCAGAGCGCGAGCGCCCCGATGGGAGCTGCGCCGGGGGGAAGGATGTGGAAAATGCGGAGTGCGGCGACGAGAATAGTCAAACAAACGGCGATCAGGAAGAGCCGGTTACGTGTCATGCGGAGTGCTCCTTATGGGAAAAAACTGGCTACAGTATATGCCGTTTCGAGAGCACTGTAAAACTGCAAAATTGTGGGCGGCATAGGAATCGAACCTATGACCTCTGTCTTATCAGGACAGCGTTCTACCACTGAACTAGCCGCCCAAGTGCCGCACCCGCGCACGGCGACCGGTGCGTCCTGGAGGGATCGGACCTCCGGCCTTCACAATGTCAATGTGACGCTCTACCACTGAGCTAAGGACGCGCATTCACGGCCTATTGACCTATGTCATGATAAGGAATTTTGGGAATTTTGCAACCTCCCAGCCGATCTTTTTTGAATCATTTATAATGATGTCATCCATGGATGAACCGAAGATCATTTTTGAAAGCCGTGATTTTGTGGCGGTCGTGAAGCCCGCGGGGCTTTTGGTGCATCGCGTGCGCGTGAGCGCCGCCAAGATGCGCTCCGGCAGGATGGACGAGGCGAGGCGCACGGAAGCGACGCTTGCGGACCTGCTCGTTGCCCGCTATCCGGAGATGGCGCGCGTGGGAGACGATCCGGAATACCGGCCGGGCATCGTACACCGGCTCGATAAGGAGACATCGGGCGTGATGGTCGCTGTGCGTACGCAGGAGGCGTTCGAGCGGTTGAAGGCGCTGTTCCGGTCGCACGCAATGAAGAAAACCTACCTTGCGCTTGTCGTCGGCGTTCCGGACCCCGCAAAAGGGACGATCGATCGTCCGATCGGGATACGGAACGGGACGCTCAAACGGAGCGTCCATGTGAAGCAGATGGCGAAAGAGGCGGTGACGGATTACGAAGTGAGGGAAAAATCCGGCATTCCGAATGCCGGACCGGAGGAGGAGGACGGGTATGCGCTCGTCGAAGCGCGACCCAGGACGGGGCGGACGCATCAGATCCGCGTCCATCTTGCAAGCATCGGCCATCCGATCGTCGGTGATCGGCTGTACGGGGGGAAGCGCGCGGTGGAGCCCGGCGCCTTCGGGAACGCGCCGCGGCTCATGCTCCACGCGGCGTCGCTCGAGTGGGATGACGGTGCGGGGAACGGATTCGCATTCGAGGCACCCCCGCCGGATGATTTCAATCAAGTTATCCACAGCGTTTTTCATGGGTAAAATGACGGTATGGTAAGATTAAAGCACGTTAAAGGTCGGTTTTTCCCTAAAATTTTGCGCGCAAATAAAAATGAAGAACAATAAGAACAGGAAAGGTTTTACGCTCATCGAACTTCTCGTCGTTATCGCCATCATCGCGATCCTTGCGGTCGTCGTGGTGCTCACGCTGAACCCCGCACAGCTTCTCGCCCAATCGCGCGACTCGAACCGGGTTTCCGACTTTGCGACACTTAAGAGCTCCATTGCACTCTATCAGGTGGACGTTTCGACCACGTGGATGGGCGCGCCTAATGTTGCTTATGTCGCCAATGCATATGCTCCGACCAGTACGACGGGAATGAACAGCACTACTACTGCATCAGGGTGGGGAGTCTCAACGACCATTAACAGTTTCGCTACGAGCACGTCTCGCGGAGTCTATGGAACCAGCACGTCGGGAGGCGGTTGGCTGCCGATCAACTTCGGCGTCATCAGCTCCGGATCCCCGTTCGGCTCCATGCCGATCGATCCGTTGGGCAATACCTCGGCCAACACGAGCTGTCAGGGTGGCGCTGCCGAATGCGCCTACGTCTATGTGACGAACGGAACGCAGTATAAGCTCATGTCCAAGATGGAGAGCTCCAAGTACATGAACGGCGGTTCCGGCGACGTTGAGACCGGTGACGGCGGTAACAGCACGACCACATTCGAACAGGGGACGCTTGTCACTCTCTAAAAGATCCTGCGTTGTCTCTTTCATAAAACCCCGGGTGTCCGGGGTTTTATGTTTTTTACGGGCAATTTCCTATATAATGGAATGGTATGGCGCTTCCTATCCCCATAGACCAACTGAAGCAGCTTCTCATCGGCGATGGCGTGATTGATCTCGACCGGTTCAATGAGATCGCCGCGGAGGCGGCGCGCAAGAACCAGGACCTCCTCGATGTCCTCGTCGCCGAACGGATCGTCGATCCCGATTATCTCGATAATATCATAGCGAAGGCGCTCGGCGTCGCCCGGGTGAACTTTGCGACGAGCAATATCGATCGCGAGGTCGTAAAGTCGCTTCCGGAGGATGTCGCGCGTTCGCGGCAGGTGATTCTTTTTGCACGCGAGCCGGACGGCACCTTCGATGCGGCAATGACGGACCCGTCCGACCTTGCCACGCGTGAGTTCCTCGAAGAGCGTCTCAAAGCGAAGATCAAACCGTTTTTCGCCACGCATGAGGATCTGAACCGCGGATTCTCGGTATACGGCTATGAGCTCGGCCAGGATTTCAAGAAACTCATTGACGACAACATCCGACAGTCGCTTCTTGCGGGGGCGCAGGATGCGAAGACCGCCGCGGACGACCTTCCGATCATCGCGATCGTTGATAACGTCCTTTCCTACGCGCTTGCGTCGCGCGCATCCGACGTGCATATCGAGATCCTCGATGATGCGACCTATATCCGCTATCGCATCGACGGCATCCTTTACGAGATCATGAGCATTCCCAAGGATATCCATTCGGCCATCGTCGCGCGCATCAAACTTCTTGCAGGACTCAAGCTTGACGAGCATTATGCGCCGCAGGACGGCCGCTTCCGCTACGAGCTTGGCACGCAGTCCATCGATGTCCGCGTATCCGTGATGCCGACGTTCTATGGCGAGAAGGTGGAGATGCGCCTCCTCGAATCATCCGAGAAGCCGCTTTCGCTCGAGGAGCTCGGCCTTTCGTCCGAGGACGATGCGATCGTAACGGAGAATCTCAAGAAGGCGTACGGCATGATCATCTCCTCCGGTCCTACGGGATCCGGTAAGACGACGACGCTCTATGCGCTCATGAACATCCTGAACAAGCCGCAGGTCAACGTGACGACGATCGAGGACCCGATCGAATACAACATGCGCTACGTGAATCAGACGCAGATCAACCCGCAGGCGGGGATCACGTTCGCCTCCGGCCTCCGCGCGCTTCTCCGCCAGGATCCGAACATCATCATGGTCGGTGAGATCCGCGACGCCGAGACGGCCGACATCTCCGTGCAGGCCGCGCTTACGGGCCACCTGCTCCTTTCTTCGCTCCACACGAACGATGCGCCGTCGGCGGTGCCGCGCCTTTTCGACCTCGGCGTGCCGCCGTTCCTCGTGAGCTCGGTGCTCAACATGATCGTCGCCCAGCGTCTCGTGCGCCGGATCTGCCAGACCTGCATCTATTCCTACGACGCCGACGACGGTGCCATAGCGACGATGACGGAGCAGTTGAGGCGCACGGCTGCCGGCGGGACGCCGAAGGTGAGTCCTCCGACGGTGCTCTATCGCGGCAAAGGATGCACGTCATGCGGCGGCACGGGATATCGCGGACGCATCGGCATTTTCGAAATCATGCAGATCGAAGAGAAGATCAAAGAGATCATCACGAAGCCCGAATTCAACCTCGAGGAGCTCCGCGCCCAGGCGAGCGCGAACGGCATGGCCACGATGTTCGAGGACGGTCTCCGCAAGATCCAGCTTGCGCAAACGACGCTCGAAGAAGTGCTCCGCGTGATCCGCGAGTAGCGTTCGCGTGTGGTATCATTGATATATGCTGTTCCATTACGTTGCGGCCGACGAGACCGGTCAAATGACCGAAGGGAATCTTGAGGGGAACGACCTTCAGGATGCCCTCCATTGGCTCGCGGGGAGGGAACTCCGTCCGATATCGGTAAAGCCCGTCGAAGAGAAAAAGAAGGGCATATCGTTCGGCGGCGGGCGGATCACGACGTCCGACAAGGTGTTCCTCACGAAATACCTCGCGCTCATGCTCCGCGTGGGCACCGACCTCATGTCCGCCATCAACATCCTTATCGAGGATTTCGATAAGCCGGCGGTGCGTACGTTCCTTCTCGAGGTTCGCGAGAACCTGAGCAAGGGGAGGCCTTTCTATGAGACGTTTGCGGCTTATCCGAAGACCTTCTCGCCGACATTTGTGAGTCTGGTGCGCGCCGCCGAGAAATCCGGCAAGCTCCAGAAGACGTTCGAGGACCTTTCCGCGTCGCTTGAAAAAGACGCGGAATTGCAGAGTCACGTCCGTTCGGCGCTCATTTATCCGGCGGTGCTCGTCGTGATCGCCTCCGCCATTCTTACATTCCTCGTGACTTACGCCTTGCCGAAAGTCGCCGGCGTATTCACCTCGAGCGGCATCCAGCCGCCTACGTTCTCAAGGATCGTTTTCGGCGTCGGACTTTTCATCGGCGGCAACATTTTGATCATTGCGCCGACGATAATCGTGGTCGGCGCAGCGCTTGTGTGGTTCGTGTGGAAGACGGAGCGGGGGCGGCGGCTGTTCGATGAAACGATGACGCGCACGCCGTTCATCAAGACCATCTACGAGGAACTTGCGATGCAGCGCATGGCTTCCACCATGAGCTCCCTTCTTTCCGCCGGCCTTCCGATCAATGAGGCAATCACGATCGCCGCCGATACGGTCGGGGTGAAGAGCTATCGTGACGCGCTCATGCGTGTTTCGGTCGAAGGACTCGAGAAAGGGCTTACGATCGGCGATGCGTTCAAGCGCGAGACGGTATTCCCGAAAGTGGTGACGAATCTGGTCGCTATTTCCGAACGGGCAGGACACCTTGAGGAGGTGCTTGATACGCTTGCACAGTTTTATGCGGCGAATGTTGATTCGAACATCACGGCCCTTGTCTCCCTCCTCGAGCCGGTGATGCTGCTCGCTATGGGCGTGATGGTGGCCGTTATCGCGCTTTCCATCATTGTTCCGATCTACCAGCTTACGACGTCGTTCTAGTATTTATAAAAATCCATGAAACGTTCAGGGTTCACCTTGGCGGAGATGCTTGTCGTCGTCGGGATCGTGATGGTGCTGGGCGTCATTCTCATGCTCAGTTCGCCGGGCAAACGGGCGTCCGTGGGGGCGGTGTCGGCAACCCAGCAGATTGCCACCCTTCTCCGCGAAGCGCAGAGCAGGACGCTCACGGGCGATCTGAACGGCCAAACGGCGAGCGGATTCTGGGGCGTGGAAATCGTGAATGCCACGAATACAACCCCGTTTTATTCGCTGTTCTTTGCAACCTCCACAGCGAATGTCGCGTCATCGTCCGTGACGGCCGTGAACGGCAGAAATCCTCTCCCGTCCTTCGTCGTTTTTGCCACCTCTTCGGTGCCCGCCGGCGGAACGCTTTACGTTTATTATTCCTCGGGGACGTTCCCGCCCGGACAGGCGATAGGGGCCTATGGGGTGTGCGCCGGGTTTACGTGTCCCTCGACCACCACGATCACTCTCAGCCTCTACGAATTTCGCAGCATCCCACCCGTTTCGACCACGATCACCATTGCACCCACGGGAGGGGTAAACTATTGATCATGCAACGCAATAACATGACCATCGACCAACGCGACAGAGGCGGACAGATGTTCGTCGGTATGGTACTTCTTATAGGATCGGTCATAGCGATCATCACTCTTTTTCTGCTTTTCATCTCGGGATCGCTCATTGACACGGGCTACGGCATCAAGTACAACGCCGCCGCGCAGGCTGCAGCCACTGCAGGCGCCGAGGACGCCCTCCTCAGGATCGACAGGAACTCTCTTACTTCCTTGCCCGCTTCGTATTCCGTCCCGGTGAACGGCGCGACGGCGCAGGTGAGCGTGGGAGGCGTCATTCCCGGGTCCGTGACGGTGACCTCGACCGCCACCGTCATGAATCACACGAAGGTCGTCCGTCTCGTCGTATCCATCGGGGCCGATACGCAGGTGAGCGTGGTTTCATGGACGGAGGTGCAGTGACCTTTAATTTGGTAGAATATTCTTAATGGACGCAAAGAAGATAGATCTCCGGAATCTCAAATCCGCCAAACTGCTTTCGTTCCTCCATGTGCGCAATGATGTGGGCGGGCTTGAGATCAGCGACCAGGCGCTGCGTCTTACGTATATCGAAAAGGAGTCGTGGCATTTTGTTGCCGTTGCGCTTCCTCCCGGTGCTATGGAGCGGGGGATCGTGAAGGATGCTGCCGCGCTTTCGAAGGCACTCGCCGAGCTTCGCGCGAAGATACCTTCCCTTAAAAGCCGAGCGAAAAAGATGAACGTCGTCGTCTCGCTCGGTTCGGCAAGCGTCTATACCCAGTCATTCACTTTGCCGATTGTCGAAGGGGCGCAGCTCACAAAGGCGATCAACCTCAATATCCAAATGTCGTCGCCCGACGACCTTGCAACGTCGTATTTCGGTTCGCGCGTGCTCGCGCGCGACGACGCCGCGATGCGCTTCGAGATCGCGACGGCGTTTATCCAACGGAAGATCGTTGACGACCTCCTCCCCGTCCTTTTTGCCGCGGGATTCGTTGCGACCGACGTCGAATCCCGGGCCATCTCGCTCGCGCGGAGCATGCGGATACGCGCCCTTGCTCCGGACCCGTCGAGAGCGTATCTCCTCCTCGACATAGACGACACAGGAATCGATTTTCTCGTCATTCGGAAAGGCGAACTGTATTTCGAATATGCGACATCTTGGACGGATATCGCCGATCCGAAAGGACAGGTGACCATGGAACACTTCAGCGAGGCGGTCGTCGCCAATCTCCGCCAGGTTTCCAACTTCTATAACCAGCATTGGCACGATCCGCTTGCGGGTATCGTCATCATCGCCGCCGCATTCGCAAAAGAAGCCGAGGCCGCGATCGTCGCGTCGGCGGCGCTTCCCATCATCCCGCCTTCGTTCAGCGACGGGCCGGAGGTGAGGAGCGAGTGGCTGGCGGCCTACGGCGCCGCGCTCCGCGACGGCGGGAAGGGAGAGATCAGCCTTTCGGGGGACGTCGCTTCAGGGACGTATCAGCGGGAACAAATCCTCGCCTTCCTCGACTTCTGGCGCGTGCTCGTGCCGGTGACGCTCGGTATTCTCGTTGCCACGCTCGTGGTTGCTTACAATTTTCTCGGTGGGATGGCGGCTCAGGTGATCGCGAATACGGCCGGCGGGAACCAGAACCAGCTTGAACTGCAGATATCCGCCCTCGATGCATCATCCACTGCGTTCAATCAGGATGTTCAGATCGCGCTTGCGGCGGAGGCCGACCAGGACAAAAGCCATACTATTTTCGATGCGATCCAATCGGCTGCCAAGGCGAGCTCGGTGACGCTGAGCCGCGTGACATTCCAGGGTCCTTCATCGCCGATAACCATTTCCGGGGTCGCTTCTACGGCGAGCGATATTCAGGAATTCAAAAACCTTCTCAGTTCGAATCAGAAATTCAGCAGCGTGAATCTTCCGCTCTCCGGCATCCAGCCTTCGGGAAGCATGTACTCGTTCTCAATGACGTTCTCGATCGCAGGAGGCGTGTATCAGTAGTGGCGCTCTTGCGGCCGATATAATCATTTTTCGATACCGAGCCTTTTCGATATTTTTCCGAAGGCCGTTTCGAGCATTTTCATATCGGAAGGGGTGATGGTCGAAAGTACGAAATCACCCGCCTTTTTTCGGCGCGCTTCGTTCGTGGCGCGGATACCGATGCGGATGCGCAGAAAATCCTCCGTGCCAATATGGGCGACGATCGAGAGGATGCCTTTGTGCCCCGCCGCCCCGCCGCCCTTCGCGATCCTGAAATCACCGATCGTCAGGTCGCTATCGTCGTGCGCCACTGCAATATCCTCCGGCGACACCTTGAGCACTTTAAGGACATCCCTTGCCGCCAGTCCGGATTCATTCATGTAGGTTAAGGGCCTTACGAGGGTGACATTTCCTGCGGAGGCGTATTCGAAGCTGTCTTTATAGCCCTTGAAATCGAGCGGCCCCGCTCCGGGCGCGAGATCTGCGGCAATGAAGGGGAGCGAAAGCACCCCTGCATTATGGTAGGTATGTTCATACTCACGGCCCGGGTTGCCGAGGCCGATGATCACTTTGACTTGCGCAGTGCGTATCATCTTCTTTATAATGGTACTACTTATATGAGGAAATTTTTAGCGTCGCTCCTTGAGGTGGTAGAGATCGCAGTCATTGCCGTAGGAGCGGTCTTCGTTATACGGGCGTTCCTCGTCCAGCCGTTCCTCGTGAGCGGAACGAGCATGTACCCGATGCTTCATGACGGCAACTACCTCCTTATCGACGAACTCACCTACCGCATCCGCCCGCCCGCCCGCGGCGAAATCATCGTTTTCCATGATCCCCAGGATTATTCCACCTATTTCGTAAAGCGGATCATCGGGCTCCCTGGCGACCGTGTGGTGATCAATAACGGAACGATCACCATTTACGACAGCCAGCATCCGAATGGTTTCGTCCTTGATGAAACCTACCTCCCTCCCGGAACGGATACGTCCGGCCATTATGACGTAACCGTGCCTCAAGGCGATTATTACGTATTGGGCGACAACCGTCCATTGAGTTACGACTCGAGGAGTTGGGGCTTCATGCCGGCGGCGAACATCGTCGGTCTCGTACGATTCCGCCTTTGGCCGCTCAATCAGATGTCGGTGTTCTCCGCGCCGACCTATCCGAGTTCCACCGTCGGAGGCTCGTAAAATCCATATCACTAATTTTATCCCGCGCTATGTCTCCCAACAACGACGCCAAAAAAGAAAAAGAGAAGGATCAGGCGGCAGCGCGCTCATTCCAGGCAGTGAAGGGGATGCACGATGTGCTCCCTGTGGATGAGCCGTATTGGGAAAAGATCGAAGGCGCCGCCCGCGGGCTTGCCAGGAGATACGGCTTTTCCCGTATTGAACCTCCGGTCCTCGAATTTGCCGAGCTTTATAACAAGACCTCCGGCGAAGCGACCGATGTGGTCCAAAAAGAGATGTACACTCTTAAAACGAAGGGCGGCGATTTCCTTGCGCTTCGGCCTGAATATACGCCGGGGATCGCCCGGGCTTATATGGAGCATGGAATGTCGCGCCTTCCCCAGCCTCAACGCCTTATCGCAATGGGACCGATCTTCCGCCACGAGCGGCCCCAGCTCGGTCGCGCGCGCCAGTTCACCCAGATCGACCTTGAGACGCTTGGCGGAGTGAGCGACCCGATGTACGACGCGGAGACCATCTCGTTCTTCAGCGATCTCCTCGCCGAACTCAAGATCAAAGCTCCGATCCTCAGACTGAATTCGATCGGCTGCCGCGTCTGCCGCCCTATCTACAAAAAGCAGCTCATCACCTATTATAAATCCCATGAGGCCGAGCTTTGCGATGACTGCCGCTCGCGCCTCGAATCGAATCCCTTGCGCCTCCTCGACTGCAAAGAACCCGAGTGCGAGAAGCTCAAGGCCGATGCGCCGAGCATCCTCGATAAGCTGTGCATCACGTGCAGCAACCACTTCAAAGAAGTGCTCGAATACCTTGATGAAGTGAAGATCCCGTATGAGCTTGATCCGCGGCTTGTGCGCGGACTCGATTACTATAGCCGTACCGTTTTCGAATTCTATGCTTCCGGTCCGGAGGAGGAAATCGGTGCCGTCGCGGCGGGCGGACGGTATGATTACCTCATGGAAACGATCGGCGGACACATCACGCCTGCAATAGGCGGCGCATCCGGCGTTGAACGGCTCATTGCCGTCATGCGCGCGAAAGAGATCGCACCGAACGGGAACGGTTCTTCCAATGGTGCCGGCATTGCGTCCAAACGGGTGTTCTTCGCTCATGCCGGCGATCTTTCCAGGAAGCGTTCCTTCGCGCTTGTGAAAATGCTCCGCGAAAAAGGCTTTATGGTCTCTGAATCGCTTGCCAAGGATTCGCTCGGCAACCAGCTTAAGGTAGCCGACAAGGAAGGTATCGGCCTCGCGCTCATCCTCGGTCAGAAGGAAATGTACGAGAATACGGTGATCCTGCGCGATCTTACGAGCGGCATCCAGGAGGAGCTGTCCGTTGATCGCTTGGTTGACGAGCTTAAAAGGCGGCTTTCGATGAAATAGCGTCCTTGCCAAATGCGGCCGGCTCGTATATACTCCTCCTCATGGCTATAGAAGTACGGAAAAAGGACGGCGATTCGCCGAATGCGATCCTCTACAACTTCACCCGGCGGGTGAAGCGCAGCGGCATCCTCAAAGAGGTCCGCAGCAGAAAGTATCATGACCGCCCTATGAGCCGCATCAAGCGGCGCGCTTCAGCGATCCATCGCGAAGAGAAGAGGGCGGATATCGAGCGGCAGAAAAAGCTCGGACTTATCTAATATCTCCAAGATCGCCCATTGGGCGGTGCGGGTTCGGCGGTCATTCCACCATAAGAACCTATGTCTCTCATCCAGAAACTTACCGATGATATGAAGGCCGCCATGAAGAGCGGTGATCATGGACGCCTCGAAACGGTACGTTTTGCTCTTTCGGGATTGAGGTCTGCGGAAAAGGAGAAGCAGGCGAAAGATCCCACGGCCGAGCTTACCGATGACGAAGCAGTTTCCGTGCTTCAGAAGGAGGCGAAGCGTCGCAAGGAATCCATTGAACTTTTCAGGCAAGGAGGCCGCACCGATCTCGCTTCCAAAGAGGAGGCAGATCTCGCGATCATCGCGGAATATCTGCCGAAGGAACTTTCGCGCCAGGAGATCGCTGCGATTGTGGAGAAGGCCCATGTGGCCGGTGCCAATGATTTCTCCTCGCTCATGCGTGAAACAATGAAAGAGGTGAAGGGCCGTGCCGACGGCAAGCTCGTGGGGGAGGTTATCAAGGAGAAATTGGGAGCATAAAGGCTCGAACGCGAACGACCATGCCTGTCTGGACGGAAGCGAAACTTCACATACTTGCCAAATCGCTCCTGAAGCGGCTTAAGGTGAACGGCGGCGTCCTCGATATTTTTCTCCTGAAGGACGCCGACATCGCCGCCCTTAAGGCGCGATTCATAAAGAAGAAAACCGAGCCCAATGTACTTTCCTTCAAAGAGCCTCTCGCATTCCCGCATCCGGAGCTCAAGAAGGGCAAGTATCTCGGCGAGGTATATCTCAACAAAGACATCCTGAGACGCGAACCTGAACGCGCGGCGCCATTGCTCCTGCACGGTATTCTTCATCTTCTCGGCCACGATCACGAGAAAAAGACGGACGCCAAAAAGATGGAAGAGGTTGAAAAGAAAATTTTGGAGGGGTTGGAGAGGTAAGGGCCGCCGCAAGGCGGCTTTTGCACAGTTCCTTTTGGCCGTCTTTCCTGATAAAATAGTGGTATGAAATTCAAGGGATTCGGCGGCGGGAGCGATCTCATTACGGGGCTCGATATCGGCACCTCATCCCTTAAGCTCGTTGTCGCCGAATGCCGCGGCCGCAGGCCGACGGTTCTGCATGTCTATGAAGAGCCGGCGCTCGGTTTGCGCAAGGGCGCAGTGATCGATCTTGGCGAGGCATCGCAGGCGATCAACCGCGCGATCGCCGAGGCGAGGAAGGTTTCCAAACAGGCGACGAAGAACATTTATGTGAGCATCGGGACGCCTCAGGCGAAGATGCAGATCTCGCGCGGCATCGTCGCCGTCTCCCGTGCGGATGCCGAAATTTATCAGGACGACATCGACCGCGCCGTGCGCGCGTCGCAGGCAGTGAACCTTCCGCAGAACCGGACGATCATCCATACGCTGACCAAGGAGTTCATGGTGGACGGCGTCGGCGACATTGTGGATCCGCTCGGCCTTTCCGGTTCGCGGCTCGAGGTGCAGTCGCTTATCATTGACGCGTTCTCGCCGCATATCAAATCGCTCATCCGCGCGGTCGAACTTGCCGGGGGCGATGTGAGCGGACTCGTCTTCGGACCGCTCGTTGCTGCGCGCGCGGCGCTTTCGAAGCGACAGCGCGACCTTGGCACCGCGCTCATAGACCTCGGCTTCGGCACGACCGGCCTCGTTGCCTACGAAGAGAACCGCCTGCTCGGCGTCGCGAAGTTTCCGGTCGGCGCCGGCAATATTTCAAATGACCTTGCCGTCGGACTCAAGATCCCGGTGGATGCCGCCGAGGAAGTGAAGCTTCACTACGGTTACGCGCTTTCGCGGGAAGTGGGCGCGAAGGAATCCGTCGAGCTTGCGAAATTCGTTCCCGAAGCGAAGGCTGCCGTTTCCCGCCGGTTCATCTCCGAGATCATCGAATCGCGCCTCGAAGAGGTGTTCGACCTCGTGAACAACGAGCTCAAGCTCCTGCAGAAGTTCGGCCAGCTGCCCGGCGGCGTTGTGCTTGTGGGCGGCGGCGCGAAACTTCCGGGCGTCACCGATCTCGTAAAGCAGGAGATGAAGCTTGCGGCACAGATCGGATTCACGCTTTCCGAAGAATGGGAAGCGGAGGGAGGAGCGTTCAAAGAGTATCTCGAAGATCCCTCCTTTGCCGCGGCGTTCGGGCTTGTGCTTTGGGGTATGGATTCCGAAGGGCGGACGGGCAACGACACCAATAATACGCGTGCAGGGCTTAAGAATTTCTTCAACTATTTCACTCCATAGTGTTTTTGTGCTAGCATCATAGAAACAAGCGACCATGGCCAAGGGGAAATCACGTCACAAGAACTCACATCGCGCAAGTTCGTATCGTGCGAAGCCGGAGAAGAAATTCTTCCAGCCGCTTTCGGCAAACGTGAAGGTGATCGGCATCGGCGGGGGAGGCGGCAATGCCGTCGCCCGCATGGCGAAGGATTTCTACCGCGGCGTCGATTTTGTCGCCATCAACACCGACCATCAGGATCTCGACCACTGCGAGGTCAAAACGAAGCTGTATATAGGAAAAGGCCTGACGAAAGGTCTTGGTACGGGTATGAACCCCGACCTCGGCCGCCAGGCGGCGGAGGAGAACCGTTCGGAGATCAGCGAGGTGGTGCAGGGCGTGGACCTCGTGTTCCTCGCGGCGGGACTCGGCGGCGGGACCGGAACGGGTGCGACGCCGGTCATTGCGGAAACCGCGAAACAGGCGGGCGCGCTCACTATTGCCGTCGTCACAAAGCCATTCGCCTTCGAGGGTTCGCAGCGAGAACGTCTCGCGAACGAGGGACTTCTTAAGTTGCGCGACAAGGTTGATGCGCTGATTGTCGTCCCGAATGACCGCATTTTCACCGTTATCAGCAAGGACACTCCTATCGTGAAGGCATTCGAGGCGATCGACGAGATCCTCCGCAACGCATTGAAGGGTCTTGTGGAAATGATCGCCATGCCGGGCATCATCAATGTGGACTTTGCCGACGTGAAGAACATCATGCAGGACGCAGGCATCGCCATCATCGGCGTTGGCCGTGCGACCGGCGCGGACCGTGCCGTGAAGGCCGTCACTGCCGCGCTCCATTCCCCGCTTCTCGAAACGAGCCCCGATGGCGCGAAGGCGGTCCTTCTTGGCATAACGGGAGGGCGAGACCTCAAGATGGCCGAAGTGAACGATGCGGCGAAGATCGTTGCGCAAACCGCCGATCCCGGCGCACGCATCATCTTTGGGGCTTATTATGATCGCACCATGCCTGCGGGCCAGCTCAAGGTTACGGTGATTGCGGCGGGTTTCAATGGATCGCAGAACGGCTCGCTTTTCGGCAATAACCCTTACGAATCGCGTCAGAGCGTCTTTGGCCGTCCCGGTTTCGAAACTTCCGCGCTTGGCATAAAGAAGCAATCCACTCCGGTGACCATGTCCGAACGGAGCGGTTTCGGCGGCGGTTCTTCCAATAAGGAGACCACCGTTCATGCACGCGGCGAAGAGTCCGCCGACGAGCTTGTCGCCCAACAGAGGGTCAGTTCCACGCCCACCCCGATGGCATCATCGAACGGGCAGAAAGGCGACACCTCATCAAAGAACGGCGGGGTTCCTTCAATGAATTCCAATAAGGAAAAAGAGAGCGATGCGTGGGACATTCCCGCATTTCTAAGAAGGAGAAAGCGATAAAAAATACCCGCAAGTAGCGGGTATTTTTTATTCGACCTCTTTCTCCTTCAAGCCCTCGGCGATCTCTTTTGTCTCTTCCGTTTCGATGGTTCCGATCTTCGTAACGTCCTTCTCTATCTTCGCAAATTCCTTTGAAGCCGTCTGATACGCATTGGTCGTCGTTGCGAGATGCGTGCCGATTTTTTCGAGATATTCCTCATATTTCACAAGGTGCCGCTGGAGTTCGCCCACTCCCTTGATGATCTGCTGTGCCGATTTGTTTATCTGCATCTGCCGAAGGCCCTGATATACCATCTGGAGGTATGCATAGAATGTGGTGGGAGAGACGGGATAGACGCGTTTCTCCGCAGCGTACTGTATAAGGTCGCGCTCGCCGGCCATGCCGATCTTATTGATAAGGAGGTCGTAGTAGAGCGCCTCGGAAGGGATGAACATGAATGCGAAGTCCACCGTATCCTCGCCCGGCTTGATGTATTTCGATGTTTCGTCTATCCGCATTTTAAGATCGGCGCGGAGCGCATCGTTGTAACGCTTGCGCTCTTCGTCCGTCGCCGCAGAGGCAAGGCGATTATAGTTTTCGAGCGAGAATTTTGAATCGATGGGGATCACCTTGTCCTGGTAGAAAATGACCGCATCCACTTTGGAATTATCCTTGAATGGATATTGGAGTTGGTAAGCGCCCGGTGCGAGGACGTTCTTGAGGACGTTCTCCAGAAAATATTCGCCGAGGATGCCGCGTTGCTTTGTGTTTTTTAATATGTCATTCAGATTGCGAAGCTGGTCGTTCAGCGCACCGATCTGCTTTTGCCCTTCGGCGACTTTCGTGAGTTCCGTTGTCACCTCGCGAACGATCCGCGCACTTTCGCCCGCCTGTGCGATCGTTGTCCTTGTGGCGTCGCTCACGCGTGCGTCAAGGGTGCGCGTCAGCTCATGCATCTGCAGTTCCAACCGCTTTTGCTGGTCCTGAATCTGATTTTGTATAAGTAGGAGGGAATTGTCCTCGTGCTTTTCGGGTTTTGCCGGTCTCCAAAGCCGCCACGTTATGAATGCAAAGAAGGCGGCGATCACAATAAGGAGCGTGAGTTCCATATATGGCTATTTTATCATGTTTGCAAAACAAAAACGCCCCGAGGGGGCGTTTTTGGCACCGTCACACCGGCAATTACTGCCAGTTGCGACCGCCACCGAAGCCGCCTTCGCGGCGCGGGGGACGGGCCTCGAGGGGTTTGGCCTCGTTCACGGTGAGCTTGCGCCCGCCGAAATCGTTGCCATTCCACATCTCGATGGCCTTCTGCGCATCATCATCGGACGCCATTTCGACGAAACCGAAGCCGCGCGAGCGACCAGTCATCTTGTCCGTGATAATACTCGAGGACACGACAGAACCGGCCTTCGCAAACGCCTCCTGGAGTTCATCCTGGGTGGTCGAGTAGGGAAGTCCTCCGACGTAAAGTTTTGTAGCCATTCAAATGCTGTCTCTTTGTGTAAGGCGACCTTACTTCTCTTCTGCTGCTCTACCGAAGGCAGGCCGCGGAACACGCGAACGCCTGGCGAATGCAAACCTCTAAGAACACTTACAACGTTTTCTATTATACCATAAGCACTTTGGACAATGCAAGTGGCATTGCGTCAATCGTCCATTTGCGTCGTATTATCTATATAATCAATCCTATGGACACCTCAAAGAAAGCCGCTGCTTTTAAAAGCGCCGTCAGACACCATTACCGCCTGCAGGGACGGCACGATCTTCCGTGGCGCAAAACGCGCGACCCTTACGCCATCCTCGTTTCGGAGGTGATGCTTCAGCAGACCCAGGTATCCCGCGTGGAGGGGTTCTATGGCCGTTTCCTTGAGAAATTTCCCGATTTTCGAACGCTGGCGGATGCCCGTGCAAGCGATGTTCTTGCCGCATGGCAGGGCCTCGGGTACAACCGCCGCGCACTTTCGCTCAAACGTCTTGCGGAGACCGTTATGGGCGAATATGGAGGGAACCTGCCGAGCGACCGCGCCGCACTCGAACGCCTTCCGGGTATCGGCAAGGGCACTTCCGGATCGCTCATGGCGTTCGTATTCAACAAACCCGAACTGTTCATTGAAACGAACATACGCCGCGTCTTCATCCATCATTTTTTTCCGCGGATGCGGCGCGGGGTAACCGATGAGGAGATCGAACGTTATATCCAACGTACCATGGACCACGCGCATCCACGCGAGTGGTATTGGGCGCTTATGGATTATGGTGCTACGCTCGGGAGGTCCGCCCAGGGTATCGGGTCGAACCCAAACCGCAGGAGTGCACACTATAAAAAACAGGGAACATTCAGGGGTTCGGACCGCGAATTGCGCGGCAGGATCCTGCGTTATCTCCTTTCCCAAAAGAACGCGAAGGGGGAGAGCGCTAAAAAAGGAGTGAACAAAGGACAGCTTGCGGCTTTTGCCGGTATCTCCGGGTCCGTGGAATCCGGAAGGATCGAACGGGTGGTATCCCGTCTACTAGAGGAAGGATTCATCATCAAAAGACGCAATTCCATTTATATAAACGATCGGTAATCTTCATACAACACACAATCAATGTCACGAACTATTTTCGGTGTGGCCCTCGCTTCGGCTTTAGGCCTTGCCGGTATGGCGGTAATAACCATCCATACGCCCGTCGCATCAGCCGCTTCGGCGGGTACGGCAAGCACCGTAAGTACCGCGAAGCTTCAGGTCGGCGCATGGCTTCCGTACTGGCAAGGGCAGGCCGGTGCCGAGGATATCGCCATCCATCTCGCGTCTTATAACGAAATAAGCCCATTTTCATACGAGATCAATTCTCAGGGACTCATCACCGATGATCTCCAGATCGGCAACGGCAGTTGGGATTTCTATTTCAGTGCTTTGCGCGATATGCACGTTAAGATCATCCCAACCATCGCTTATTTTGATGCGCAGGGGATCTACAAGCTTCTTTCGAATACGAAGAGACGGCAGAATGCCGAAGACACGATCGCCCAGCTTGCGAGAGGAGAGAATTTTGACGGTATCGACATTGATTTTGAAGGCATGTCGCCGGCAACAAGGCCTTATTACTCGCTTTTTATCCAGGGCCTCGCCATGCGTCTTCATCCGCATGGCGAATTGCTTACTTGTACCGTCGTGCCGCGCACGCCGCCATCTTCCCTTTATGTGAATCCTCCCGCGAACATCATCTATCCCGAGAATTACCCGGTTCTCAATAAATATTGCGACGAGGTGCGCATTATGGCCTACGACCAGGAGGGCGTGGACCTTAAACTCGATGCTTCGAAAGGTGGCAACGGCACACTCTACGGTCCGGTCGCCGATCCCGATTGGGTCAAAAAACTCATCCAGTACGCAGTCCAATATATCAATCCCAAAAAGATCATGCTGGGCATCCCGACTTACGGTTATGAGTACGAGGTTTCATGGGCCGGCGGAGTGACAACCTACCAGCGCGTACGTGCGTTCGATTACTTCAGCGCAATGGATCGCGCGGCCTCGATGGGAATCAATCCGACGCGCAACAATGCCGGAGAGCTATCCTTCACATTCCAGTCGAGCACTTATATCCAAGAGCCGGCAATCCTCACATATACGATTTCATCGACCCAGCCCGAGGTATTGATGAATCCAAGTTCGACTGCGCCGACGACATTCTTCGTTTCATTCCCCGATGCAACGTCGGAGATGCAGAAAGTGGCGCTCGCCAGGCAGTATGGTCTCCGCGGAATAATGTTCTTTAAGGCAGACGGACAGATGGATCCGGCGATCTGGAATCAGCTGCCGTAGCTTCGCGCTGCGAGTCAGATCGCGCGAGGGGTGCCGCGGGTGTATACCGTTGAGAGCGTCGCGTTCGCGAGAGCGACGGAATCCGCTTTTGCGGCAGCGGTCATGCCGATATCGGCTCCCGGGCCAAGGACGACTACGTCCGCGAAGTGTACACCAAAAACGATTGCTTTGCCGTCGCTGTTCATCCAAATGTCCATACTATGCATGAATTTGCGGTTCATGCGGTCGTCCACAGTGAAGACCTTATCGCCGAAGAGCGATGGGATCATGACTTTCGTGCCGAACGGCAATAGGTTGGTGGCGACGACGCCATCATGGACATACGAACCATCCGCCGTAATAAACGGGGTGTTATCGGTCTGATCCGCAAGACTTGTATATGCGGTTATCCTAAGGGCAAGGATCTCTTTTACCGCCGCGGCCGGGATGGCTGTTGCGGAGTTTGTGAGGGTTTCCGCAGGGGAAACTGTCGTCGGAACGGCTGTTGCCGACTTATCCTGTGCCTGCGTAGCGAGTTGGGGAACCGAGAAGGCTGCCATAAGGCCGATCGCGATACCCCACCGTCGTAAGTGAATACTCATAATGGTTCTTTCCAATAAAAAATCCCCTCGCGGGGTTATACAACTTCTATTGGATTGTAGGCTTATCCTACCACGAGATGGGTGGAAAAGTCAATGGGATCTTTTCTTTTCCATATCCCCGATATCCCCATGCCCTATAAGCCGCATAAAATATAGCTTTTTACGTGATTATGAAAAGGCCTGACCTTCATAACGGGCCGGGCGAATATGCCTTATGCGGCATACCCCTCGTACTCTTTAGGGAGGGGTATTCGTCGCGCCCGAGCGAAATTTTGCAGACGCGCAATCGCATCCCCCCGTACCTCTTCGAGTTTATTCATATCCAAATTGGAACCGACCGAAGGAATCCCATCGCGGAGGTCTCTTTCGGCCTCTTGGAGCACCAATATCGCGTCCATAACCCGTTTTTCGGGGGAATCCTGCGATGGAATAATGAATAATCCGCGCACCTCCTTTATTCTTTTTTCAAGGCTTCCCGGCGTGAGCGACCGGGTTTGTTTTTCGCTTGTTTCCACGGCAAATCACTCCCTTCCGCCCTTTAATAAAGGCCTTCTCCCCTCAGTCTAAAGCCGACTTTCGAAATGTGCCAGACCTTTTAAAAAGCCCAGAAAAGGGTCGTGAGCCGTATAATATTATGAAAAAAAGAGTGGAGATTATGCAAAAAACCGAAAAAACCAACAATAATCGACATCAGGAAGATGTCTCTTTACGTTCGCTTAAGATCGTGATCGCGGTATTCATTATATTTCTCGTCATTCTGTGCGGCTTGTTGGTGAGGACGTACTTCGCCCTAAAGAAGGAGCGTCTTGTGAATATAAGAGAGCTTTCGCTCTCGATGTTCATTATAAAACATGGCCCGCTTACAGCGGCCGATGTGGGCATGATCCGGTCATGGATGACATTTGATTATGTAAATCGCGCTTTTGGGCTTCCTCCCGATTTTCTGAAGACCACGTTCGGCATTGCCGACCCCGGTTACCCGAAACTCACTCTTTCCCGCTATGCAACAGAGGGGGGATTCAATCAGGCCGAGTTTATGAATTTGATCCAGGCTGCAGTGGCGCATTATCTTGCCGCGCCGCACTAACCTTGCCGACGATCATACAGCCCATGGACCCATTTCTCAGCTCGCTGCTCTCCTATATCCTTCTTTACCGCTATATGGCGCTTGCGGTCGCCGTCTATCTTGGCGCAATGGGTGTGCCACTTCCCGTCAACATCGCCCTTCTTGCACTTGGTGCGTTCGCGAGCCAGGGATATTTCAGCTTCTGGGCGTCTTTCGCAATCGCGATTGCGGGAAACGTGCTTGGCGATCTCACGGTTTATGGGGTCACGTGGCACTACGGTGATGCTATTGTGAGCTTTCTGCGACTGAGAAAGGTAAGATTTTTCGTGAATTTGGAAAAGGAGCTCCGATCCGATGCGGCGATCACGGTCTTTATCACACGCTTTGGAAGTGCCATGAGTCCGCTCACCAATGTTCTTGCCGGAGTTTCCAGGGTGCCATTCTTCACTTTCTTACCCGCCGACATTGCCGGTAACGTGATCGAGCCGTTCGGATGTCTCGCTGTCGGGTATACCGTGGGAAGCTATTGGAGCGATTTTTCGGGTGCGGCTGATCTCGTGGGCGCCATCGTCGCCGTAATATCGGTGATTTTCATTCTTGTTCGTATGCAAAGACGTTTTGTGCGGAAATACGGGAACTCCTGATGGGGCGGCGGGGCCCGCAATCAGTGCAGAATGAATGACGCAATAATACCGATCAACAGACAGTAGACGGCAAAAGGAAGGAGGGTGCGCGTACGGAACCACCTGACCAGGATCTTTACCGAGAAGTATGCTCCTACGGCCGCTGCGATCGCTCCGGCAAGGGAAAGTCCGATGAGCGTACCGCCGGTGTGCAGGAGCTTCGGGAGCTCGAGGAGCGCCGCCGCGCCAATAATGGGCGTTGCAAGAAGGAACGAGAACCGCAGGGAATCCTCATGGGATAACCCTTCCCAAAGACTCCCTGCGAAGGTCGAACCGGTGCGAGAGATGCCGGGAATGAGCGCGAGCACTTGGATAAGACCCACTTTTATTGCCTGCCACCATGAGAGCTTTGCGATGCGCGCGTCGCCGCCATGTACGGTCTCCTGTGGTGCGACTTCTGTTATCTCGATGCCGCGACGCTTCTCGCGCCGTTTTCGCGTTATTTCTGCAGCGAGGAGGAGTACGCCGTTCGCAACGAGTACGACGGCCACCGCGCGCGGGTCTATGAAGAGCGCCTCGAGTTTTTTCTTGAAGAGAAGCCCTACGAGCCCTGCCGGAATCGTTGCGATGACGATGAGCCATGCAAGTTTCGCATATACATCTCCTCCTCCCGCCCCTCCGGCCCCGCCCTTGATCGGCGCCGATACGAGTTTCCAGTTATCGAGTGAACGGAAAAACGCCCCGATGATCTTCATCCAGTCATTCCAATAGAAGACGAAGAGCACGAGAGCGGTCGCAAAGTGCGTTGCGACGAGGAACTCGAGCATAGATTCCGCCTTCATATTGAGGTTCCAGCCGAACAGTCCCGGGATGAGAATGCTATGACCGAGACTCGAGACAGGGAACAATTCCGACACCCCTTGCAAAAGTCCCAAAACGACCGCTTGAAAGTAGGTTATCATAAAAAAATTATATCATAGGAGCATTCCGGCGTTTTGGAATCGCTTCAAGGTATGATATGATTCCTTGGTGATTGTCTTTCAGGGAGTTTCGAAACATTACAGCGACCGCGGGGTTGCGCTCGAAGATGTAAGCTTTCAAATAGACCAGGGGGAGTTCGTTTCGCTCGCGGGCCGATCGGGTGCGGGCAAATCAACTATTATAAAACTTCTCATTGGCGAGGAGCGGCCATCAAAAGGCCGCGTGTTCTTCGGTCAGTATGAAGTGAATAAATTGCAGGACAGCGAACTTCCCGCGTTCAGGCGCCATATCGGCGTCGTTTTCCAGGATTTTCGTCTTCTTCCGGCAAAAACGGCGTATGAGAACGTAGCGTTCGCGCTTGAAGCGGCGGGCAGGCCGCAACGCGAGATCGCCGACCTTGTGCCGCAGGTGCTCGATATGGTGGGCCTCGGCGATAAAATGAAAAACTTTCCGAACGAGCTCTCGGGCGGCGAACGGCAGCGCGTTGCGATCGCCCGCGCCATGATCCATCGTCCGGAGGTCGTGATTGCCGACGAACCCACGGGGAACCTCGATCCCTTCCATACCTACGAGATCATCAAACTTCTCGAGAAGATAAATGAACTCGGCACGACGGTGCTTCTTGCCACGCACGATCGCGAAGTTATCAATTCGCTTGAACGACGCGTGGTCACGCTCGATAAAGGCAGGGTCATCCGCGACGAAAAGAAAGGGAAATATATACTCGTTTAAATGTTCACCATCATTTCGCGTATTTTCCATTTTGGAGCGAAGAACTTTTGGCGGAACGGCTGGCTTTCGACGGCGACGGTCGCCATTATGACACTCGCCGCCCTGGTTTTCGTGGGATTACTCCTTTTTGGCGTCATCGCGCATGCCGCGGCCAGCGCGATCCAAGATAAGATCGACATCAGCGTCTATTTCAACACGACGACGAGCGAGGACGAAATATTGAACATTCAGCAGTCGCTCGAAGGTCTTTCGCAGGTGGCGAGTGTTGACTATATTTCGCGCGATCAGGCACTCGCAACGTTCCAGCAGAATCATGCGAATGATCAGACGATCAGCCAGGCGATCAACCAGCTCGATACGAATCCGCTCGAGGCATCGCTCAATGTGAAAGCAAAGGATCCGAGCCAGTACGCCGCAATCGACCAATATCTTCAGTCCCCCAACCTGTCGCAGTATATCGATTCGATCAGCTATTCCCAGAACCAGGACGTCATCAACCGGCTTGCGACGATCATACGTGACGTTAACGTCGGCGGATGGGCGATTATTGTGTTCCTTGCGCTCATTGCCGGACTCGTAGTTTTCAATACCATCCGCTTGGCCATTTACTCGAACCGCGACGAGATCGGCATCATGCGTCTCGTGGGCGCGTCAAACAGTCTGGTGCGCGGACCGTATATTGTCGAAGGCGTGCTGTGGGGCGGGATTGCTGCGGTGTCCTCCCTTATTCTTGTCGCCCCAATCGTTTATTTCGTCTCTCCCTATCTGTCCGCCTTCATACCGGGACTCGATCTTTTCCAATATTTCCTGACCCATCTTCCGCAATTGTTCCTTTATCAAATCCTTTTTGCCGTAGTGATCGGGGTGTTCTCCAGCTCGTGGGCAGTGCAAAGGTATCTCAGGAATTAATTTCCAAACGCCTGCATTCGGGACCCGACCATCGGGACCCGTCATTTTAAAAGAGTATGGATGCCCCCCTTCCCGAACCTCCCCCGCTTCCGCCGACTCCCGAAGGAACGGGGACCGTGGAACAACCGCAAAAAGCAGTCATCATCCCGAATCTTCAGGCGGCGATCGAACGTAAGCGACGCGCGCGGCGCAATCTGATAGTTATCGTTGCGGGCATCATCGTTGTCGCCGTCGCCGCGTGGGGGATCGAGGAATTTTCCTCCATCCCGTTCCAAAAGATCGCCGCATTCGAGACGCAAGTGACGAGCGAGGTCCAACAAGCGGCGACAAAGCTTCCGGCGCCGCTCAAATCCACCGATCGTGTGCCGTCGAAAAGCGCCACCCTCACCGTTGAGGGTGTCATTGCCGACACGAACGCCTCCCGTGCCGCATCGAGCGAGCCGCCGCTCGCGGAGAACGGTACGCTTGACGACATTGCGACGCTCCGGCTCGACGACATGTTCACCCATCAATATTTTGCGCATGTTTCGCCTTCGGGGGAGAGCGCGATCACGGTCGCCTCGAGCGTCGGATACAATCATCTTGCACTCGGTGAGAATCTCGCCGAGGGAATGTTTGCCGGGGATCAGGGTCTTGTGGATGCATGGATGGCCTCGCCGGGCCATCGGGCGAACATACTCGATACACATTACACTCAGATCGGCGTGGCGGTCCGCAAGGGGATGTTCGCCGGCCAGGAAACGTGGATCGCGGTTCAGGTATTCGGCAAGCCGACATCCGCATGTCCTCCGGCGCCGGACCCCTCCCTGCAGGCTGCGATCGCGAACGCCGAAACCGCGCTTGCGACGATGAACACGGAGCTCGCGCTGATGAAAGCGCAGACCGATGCGATGCAACCGCAATCGGGCGTCGCCTACAATGCGCAGGTTTCGCAGTACAATACGCTCGTTGGTCAGTATAATTCCCTTGCATCACAGACAAAGACAGAAGTTGCCCAATACGACGCCGCTGTCACGGCTTATAACGCCTGTCTTTGATGCGTTGCGGCCGTTTTGCACCGTAGCGTCTTTCCTTGGAATCGGGTATAACGAATCTATGCATCTCCGCACGGTCATCGAACAGCTTGGATATTCTTCCCATGAAACGACGGTTTATCTTGCCGCGCTCGAGCTCGGCGGCAGTTCCGCGACCGAGATCGCCGAAAAAGCGAAGATGCCTCGCACGACGGTAAACCTCATTATCCGGCAGCTTCAGAAGAAGGGGCTTATGAACGCTTTTCTCAAGCGCCGCCGCCGTATCTGGACTGCGGAGAATCCCGAACGGCTCATGATCCTCCTCAAAGAGCGCGAAGCCGCGCTCAAGCTCGTCCTTCCGGAACTCCAGACGCTTCGGCATGATACCGGAGTGAAGCCGACGGTGCGTACTTACAGCGGCGTCGAGGAGATCAAGCAGATCATGGTGGACATCCTCGAGACAAAACATCACATCTCCGCGATCCTCTCCTGGGATCCATGGCTGGAAACGCTCGGCAAACAATGGCTCGATAACTTCACCGAGATGCGCTATCGGCGTTTCCTCAAGATCCGCCTCCTTACGCCGCGCACCAAACTTTCCGTGGCGCTCAAACAGCACGATGGCAGCGAGCTTCGCGACACGCAGTTCCTTCCCGCATCGGTGGAGATCCGCAATTCGAATTATATCTACGGCAATAAGGTGGCGATCATTTCCATGAATACCAAGCGCCCTGTGGGGATACTCATCGAGGACGAGGATATCCATCATACGATGGAAGTGCTCTTTGAAGGTCTTTGGCGCGAGAGCGGCGGAGCATAACGGGCGGATCTATTCGCGACACATTCGCCGTGCATCATCCTCCGGATATCGAACGTTCACTATATGGAATATATCAAACATCATAAGTGGATATGGTTTGCGCTCGCGGCGATCATCGCGCTCGCCTTGCTTATGGGCCAGCAATTCCTCATCCTTCGCAAGGCGCACAGCTCGTTCGACGATTACGCCACATTCCGCGGGTGTGAAACGGTCACCGGTCGCACGGCAACATCCGGCATCTGCACACTGGCTTCCGGGCAATCAATCACAATCGTAGAAGTAAACGGTCGTTGGTATCTCGAAGGCGATACCCCTCTCCGATGTCCATGGGGTCTATGCCTCTAATATACGTTTTCCGTTGGGCCTTTTAGCGAGCGTTACTTCCGTTGTGTGTCGGCGTAGAGCATAATGAGAGTCAGGATTCTCATGAACGACGCAGAGATCATCGCCGCAATACAGGTCGGTGATACCGAACAATTCGGTCTGCTTTATGACGCCTATTTTCAGCGTATATTCGCGTACATTTTTTATCGTACACGGAACCGCGCTGTGGCGGAGGACCTTGTAAGCACGACGTTCTTCAAGGCCGTGAACGGCATCGGGAAGTTCGATAGCCGGAAAGGGACATTTTCGGCATGGCTTTATCGGATCGCGCGCAATACGCTCTACGATCATGGCAGGCGGAAGGCGAATGTCGTTCCTATCGAATATGCCGAGAATGTTTCTTCCGGGGATAATCCCGATAAGACGGTTGCCGACAGGAGGCTCGTTGAAGAAGTGCGGGCCATACTTGCCGACCTTCCCTCGGGACAGCGCGAGATCGTTTCGATGCGCGCATGGGACGGGCTTTCATATACAGAGATCGCCGAGATCCTCGGAAAGAGCGAAGGGAGCTGCAAAATGGCATTCCATCGCGCGTCTATAAAATTCAGAACATTGCTTCCATGAACGAACACGATTTGGAAAAAATAATCATGCGATCAAAGCCGGACGCGGAAAGCAGGCCGGAATTCGAAACGGACCTCCGCCGCCGCCTGCTTCTCGAACTTTCTTCCGTGAAGATACGCAAATCACAACCCATATTTTCAATGACACGCACTTTTCGAATCGTTCTTGGCGGACTTGCCGTTGCGGCGGTCGCCGCTGCGGTCATAGTTCCGTTCTTTATGCATCGTCAGGGTTCCGGCACGATCGCGCTCCTTGGCACCAGTACTTCCGTTACCCAGGTGGGGGATGATGCGTTCGGGCCTTTGAACGGACTCGGTACCATCGACACCGGTGGCAATGCCGGCGGTTCCGCCAAGGAAACCGCAACTTCACCGGCATCTTCGGCGCTGGCACCCGTGGCGGCGAGCCCCATGATGTCCGTGATGGCATCAGGTGCCGAGACTTCAGGATCCGCGGTGTCCGGTTCCGGAACTGCATCGCCCGCCATTATCGTCAGGCCCATGCCTCCTCTCCGGTTTCCCGCCGTGACATACGTATATAAAGGCGATCCGATCCACCAAGACCAGAGGAAACTCAATGTACTAAAGTCCATCCCTGTTGCCCTTTCCGCCGATCAGATCACTTCCGTGCTCGCGGGGCTCGGGGGGAACGCCATGAGCATCCCATCTTTCGACGGTGCCCTGGTCACCAATGTGACACTCTCGGAGAACTCGCATTTCGGGTATACGATCAATGCCGACCTTACGGCGGGAACCTTCTCAATTTATGAAAACTATTCCGAATGGCCCCAGGATAATGGCTCGCCGCTTACCGCAACAGAAGTGCCTGCGACGGACACCATCATTGGAATAGCCGACGCCTTCCTTGCGGATCACGGCATTTCCACAAGCACATACGCCATACCCGAGCTGACGAGACAGATAGGAATCGTCGTTCCGATCGTACGCCCGATGGCCGGTGCGGCAGCGGCAACGAGCGGCAGTTCCGCCATCGCTTCGATGCCGATGATTCCTTACCGCCCTGACTCGGTCGAAGTACTGTATCCTCTTACCGTGAACGGCATGCGCGTGTATTCATCCTCCGGCGCCCAGATCGGTCTGCAGGTGACGGTCAATCTGCGGTATGGCAAGGTGTCCGCCGTTTCCGGCCTCGCCGTCACGCAGTACCAATCGTCTGCATATGATGCGATCACGGATTCTTCCACGATCATTTCGCTCGCCGAACATCCGTCGGTCTATCCGATCATCTATAACGGAATCATGGGAGTTTCATCCGGCGCAACCGGCGCAACCGATATCAATCTCGGCACTCCGGCGCTCGCATACGAGGAGGTGTACCAGTCGGATGGGAAAGGAGGGAGCAGCGAGTTCTTTGTTCCAGCGTACGTTTTTCCGGAAACCACCGGTCCCAATGCCGGTACCGGCAGCGTGATCGTGCCGCTCGTCGCGTCATTCGAGCAGAACAGCAATGGCGGGGGAGTGATGAAACCCATGCCCGTACCGCTCGAAGCGCCCGCAGTGAAATAGGAGACGAGAGGATGGGCGAAATCGGAATTTCGCCGGAATCGGTTCGCTCGCCGAAAATGAAAATATGTTTTCATTTTCTCCTCACTGCCGATTCCCGAACCTTCGGTTCGATCCTCTCGTTCCAACAGCTGCTAAAAAGGACACCCGAGGGTGTCCTTTTTAGCAGTAGCGGAGACGAGAGGATTCGAACCTCTGAGGGGATTGCTCCCCTAACTCCTTAGCACGGAGCCGCTTTCGACCGCTCAGCCACGTCTCCAATTCTCACGGGTTTGAGTGTACCGCATCCGTGCGATAAATCAAATCGGCATGACCGCAATTGATATTGTTTTTTCTCTGATTTTCTGTTATAATGCGTTGGAGTTGTGAAAATCTCCTTATGCATATGACAAAAGCAACCCCGAAGAAAATTTCAGGAAAAATCGAGTCTGCACAGCGCCCTCCGATCGTCGTCGTGATGGGGCACGTCGACCACGGCAAGACGACGCTCCTCGACTATATCCGCAAGGCCAATATCGCCGCGCGGGAAGCGGGCGGCATTACCCAGGCGACGGCGGCGTACGAGATCGTGCATGGCGGGAGGAAGATAACATTCATTGATACGCCCGGACACGAGGCGTTCACGGCGATGCGTTCGCGCGGGGCGCAAGCCGCCGACCTTGCGATCCTTGTCGTTGCGGCGGATGAGGGCGTAAAGCCGCAGACAAAGGAAGCGATCAAGATCATAGAGGAATCGAAGACGCCGTTTATCGTGGCGCTCAACAAGATCGACAAGACGGGTGGCAACATCGACAAAGCCCGTAATGATCTTATGGCCGCGGGCGTTCTTCTTGAGGGCTATGGCGGCAATGTCAGCTATCACGGCATTTCCGCAAAGACCGGCGAAGGTGTGGGTGAGCTGCTCGACCTCATACTCCTTGCGGCCGATCTCGAAAATCTCCGGTATGATCCTGCCGCGGGAGCGACGGGATTCGTACTCGAGGCGAAGCGCGATCCGAAGCGCGGCATTGAAGCGAGCGTGATCGTGAAGGATGGCATCCTTCACCGCGGCGATCTCATTGCGACAAAAACCGCTCACGGCAAAGTGAAGATATTGGAGAATTTCCTTGGCAGAATAGCACAAGATCTCGAGCCTTCGTCCCCCGCCATCGTCATTGGTTTTGAGACCATCCCGAATGTGGGAGAGGAATTTACGGCAGGTGATGCCACAAAAGCGCCCGCCGTGAACGGTGAGGATTCCATCGGCGCATCGCCCGTCCGTCGTTTTGCCAAGCCAAAAGCGAACGCCCTCAATCTTATTCTCAAGGCCGGCGACGCCGGTTCCCTTGAAGCGCTTTCGACCGTGCTCCACGGCGTTGACCGGAAGGGAGGCAAAGAGCTGAATCTCATCGAGGGAAGCGTCGGCGACATCACGGACGGCGACGTTCGCCATGCGCAGGCCACCCAGGCCGCGATCATCGGCTTCAAAAATCGCGTCGAAAAGGGAGCGAAAGTGCTCGCGGATGCGCAAGAGATCACCGTGATCACGTCCGATATCGTTTATGATCTTGCGGATGCCGTCGAAGAGTTCTTTACGGGAACGCGGGGTCCCGCGGCGGCGGGCGAACTCGAGGTGCTTGCGCTTTTCAACCAGGAAAAACTGGAGAAGCAGCTTGTCGGCGGTCGCGTAGGGAACGGAACATTCCGCGGAAAGGCGTCGTTCGATATCGTGCGGGGACCGCTCGGCACCGCACCCCTCGGACAAGGGAAGGTGATCGGTTTACGCGAGAGGAAGGATGAGATAACAAGCGCGGAAGCGGGCAGAGAGATCGGCGCGCTCATCGACGCGCCGGTTGCGGTGCAGGTCGGCGACCATCTTGTGATCAGGAAATGAAATTTTATCGTTCCGAGCGGGTAGAGAGCCTCATCCAGCGGGAGCTTGGCATCATTATCACGCGCGAGATCGAATTCGACGGTGCGCTTGTCACGATCATGTCGGTCGAGGCGGACCGGAAACTTGAGCATGCGGAGATTCGCGTGAGCGTGGTCCCTGCCGAAAAGGCTCCTGCCGCAATGAAGATGCTTGAGCGTGATGCGGGTAAGCTTCAGCATCTTCTCATGAAGAAGATCAATATAAAGCCCATGCCCCGTATCTCGTTCGCATTTGACCATGGCACCGAGAATGCCTCGCGCGTCGAGAAGGCCTTCCTCGACGAAGATATGGGGAAATAGTACACTCATAAGACAAGTTCCGGCCACGTGGCGAAGCAGTAACGCAGCGGTCTGCAAAACCGCGATGCACGGGTGCAAATCCCGTCGTGGCCTCAAACACGGATGACGAATATGCCCGGGTGGCGAAATTGGTCAGACGCAGGGGACTTAAAATCCCCGGCCCGCAAGGGCATGTCGGTTCGACTCCGACCCTGGGCACCGCGATCGACGATAAAGGAGCTCTAGCGAGCCCCCTTATTTTTTCCCGTCTTCTTGCCGCCCTCCTTTTTCTTTTTATCGCCTGGCGGATTTTCGAGCCAGTTCTTGTATGCCGCCTGCAGTTCATCCTCCGATTCCGGTTTTTTGTTCATGACGAATGTGCAATCAGGGTAGCGCGTGCAGGCATAGAACGGTTTGCCGCGCCCGCGCGATTTTTTCATGACGATATCGCCGGGTTTTTCGCGGCGATCGTCGGAAGCGAGGCATGACGGGCATTTGAAACCGGTCTTGTCCCATATCTTTGCGACGCCCTTGCATTTTGGATAGTCCACGCAGCCAAGGAAGAATCCGAAGCGGCCACGGCGGACCTTCATGGGTTTTCCGCAGACGGGGCAGCGCTCGTCTTTCGTTTTTTCCTCGAGTTCGCGAATTTGCGCCGCTTCTTCCGGCATCGGGAGCGTCACTTTGACGCCCGGTTCCGGGCAAGCGAGGAATTTGCCCATACGTCCGAATTTTATGATCATCGGTTTTCCGCAGTGCGGGCACGGGGTATCGGAAATCTCCACCTGCTTTTCGACCGTTGCTTCCTTCTCCTCGAGGTCTTTTTTGAAAGGTACATAGAATTCGCGGCAGACGTCGGTCCATTTCATCTTTCCCTCGGCGACCTCGTCGAATTCCTCCTCGATCTTCGATGTGAATTTTATGTCGACGATCTCCGGGAAATTTTCCACAAGAAGGTCGTTCACCAGGATGCCTATTTCGGTCGGCTGATATTTCTTATCCGTCTTTTCCACGTACCCGCGCTCCTGGATCGTTGAAAGCGTAGGAGCATATGTGGATGGGCGGCCGACTCCTTCCGCTTCGAGCGCCTTTACGAGCGTGGCGTCCGTGTAGCGGGCCGGCGGTTCGGTGAAGTGCTGGATCGGCAGAGGATTACCGGCGGTGCCTTCTTTCGCTTCCGCAAGTTCGAGCGACAGCCCTTTTTCGATCTTCGGGAGCGTACCTTCGATCTCGCCGTTCGCATCATCATCTTTCCCTTCGGTGTATACGCGGATAAAGCCATCGAATACGACCGTCTGCCCGTTCGCACGGAATATTTCGCCGCCCGGGGTGTTTGCTGCGATGTCCGCGGACGTCTGCTCAAGCAGTGCCTCTTTCATTTGCGAAGCGATCGTCCGTTTCCAAATAAGATCGTACAGGCGCGCTTCGCCGCGGTCCTTGAGGGAGAAATTCTCCCCGACAATCGCGCCGAGATTTGTCGGACGGATCGCCTCGTGCGCCTCCTGGGCACCCTTGCTGCGGTTCGCGTAATAGCGGGGAGATTCGAGTCGATATTGCTCGCCGAATTCGGTGCCGATGACGTCGTGTGCCGCTGCAAGCGCCGCCTGTGCAAGGTTCACGCTGTCGGTACGCATATATGTTATATGACCGTTCTCATAAAGGTGTTGGGCGACCACCATGGTCTGTTTTGCGCTGAAGCCAAGCTTGCGTGCCGCCTCCTGCTGGAGCGTGGAGGTTGTGAACGGCGGCGCCGGCGTGCGATGCACCTCTTTTGTGGAAATTTCCGCGACGGAATACGATGCGCCCTTGAGTCGTTCGAGGAGCGCGCTGGCTTCCGCCTCACTCCTAATCCCCATTTTACCGAGCGCTTTTCCATTTACGGAATGAAGATATGCAGGGAAGGCTCCCTTGGTTTTCGGGATATGGAAATCGGCTTCGATACTCCAGTATTCCTCTTTGCTGAAAGCCTGGATCAACCGCTCGCGCTCGACGACGAGCCTTACTGCGACGCTCTGTACGCGCCCGGCGGAGAGTCCGTAGCGGATCTTGCGCCAGAGGAACGGGGAGAGCTCGTAACCTACAAGGCGGTCAAGCACGCGCCGCGCCTGCTGGGCGTCCACAAGATTCAGGTCGAGGGTGCGCGGATGCTCGAGCGCCTCGAGGATTGCGCTCTTTGTGATCTCGTGGAACGCAATACGTTCGTATGGCTTTGCCGCAACCTTCTTTTTTTTGCCCGCAACGACGCCGTCGAGCTCAAGTGCGCTCACAAGATGCCACGCGATCGCTTCTCCTTCACGGTCCTCGTCAGTGGCGAGAATGACGCGATCCGCCTTTTGTGCGAGTTTTTTTAGATTGGCGACCACCAACTCAGCCTTTTTCGGGATCATATACTGAGGCGTGAAATCGTGCGCCACATCGATGCCGATTTTGCTTTTCGGCAGGTCGCGAATATGGCCGTATGACGATTCGACGGCGAATTCCTTGCCGACGAATTTACCGATGGTTTTTGCTTTTGTAGGGGATTCTACGATGATGAGGTCCATAGTCCTTCACTCGTTGTTCATTGCGAAACCGTCCGCATTCTCTTTCACGATATTTTTAATAATAAGGAATGCGAGGGTCTGGTTGACGATTCGGGGTTCAAGTTTAGCCATCGCGGAAATTTTGTCAACATCGGCCGCCGCCGCGCCGCCGCTTTCCATGCAGGCAATCGCTTCGAGAACGAGGTTTTCTTCGGGGGTAAGGGCACCGCGCACCGCCGTATGCCCTGTGTATCCATCCGATGTTCCGTGAGGGTTCTTTATTACCATACCATAAGTTTCGAAGATATCCTCGGGCGATGCCACGAGTTCTGCTCCTTGGCGTATGAGGCGGTTCGATCCGCGGTAGTTTTTCTGAGATACGTTCCCCGGAAGGACGAACACGTCACGATTCTGTTCAAAAGCGAAGCGTGCGGTCGAAAGGGCGCCCGATCCTTCCGGGGCCTCGATGACCAATATACCGCGCGATAGTCCGCTCACCAGGCGGTTTCGTTCGATGAAGCGGCGGGCGAAGGGAGGTTCGTGGAAGGGATATTCCGAGACAAGCACTCCGTCTGCTGCGAGGATCTTTCGGGCAAGATATTCATGATTCCGCGGATGGACCGTGGCGAGTCCTCCCGCAAGCACGGCGATCGCGGAGCCGCCGTGCGTGGCGAGACATCCTTCATGCCCCGCACCGTCGATGCCGAACGCAAGTCCGCTCGCTATCGCAAATCCCGCCGAAGAGAGTGCGGCGCCGAAGCGACGCGCGATGACTTTTCCTTCTTGTGTTGCCTGGCGCGTGCCGACGATCGCGATCGTGCGGGCGCTTCCGTCCGCTCCTCCCGTGCGCATTGGGAAGTTTCCTTTGATATAAATGGCGTTCGGAGGATGGGGTATCTCGCGGAGCGATCTTGGGAAGAGCGGGTCCGTGGCGAGCAGAATCCGTATTCCCGCCTTCTCCAATTCACTGGCGGAGCGTTCCGGGTCTGGAATGCGAGATGGGGGAGCCCCTTTCCCATATAGGGGAAGACCCACCCCTTCATTCCGTATCCGTTCCGCGACCATCGCATATGTCTCCGCCCAGTTTTGGGAGTCCTGTCTTGCCTTATTGATGGCGCGTCGGTCTCCCAGGAGCGTGATCGCGACCGCATTATAGAAAAAACACTCCTCGTTCATGATGGATATAGTGCATGTTCACTATATGCTCAGCCACCGCTTTTGAAATATATTCTTCGGCTTTTCTTTATCATCCTTCGGGACATTTGGCGTCGTTTGGAACTTTATCTTATAATAAGTAGAAGAAAGAAATGACCACCCACGACGGTTATAATGGACGCCTTTGGTTGGGGGTAGCGATACTGTTCGTAAGCGTCGTTGCCGCTGTCATCGCGTTCTTCTATTTTTCCGGTGCCATCGGCGCGCAGGCCGACCAGATCGCCATCGCAAAACTGAAAGCGAGCAACGATGCAAATGCCCTCGCCAATCTCGCGTCCCTCGAAGGTGCTGCTCCGCAGGCAGCCCAGTATGACGCGGCCATTCATCAGTTGATTCCCGACCAATCCGGACTTATCGCCTTCAATACGTGGATGGGTCAGGTCGCGTCACAATATCAGGTAAATGCATCGGTGGCATTCACCGGTGATCCGACGCCTTCAGTAGGGAGTACGCCCGGGAGCGTCACTTTCAATATGACCGCACAGGGCCCTGCGGGGAGCATCATTCCATTTCTCGATTATCTTACGACGCGCGCGCCCGGATTCATTGTTTCATTTACATCAATCGATTTCACGAATACCCAGACGCAAGAATCCTTTACGGCCCAAGGCGTGACATATTTCAGATAATCTTTTTCATCATGAAGACGTTCTTTAAATCCCATATGGAAACGATGCTGGTGCTGTGTGCGATCATTTTCATTATTGCGATCCTTTGGTTCCTTTTTGCAACAATACAGACCGTAGTCAGTCAGGTGGATCGTGCGGTCATAACGCCAACCCCATCCCCCCAGCAGGGGTTCGATCTTAAGAGTGCTCAACGCATTGATTTTCGGGGCATCGTCATTTCCTCCTCATCCGCAACATCGACCCCCCCCGGAGGTGCCTCCGTCAATTCTCCGGCGATACCTCAATCGTTGATTTTGGCTTCCACAACGCCATCCTCGTCCGTCCGGACGGTCACATCTTCCTCCACCAAATAGATTCCGTCGGATATTGGTGTATCATGTCAACATGAAGCTCTCCGAGGCCAATTATCGGACGCTGTTCAAGGCGACCGTCATCATAAAGGGATTGATCGCTATCGGCGAGGTTGCATTGGGTTTTCTTTTTGCCTTTTTGAGCTATGACGTGCTTTTCCGTTTTGCCGCAGCGCTTACGGGGGACGAGCTCATGGAACATCCGCAGGATCTTTTATGGGGAATCGTCGCTACCGCCTTCCGATCGTTCACTTCCACGCCCCGATCGGTGTGGGCGTTTATTTTCCTCTCGCACGGCGTTGTAAAGCTCATACTTATCGCGGCGCTTCTCTATAACAAAGAATGGGCATTTCCGTGGTCGGCGACGATATTCACCGGATTTATTGCGTATCAGATATGGCAGATGGTATTCACGCCGTCCTGGGCGCTCGCGTTTATCACGGTACTCGACGCTATCGTGGTCATACTTATACTTCACGAGTACCGATTACACAAAAGACGGCGCCGTGAGGCAGCCGCCATTGTGCTCTGATACCGATTTTTTTCTTTATGCCGCCGCCGTGATGACCGTGCCCGATCCGGTGGAAGCGCCGCCTGCGGCAGCGGCAGCTTCGTTGGCGAGCGCGTCATCTATTTCACATACGCCGCCTGCACACGCGAGCTCCTGCTTTGCATCGGTTTCGTCGGTCGTTTCATGGAGCAGTATCTGCGAGAAGTCTATATTCGGCATTTTTGCCGCCATTTCCTCATAGCGCTCTTTTGTTATTTCTTCGTACGGCGCGAGAAGATAGGCGTGGTCTTCGCGCGGAAGGAATGAAAGGCCGCCCGTGATATCCCAATGTTCGTAGACCCAGTTCGCCACGGCGATCCACTCATCGGAACCCACTGAGATCGTAATTGATGGATTGTGCTCGGTGAAATTCTCCTTCACTTTTTTCCAATGTTCGAGCTGGTCGATCGCCGTAAGATCGTCTTTTACCACTGCACCTTCAGGAGCCTTTACGGGGAATTCGAGCACATACGTGGTGGCCGCAGAGAGCGATTGACCGACCTCCGGGAAATAGGTGATCTTCTGGTCCTTCATCATCTGAAAGAGGGCATCGGTTGCGCTGATGCGTACGCGACGGATATAGAACTTTGCGTGGCGCGGATGGAGGCCCGATGCAGCGTCCACGGTCTGTGAAACGGTTCCCGAAGGCTTTACGCATGTGACGGCCATTGAAGGTGCAATACCGAAGCGTTTTGCGTATTCCTTATTTACCTCGATCGCGCGATCGCGGAGTTTGCGGAGCATTGCTTCGTCGCGCACGGCGGGGCAATCCCATTGTCCGGTTACTGAAACCCCAAGAAGACGTTCCGCCTCAACGTTTTCCTGCCATTCTTTCGAAAGATACGGGAAGTGGGTGAGCGTTGACTGATACGTGCCGAGAATGGCAGCGATGCGAACTTTTCTGAGGAGTGTCTCCTCGGTATCTTCGGCACGGGCCACCACCTCGGAAAGGTTGCAGAATTCCTTCGGCTGGAGAATAATCTCGCCACAAGGGTTCGTACCCATGCTGTTGATCGTATCGCCAAGGAATTTCCTGCGTCGTTCAGGGAGCTGGAATGCGAGGCCGCCGCGATTGAAGATGCCGCGTTCGCCCGTATGGCTTTCGACGAGAGACATCCATTCCTTCAAAAACTCTTCCGTGGTCGGTTTTTGGGTATAGACGGCGGAATTGTTCGCCATAGTGCGCTGGGGCTCGGTGAAGTAAAACTGGCCCTGCTTTGCGGTGCGCATTTCCTGGTCGTCGAGGTCGGAGAGCGAGATCATCGCCGAGCGGCGCACGCCTCCCGCCACTACGATCTCGCCTATCTTGCAACAAATATCGTGAACATCAATATTCGAAAGGCGGCGCCCCTGCCTTTCGAGGATCTTTGTGCGGGTGAAGGCGAGGAGTGAGCGGAGCGGATCGGGGCCGGAACTCTTTCCGCCCATCGTCTTGAGGCGCGCGCCCGCGGGACGGACCTCGGAATAATCAAATTCGACATCTTTGCCTTCAAACCACGTTTTGAGGCCGAGGGTCAGTGCATCGCACCAGCCTTCCTTGCTGTCGGCAATTACGTGCGCAGCGATCTTCTTTCCGGTCTGTTTTTTTATCTGAGGGAGATTCTGCACATTCTGACTTTCTACGGAAAAGCCGACACCCGTGCCGCACATGGAGATGTACATGATCTCCGCGAAATCCTCGAGCTTCTGTGGCGCGGTGAAAGAGCAGTTGTATGCCGCGACGTTCGTTGCGCGCGCTGCCGTGCCTGCGAACTGGAGGAGCCGCATTGAGGGCATCGCTTCCTGCTTCAAAATAGTCTCGCGGATCTCTTCGTATTCCTTCTCGGTCAGCTTTGCCCCGAGGTTTTCTTTCATGAAGTCGATATAGCGACCTACGGTCTCGATCCATGTCTCCCGGCGTCCTTCCTCCGGGATCCATTTCGAATAGGTACGATAGTAGACGAATTCGGCAAGCTGGTTCCTGAAATATGTCTTGCTCTTTTCGGTGAGCTCGCGCACGTGTGCGGGAATTTCTTTCTTCTTCTCGCGCACCTGGGCACGCTCATTCCGATAGAGGATATAAGCTTTTGCCGTCTTCGCATAATCCATAAGGATCAATTCGGTCTCGACGACATCCTGGATCTCCTCGATCGTCGGGATATGGTCCTTCGGATAGCGCTTGGCAAGCGATGCAATAACCTGCTCCGCCACCTTTTCCGCATCCTGCCTCAGGGCCGTCTCGCCCGTTGCCTGCATGGCTTTCGCAATGGCACTCGTGATTTTGTTTTCGTCGAATGACACGATCCTTCCGTCCCTCTTTTTAACCTGCGAGAAATGCTGCTTGCCGGCTGTAGCCATATCTTTGGGATTTTTTTATGTGGTTTATGATAGGGTGACCTTGTGAGCGTCCTCGGCGCGTGTCGCCAGAGGCTCCTCACTATTGAATCACCGCACGTGCGGGGAGAGAATTCGGCTGCCATTGCGAAGAAATAATTTTGTGTGCATGGCAACTTCCTTCCCGCAGTGCGGTCGTTTTTCACCCCGAAAACATTGACCGTCTTCGATCTTCCTGTGTGTTACGACGGCCGTCTTATATGATGACATAAATGTCGTCGTATTCTGCTTTTGCGCGTTCACAATATTGGATTGCTTCCTTTCCCTTTATTTTTGGGCCTTTTTAAGGCATCACGCACTAACATGATCCATAATGACATGTGTGTATTGCTTCAAATCCGTTCTCAATCAATCATTCCCGTTGAATAATCCCGTATTGGCGCGAAAATGTAAGAACGTCATGCTTATGGTATTTACCGGCAATGGGAAAGGGAAGACGACGGCTGCCATAGGCCAAGCCATCCGCGCCCTCGGGCAGGGGAAGCGCGTGTTCATGATCCAGTTCATCAAAGGCCTCGGATATCCAAGCGGGGAGGACGGCGTCCTTCCCGGTATGGTTTCTACCACGGGCGGAAAGCTCCATTTTGAGAAGGGAGGACGTGGTTTTGTCGGTATTCTCGGCGACAAGCTTCCTTTCGAGGAACACCGTGCTGCCGCATTGCAAACGCTTGGGAGGGCTGCCGTGGCCGCAGGATCGGGAGAATACGATCTTGTCATTCTCGACGAGGTGAATGTTGCCCTCGATCTGAGACTTCTTACGCTTACCGAGGTCACCGATTTCCTTGATTCGATACCCTCATCCGTAGATGTTATTTTTACCGGGCGATATGCCCATTCCGAGGTGCTTTATCGCGCCGATCTTGCTACACGGTGCGACGAATTGTGTCATCCTTACCAACAGCGGGTCACCGCAAAGAAGGGTGTCGAATATTGACCATCCAGAATGTACGAGTATCTTTTGAGACCCATTTTGTTTCTTTTTGACCCGGAACGCGTACACGATTTTTTCGTCTGGTTCGGTGAAAGGCTTGGAAACTGCGCACCCGGACGCTCGATCGTGCGGATGTTTTGTTCCTATAACCACCCCTCGCTCCGCACCCGTGTTGCGGGGATCGATTTTGAAAATCCGGTCGGCCTTGGGGCGGGATTCGACAAGGATATGAGGCTTACGCGCATCATGCCGACTGTCGGGTTTGGTTTTATGGAAGTAGGCGCCGTCACCCGTTGGCTTTATGCCGGGAACGACGGCCTGCGTCTTGCACGATTACCCGAGGATCGCTCACTTATTGTTTACTATGGCCTTAAGAATATCGGTGCCGAAGCGGTGCTTGCGAAGCTCCCCGAACTCCAAAAGAACGGGAAGTTCGATATTCCGATAGGGGTGAACATAGCGAAGACGAACCGTGCGGACATCAAAGGCGCCGCATCAATAGAGGATTATGCGGCCACATATCGAATGCTCTCCCCGCACTTTTCCTACATAACCCTCAATGTCTCATGTCCCAATGCTCAAGACGGATGCATGTTTCAGGAACCGCATATGCTGGACAGCCTTCTTGCCGTACTTGCACGGGAGCGGAAGCATTGCCCCGTGTTCCTCAAGATATCCAGTCATCTTTCAAAAGAGGAAACCGATGCAATCCTCGACGTTGTCGGCAAGTATCCTTTTGTCGATGGTTTCGTGGTGGGAAACCTTTCAAAGAGGCGGGAGGACCTTCTTCTCCGTTCTTCGCGCGAGAAATTGGATGCTATTCCCAATGGGGGCATCTCCGGAGGTCCCATTCGTGAGATATCAACCAAACTTATAGAACATATTCATAAGCGGAGCGGCGGGCGGTATACCATCATCGGTCTTGGGGGCGTCTTTACCGCCGAGGATGCGTATAAAAAGATCCTCGCCGGCGCCTCGCTCGTCCAAATGGTCACCGGGCTTATTTACGGCGGTCCGATGGCGGTCAGGCGGATCAATAAAGGACTCGTGAAGCTCCTCGCGCGCGACGGTTATTCCCATGTTGCCGATGCGGTCGGGAAAGGTGCCCGCTGATATCACGCCTTCACTGTATTGATGGGCGCGCCTTTCGTGAACGCGATGATATTGCCGATCGTCGTGTCGAGAATGCGGAAATACGCCTCGGTGGTGTTGAATGCGTTATGGGGTGTCGCGATCACGTTCGGCATGGCGATTATGTCCGCACTGGCCGAAATGTCGCCGGCTTTCATTTGCGCCTCTTCTTCGAATACGTCGAGGCCCGCGCCGCCGAGTCGTCCGCTCTTGAGTGCCGTTGCGAGCGCTGCCGTCTCAACGATCGCCCCCCGCGCGGTATTCACGAGATACGCACCCTGTTTGATATTGTTCACATTGCCGCTGTTTATGAGATGGTGCGTACCCGGAAGATAGGGTGCGTGGATGGTTATCACGTCGCTTTGTGCAAGGAGGTCGTTGAGTTCGAGGTAAGCGAAGCCCGTTTCTTTGGCGAAAGCGTCGTCGTGATAGACATCATAGGCGACGACGTTCATATCGAACCCTTTCGCTATTTTGATCGCATGCTTCCCGATGCGTCCGGTGCCGATCACGCCGAGCGTCTTGCCTTTAAGGTCGAAGCCGCACAGACCGTCGGTCACAAATCGATGTTCTATCTGTACCCGCGTGCTTGCTTCGCGTATTTTGCGCGAGAGGGCGAGGATGAGCGCAAAAGCGAACTCGGCGACGGTATTCTCTCCATACGCCGGGACGGATGATACCGGTATCCCGCGAGCGGCGGCCGCAGCGAGATCGATATGATCGAATCCGGTGGACATTGTCGTCAGAAATTTCAGATTCGGCAGTCCTGCGATCGTTGCGGCATCGACGGGGGAGTCCATGAAGATCGCCGCAATATCAAAATCCCCATTCGACGGGATATGGTCCTTGTCGAGCGCGTTGTCCACGATCTCGATATCGACGCCCGCATCGCGGAGCGCGGCGCTTTGCGACACGTATCGTTTTCCTGCATCTCCCCATTTCTCAAAATTGAAAAATGCCGCCTTATGGTTTGTGCTCATATTTTCATTATAGCAATTTTCTTTTATACGCCGTTCCCGCCATACATCCGTTTTTTTGCGGATGCGAGTTCGGCGATGATCTCGGGATTCGCTATTTTATGGAATCGCGGTACGGGTGGCGCTCCGTCCTTGCCCGGGACGTCGCCTATGAACATGGCGGCGGGGCGCAGAAACCACAGCCTACCCGCCTGATACGCCGCCGATTCTTCGTAAAGAGGTCGATAGATGACCATATACGCGTCCGGCTTGGACCAGTCGGCTTCGGTATCGCAGCCTACGCCGAATACCTCATAGGCGTAATTATTGAGCGGTTTCGCCGGATCGTGTTTGTAGTGATAATAGAACCCCGGCTCCGGAAGCCCGTCCGGCGGGGTCATGGTCTCGTTCTTCGGCATGCCTTCATTATATACTATGGATATATGCAGAAGCTGGTGCTTTTTATGATGGTGAGCACGGACGGTTATTTCGAAGGGCCGGACCACGATCTTTCATGGCATAACGTCGATGGGGAGTTCAATGAGTTTGCCGATGCTCAGTTGCGCGAGTTCGGAGCGCTCCTTTTCGGACATAAGACATACGACTTTATGGCTGATTTCTGGCCGACGGCGAAAGGGCAGGAGACGCCCGGCACGGCACAGATCATGAATGCGATGCCAAAATTCGTCGCGGCACATGAACCTTTCGAGGCGAAGTGGTTGGGCACGACCATGATCGCGGGCCCGGACATCGCCACACCAATCGCCGCATTAAAAGAAGGATCCGGGAAAGGGATCCTTCTTTTAGGGAGCAATATGCTTTGCGTGAGCCTGATGAATGCGCGGCTTGTTGACGAATTCCGGCTGATGATGAATCCTGTGGCGCTCGGTGCCGGTACATCGCTTTTCACAGGCCTATCAAAGCGCACGCCTTTGAAGCTCGAATCCGTGCAAAGGTTCAAGTCCGGGAATGTTCTTGAACGCTACCTTCCTGCGGCGTAATTCCCCGAATATCCCGAGCTTACTTTTTCCGGCGGAGCTTTTCCTCTTCTTTCGCCACCGCGACCGTGGTGCGGACGACGGTGTCCGGGTTGAGCGACATGCTTTCGATTCCGAGAGTAACGAGGAATTGCGCGAAGTCGGGATAATCGGACGGGGCCTGGCCGCAGATGCCGATGTACTTCTTGCGCTTGAGGCACGCAGGGACGATCTCCGCGATGAGCTTCTTCACCGCTTCATTCTTCTCGTTCGCCACGTGGCTCACAATGCCGGAGTCCCGATCGAGTCCGAGCGTGAGCTGGGTGAGATCGTTCGAGCCGATGGACATGCCGTCGAAGACGTCGAGGAAGCTGTCGGCGAGGAGCACGTTCGCCGGAATCTCGCACATAACGTAGATCGGCGTTGTCGCTTTGGATTTCTTTTTGCCGTGCCGGGACATGTAGTTCGTGATGAGTCCGGCCTCCGCCATAGCCTCCTGCGTCTTTATCCCTTCTTCGACGGTGCGGCAGAACGGGACCATCGGGATCACATTCGTAAGGCCGAGCTCTTCGCGCACTTTCTTGATCGCCCGCGCCTCCATCATGAATGCCGGTTTGAACTTGGGGTCATAATACCGCGAGGCGCCGCGCCAGCCGATCATCGGATTCTCCTCGTGCGGTTCATATGCTTCGCCCCCGAGAAGCGTGCGGTATTCGTTGGATTTGAAATCGCTGAAGCGTACGATCACATGGTTCGGCCAGAACGCTGCGCCGATCTTCGCAATGCCGAACGCGAGATTGTCCACATAATATTGCTTGGGATCGGTCCAGCCGCGCATCTTTTCCTCGATCGCTTTGCGGACGGCCGGTTTCAGATCCTTCATATTGAGAAGCGCGAGGGGATGGAGTCCCATCTTTGAAGCGATGATGAATTCCTCGCGCGCGAGGCCCACGCCCGACTGCGGCAGAAAGGAGTCGGCGAAGGCATTCTCCGGCACCGCCACATTCACCATGATCTTCGTCTTTGGCCGGGCGATCTTTTTAAGGTCGTGTTCGGTCACTTTGAACTTAAGCGCTCCTTTATAGAGCGATCCGGTGCTGCCCGTAGTGTCCACTGTCACGATATCGCCGGTCTTTACGGATTTCGTCGCCGTTTCGGTGCCCACGATCGCGGGTATGCCGAGTTCGCGCGACACGATTGCGGCGTGCGAGGTGCGGCCTCCTTTGTCGGTCACGATAGCACTCGCGATCTTCATGATGGGCTCCCAATCGGGGTCGGTCATCGTGGTCACGAGCACTTCGCCCTTCCTGAAATCGTTGATGTGCTTTGCGTCGAGAATCACCCGCGCCTTACCGCTTGCGATGCTTGAGCCGACGGAGGAACCCGTGACAACCGGTTTTGCACCGCCCGCCATAAGCTCGTATTCTTTGAGCTTCGAGAAATCCTGGTTGGCGTGCACCGTCTCCGGGCGCGCCTGTACAATAAAGAGTTCGCCCGTCACGCCGTCCTTTGCCCACTCCATATCCATGGGCGTCCACTTCTTATAGTGTTCGGTATAGTGCTGTTCCACAATCGTGCCCCATTTTGCCAGCTTCATTGCTTCCGCATCGGTGAGTACGAACGAGTCGCGTTCTTTCGGTGATGTCGGGACGATCTTCGTTTGCTGGATGGCCGCGCCTTTGTGGTAGACCATCTTGCGGAGCTTTACGCCGAGCTTCTTGTCGATTATGGGCGATGGTATGCCCCTTTTGATGCCCTCTTTCCAGACGATGAATTCGTCCGGGGTCACTTCGCCCTTCACGATCATTTCTCCGAGGCCCCACGAACCGTTGATGATGACGATGTTCGGGAAGCCGGATTCGGTGTCGAGCGTGAACATGACGCCGGAGCAGGCGCGGTCGGAGCGGACCATCTTCTGCACGCCCGCTGAAAGCGCGATCTTCATATGATCGAAATGACGGTCGGCCCGGTACGAGATCGCGCGGTCGGTGAAGAGCGACGCCATTGTGGCGCGTACTGCGGCGAGCACTTCTTCGGCGCCGCGGATGCCGAGATAGCTCTCCTGCTCTCCCGCGAAGCTTGCACCCGGGAGGTCCTCGGCGGTCGCCGATGAGCGAACCGCGACGTCGGAGTTTTTACCGTAGCGTTTCTCGAGCTCGTGATAGCGTGCGACGATCTCGCTCGCGAGGTCTTCGGGAAATTTCTTTTTCATGATCGCGTCGCGGACCAGCTTGCCGCGGCGTTCGAGCTCCTTGAGATTTTTTGTATCGAGGCCGTCGAGCGCTTTGCGGATGAATTCCTCGAGGCCGGTCTGTTTCATGAAGTGGAAATATGCTTCGGCGGTGACGACGAAGCCGGACGGCACGGGGACGCCTTTCTCCTTGAGAGTGTGGATCATCTCGCCGAGCGACGCATTCTTGCCGCCGACGGATGACACATCTTTTATTCCTATCTCTTCATAGCGAACCGTGAATTTATTTTTATTCATTCTCTGTTTTTGGTTATCAAACTTTTATTATGGGATTTATTGCCTGAATATTGATAGTTCCCTGTCTGCGATTATGTCTTTAACGCTATAATAAGGTCCGAAACGTTCGATCCGGTGTCCCCCGTCATCACATAATTGCCGGCCTTTTCAAAAAGGGGATAGGAATCGTCCCCGACGAGCGCCGCTGCGGCGTCGAGTCCCGCATTTTTGATCGCCTCCCGCGTTGCGGCATCGCATAGCGCTCCGGCGTAGGGTCCGTGGTCGCGGCCGTCCGAAGCAAGTGAAAGAATGATCTCGTCGTCGGCGATGGACGGCAGTGCGGCGAGGCAAAGCTGAAGGTTCCGGCCGCCCTGTCCTTTTTTGTTATGCACCGCAACGGTTGTTTCGCCGCCCCAAAGAAGCACCGATCCCGCCGCCGCCGAGTGCAGTTCAAAGGAGACCATGCCTGCCACCGCCTCCGCTTCGCCGGCGAGTTGCGTGTCGCGCACTTCGGCGCGGAAGCCGAGCAATTCGGCGAATTGCCGCATGGCCTCAAGTGCTTTGCTGTTCGATACTGCAAGGATGTTCGTTACCCGTGCGAAGTAGCCATCCTCCTTCGGCGTCTCGATAAGACCGCATTTTTCTATTGCGCAGTTCTTGAGTACGCCGTATTTCGAAAGGATCGCGGTCGCATCATCAATGGTGGAGGCGTCTTTTACCGTCGGACCCGAAGCGACGAAGGAAATATCATCACCCGGAACGTCGCTTATGATGAACGAGACAATCCTCGCCGGATAAGCGTCCTTCGCGAGGTGCCCCCCGCGCGCGTACGAGGTATGTTTACGGACGGTGTTGATCTCCTCGATCGTCGCTCCGGCGTTCGTCAGAATATCGAAGATATTCGACTCTTCGCGGCTCGTGGGATCCTCCGGGAGAAAAAGGAGGGTTGAACCGCCGCCGGAAACGACGAAGATAACGAGATCGTTCTCGGAAAGGTCTTTGAGAGCGGCGACGATCGCCTGGGCGGCACGAAGATTCTCATCCGAAGGGAGGGGGTGTGTGCCGCAGAACGTTTGAAGTCTGCCTGTTTTTGACGGGGGACAGACTTTGACGTCCACTACAACTCCCCGGGAGATGCGATCGCCCAGGACATCTTCGGCGACGGCGGCCGCCTCGACTGCGCATTTGCCGATCGCTATGAATACGATGCCGCGTGTGGTGCCGAGGTCGAACATGAGCGGTTGGCTTCCGCCCACTATCCCATCTCCGAGCCGAAGGATGTGATCTTCTCCCAACTGTATCATGTTGCGCATGACGTTCTCCGTATCTATCGCTTCAAGGCCTGCTTCCGCGATCCGGAGCATCGCGCGGCGCGCTTCCGATGTCGCGAGGTCGTCGAAGTTCTTTATCTTCATGTTTTCCTTATTCTATCGCTTCGTATCGTTGCGAACAAATGAAAGTGACGGCAGTTCTGTTGTCGTTTAATATTTGATTTTCTTCCCGAAATCTATACAATGAAGCAGTTATCGTTCGCGGGTATCGTATATCGGTATTATGTCACCTTGCCATGGTGAAGAGACGGGTTCGACTCCCGTTACCCGCTCAAGCAGAAAAAGCCCGGGTGGTCCTTATTTTTCCATTTGCAACTTTTTCTCCGTTTTTTTCGTATTGATTTATAGTACTTGATCGAGATAACGGATTATTCCGGCATCGCATTCGATTTTGGCGTTTTTATCACACCCAACATAAAAGGAGGATTTCCTGTTGTTGAAAAATAGATTTTGGACGTGGCTGTGGGGTGAACTTAAACTCCTCGCGGGGCTTTTGTTATTTACTCTCGTCATGGCGGGGTCCGGGAAGCTCATCGGAGCGACTCCGCCGACCCCCGCCCTTCATCCGCATCACATCATTTCTTGGCGCCGCGCGAAGGCATCGTGGTATGGCCCGGGCTTTTTCTTCCATATGAAAAAGAACGGCACCCGTTATCGCAAGAGCGATGTTTTCGTCGCGAGCCATTCGTTTCCCCTCGGCACGGTTATCAGTATGGTGAATGTGATGAACGGCAGGCACATCAAGCTTATCGTCGAAGATTATTCGCCCGGCATCGACGGTCGCGAATTCGACCTTTCCGCCGTTGCCGCGGAAAAGCTTGGTATGCTCACCGCGGGTGTCGTGCCCGTCAGATACGCGGTGCTGGAGTTTCCGTGATCTCCCTATCCTTGGGTGGCCCTCCTTTTGGCGGGCCACCCTTTTTATTTTGAAAGGTTGCGTGTGTCTTTCGCATCGCCTACAATTATTGGCAATGATCCTCGCCGACCGTGACATTAAGAAGGCTCTCAAGGAGGGACGCATCTCGATCGAGCCGATGTTCCCCGGTGCGCTTCAGCCGGCATCGGTTGATCTCCATCTGGGAGGGGAGTTTCTCGTGTTCCGTACGACCGACCAGGTGTGCATCGATCCCAAGGAACCGATCGACAATATTATGGAGCGTGTTCACATCGATGAGCGCCGGCAGTTCGTCCTTCATCCCGGCGAATTCGCGCTTGGCATGATGTACGAGACGACGGGTGTCGGCGATGACATCGTGGGGCGCCTCGAAGGCAAGTCGTCGCTTGGCCGCATCGGCCTTCTCATCCATGCGACGGCGGGTTATCTCGATCCCGGGAACAAGCTCAAGATGACGCTTGAGCTTCACAATGTTTCGCCGCTCCCGATCAAACTCTACTATAAAATGCCGATTGCGCAGATGTCCTACATGCCGCTTTCGTCGCCCGCGGAGCATCCGTACGGAAAATCCAACCTGGGCAGCAAATACTATGGCGCAATGAAACCCCAGGCCTCGCAGTATTGGAAGAACTTCAAGAAGAACAACGGGTGGATGAAGTTCAAATAATAGGGTATCGTGACGATAGAACGTAAACTTCTCCAAGGAGCGTTATCCCTATGAAAAAATCGGGATTTTTTATTTTGGAAGGCGGCGAGGCCGTCGGAAAGACGACTCAGCTTAAACTCATCGAAACAGCGCTTTCGGAAAAAGGATATGAGGTGCTTACGAGCCGCGAACCGGGTGGCACCGCGATCGGCGATCGGATCCGTGCGATCCTGCTCGATCAGGCGCACGGGAACACCATTCAGCCCCTCACGGAATTGTTCCTCTATAACGCATCGAGGCGCCAGTGGATGCACGAGGTCGTCGATCCCGCACTTGCTGCGGGAAAGATCGTGCTGGGAGACCGGTCATTCCTTTCGACCATGGTGTATCAAGCGTACGTCCAGGGGATCGATCCGGAGTTTGCCAAAGATATCTGTTTGCGCGCGATGGGAGGGAGGGTTCCCGACAGGATATTCCTGCTCGATATCCCGACCGAGGAAATGCTGAGGCGCCTTAAAAAGGATGCCGACAATAAAACCTCGCGGTATGATGTGATGGAGGACGACTTCCATCGCAGCGTGCGGGAGGGGTATCTCGCGCAGATCGATCGGTTTCCCGGTCTCATCGAGAAGATCGATGGCCAGGCGCCGGTAGACGAGATCAGCCAAAAGATCATCGGGAGAATTCTCGACGCGATGGATTAAGACCTCCTTTTGGAAGAGGTCTTTTTTATTTTTCCTCGTCCAGCAATTTCAGTTTCAGCTGCGTTGCGCGTTCGGCGTCGAGGCGGGTGAGCGGCGGATCGCCGGACTGATTTACGAACTTCATTGCGGCGCCGAGGCGCGGATGTAATCCGGAAAGCTGGCGGTGCATCTCCTGGCAGATCTTCCGGTAGCCGGGATGGCCCTGAGGCGAGGTGCGGAGTTCGAGGAGATGAAACGCTTCGCGTGCGTTCATCATGAAACGATAACGGAGCTTGTGACCGAGGAGCGTCGCGTACTGCGCTTCTTCCGCAAGGCCGGCATCCATCATCGTTTTCCAGAGTTTCTCGGATTCGACGAAGCATGCGCGAAATTGCGCCTCGTAACCGGCGTTTGTGATGAGCTCGGGAACGTCGTAACCGTACTTTACGGTAAGGTTCTGCCATTCCCATGCATCAACGATACGGTGGCGCTGGAGGTCGCGGAACGTACCGTAATCCGCGGTTACCTCCCATTCGTAATGGAGTTTTTCGAGAGCGCGGCCCGGCTTGTGGCGGCGGTTCATGCGCGCACCCACGTAGGCATCGAACACTTCCTGTTTCCGGTCCGCGGGCCACGCGGCGACCGCCTTACGGAGTTCGTTTTCGGAGAGTTCGCTCACCTCGAAAAGCATGTCGGGTACGAGATCCATCTCATCCTTGATGGAGGAGCTTACGAGACGCACCGGTTCGGCAAAATCGGCGCTTTCAGCGGGAAGATATTGTCTTGCGAGCGACTTGAGTTTTTCTTTCGTTTCGCGGAGGTAGAGTATCCAGGCGAGACCGCGATCCGGAAGGTCCGCGCGTTTGAGGAACGCGCCGATCACTTTGCGCGATTCTTTGAGAAGCATGCGGCCGGTATCATTCGCTTCTCCGAGCGGTTCGGCGAGCAGGCGGCGGATCATTGCCTCCATTGCCTGTGAGGAAGCCACAATGCCGACGGTGGACCTTGTTGCGACAGGGAGTACCGGCCGCGCGGCATCACATGCCTGCGCTCGTGTCGCACCGCGCCACGCGATCAGTTCGGCGCGGTCGCCGCCTGCGGGGATTTCCGGAGCGGGATTCTTCTTCTGTACATATTCGGTCGTTCCGCGGACGATCTCCGAGTAGAGATCGAATATGCGGTCGAGCGATGAGCGGTAGGCCGTTGCGAGCTCGTTCGGGAGTCCGGATGGCGTGAAGTATTTATATGCCCCATTTGCGTCCTTCTGGTCGTAATAGATATAGCGGGTGGATTGTTCGAGATATGAGGCAAGACGGCTGCGCTCGATCTTTTTTGTGAGGAGGTTTGAAGCGCCCTCGGCGACCGCTGCGACCGTGATGAGCTGCTGCACGGAATCGTCGCCATAGCCCGTCACCACCCGGTCGATGAGCTCTTTTGCGCCGTCCTCTCCTGCCGCCGCGAATTCATCGAGGAAAATCTCGCGAAGATCGCTTCCGCGTCGGGAGAGCCGGGCCATGGCGGCGGCGGCGAACAGGGGAGATATCTCGTTTGTGAAGGCATAGACGGGACCCTTGGCATCGGTCACTATCCTATTAAGGAGGGTCTCGCCGGCGGGGGTGGCGGCCAGACGGCCGTCCGCATCCTTTATAATGTAGGGGTTGTCCTTCGCGTCGGTCATAACGCCTCAATAATACCACAAATGACACAATCGGCATTTTGCTATTTGAGGCGCGGGGGCATATCATTGTGATATGCCCCGTGAGGGCTTTTTTGATGGGAAAAAGCAGTAACTTATCCACATTTTCAACGTTTTCTATGGTAGACGGCGGCGACAACAAAGAGCTTGATTTAATAAGGGCAGCCGTCGGGGGTGATTCCTCGGCCTTTGGCGCCCTCTATGATCGTTATCATGCGATGATTTATCGCTTTGTGATGATCAAAGTCGGGCGTCGTGAGGAGGCCGAGGATATCACTCATCAAGTGTTCTTGTCGGCGTGGCAGAACGTGCACACTTATAAACATAAGGGATATCCGTTTTCGAGCTGGCTTTATCGCATCGCCCGGAACCAGGTCATCGATCACTATCGTTCACGCAAAGGCAAGAGCGATGTGAGCATCGAGAAAGCCGATCCCGAATTATTCGGTGTTGAGACGGATTATATCGGAAATCTGTCGGCGAAAATCGAGCTTGAGAGGGTGCGTTCTGCGGTTGGCAGACTTAAGCCGGATTACCAGGATGTGATCATCCTGCGTTTCGTGGAGGATATGTCACTCAAGGAATCCGCCGTTGCGCTCGGGAAGTCCGAGGGTGCGGTGAAGCTTCTCCAACACCGTGCGATCCGTGAGCTTAAAAAAGCCCTTTCCGACGAGTCGTCGATAACATTCGACATTCATGAAAATCTCTGAACTTTTTTCCCAATTCAAACGCATCAATCCCGACCCGCAGTATTCCGAAAAATCCAAGCGGATGGTTTTGTCGTCTCTGCGCGAAACAATGCCGGTGCGTGAGCGCGGCGTGATGGTATTCCTGCGCGCACTCGAAACGGGAGCAGCGCTTGTCCTCGCCGGATTCTTCATCCTCCTTGCGACAGGTGGGTTTTCGGGGAATAAATATCTTGCCCCCGTTCAGTACGCCGTGATCGATCCAAGTGGTTTACAGGCAGAGGCCCAGGCGATCGATATCCAAATACGGCTTGCCAACCTTGATTATTCGGAAGTGACATCGACGGCGGCGCAGTCCACTACGCCTACAATTTCGGCCGTGATGCGTCCACTTATGGCGGCGGGACTGGGTACGGCTTCTTCGACCTCGGGTGGTACGGCTTCTTCGACCTCGGGTGGTACGGCCTCTTCGACGGCCTCCTCGACCCCGCTCACAGTGGATCAGGCGCTCCAGGCGCTTTCGCAATAATTTCATAACAATAGGAATCGCATGATTCGTAAGAAAGCATTCATGGTTGCGGGAACGGTCGCCGGAATAGTCTGCGCGATATTTTTTGCTTCCGGTGCACGACCTGCGCATGCGCAGACGGTGCCGACTGCGAACGCCCAAACGTCCGCAGCTTCGTCCACCGATTGCGGCATAACTCCCGCCAGCCTTGCACAGATCAATGTCATAGAAAATGACCCTACTCTTACGCCTTCGCAGGAGGTGGTGCAGGAGCTTGCTATGCGCAAACAGCTCATTATCCAGGCGATCACCTGCGCTCAAAGCGATATACGGTCGCTTCAGTCTCTGCTCTCCGCTGTACCGACATCCACCGATGCCGAACGGAGCATCAAATCGCAGCTTCAGGGAAGAATCGATGATGCCTCGAACTTTTATTTGCTCGAACTTGGAAAACTCGGCGGTGCCGGCATTGCCGGAACCAAGACGATCGCCGGAGACGTGCTTGCTTGGCGCGAAGGCACTTACGTGCCTCTCGAGGGACAGGTAGGTGATTTTATCCTTTGGGCGGGGAATCAACAGCTCTTTGCTACCGCCCAGGAGCGGATGACCGAGACCCAGCAAGCGGTCTCATTCATTGAAAGCGCATCGAACAATGCAGATCTTCAGTCTGTATTCAACGCGGCATATGCATCGTTCGAGACGGCAAAGAACGGCAATTCCGCTGCGGAAGCGGGGCTTCAGCAGTCCCTTCCGCCCGACCAGACCCTCGTACTCATCAAGCAATCGCTTGATGCCCTGCAGGAAACGTATCAACAGTTTTTCAAGGTGAGCGGCATCATCCAGAATCTCCTTCCCCAATAAAAGAAGAGCATCCTATGCGGCTTTTGCTATGGCGAGTGCGAATATCTTTCGCGCGCCTGCCGATCGCAATGTACGCGCAGCTTCGGCGAATGTTGCGCCTGATGTGGTCACATCGTCGATCAGGATCACTTTCCCCCATTCCGTCCCGGGACGGCGTTCCGTGTGTGTGCGGACAGCATAACAGCCACGCACATTCTCGCGGCGCTCGGCGTGGTCCGACAGTTCGCTTTGCGGCCCGCGATGGATTGCGCGGATAAGGATATCTTTCTTGTGCGGTATCCCGAAAAAGCGGGCAAAGTGTTCTGCGATGAGCGCCGCTTGGTTGAAGCCGCGCTCGCGCATACGTTCTTTCGAGATGGGTACAGGTATGACGATGCAATTGCGGTGATCAATGGGAAGCTTCGCAAAGTAATGGGCGAGAATATCGGCAAGCGGTGCGGCGGCGCCCCTTATGTGTCCGAACTTCAGCGCATGGATGAGCGCGCGGAGCGTCTCGTTCCGATAATCGCCGGAGGCCCCCATCACATATGGCGTATCGGGGTGGCAGATGTTCCTGAATCCGGGAAGCGGTGCGGCGCAGGTGCCGCAAAACGCCGTGCGATGGGGTATGATACCGATGCGGCATTTATCACAGATCGTTCCCCGCGCGAGGCGCGCGCCGCAAGCAAGGCATTCAGCGGGGAAGAAGAGATCCATAAGAAAACCGGCGTCTCTATTCATGGTATGATAGTAGTGTGAGGGACATAAAAAATTCCCGAAGATATCGGCGTTCCATGAACAATCCCTTCTCCTTCCTCCAAAAAAATTTCAATGCTTCCTATCTCGGTATCGATATCGGTACTACATCCATCAAGGTTGTCGAAGTGAAGCGCGGCGCGAAAGGCCCGTCGGTTGTGAACTACGGCCTGCTCGAATCGAGCGGATATCTTGCGCGCGCAAACCAGGCGCTCCAGACGAGCGGTCTTAAAATATTCGAGGCCAGCGCGGTTGAACTCCTGAAGGCGCTCATCAAAGAGACCGGCGCGACGACGACCGATGTTGTCGCATCACTTCCGCCATTCGAGGTTTTTGTCACCCTCCTTGATTTTCCGGCGATGAAGCCGTCAGAGATACAACAGGCGATCATTTATCAGGCGCGGCAGTACGTGCCGCTTCCGCTCGAACAGGTGGCGCTTGATTGGATGAAGGTTGCCGATTACACGGACGACAAGGGATTTGCCCACCAAAAGATCCTGCTCGTCTCGGTACCGCAGGAGGAGATCAAGAAATACCAGCGGATATTCCAGAAGGCGGGACTTACGCTCCGCGCGCTCGAGCTCGAGAGCCTGAGTCTTGCACGTCTTTTTGGCGGCGATCCCATCTCCTCTATTATCGTGGACATCGGAAGCCGTTCGACGAATATCGTATTTCTCGAGAAGGGCATTATGGCATGGGGCGCACAAAGCGACTTTGCTGCCGCGTCCCTCACGCAGGCGCTTGCGACGAGCCTCGGCATCAATCCGCTCCGCGCCGAAGAACTTAAAAAAGAGCGCGGCATCCTCGGCACCGGACCGAACTATGAGCTCGCATCGATCATGATCCCGTTCCTCGATGCGATCGTGAATGAAGTGAAGAAGGCGCAATTCAGCTATCAACAGCAATTCCTTGCGGCGTCGAAAGCCGAACGAATCATCCTTTCGGGTGGCGGCGCGAATCTTCTGGGCATAGAGAACTATTTTGAAAAAGAAATGGGGGTTCCCGTCGTGAAGGCGGCACCGTTCGCAAAATTCGAATATCCGCAGGATATCGTGCCGTTCGTGCCGGAACTAAGCCCGCTTCTCAGTGTGGCAATGGGGCTTGGCATGAAGGAGGCAATGTAGGAAACCGTGATTTTTCATAATCCACATATATTCACATATATACTGTGCTATCATGTAGGTAATGCCACTTCCGCAACAGGTCATCGAACAACTCGGAAGGGATCCTGAAACGTCCCGGACGTTCGCTTCGGGCGCTTTGATTTTTTCCGTGGGTATTCTCGCGATCACTGCGGCGCTCTATCTGGGCATGGTGTTCGGATATGAGCCGTATCTCAACAATCAGATCTCCGGAATAAAAAGCCAGGTTTCGACGGCCAACAATTCCATTTCCACCGATCAGGAAACACAGATCGTCGATTTCTATTCACAGATCGCAAATCTCCAATCGATCCTTTCCCATCATGTGTACGCGACGTCACTGCTCTCATGGCTTGAGAACAATACCCAGGCAAATATTTATTACCAAAGCATGGACTTTTCGGCGGGCAATCTTGTCGCTCTCAAGGGCGTCGCGAAAACGGAAGCCGATGTCAATCAGCAGATAGCGATTTTTGAAAGTTCCCCCGATGTTAAAAGCGTTTCCGTGTCGAGCATCGCTCCGGCTTCGGCGCCCGGCGGCGGCACTTCTTCTTCGGGAGTGGCATTCGCCGTCACGCTGACCATGCAACCAACCGTATTCTCGTCGCAGACGCCCTGACCTTCATTTCCATGAAACAGACAACCCAACGGTTCTCAGGCATCATCTTTTCCTTCCTCATTCTTGTTGTCGCGGCGGTCGCGTTCTTCGAGTTTGTGGAGCCCGAGTATGTGAACTTCATGACACTCAAAGGGCAGGTCGTTGCGCAACAACAATTTCTTGCAACCCAACAGGAGATCGCAACCAAGATGCAGAGCGTACTTGCAACAGAAGCGAATCAGGCATCCTCTTCGCAGGCGGTCAATCTTGCGCTTCCAGTCGGCGTGGACAGCGCCGGCGCGCTTGCCCAGCTCTATGGCCTTGCCGGTGCGAGCAGTCTTACGATCCAGAACATCGGCGTTTCCCTTCAGGCGGCACAGCAGACCGCCGCACAGAGCACGGCCGCATCGCCGTCCGGCGCAGTGAGCGTCGCTTCGCTCATCAAGCCTGCGGGATCGATCACATTCCAGATCGCAGCATCGGGGAGCTATGAGGCATTGAAAACATTTCTCCAGGGGATCGAAACGAATGTACGCATATTCGATGTAACGGCGCTTTCCATCAAGCCGGTGCCGACGGTGACGACTGCCGGAGCGGTCGTCAATGGTTCGCAGGATCTTTATAATTACAACATGACGGTCGTCGCATATTATCAATCATCGTAACCAATCACCATGGCCATTGTCGTCGAAGAAGAGAAAAAGAATTCGCACATGTTCGGCATCGTAGGATGGCTCGTATTCCTCGCAGCCCTCGGTGCTTCGGCGTATTACGTCTTTCTCGCCCCGACACCTTCGGTCACGCTTCTTCTTTCCGGGGGATTGAGTTCGATTGCGCCGCTCGCGCAATCGCCCGTCCAACCGCAGACCGTGGAAGCGAATCCGGTGCTCACGTCGCTCAGCACTACCATCGCGGCGCCAACCTCGAGCGGTCCGGCGGCGGTCAAGAGAACCAATCCGTTCCTTGCTCCGTAACCCCACCATCATTCATTAAATGACCCAAGATGAATTCCTCCAGCAGTTACAGGCGCGCGGACTTCTGAATCCCACCGTCGCCGCCCGGGTACAGCGCGATGCGGTCGTCGCCGGGGAGACGCCGGAAGCGGTCATTTCTCGCGACCGACTGGTACCGGACGATGCCATTGCCCAACTGAAGAGCGAACTGCTCAAGGTACCATACCAGAAAGTGGACGCGGCGCAGATCGATGCGAAGCTTTTTGCGATGATTCCGGAGGAGACCGCGCGAACCTATGAGCTTGCGCCGTTCGCGCTCCAGGACAATCTCCTTATTGTCGGCATGGTCCATCCGGACGATGCGAAGGCACAGGAAGCGCTGAAGTTCATTGCGCGGCAGAATCGCGTGAATCTTGGCGTGTACCTCATGTCGTACGGAGACTGGCAGAGAATACTCGCGCGTTATTCGCCCTACCGTGCCGAGATCGCGAAGGCAGTGCAGTCGCTTAACGTGAAGGAGGGCGCGAGCGCCGATCGTACGATCTCGCTCGAAGGCGGGGGTGCACACGAGGATGCCCCGATCATCAAGATCGTTGCCGATACGTTTCGCGAGGCAGTGGGAGGTAAGGCGTCGGATATCCATATCGAGCCCCAGCGCGAATCGCTCCGCATCCGGTTTCGCATAAACGGCGACCTGCAGACCGTAGCCACGCTTCCGCAGGAGCTCGCACAGCCGGTCGCATCGCGCGTAAAGGTCATCTCGAACCTCAAAATCGACGAGACCCGCATTCCGCAGGACGGTCGTTTCCGTGCCAGGATCTTCGATCGCGATATCGATTTTCGCGTCGCGACGTTCCCCACGCCGCTCGGCGAGAAGATCGCCATCCGCGTGCTCGATCCAACGACCGGCCTCAAGAGCTTTGACGGACTCGATTTCCTTCCGCATACGCGCAAGCTCATAGAAGAGGGACTCAATAAGCCGTTCGGGATGGTGCTTATCACCGGTCCTACGGGCTCCGGTAAGACGACGACGCTTTACGCATTTCTTCAGACGCTCAACAAGGAGGACGTAAACATCGTTTCACTCGAGGATCCGGTGGAATATTTTGTGAGCGGCATCAACCAGTCACAGGTTCATCCGGAGATCGGTTACGATTTTGCGAGCGGTCTGCGCCAGATCCTGCGTCAGGACCCTGACGTCATCATGGTCGGTGAGATTCGCGACAACGAGACGGCGGGACTTGCGGTACAGGCTGCGCTCACGGGTCATGTCGTACTCTCGACGCTCCACACAAACAACAGCGCCGGTGTCATCCCGCGCCTTATCGATATGAAAGTGGAGTCGTTCCTGCTCCCGGTATCGCTCAACCTCATGATCGCCCAAAGACTCATCGGCGTTTTGTGCCCTGATTGCAAGGAGGCCGAAGATGCGCCGGCGAATATGCAGGAGCTCATAGCCCGCGCACTGAAAGGCTTGCCCGAGGACGTTACGAAGCAGTTCCAGGCGCCGTACAAGATCTATCACGCCAAAGGATGTGCAACCTGCAAAGGGCACGGTGTTGTCGGCAGGACCGGCATCTTTGAGGCATTCCAGATGACAAAGGAGCTTGAGGCGGTGATCGAGACCGGAGCGACCACCCAGAAGATCGCCGAGGCGGCCAAGCAACAGGGTATGGCTACGCTGCGGCAGGACGGCGTCGTGAAGGCGCTCCGCGGGATCGTTGCAATCGAAGAGATCATCCGCGAGACGGAAGAATCGTAGAGGTGGGGATTTCTTTTTGTGTTATCATTAGGGTATGGATGACTTCAAACAGAGGCTCAACAACCTTCTGACCGCGACGGCGAAGCAGGGCGCGTCCGACCTTCATCTTGCGGTCGGGCGACATCCTACGCTCCGCATCGACGGCGTGCTGGTACCGCTCCAGAGCGAACCGATCATCACTCCCGACATTATGGAAGGCGTCGTGGGGGAGATGCTGACCTCCGAGCAGAAGCAGAAACTTCTCGTCCAGCGACAGCTCGATTTCGCATACAGTTTCGAGGACAAAGCGCGTTTCCGCGTGAATGTATATTATCAGCGCGGCTATCTCGCCGCGGTGCTTCGCCTCGTGCCGGCCCAGATCCGTACGATTGAGGAGCTCAACCTGCCGCCGCTCCTCCACGATCTCGCCAAGCTTTCCCAGGGATTCATTCTCCTTGTCGGTCCCGCGGGCCACGGCAAATCCTCTACGCTTGCCGCGATTGTGGACGAGATCAACCATATGCGTTCGGACCACATCATCACGGTCGAAGACCCGATCGAGTATCTCTTTACGCAGGACCAGTGCATGATCTCCCAGCGCGAGGTCGGCAACGACACGCTTTCGTTCCATTCGGCGCTTCGTACGGTGCTTCGCCAGGATCCCGATGTCGTGATGATCGGGGAGATGCGCGACGGCGTTTCGATCGCGACCGCCATGACGGCAGCCGAGACGGGGCACCTCGTGATGTCCACGCTCCATACGAATTCCGCAGCGCAGACGATCGACCGCATCATTGACTCGTTCCCGCCGGAGCAGCAAAGCCAGGTGACATCCCAGCTTGCCGCGACGCTCGTTGCAATCGTCTCTCAGCGGCTTCTGCCCCGCATCTCGGGCGGCCGCGTGCCGGCGACGGAGATCATGATCGTGAATCCGGCCATCCGCAACCTCATCCGAGAGCGGAAAACCTACCAGATCGATCTCGTCATCGAGACGTCGCTCCAGGAGGGGATGGTGACGCTCAATCGTTCGCTCGTGAACCTCATCAAAAACAAAGAAGTGTCACTCGAGAATGCCGAGCTCTACTCACTGAACCCCGCCGAGCTCAGAATCCTTCTCGAGCGGAGTTAAGGTATGAAGTTCAAATACCAGGCAAAAACAAAAGACGGTGAGATGCAGGTCGGTTTCGTGGAAGCCGCGAGCCGTGATTCGGCTGCCGCAGTGCTTACGAGTCATGAGCTTTTCGTACTTTCGCTCGTCGCCGAAGCCCCTCCGAACGTATTCGAGCGCTTTTCATCCTTTTTCAACCGCGTAGGGCAGAAGGATCTCGTTGTTTTTGCCCGCCAGCTTTCGACGCTCCTTGAGGCGCGTCTTCCACTGAACGACGCACTCAAGATCCTTCAGCAGCAGACGGAAAATGTGACGCTTAAGGAGGCGACCTACCAGGTCTCGCAAGACATCGATGCGGGCCTTTCGTTTTCGCAGGCGCTCGAGCGCCAATCCAGCGTTTTCCCTTCCTATTACACCGAGATGGTGCGCGCGGCGGAGGTGACGGGGAATTTGAACGAAGTCGCGAACTTCCTTGCGGACTATACCGAGAAGGAGGGGAATCTTGCGAGCAAGATATCATCGGCACTTATCTATCCCGCCGTCGTGCTCGCACTTTTCGTTATTGTCGGATTCATTCTGCTCACCTTCGTCTATCCGTCCCTCGGATCGGTCTTTGCGCAGAACGGGGTCGTGCTTCCGTGGTATACGCAGATACTCCTCTCGACGGGGCTTTTCCTTGAGAAATGGTGGCCTGCCGTGATCATTGGGCTTATTGCGGCTGCGGCGTTCGGCGTGAATTACGCCGAATCGGACGAAGGTCAGGCGGTGCTCGATGAGATGAAGATCAAAACGCCGATCGCGAAGAGCATTTTTGTACCGGTGGTGCTCGCCAGGTTCGGCAATGCGGCGGCGCTCCTCGTGCATGGCGGCATTCCCATCGCCCAATCACTCGAGATCCTGAGCCACATGCTCGGTAACTCGCTCTACCGCGACGTGACACACAACATCGCGGACGATGTGCGGCAAGGCCTGCTTCTTTCGGAGAGCATTGCCAAGTATCCCGCCTATTTCCCCGCACTCGTTTCGCAGATGATCGCCGTCGGCGAAACGACCGGCAAGGTGGAGGATATGTTCGCGCGCGTTTCTGCGATCTATACCCGCGAAGCGGACCAGACGGCGAACAATCTTGTGGATCTCATTCAGCCGGTGATGATGATCGGCATGGGTCTCATGGTGGGCCTCCTTTTCGCCTCGGTACTCATCCCAATCTACAACCTGACGGCGAACATCCACTAAACACGGACACATTTCCATTATCCACAAGGGCACGTATCGTACGTGGTACAATAAAAGCATTACAGAAAGGTCGGAAGCAGTTGTTTACTATAAGATTATGGCAATCAAAAAAGAACGGCTCGAAGCGGCGCGCGGCGGGAGCGGTTTCACTCTTATCGAGATCCTCATTGTCGTCGCGATCATCGCCATTTTGGCCTCGATTGTTATTGTCGGCCTCGGTCCTGCCCAGCAGTCCGGCCGCGACGCACGACGTATTTCTGATCTTCAGAGCGTACAGAACGGTCTCGAATTGTATTACAGCAAATGCGGCTATTACCCCGGCGCTGCGGTCGCTTCAGGAGCTACATGCCCGGGATTCGCTGCGGTGAGCGGCAACGGAGGAGCGACCGGTTTTTCTTCGATGAGCGCTTCCCTGATAGGTAGTGCCATCGGGATATCAAGCGTTCCGAACGACCCGACAGGAGGAAAGAGCTATGAGTACGGTTCCACGGACGGGACGAGCTATACGCTTGAAGCGACCTTGGAGAATTCGAACAACAGCGTGTTCACGAACTATAACTTCACCGGTCCGATGAACAGCATCACAAGCTGCACGAAACCCGATTATTGCGTCTCTCTTTAGATAGAGGACTGGGCTGAATTTTCCAAAAGTCCCGCTTCGGCGGGATTTTTGCTAGAATGAATCCATGTTTTGGCTCATCCTTTTCGTTCTCGGTCTCGCAATCGGAAGTTTTTTGAATGTGGTTGCTTTGCGGTATGACGGCGGGGAAACGGCGCCGCTCTTTTCGCCGCGGGCGATCGGCGGGCGTTCGCATTGCCCGCATTGCGGCCGGACGCTCCGCTGGTTCGAGCTCGTTCCGCTCGCAAGCTGGATACTCCAGGGCGGCCGATGCCGGTCGTGCGGTGCGGGGATCAGCATCCGCTATCCGCTTGCCGAGCTTATTTCCGGGCTTGTCTTCGTTTTCGTGCCATGGCGGATCATGACCATGACGGGCATCTCTCCGTTCGGAAGTCCGCTCCTCATCGGGCTTGCCGCGTTTTGGATCGTCGCATTCGAGGCGTTGTTCCTGATGTCGCTCGTTGATATCCGGCTCGGCATCATTCCCGACGGGCTGAACCTTTTCCTTTTCGTACTCGCGGTATTCTCCGCCATTTTCCTCGGCGGAATGCTCGGACCCGCCAATCATTCGCTGTTCGGTGCCTATTCCGGCATCTTCGGCCTTCAGGGAAATCTGTGGCTCAACCGGCTTGTCGGCGCGCTTTTCGGCGGCGCATTCTTCGGGTTTCTCATTGCCGTTACGCGCGGAAAAGGAATGGGGCTCGGCGATCTCAAGCTTGCCGTCCCGCTCGGGCTTCTCCTTGGCTGGCCCGACATTCTCTTTGCCATCGGCGCGGCATTCGTGATCGGCGCGGCGGTCGGGCTTGCCGCGATCGCTTCCGGACGACGCACCATGAAGGGCTCATTGCCTTTCGGGCCGTTCTTCGCGGCCGGCGTCGCAGCGGTGTTCTTTTTCGGATATCAAGTTCTCCAATGGTACCTCCGGATATGAGCCGCAGGGGTCCGCGAAGATGGTACAATGATACTATGCAACGTTCCCGCAGGGGATTCACCCTCGTCGAGATGCTCGTCGTGATCGGGATCACGACGTTGTTCGCCGCGATGGCGATCGGATACAGCCATGTCGGGGAGAACGAAAACGCGCTCACGGTGGAAACGGCGAAGGTCGCCGAACTGATCCTCCAGGCGCGGGAACTTGCGCTTGATACCTACGGCGGTTCCCTTGTCTCGGGCGGCACCCAGAACGCCTGCGCATTCGGCGTGCGGTTCGATTATACCAACCAGACGTATTCGCTTTTCGCATATGAGCCTTCGGCCCCCGGGGTGCGTTGCCCTTCGATCGCGAGTACGACGATAATCGGTCTCGGTAGCGCACAGAACCCATCCTCTTACATCAAAGAGTACGATGCGGCGAGCTGGCAGATCCCTCCCGCGCAGGGCGTGCAGCTCACCGGGGGCGTGCTTCCTGTTTCGTGCGTCAACGCCGAGGGGAGTAATGGTGATGTGATCAATGATATTGTGTTTTATCCCCCGAATCCCACAATGCTCGTAAACTATTACAATGCCGATGCGGGCAACCCTGCGGCGCTCCATGCACCCGATGCCGCATCCGTCGTATGCCTTCAGACAGCGGACGCCGGCAATTCCGCGGCCATCACCGTGAATCCCGAAGGGCAGGTAGGTTTCTGATACGGATTATGACAACTGCAAAAAACAAAATTGCGAACAAGGATATGAAGCTGCGCAAGGGGCAGTCGCTTATCGAGGCGATCGCTGCACTCGGCATTCTCACTGTGGGACTCATGGGCGTGCTTGCGCTTCTTTCACGATCGTTTCTTCTCCAGCGCGAAACGGCGGACCAGGCGAAGGCGACCTATCTTGCGTCGGAGGGTCTGGAAATCGCGAAAAGCATCATTGATCACAATGTGTATACCGGGGTTGCACAAGGCCAGGAATCGAATGGTTGGAATGGCGCGATCACGGGCTGTTTTCAATTTTCCGCGGGCGGCGCCAATTATTACTATCTCGATTTCGAAACATATAACTGCCCCTCTTCGCAAGGCTCCTCTTCCGTTCCGCCCGATCCGCTCTATTATTACGCGCCGAATGCCGCGACGGGCCAGGGCATGTATTACGACAGCGCCGATGGCACAAAAATCCAAGGTGCCGTGAAAACCGATTTTTCGAGGGTTGTGGAGATCTCGCGTCCCGATGCGAATACGATCAATGTCATTTCCACGGTGACATGGAGCACGGGAGTCATCACCGGCCAATCGATCACGGTCGAGGACACGTTCTATAACTGGCACCCTTAAATCATGAAAAAAGGCAATCATCAAAAAGGGTTCACGCTCGTCGAACTACTCGTCGCTATTGCGGTGTTCGCAATCGTCGTCACGATCGCATCGAGTGGGTTCGTGAACGCGCTTCGGACCCAGCGCCAGGTCGCGTCGCTCATTTCCACCGAAAGCAATATGTCGCTCGTACTGGAGCAGATGGCGCGTGAGGAGCGCACCGGCTATCTTTTCTGCCATGGACTTGGGAGCAACAGCCCCAACAACAGCTCCACTGCGAGCGATTATTGCGGATGCACGGTCGCCCCGTCGGGCTATACGGATCCTGTCTCCGGCAACAGCCTCCCTGTGTGGACCTGCAATGCGATCAATTATTACACCGCCGACGGGTCGGAGGTGAATTATTCCCTGCAGAACGGCGCGCTCATGAAGCTCGATTCGCTCTCCTCCAACCCCTCACCGGTTGCCGTTACCGGCAATGATGTTTCCGTGAAATATCTCAGCTTCGTCCTTTTTGGGAATCTCGAAGGAGATCATTGGACGCCGCGCATCACCATATCGATCGGGGCCGCGCCGAGCTCGAGCGATCCCGCTGTTTCGGGCGATGTTCTCCAGCTGCAGACGACGGTGAGTGCACGTGAGATCGACTGCGTCCCCGGCGGCGGGGCCGCCGGGTGCTGACGCCCGTATTTATTGACATTTTCGTCAAAAAGTTATAGAAATTTAGCAGGCAAGTATCCGCTTGCTTCGCATTCAATCGAGCAGGAAGAAAGAGAGGAGAAAAGCATGCGCGGCTTGAAGGCTTTTGCGCTTACGTTTGTATTCGGCGGGTTCGTTGCGCTGCAGCTTTCGGGCTGCGGTTCGAACGGATCCTTGAGTAACGGCGGGGGAGGGAACAACAATCCTACCGTTACATCCACAACCCCTTCGTCCACCAAGACAGCGATGGCGGTGGGCGATACGGCGCAGGGTTCCTGCACTGTATCGATGAGCGACGGTTCGACGAACTCGAACTGCACGCTTTCGTCGTCCAATGCGGCGATCTTCACCGTGGATTCCACGGGGAAGATCACGGCGGTCGGCGACGGCGCGGCGAACCTCGTTTCGACAAGCACGGGGAACACAAGTGCAGGAAAACCTGCAACCGGCCAGCTTTCCATTACGGTATCGAGCGCGGTCGCTTCCGTGATGGTGTCGGCAAATCCGACGACGATCACGACAGCACAGACCTCGACGATCACCGTGACCACAGCGGGCACCGGGGACTTCAATCCGGCGGTGAACCTTACGGCGAGCGGCGGCGTCATCAGCGACGCCTCCTTGAATGGCGACGCTACTACGGCGACGTTTACGCCTTCGGGTACGGGAACCGCCACCATCAGCGCGACCTCCAAACAGGACGGTACAAAGTCCGGTTCGGTCCAGGTCGCGGTGACGCGAGCGGCACCCGTTATCACGTCGTTTACCACAATCGGGCAGAACTGGTTCTGGTGCGCCAATGGTTGCAACAAGTCGACTATTGGCTTTCAGGTCCAGTGCACCGGTTGCGCGGTGGGTGACCAGCTCAATTTTCACGGCTATTGGCCCGCAGTCACCCTGACGTCGAATAATTTCGTCAGTAGTGATACGGTCGGCGTTGAAGAAGTGGTTAGTGCCGTCAATCAACCGTCAGGAAATTGGATCTATGCCGATATTGATCCGACTGATGGGACGCCTGCCAGCAATACACTGGCGGTGGCCTATCTGAATTCCTACAACTCGGGAACGTTTGGGCCGAATGGGGAAGTAATGCAATCAATCCCATCCGGTACATATGTCTGGCAACTCGCTGGCGCGACATGGTCCGATACTGTTCTTAATATCGGCGGTCCTCCGTCTACGGTGTATGTGGTTGATGGCTCCAATCAGTATCTCATCGCCGCTTACAACACATTAAGCCTAAATGGGACACTGCTTGCGTCCGCCGCCCCCAACACCCCCTATCTGCCGTACAGCGCAGCCGACGCCGCAGGCAATACTGCATGTTTCGTCCAATCGGGATACAGTTACGTTTCCTTCTATAATCCCGGTGTCGCGGGCCAGCAGCCGCTTACTTCGTCAACAGGTACCATGCCGTATGATTGCAAGGTTGTCGTCGTGGGGTCCACGCCGTACGTCTTTGCGATCAACGTGGACAGCTCTCCAACGCTATGGAAGTTCGACTCCAACGGCAATGTAATCGGTTCGCAAGCACTCACAGGAGTGACATCCTGGAGCGATATCGTTGCGGCCAACCACGTGGAAGGCAACTGGCAGCTTTCAGCCATCAAGACGGGCGCAAAGGCGGGATTTCTTGCCGTACTTTCGACGTACGACGATATCCTCAATATTTATGACGGCACGCAAAACAGCATGCCGCTCGTGAAGGAGGTGTCACTTGCGCCGTCGTGCGTCCTGCCTCAGGCAGTGACGGCGATCGACGCCATGGACCAGTTCAGGGTCGCATGTCTCGTGAACGATGGATTGAATTCCCATACTTCGTTCGTGGGGGTCGATCTTTCGGGTAATGTGGCACCGCTCGCTGCAACGTCGGCAAAGTTCCCGCAAGGGTTCGTGGCCGATGGGAACAGCCTGTACGTCCTCAATGGATCCGGTGCGCCGGATTCTCCTGCTAACAAGTAAAAGCAATATCTCATTCGCCGTTCAGCCGGAAGCTATCGGCATTTACGGCAAGCCCCCATCTCCTTGGGGGCTTTTTCTTCCTTGTTTTTTTGTTTTGTTATCCACACCCCCTTTTCGCGGCGAATTTGTTATGATACTTGTATGAACGACCGAAAGGAACTTTGGGTGTGGGTTGGTGTTGTGATAGTGGCGATCGCCGCGGTGTGGGGTGGCATCTATTGGTTCATGCATCGTTCGGGGCAGCAAGCCGCCGCGCCGGTACCGGTTCATGCGCCGGAGGGCCAGGTCGTTGACGGATTCCCCCAGAATCTTATCCTTGGTTCTTCCGCGACCTCATCCGCCTCGTCCACGGGCGGGACGCCCGGGATTCTCGCGGGTATCACAAACAGCTATTCCATCAACTATTCATCGAGCACCAATCAGTATACGGCCGAATGGGTCTCCGCTTCCTCCACGTCGGCACTCTATACCGAATACACCGATTATGTGACCAAGAACGGCTGGACGATCACAAACCACGTTAGCTCCCCGTCACTAGGAGCTATTTATGCGGTGAATGCATCCTCGTCGCTCAACATTGTCATCACGCCCCAGTCTTCCGGATCCAACAAGGGATCAAAGGTCTCCATAACGTATGTGAGTGGGATAGGCCAATAGCATTATGGGGGAAATTTTAAAAAAATATAAATGGTATGCGGTGATCGCTGTTGCGGTCGCCGTTGCGGTTTTGGGGACGCAGTCATTCCACCTTTCCGGTATCCGCAAAGCTGATGCACAATCGCCGGCGAGCACCGTCGTTTTCGGGCTCAATGTGTACGGATATTCCACGCAGACCACGGCAGGGACAAGCCAGCTCATAGGAACCGGTCCTATCGTTGATGCTTCCGGATACGCGATCAATCCCTCCGATTACCATAGCGGTACGCCGCACGAGATATACCTTAATGCATCCTCTTATAACGTCGATTTCCGCGTGGGTGTCATGATCTGCCAGGATGACGGTACGCAATGCCACACCGCGTGGACGTCATGGGCGAGCGACGTTGCAAGCGGTAATGCAAATCCTTATTCAGCGATTGTTGGCGGGGGGCCGCTCACGGGGGGATCTTCCTCCTGCGGCGTTCCCGAAGCAACACTCCATAACCGGCTGGGCGATATCTTCATCGGTGCGCAGACCCGTCCGCTTCCTCCGGGGACGATCCTTACGAATGTTTCCCTGACGCTTTTCCCGCTCGAGTGGGACTTCGATGTGCCTGTTGATAAAGTGGCGAGTTCCTCATGCTGGAATCCTTATGATACGCAGGTAACCCCGGGAACTACGCCCATGGGTGGCGGATGGAGCAATGGCGCTTTCGACAAATGGAATAATGCTTCGACCGACGGTTTCGTAATAGGAATGTCGGCTGGCGCGACGGTATATGATGCGGCACCCGTAAGCAGCAACATTCCGACGAGCACGACAGCCGGTAAAACGATCACAACCGGTACGGATGGACAGCAGCTCGAGATCACCATGAAGAACACCGGTACGGCTTCCTGGCCTTCACAGAAGGGGAGCGCCACCGGACAGGGCACCGGCACGTGCCAGGTGGATACGAATAGAGACGGCATCCTTGATGCGCCCGCATCTACCACCGCCAATTATGGTGCTTCATGTACGGTAAATTACGTCTATAACGGGACCGCGGATGCACTTGTCCATACAAGCGGTTCGTTTTCGCCTTCTCCCAACACTCTCCAGTACACTAAGATCGTTCCTATTACGGCGACATATATTGCCCCGACGAGCACCCAAATGCAGAGATGTATTTATACAGGCGGAGTGCAAGGATATAGTCCGGCGATCCGTGGCGGTGGTGGCAATCCTTTTGTTGCGACGGCATACGCGATGGCGTTCGGTGGTGGCATGAGGTGCTTCCCTGTGACCATCACCATCCCAGCGCATTATGAATATTATCTTGGTGCTTCCACTGTGGTTGCTCCGGGCGATACCGCGACATTCCTTTTGAACAACCTCGTCGCCCCATCAAAGAATGGCAGTTACACCGAAACATGGCAGGCGCAGAACGGCAGCGTTTCTTCGTTCGGCACCCCATTCACGACGACCATCCAGGTCGGGCCGCCCACAACTGCAAGCGACACCTTAACCGTCCTTTCCACGAACATCGTGACGGGCGGTCCCGTCACCGGCTCTTGGTTTGCCTTCGGTCCGGCCACGGTCACTTCGACCGATAAGGTATCCGATGTATATGCGAATCTCCCCGTCGGATCGTACAACGTGAGCCCCCTCTCCGCGCCCGGCTTCACCCTCGACGGGGTGCGCGGTGCGCATATCGCCATGGCCGCACCGGACGGCGGCAATCCGTTCACCGCGGCGGTCACGGCATTGCGGAACGCATTCAGCTCCGTGGCGGTCGCCGCCACGCAGCCGGCCTCCGCCATCGTGTGCGATGCTTCGGCGGTCACCTCTTCAA
>DAHVRZ010000020.1 GCA_027324805.1 Candidatus Parcubacteria bacterium
GCAAAAGCGCGCGTGCATCCGACAGCGAGCCAAAGCGTTGCTCGCCGAAGAAAAGAGTCAGCTCGACTTCGGGATTATGAACCATGAGGACAGCGACGCATGAAGCCCATTCAATCCACCGCGGAACACAAACGTCGGGAGGACGCTCAACGCCGTGCGGTTCACCAACGAGACTACCACAACGGCAAGCCTTCTTGCCGATTCGAGATCCGCACGAAAGCCGGCTGGACGGTTTGCGCGTCAACATCCGCGCACGACATCGCTCATATCCTCCCGCGTCGAGAGTGCGCGAAAGCGTGGGACGCTCCCGAGGTGGCCTTATTAGCCTGTCGGCGCTGCCACGATGCCTACGACGGGCACGGTGACGGAACGATCGTCCGCGCCCCCTACCATCTCGCAAAAATAGCGTGGGAGCACGTTCTGGCGAACAGTAAAGTCCCCCCGAGCGCACGATGGAATCCATCTCTCAATCCCGACTATCAGGAGGTTATATGATCAATATCGAATCACTAACGATGGAGAATCTTCGGAAGTCTCTTAAGAGCCCTCTTCACGAATCCACAAAAATGTCCATTATCGCACAGGCTCGCGAACTGTTCGCTCAGCTGAACGAGTTCGAAGATATAGAGGATAAAGTCGAAATGCTCAATGCTCTCCGCGCAGAGCTGCACGAGTTTAGTCCGTTTGCATCAGAGCCGGTTGACTTCGTCCGATGGATTCCAACGGGGAAAGTTGTAGCAAACGACTATAACCCCAACTCGGTTGCTCCTCCAGAGATGGAACTCCTTCGGTTGTCGATTATGGCCGATGGATATACGCAGCCTATCGTAGGGAACCAGGAGGATGGTGTTATCGTCGTGGTTGACGGATTCCACCGTAATCGAGTGGGACGCGAGTGCAAAGATGTCGCCGATCGCGTGAAAGGGTTTCTGCCCGTCGTTCAAATCCGCTCGCAGCAGGCCGACCGCTCAGACCGAATAGCGTCTACGATCCGACATAACCGAGCACGCGGCAAGCATAGCGTGCAAGGCATGGCGGATATTGTGCTGGAGCTCAAGCGTAGGAACTGGAGCGATCAGAAGATTTCGCGGCAACTCGGCATGGATGCGGACGAGGTATTACGTTTGGCGCAGATCACCGGGCTGGCGGAAATGTTCGCAGATCGTGAGTTCAGCGAAGCCTGGGAAGCCGATGGCCCGATTGTTGACGATGGAGAGGTCGAACAGATCGATGGCTAAACTCGTTCGGCAATACTTTCATTACGAACAGCTCGAAGAATATCATGCGGGAATGTGGCGCACCGTCCACGGCGAGGAGACCGATCTTTATCGCAAGGCTTCGGCGGAACTCTTGGCAAACCCAGAAGCATTTAGAAACGCTCTAGAGATTGTGCTTCGGGCATGGCCCAACAGTTGCGCCGCTGCCCTGAGCGCAGAGGAGTGCAATCGAATCGCGTGGCTTGGATGGGCTGCGTGCTGCCTGGAGGAAAACTCTCCTGAGTTCTGCACTCGGCTCGCATGGCACGATTTAAGTGTGCGTGAACAGAATGAGGCGAACGCAGTCGCAAACGAGACTTTGTGCCGATGGGAGCGAGAGCATGGATGCGAGAACGAGCCCACATTATTCGCTTGGAGTGGAAATGCTTAAACGTCCTATTGGAATCAACGTCCTCGAAGCTGCCCGCGAACGGATAGCCTGGACATTCGACAACTTCGAGCGAATCTACCTAAGCTTTTCTGCCGGCAAGGATAGCACCATCATGCTTCACCTGGTAGCAGATGAGGCGCGCAAACGCGGACGGAAGTTCGGAGTGCTGGTGGTCGACCTCGAAGGGCAATACAAACTGACGATCGAGCACGGTAAGAAGTGCGTCGATATGTACGCCGACTGCATCGAACTCTTTTGGGTCTGCTTACCCATCCATCTCCGAAACGCCGTCAGCGTCTACGAACCATTCTGGAAGTGTTGGGATCCGAAGGCGAAGGACGCGTGGATTCGCGAAATGCCCGATTGGGCGTTGTCCGACCCCTCTCTTCTCCCGTTCTTCCGCGAGGGGATGGAGTTCGAGGAGTTCGTGCCCTTATTCGGGGAGTGGTACGGTCAAGGGAAACGCACGGCGTGCTTCGTCGGTATCCGCACGGACGAAAGCCTGAATCGATTTCGCACGATCGCGCAAACGAAGAAAGAAACCCTCGATGGGAAGCGCTGGACGTCGCGTGTGATCGAAGAGGTCTACAACGTGTACCCTATTTACGATTGGCGAGCAGAGGATTTGTGGACATACCACGCCCTTCATCCCGACCGGCCGAGCAATAAGCTCTATGATTATATGTACCGCGCCGGGGTGCCGATGGGGCTCATGCGTATTTGCCAACCCTACGGCGATGATCAACGGCGCGGATTGTGGCTCTTCCATCTCATCGAGCCGGAAACATGGGCACGAGTCGTCGCACGAGTGAGCGGGGCGAATGGCGGCTCGCTCTATATGCAAGAATGGGGCAATATCAACGGCTACCGCAAGATATCCAAGCCTCCGGGGCATACGTGGAAGAGCTTCGCTCGTCTCCTCGTTGATTCGATGCCGCCGAAAACGATGGAGCACTATCGCAACAAGATCACCCTCTTCGAGAAGTGGTGGATGGAACGCGGCTATCCCGATGGAATCCCCGACGAGGCAGCCTACGAAATGGAAGCCGCCCGGAAAGCCCCTTCGTGGAGACGCGTCTGCAAAAGCCTCTTGCGGAATGACTATTGGGGCAAAGGCATGGGCTTTTCACAGCACAAGAGCGAAGCCTATCAAAAATACCTCAACCTTATGCGCCGGCGGAAAGAAAGTTGGGGCATCAAGCAAGACGGGCTAGGGTTTGAAATTCCCGAGGACGATGACGATGAACAAAACGCCACTTCCCCTGCTCACCTTTGTCGTGCGTGACCCGATCAGCGTAAATGAAGCCTATATCCGCCCTCGTAACGGTGGCCGCGTCTTTAAGAGCAAAAACGCCAAAGACTTCGCCGAGCGTATTCGTGAAGCCGCCCTCATCGCCAAGCAAAAGGGGCAATGGCCGGCGCTCGATAGACTTTCCTGCGTGGAGCTCGCCTATCAGCTCTACGACACGAAACTCGATACAGATGGCCCGCGCAAGGCCCTTCGCGACGCCTGCGAGGGGATTCTCTACGAGAACGACCGCATCGTGCAGGACGGCCCTGCGCCGATCCCGATCAAAGACGGTAACGGTCGTCGCGTCGTCGTCACGGTGAAGATCGTCAAGCTGAAACCCGCGCCAATCTGCGCAGAAAGAGCATGAAATGAACGCAACCGTCGAAGGTCGCCTCGTACCAAGCAAAGAGGCGCTCGAAAATCCAGGAGACTTCTGTTGGCAATATGACAGCGTGCTAATGTTTCTCTGTCCCGCGTGCGGCGAGAATCACTTTCTCGGCGTCATCGGCG
>DAHVRZ010000021.1 GCA_027324805.1 Candidatus Parcubacteria bacterium
GCTATGACCGATCACTCGATGATGAAACTCGGCCGCGTGCGGAGCACGCCCGATCCGGGCATCAAGCCCCTGGCATCATATTTCACGGCGACGATGCCGAGCCCGATGATGAAGAACTGGTATTCCAAAGTTCCGAAATGGGGTATGTTGGGAAATGATCAGTATGGATGTTGCACTGCTAGTGCAATGGCACACGCGATTCTGCAATGGACTGCCTATACCGATGCGGCTCCCGTGCAAATGGGAACAATCGCCGTGTTGGGAGATTATTGTGCCTATAGTGGGTGCATATTATCTGACCCTGCCACAGACCAAGGGGCGCTCTGTTCGACGGCGCTCCGGTATTGGCTCACCACGGGGATGCACACGCCGAACGGTGGACCGGACACGCTTACCGGCGCCGCCGCGATCGCCGCGCGCGATGCGGGCGAAGTGCGGAATGCCATCGCGACTTTCGGAAACGTCTATGCCGGGATCGCGCTGCCGCTCTCGGCACAGACTGAAGAAATCTGGGCCGCGACCTCCGACGCGCCGGGCTCATGGGGCGGCCATTGCGTACCGCTGGTCGGCTACAACGCCACGGGGCCGATCTGTGTCACCTGGGGCGCGCTCAAGCAAATGACCTGGGATTGGTGGACGACCTATGCCGAAGAAGCCTATGCCCTGCTATCGCCAGACTGGATGCGCGCAACCGGCATTGATCCGGCAGGTGTCGATTGGGCTCGGTTGAAGGCGGATATGAAAGCGCTCGCCGGATAACAAGCCTTACTCTTTGAGGCGATCAAGCGCATCGTCCAAAGCGCGGGTAGCTTTATATTCAACGGTCTGTGCTTGCTTATATTTTTCCGCATCCATCTCATCATCTTCGCACATACGAACATACTCTTCAGTGGCCTCGCGCATAGCACGCGCGGCCGTCGTCACTTCTTCCAGGATGTCCAGGCGATCAAGAATCGCAAGAATGATTGCGGGAGCGACGGCACTTATATACGTTGAATCTGCTATGATTTGACCGGTAGAACGAGAGGCACGGCAAACTTCGCCTTCGGTCGATTCCCAACCGGGAATCCAGCATTCGGGAGGGCTAGCTTGCTTGATGAGCCAACGAATTTTAGCAATATCAGGAAGCATCTTATTTCTCCTTTGATTTGTGGAATAGTAATGCACACGTTTCCGGACAATAATTAGCATCAATCTTCATCCGGCATCGGCAGAATCCGTATATCGAGCGCGGAGATATATTTCCGCTCAGGATCGGTCACGCCGTTTTCAAGTACAGTCCATCCATCGTCGCGCAGAAAACTTTCAGCGTGGCGGCGGCAGCTTTTTTCCGTGGCGCCAAAAGCCAATACCCCGGTAATTCCGATGCGCGGCGCGAAGGCCACAAAAGTTTCCATTACCGCGCCGCACATGGGTTGCATTGAAACCGGTATCGACCGGGCGGCGTGAATATCACTCCGCAGCCCAGGCATTTGCGCGGCTTTTGGGTTTTTGTGAGCCATTCGTCATAGCTCGCGGTGCGCCACGAGCTATCGCCCGCGAGCACCTCGAGGAAGCCGATCCTGCGCCGAATGATCCGCCACAATCCCTTCTTCATCCCGAGATTGAGAAGATGATACGCCGTGGCATCAGACGACAATTGCATTTCATCGGCGATCTCGCTGACGGGCGGCAATCGCTCATGCCGGACCGCCGCGCGACGAATGATTTCTTCCAGACGCCACAGGGAATTTTCCAGAGGTGCCCCGTTTTTGGGGCGCCCCCGGCCGCGCGGAGTTTCGATTATCTCCGGCGCCGCGTCTACCACTGCCGTCCGTCCCAATCAGAATCGTCTCGCAGCCAGTCCAACATCCGGCGCCACCACGGCTTGCGGGGTGCCCAGCGATAACGCTGAGGCTCCGAGCCGCGAATGTGCACGGCGAGCATTCGGGAGAAAAGCGGGGGCGTTCTCATTCGTCCGCCTCCACGACACGCGCGAACGATCCCTCGCGACTGGCATTTAGCGCCTCGATCAGATCGGCGCGGCCCGCTTCCTGCAATTCCGTGACCAGAGGTGGGATATGCGTTTCAAGCTGCCGGATGCGCTTGCGGGTCGCCGCTTCGTCGTACGCCTTGCGGGCAGCCATGGCGCGCTGTTCGAGCATGTCCGAGAGCGGCGCCGCGTCGTGCTCGACGACAGGCGCAGGCCGATGCGCGACGGCCGGGATGGGATCAGCGGCAGGGTAATCCTCGGCTTCCTCCGCCGTGATTACGCCCCGAAGCACGTCCGGGAAAACGTCCCGCAGGCCGAATCCGCGCGCTCGCATTTGCAGCATTCTACCTGGGTATTGCTGCCACGTGCCAGTCTTAGACCAAAGGCCAGCTTTTTTTGCATCGCTTGCGCTGAATTTTACAACAACCTCTTCCTCGCCGCGACGCTTAATACGGCACGTGGCAACCATCTGATCCCCCTCGCCGGAGATCGTCTCGCGCACATATTCGCAAAGCGACGATCCCCGTACGAGAGCAAGCGCGGCATCACCCCATATCGACGGGCGGCCATTGATGATGCTGATATTCTGCACGGATTGCAGAATGCCAAGGCCGATCTCAGCGCCCCATTGCGCGGCGACGAGAATATTTTCGGGGCGCCCTTGATAGTCCTTTGGCACCATGCTAGATTTCGCCAACATCTCTGCGAACTTGATCAATTCTACCAATGAAGTCGGCTGAAACGCATTCTTGAGCGCGAGTGACATGGCTATGTCCCTTTCTTCGGCGTGATACGCACTACCGGCGGACCACCGTTATCAAGCTCCACGCCCGGGGTTTTGATGCCCTTGCGGAGTGCCGCCGTCGCGAACGCGCGATCAAACACCGGGTCTGGCGTCTTGAAATACTGCGGCGGCACAAGCTCGCGAATAGTAACCCGCGCGCTGGGCTTTTTTTCGGCCAGCGTCACCGAAAACTCCTTTCCGGCAACGTGCGTGCATCCTGAGTCTTTCATAGCTTTTTGCATCGCGGCGCGGATTTCCTCTTCCGCTTGCTTAGCGCGCTCCTGGACGTATGCAAACTGAAGAGCCGCCTCCGCAGCATAGAGCAATGCGGATTCAATCTTATAATTTATAGCATTATCCCATGATAAGTTAAAATGCGTATTACACAATTTCTCGTAAACCCAGGTTATTAACTCCCCTCCGATCTGTTCTTCGTATTTACCTGTCATTTTCTTCCCTCCATTTCTCTGCGATCTCTTCCGAGATATCGGGCCATGTCATTAGACATTCCAGAGCTTCATTTACTGCTGTAGGGG
>DAHVRZ010000022.1 GCA_027324805.1 Candidatus Parcubacteria bacterium
TGACGATAACGATGTAGGGAAGCGCTTCGGGCATGTCCGCCGCATGCTTCTTTTTCGCGGGCTCATACACCGTCGAGTGATACGAATCAATATCGCGCACTTGTTCCGCCTCGAGAATATTGTAGCGACGTTCCATTTCCTTTGCCGCCCACTTGAGGGAAAGGATGGTTTTCTTTGAGTCGGTGATGACGGGCGTGAGCAAGTGCGGGATGCCGTTGTAAGCGGTGAGTTCGACCCGTTTGGGGTCGATCATGATGAAGCGCAGCTGATTGGGCCCGTTCCGGTAGAGAAGCGATGTGATGAGGGCGTGGATGGCGACGGACTTTCCGGAGCCGGTAGCGCCCGCGACGAGCCCGTGCGGCATCTTTGCGATATTGACGTAGTGGGGCGTACCGGCGATGTCGCGCCCGAGCGCCGCGAGGAGCGGTTTCGTACTCTCGGTCCACTCAGAAGAGGAGAGCAGGCCGCCGAGACCGACCATCGCTTTGGTTGTGTTGGGCACCTCGATACCCACCAAGGACTTGCCGGGGATGGGCGCCTCGATACGTACCGGGTGCGCCGCAAGCGCGAGCTCGAGGTTGTTCGCAAGTGAGACTATTTTCGAGAGGCGCACGCCTTCGGCGGGCTTTACCGCATAGCGGGTGACGGTCGGACCCACTGAGACCTCGTCCATCTCAAGGTGGATGCCGAAGTTCTGAAACGTCCGTTTGATGATGTTCGCATTCGCTTTTATGTCGCCGGTGCCGGGCTTCCCGCGATCCGCGCCGAGTATGGAGAGCGGGGGAGGGTTGTATTCGGCATCAAAGTTCGCAATACCGGAGCCCGTACTGCCGACCCCGGAAGCGCGATTGAAAACAGTCACCACTGGCTCATGGTGTGCATCGGCCTCGCCCTCCTCGACGACTTCTTCCTCCGGTTCCTCTGCAGGAAGCGGCACGCCCACGACGTCTTCAAACTCTTCCAGAGGTTCTTCTTCCTCGATTTTGCTTTTCGCCCGTCGTTCACGCAGGCGCGCGTAGAGCGAGATGACATTTTCGCCAAGAAGAGCGCCGAGCGCTTCAATGTCGGTTACGATCGCGACGCCGATAGCGATGGTCGCGCCGAGAAGCACCACTGCACCCCAGAAGCCGAAGAATCCGGCGAGCATCTTTCCCTCCCACGTGCCGGCTATGCCGCCGAAGCTCGTACCGGGGAAGAGCCCGGCAAAAGCGAGAACGGAAGCGCCGATGAGAAGGAGACCGGAAGCGGTCAAAGGCGCAAGCGCCGGACGGCCGAAGCCCGCGTAGAGCCCGACCGCTATAAGCGCGAGCGGCAAAAGAAATGCGCCGATGCCGACTATGCCGTAGCTTGCCGTAAAGACGACCGTGCCGACCGGCCCTGCCGCGCCAAAAATGGCGAGCAGGAGCAGAACGCCTGCGGCAAGCAGGACGATGGCGGAAGCGTAGCGTATGAGCGTGTCATACTCTTTTACTTCCTGCATCCGTGCGCGCCGTGCCCCGTTTCCGTTTCTGCCATTTTTTCGGCTCATACTAGTACGTGTATTGTAGCATCATAGAGCATCATCCTGTGACACGCGTGGATGAGAATCTGTCCTAAAACGTATCGACGACGCGAAGAGTATGCGACAGAAAGGAGTACGCCGTCTTTTTCTGCTGAAAAAGCGTCTCGTACTCGCGCCGCCGCGCTCCGTAAGCCTCTTTCTGCCGCACACCCTTCGCGTCGTTCAGGATAGGGTATAAAAAGTTGCAGGGCGCCGGCGCGGGCGTATACTGTCCGATACGATATGAGACACGGGCAACAAGATATAGGACACAGCACCGAAGTCCGGCAAATCCAGACAAAAGGCAAAGATGCCAATTCAGAGGATTTTGTCCTAGAAAAAAGCATATTTACAAACATATTTGAAAAAGACATACGCAGGGTATTCATTTACAAAAAAGCCGAGCGTCTCGCAAAAGCGATTCACCTCATCACCCCGGCTTTTTCAGAATCGGTGTCCTTGAGAAATCGTATTGACGAAATAGCCATCGGCCTGGTTGATGCGGCGATACTGCCCTCGGGCACCGCGCGTATGGCGCTCTCCCGCGAACTTCTCGCGCTCTCGAGCGTCCTTTCTATAGCGCGCACCGGCGGTCTTCTTTCTTCCATGAACGCAGAGGTTATCGCTCATGAGGCGCACGTACTGCTTCAAGAGGTCGCGGCATACGAAGAGCCGCGGCTCTTCCTCGACGAAACGCCAACGCTTTCCGGCATCGCCAAAAAGGCGCTTGCGCGAGACTCCTCCAACGACAGATCGGGCGGTATGGCCCGCAAACTCGTTGCCCCGAAGCCCGCCGTCCCCAAAGCAACTAAAGGACATGTAAAGGACATAGAAGCAGTGACGGATAGCAATATAAATATAAAGGACAGAAGGGAAGCCATATTGTCCGTTATAAGAAACAAGCAGAAAGCAAGTATAAAAGACATCTCGACGCTTATCCGCGGCGTCTCCGAAAAGACCATTCAGCGCGAGCTTCTGGCGCTTATCGCTTTGGGTAGGATAGAAAAACAGGGCGAACGTCGCTGGAGCACGTATTATTTCGTGAGGTAAGTTTTGACTCACGAGCACGTCTTTGCTAGTATGGCGATCGTGGTAGCGACTAGGGCATAGGTGAAGAAATTAAGGCCGGAAACGGTCTTTTTTCCGTATCCTGTCCTGAACCGTTATCCACACGCCTGCGCCAGGGAATGCTTGTTTCCGCTATATACTTATGCCTAGTCCTTAGCGGGGACGATTTCGTTCCTGTGGGGGCGGTACTTTGATAAAAGAATAGCGACTCTAGCTAAGTCGCATCAACAACTCTTGCCAACTAACCCATGGCGTACTGGTCGATACCGTACGCTGTGGGGTAGTGTGAAAGTGAACG
>DAHVRZ010000023.1 GCA_027324805.1 Candidatus Parcubacteria bacterium
GTAGGCTCGGCTTTAATGCAAATTCTATGACCGAGCCCGAATATTCCACCCTCTATAACCGCCTGATCGGGACCGAGACCTTTCTCGGTTCCGCTCTGGCGCGGTCGTGGATTCGGGCGGACGTTCGGGAAAAGCTGTTACAGGAAGTCCGCGCGATACGCGATGAACTCTATCGGATTAAACTGCGAGAGGATCGCGCGCAGGAAGCGGCGCGAGAGTGCGGCCATGGAATGGCGGTTTATAAATGTCCGTTGTGTTCTCGCGAGTAAATAAAAAGGGCCGGGATTTCTCCCGGCCCTTTCTCTTTCAACGCTCGGCGTTACTTCTTCTTCCCGCCGTGCGGCTTCGCGGGCTCACTCGGCTTTTCCGCCTGGGGCGCCGGAGCGCTCTCCGGTGCCGGAAGCGCCAGCTTCTGCGCGTCCTGCGACACGGCCCGGAGCGACGCGAGCGGATCGGCGGTAGTGGCTTCCATCAGCGGGCGCACGCTGTACTGGTAGCCGCGTCCGCTTTCGTCTTTAGACTCCTGCGGGACAACGCCAATTGCCAGCGCGAAGTCTACCGGCTGCGCATCAGCGCTCACCGGCTGGCCGGATACCTCGGGCGTTTTGGCGGTCTTTTCCTTGCCGAGCGTCGCACCGCGCGCGAGCATTTCCGGCAGGAGGATACCGTCAGCGATCTCGGGCAGCAGAAGCGAAGATGAACGATAGACTTCGCCGGTCTTCAAATTGACCGCCTCGAACGTACCCTTGTACTTGTGGAAAATGCCGTACGTTGTGCTGCCTTCGTTCACGCGCTCGGCGCGGCCGAAGATATGAACCAAATCTTCCTTGACGGTGACGGTGCGCGGTGCGGGCTGCGCGTCGATGGTTTTCATCGTGATTTTGGGAATGATGCTTGCAATTTTGCTCACGGATAAGACTCCTAAATATCGGGCCGCGAAGGATTTTGCGGCTCGGAGAGATTAAGCCAATTTCGCGGTGCGCGCAATATCTCGCGCAATAAATCTTGCTTCGCGTCCTACGCGCAGACTCGGCGCGTCAATCGGGATATTGAGAACTTCTCCCATTGCAACGCGCGCCACATCCTCGGGCTTCATACGAACCCCTTTTGACGCCATTTTGAGCGGCACACGTTTTCCCGATTTGTCTATCTTATAAAACCCCTCGATCCATTTATCTTTTCCGCGTGACTTGTGATTAGGCTCGTTATATTTGTGCACCCAAGCGGCGTACATTTTTTTACCGGCGATATAAAGTCTGTCCGCTTCGGCTTCCAATTTCCAGGCCCCGAGTTTGTATTGATCGAGCGTGAGTGGCAATGCCTCGCACCATAGGGAATCCGTATCGCCATAGACGGGGCGAGATGCGGACGCGAAAGCGTGAAGAAATACTGAGCGCCCCGCTCCGGTGACACTCCCGCCGATGGCTACATTCTTATACATGCGCGGGAGAATCTTGGCCGGTTTCGCGCCGACGATCCGCTCGCCTAGATATCCTGCAATTTCGTGACCGTCCGCTTCGCACGCCGTTGGACTATCGAATAACTTATATTCCTTAAATCTATTCGGATCGGTCGCGGTTTTGCCGTAAAAATTATTAGGCACCAATTTTCCGATGGTGCGCCCCTTCATATCGCCCGCTTTTTCACACGCTATTTTATAGTCGCTCCATCGATTGACAAATTTTTCAAAGTTAGTTGTCTCGTTCCATCCGTAGACTTCGATTACTTGTGTGACTTCCGCGAGTCCTAACTTTTGCGCAAGGCGCAATTCGTGAGACGTGCAAAAAGTTTCGATATGACCGTGCGGAAAAGACAGACCGCCTTTGTCGCGCACCGGCAGCGCGCCACGGCTGCGAGCGCATACGTGAGCCAGATAAAACTCGCAATCAGGCAAAGTATCGGCCAGAAAATCAGCGCGGCCGATAGGATGCTGGAAACTTGCTTCGCAAAACGGATATAGGGAATTAACATCATAAAGTTTAAACCCCTTGCGTGATTTTATTTCGCCGATCTCGAAACATTCGCACCGGCCTCCGTGAAAGAATTGCCGATATGTCGCATCTTCCTCCGGGCTGATGCGCGGAATCTTGTAATCCTTTTCCACGTCTTTAATGGCTGCGCCGCCTATAGTGAGCACGTCGCCGAATTGCATCACGAACGCGGTCACGGCCTCGTGCAGGTAAACGCAATCGGATTTCAGATAGGCGGATATTTTTTCCTTGTGCTTCTCCCGTCTATTGCGCTCCATTAGTTTGTAATCAATTTCATCTTTCTGGATCGCGGCGAGCGGAACGGGCAGGATTTTGTAGGAATCGCGGATTTCATGATGGAATAATTTTGCCTTGGCGAGGCGAGAATCGATGAATAATAGTGGCTCCTCCAATGCGTGCGCCAAGTACCAATAATCGAATTTTCCGCCATTGTGCGCGTAAATAACCAGAGAATCCGGATACGACGCGAGGAATGCGAGCATTTCCTTAACGCAGTTATCGCCCCACGTCTGGAAATATTCGACACCATCATAAAACCCGCATGCGAACGGTATAGGTTCGCGTTCGTATTTGAATGGATCGGTTTCTATATCGAGTGTTCCGATCTTCATAATTTTTCACTCCTGAAAACATTTTAGTGATACCTGATTTTGTACACCTGAGCATTGTTCGCCCAGTCGTCAAAATTCCCGCGACCGCCCCTTTCGCGAAGCAATACTCCTGGCGTCATATATCGTTCCATGAGCAGCGCGAGAT
>DAHVRZ010000024.1 GCA_027324805.1 Candidatus Parcubacteria bacterium
TTTATGAATCATCCCGACGCTATCTACCCGACGATGAACGACTGGCAACAACGTTTGTTCAAAGCCTCAAAAGTCGCCGACCTCTACGTCTGGTCTAAATCCGACGCCGCGCCCTATGACCGCTGTCTCGTGTTCGATGAAGAAGTCGCTTGCGCCTATGACGGCTCAAAATGGGATATGGGGGTCTACATCAAGTCGGCGCAGATGGCGATTGTCGGCACGCATCGCATTGACCTCAGTCATGCGCCTGTGTCTGTTCCCGAATCGCGATGAGCCGGTTCAGTTTGTCGCGATCCTGCGCAGACAACGCTTCGACGAGTTGGTTCATGCCGCGCACGAGGATGCCTGTTTCCGTATCGCTGTAGAGAACGCCGAGCGCCCAAAGTGTCCGGCGTTCTTCGTCTGTAATGGAGATATTTTTCGCTTTGCGTAGAATCGGTCTGGTGTTCGTCAAAGTCCTCACCTCGCGGGCATCATACCATGCGCATGTGTGGATTTCAACATGGGATGTGATCATGTGTGGAGAAGGAAGAAAAAACCGCGCGTCATCGAAATCGAACCCGCACTTGCGGATGTCGTCGCGGAAATGCTACCCGCAACTATTGAAACAGATGAGTATGATGCGCTTCCCGACAAGGCATTTGCACGCTATGTCGAAGTTCGAGACAGGACGGTCTATTGCTATGCGGGAGGAATGGCGCTTGCTTGGAGGGTACGCGAGAAACCACACGATATGCAGTGTCAAGAGTGCCGCGAGGTGGTCATTGAGACAGGCGACAATCCGAATGTGGCGCGGATCACGGTTCACTGGCAGCGCGGGCTTGTGGTTGTCTATCACGGGATTAGGAGAGTGGATTTGATTGATGAGAATGCCAAAGTTACATAATCCCTTCCGCCGCAAACCTACCGTCCTCGAATCCCGACTTTCCCAAGTCTCTGAGGAAACTTTGGCGCTCAGCATCCGCGAACAAGAGTTGCAGAATCGCATGCGCCTCGCACAACTCACGCAAGCTGAGGAGAGGATGGCGATCATGGAGCGCATCGAGCAATCGAGTCTGGTCATCGGCGAGATCGTATGGAGTCGCGAGCATCCGCACCTTGCGGGCGTCGTAGCGGCCATCACGGGATCGCATAGTGAGGTTGGCTATCTTGTCAACTGGCAGTCTGGTTACATGTCGCATTGCGGCGCGGAGACGCTTATTACGACGGAGGAACGCGACAAGGTGCAGGCTGACGATATGCTGCGGCGCGTGATGGTTGAGTATGCGCTACAGACGCGGGATCAGGGATTGTTTGAGGCGTATACGGGGAGGGGATAGCGTGTATCGACTCCTGATTCCCCTTCTCTGGATTCGTGATATCTACCGCAACGTTCGCCACATCCGCCGCATGCGCAGGATCGAGCGCGAAAAGAGGGCATTGGGGATGTACGATGTTCCCCTTCTCCCTCCGGGGGATGCTATGAAGCGGGCGCTTGTTGCTCCGAAAGTAGAACAGCCGCCGCCGTATTCTTCGCGTGATATCGACAATTGGGCTATCGCTGAAGTGGGAGATTGGGTGCTTCCGCTACTCAATCCCGACTTTCCGTTTCGTGACCGAGGGGTTCTTCCTTCTCCGTTCGGTGATCGCCTGCTGAAAGTTGTACATACCGACGAACAAACCGTCGAAGCTCAATTCGGAGCGGGCGCGAGGGTGCGCTTGAGACACGGTCAATACGGCGTGTACAAGCCTGGGCGCGACAACTATTCGACATCCTACGGGTTCATACCGCTGGAACGAGAGGAAGCTAAACATGCCTAAACTCCTACGCGCCGCCATCACATGCTTCATCATCGGCGGCCTCGCCTTCCTCGCCAACGGCTTCCTGGACGCCTTCACGGGCCATCTCGTGTCGAGTATCGCATCGTTCCTGTCAGCATTCGCTGACGCTGCATTTTGCTGGACCGTGTGGATGTATGGGCGGCTACAGAAGGGTTCGCCATGACCGCCTACATCCTCCTACGCGCACAAAGCTACTGGACGGATTGCGTCGGCGTCTACGCCACTCTCGAAGCCGCACAGAGGGCAGTAGGCGGCTCATGGGAAGTCAGGACGCGAAACGGCAGGGAATATTGGCGGAGGGATGCGTTCGGATTCGCGGAGTATCGGATTGAGGAACATGAGGTCGAGGGATAGGAGCGATGGCGAATGGCAACGGACGCGGAAATAAGATTGAGAGCGGAAATGGGGAAGCAATTCCCCGACATCTTGGCGGATCGCTTGGTAGGTATTCGCTGCGAAGTTCCGTTCCCAGCGAGTGCATCTTCGGCGCGCAATTCTTACCTCATGTTAGAAAACCGCGACGGTTCTAGGTTCAGAACGAGCCTGAGTGTGGAAGAGGAAGGGAAAGTGATTGTCGCATTCGCGGATGCCGGTTTCCGATTGCCTGAGTGTATTCAGGTATTGGATTGTGCCCTTATTGGGGTCGGCCCTGTATTTGTGGATGTGAGATTCGCGTTAATGGATGCGGCTGAAGTAGGGAAGTGAAATCGGGAGGCGTATACGAGGATGCAGAAGGCGAAAGTTGGGGATTTGATTTACGCAAGAGTAAACGACGCTCCGGCATATTTGATCG
>DAHVRZ010000025.1 GCA_027324805.1 Candidatus Parcubacteria bacterium
GCACAGGACGCTCAGGGTCTCGACGTCGCGTTTATCGTGCGAGAACGTGGACATATTTCGGCGTCCACCGTGAGTAACGGCTCGGCAATCTTCGGGGATGATAGCGTCCAGGTCTCGCTCGAACCGCAAGGCGCGCTCGGATTCGCCTACCAATTTACCGCAAATCCGAATGGAGCGCATTTTCAAACGTCAACGGAGAATAGTGCCTATTCGCCGGACTGGATATCGCGTGGGCGACGAACGAAAACGGGATACGTGGTAACGATGCATATTCCGTTTCGCATTATCCGCTCGGGTGGTTCGCACACATGGCGGGCGCAATTTTCGCGGTTCGACCTCAAGGCAAATCGTCTTGACGTATGGAGTTACGTAGCGAGTGCTCCTTCGCCGACGATGGCGATCTATTCGGGTACGCTCGTGGGGGTCGCAAACCAGGGCGGGGCCGGGGCGAAGTCAACGCGGGCGAAGGCGCGTTTTCAACCCTATTTGCTCGGCGTCGGACGCTCCGCCGCTGCCGGTGGATCGACGTCGCAGATCGGGCTCGATATGGCGGTGCCGATCACCCCGACCGCATCTTTCGTCGGTTCGTTCCACCCCGATTACTCCAACGTCGAGACCGATCAACAGACGATTTCACCGACGGCATTTCCGCGACAATATCAAGAAGTGCGGCCATTTTTCACGCAGGTTGCAAACGCGTTCGGGAACTTTAGCTGCACGCTCTTATGCCCGTCCGTGCTTTATACCCCTGCTATCCCAACCTTCCATCAAGGGTACGGCATCGAGGGGACGCAGGGCCCGATGACCTTTTCCGGGTTCGATGCGGTCGGCGCTCAACGCACGGATGTTGCCGAAGCGGTGGACTTCGGGGTTCAAAACCTTCACGAGACCTACGGTGTGAACGTGCAGGGGGTAACCGTGGCAACGCCGGCGTTCGTTGATTCGACGGCTGCGTTGAATGGTGGATTTATCGATAATCGAAATCATCTTGGCGTCTACGCAAACGTGGCGCGCGAGAGCGGAACCTTCATTACCGACCCATCTCAAGCTCAATACGGCGAGATCGGAGCCGATTTTCAGAGCGCGAATAGCTCATTCGGGATTGCACATCAATTTATCGGTTCTCAGTTTAATCCGGTCGATGGATACGTTCAACAAAACGACACAGGCGGCTACGAAGTAGGCGGACGGCACGAAATTCACTTTTCTCCAAAATCAAAACTACTCGACCTACAATTGAATGGGTTTGCTACCAGGCTTTGGAATAGTGCCTCCCAGCTGGCACAGGTACAGGCGGGATGGCAGATCAGTGCCGACTTTAGAAATCTCTGGACTGCGAATATCTTCCAAAACGCTACCATCGTTCGTGCTGCGGACGGAGAGTTGCTTCCCTTTTCAGTAGGGAATGGCGGGCTCATCGGATACAACATGAACTCGAACTATCCGATCGGCGTCCTCTTCGGCGCTGGCCCCTATTATCACGGCCGCGCCACGAATCTCCAATTCTTCGACACCATGCCGATTCGGAGAAACCTCAGCTTCTCGCTTAACCTAAACGAAAACAGCTATGCCTCGAATCGCTCGACGGAGCCTTCGTTCAAACAATGGCTCAACTCGGCGAGCCTGAATTGGCAGTTCTCGCGCGATGCATCGCTTTCGCTCGGCGCGCGACGCATCAATGGTACGAGCCTTCCGACCTCGTACTTCACTCCAACCTTCACGCCGATCTTCGCCGACAACCTGAGTGCGGCGTTTCACTACCTCCACGGGCACAATGAGTTCTATCTCGTCTACGGCGATCCGAACGCCCTCACGACGACACCCGCCGTCTTCTTCAAGTGGATCTTCTATGCCGGAGCTGAAAAAGGAACCTAAAAAGAACGAAATGAATCGCCGACAAATGCATCGCTACTTCTTCACCGGCTTTTGTTTAGCAATCGCCGCTCTTCTTGCGCCCGCTCCGGCACTCGCAGATAGCCTCCCGAACTCGACGGTTCCAATGCTTCGCAAAATGCCGACGATGCTAGGGCGAGTCGATGCAACCTGGAAGGGTTCCGCGCGTCTTGTGTTGTTGCATGATTTTACGAATCGGCGCCGAGTCTCCCGTCCAACCGTCGTCTATCTCGCACAGGACGCTCAGGGTCTCGACGTCGCGTTTATCGTGCGAGAACGTGGACATATTTCGGCGTCCACCGTGAGTAA
>DAHVRZ010000026.1 GCA_027324805.1 Candidatus Parcubacteria bacterium
CTACGATAAAAAAAACGCTACGAACCGTCTCGACAAATTGTAGCCACGAACCCTGGAAAAGCTGGAGAAGCGACGCCTTCAACGAGAAGTCTTGCGTTACCGGCGGCAAGACGAGTGTCGACCTGGTGGGCTTCGGCGGCACTTTGTCGTCGCGCGTATCATTTTTTGCGAACTTTGTAGGCGTCTCCANCGAAAAGCGTCGGTAGGCAAACGCCAAGAGCAGGAGCCCGACCCCGACCCAGAGGACGCGGTTCCATAGCAAAATGCCATTGAAGGGCAGAGACCAGGTGTTGAGTTCGAACGGCGTCCAAAATCGCGTCACATACGAAAGTGCATTCAAGCCGAAGGGATCGAAGAGAGCGGCGATTGCCCGTTGGTCGAGATTTCCGACGAAGTTGTTCGCGACCTGGTAGCCGATGAGCGCGAGCACGCTGACAACATAAGCGGCCAGCATGCGGCGCGTGAGCGCGACCATGACGAAGAGGGCTGCAGTAACGAGCAAGAGGTTTGGAACGGCAACGATGAAGTACGGTTGCACGTAGGCAAAAAGATGGTTGGCCGCGATGTGCGAGCGATCGTGCCACCACGGTATCGTGGTGCCGATCCAGAGGCCAAGCTCGGGGCCGGTAAAGAGGAGCAGTATTTGGGTGAAGGCGGCAGCAAACCGCCCGCCGAGGTAATCGAGTTTCGAGATCGGTTTGGTAAAAATGAGGGCAGCTGTATTATGCTGCGTTTCTTGATAGGTTGCTTGGCCGGCAATCGCTGCGACAATAACTAAACCAAATAGCGTGATAATACTTATCAGTGAAGCGATGCCGGAGTCGGAGTTCAGCATCACCTTGCCGCCGCCGCCCATATCGATCGTGCCGCCGGCGATTGCGCCGCTGGAAAGCGCGACGAAGAGAAACCCTAAGCCGGTCAGGATAGAAAAGTAGATATAGAATGAAGCGCTTCGCAGTGCGTTGCGCAATTCATGGGTATAGATTGCTGCGAACATTTTATTTCGAATCGATCGAGGAAAAATAGAGATCTTCCAGATCGGCGGTTGCCGCTACGAATCCGTCGCCGGGGTCGCTGTCGGAGAGTATGCGAACGCTGGTTTTCCCGCCGGAGAGTCGCATCGAGATGACCCGGTAGCGGCTCCGGAATGCGTCGGCCTCGTTGTGCTCGATGAATCGCCGCCATACGCGCCCGTGGAGCTTCTCGACCAGGGCGGCGGGCTCGCCGGTGAGCAAGACGCGTCCCTTGTTCACGATCGCCATCTGGGAGCAAAGGTCGCTGACATCGCTGACGATGTGCGTCGAGAGGATGACGATCACGTGCTCGCCGATACTCGCCAGCAGATTATGAAAGCGGACGCGCTCTTCGGGGTCGAGCCCTGCGGTCGGTTCGTCGACGATGATCACCTGGGGATTCCCGAGCAATGCCTGCGCGATACCGAATCGCTGTTTCATCCCGCCCGAGAACGAGCCGAGCGGTTTTCGGCGGTGCTCCCAGAGATTGGTCTGTTCGAGCAGTGCGTTGACCGAGTCGCGCCGTTCCTTCGGGCGCGTGATGCCTTTGAGCGTTGCAAAATGGAGGAGGAGGTCTTCGGCTCGCTCCTTAGCGTAAAGGCCGAACTCTTGTGGGAGGTAGCCCAGAATGCGCCGCATGCCGTCTTTATCGCGGAGAACGTCGAGGTTGCCGAACCGCGCCGAACCGCTGTCGGCCTCTTGCAAGGTTGCCAGCGTGCGCATAAAAGTGGATTTCCCCGCGCCGTTGGGGCCCAAGAGCCCGAACATGCCGGGCGTGATGGACAGCGAGAGGTCGGAGAGTGCCTGGGTGCCGTTGGGGTAGCGCTTCGAGAGCGATTCGATGACGAGTTGCATGCCGCGTGTACGGGCGAGCTCGTCTTTTTGTTTCAAACGAAGATTCGCTGGGCCCGCTGAGATCGCTGCAGCGAACCGGTTTCATCCCCTAATAGCGAGGTCGGGGGACGAAAACCGGTCAACTCACAGGGTGTTTTCGCGAACGATCCGATCGGTGACCGCAGTCGGTAATCCTTGCGGAAGCATCTCCATTTGGTCCACCGACTATGAAAAAAGCACGGGCAGTTCGGTGGTTGAAATCACCTCGGCCTGGCGGGGAAAGACTTTCTCGACGAGCATCGTGTGAACGTCGGGGGCTGGATCGGCGC
>DAHVRZ010000027.1 GCA_027324805.1 Candidatus Parcubacteria bacterium
CGAGATGACGCCTTTGTTTCCATGGCGGCCTGCGAGCTTATCGCCTGCCTGCACTTTGCGAAGCTCCGCGATTTCCACCTGAATACGGCGGATGATTCCCGGCTCCAATTTATCGCCGCGTTCACGATCGAATATTTTGACGTTCACCACGCGGCCGATCTTTCCGTGCGGAAGCGTAAGCGATGTATCTTTGACATCACGCGCTTTGTCACCGAAGATAGCGCGAAGCAAGCGTTCCTCCGACGTCAGCTCCGACTCGCCCTTTGGCGAGATCTTGCCAACTAAAATATCGCCCGCTTTTACTTCGGCACCAATACGAACGATCCCCTCTTCGTCGAGGTTCTTTAATTTATCTTCAGAAACATTCGGAATATCATAGGTTGTTACTTCCGGACCAAGCTTAGTATCGCGCACATCGCACGAATACTCGTCGATGTGGATCGAAGTAAAGCGATCCTGCTGAACGACGCGCTCGGAAATGATGATGGCGTCTTCGAAGTTTGCGCCTTCCCACGATACGAACGATACGAGCAAATTCTGCCCGAGTGCGAGAATGCCGTTCTCTATGGAAGGGCCATCAACAAGCACCTGTCCTTTCTTGACCATATCGCCACGGAGTACGAGCGGCTTCTGCGAGATACAAGTGAACTGGTTGGAACGCTTGAACTTCTCGAGCGTGTAATTCTTGGTGGTCTTTGGATATTTAACTTTGATGTGAGCTCCGTCAACTTCGAGGATCTCGCCGTTCTCTTCGGCAACGATGACATAACCCGAATCGAGCGCCACCTTCTCTTCTTGGCCGGTAGAAACATATGCGGCATCCGGCTTTACGGACACGACCGCCTGGCGTTGCATGTTCGAACCCATGAGGGCACGGTTTGCATCGTCGTGCTGAAGGAACGGGATGAGCGATGTGGCAACTGAAATGAACTCATGGGGTGCAACGTCTATAAGATCGACCTCCTCCGGCGTGACCGTTCCCGGCTCACCTTTGATGCGCGCCTCGAGTGTGGGACCGATAAGCTTGCCATGTTCGTCCTTGGGGCTGCCTGCGTGCGTAATCTTGAACTTCTCTTCTTCCGAAGCGTCGTACCAGACGATCTCTTTCGTAACCACGCCATTTACCACCTTTGCGTATGGCGCCTCCAAGAACCCGAAATCATTGATGCGGGTATAGCTTGCGAGATAGTTGATGAGTCCGATGTTGGAACCTTCCGGTGTTTGAATCGGACAGATGCGGCCGTAATGCGAACGGTGCACGTCGCGCACCTCGAAACTTGCGCGTTCGCGTGTGAGGCCTCCAGGACCAAGCGCGGAAATGCGGCGCTTATGCTCAAGTTCAGCAAGTGGATTTACCTGATCCATAAACTGCGAAAGCTGGGATGATGCGAAAAATTCCTTGATGACCGCCGCGATCGGGCGGAAGTTTACGAGCTGTGCCGGCATCAAGTTGTCTTTATCTTCCGTGGACATGCGGTCCTGGATGATGCGACGCAACCGCGCGAGTCCGATACGCAAGCGGCCCTGTAAAAGTTCGCCCACCGCCTTGAGGCGGCGGTTACCCAAGTGGTCGATATCATCCGGCTCCGCGTCGGCGTCGTTATTAAGCTTGATGATCTCCTTTATGATCATCGTAAGATCTTCTGCGTCGAGCAGCTTGTTCACTTTCTTTTTTGAAAGCTCGAGGCGCTGATTCATCTTGTAGCGGCCCACCTCGGAAAGGTCATAGCGGTCGGGACGGTCGAACATCGCGGCGATCAGGTTCTTTGCGGTGTCGGCGGCGGCCGGATCCCCCGGGCGCTGGCGCTTGTAGATCTCTATATATGACTCGGCGGCATCCTTCGCTATATCTTTTTTTAATGTAGCATCGATAAACTTAACAAGGCCGGTATCGTCCTTCTCAAACGTCTTCTTGATGGTCTCCGTGTCCATGCCGAAAATGCGGAGCAGGGCGCTCACCGGCACTTTGCGGTGGCGGTCGATCTTGACGCTGATCGTTCCGTCAATGTCGGTCTCGAACTCAAGCCACGCACCACGGTTCGGGATGATCTTTGCGCCAAAAAGCTGGCGGCCGCGGTACGGCACCGCGGTAAAGTATACGCCCGCCGAACGAACAAGCTGTGCGACAACGACACGCTCCACGCCGTT
>DAHVRZ010000028.1 GCA_027324805.1 Candidatus Parcubacteria bacterium
CCCTGATAGGTACCGATACGATGAACCGTCCATCGTACATCAGCGAAAACAGTCTCTACGACATCACCAACCATCGGCTCATCGCCGCTCGCGTATCGTGCGACGGGCTTCTCGGGCTCGGGCTTTGCAGGCGGTACGAAGTCGTGGCAACCGATGCTATCTCGGCTTCCGTCACGGCAGTACCAGCAAGCTTCGCCGTGAAACGGGCTACGAGCAGCGTGAAGGATGCTTTTTCGGGATTGGTTGCACCCCAGAAACGCGCAACGCTCCTCGGGCTCTTTCCCTGGCATCGAGCGCGGGAAGTCGCCGTCGCCCTCATCGGCGATTCTCAGCGCGACGCACGCGACCTGAATCGCTTCGGCACGGATGCGTTCGCGCGTTCCGCACTCAAGCAACTCGCGCGCCAACTCGCCGACTTCCTCACCGAGCGCAGCGAAGAGGTGATCGTTCTTCGGAAACTTCGCTCGCGCGCGGTCGAGTTCGGCGCGTAAGGCCATGATGGTTTCGTCGGTGCTCATGCTTGCTCACCTTCGGCCTGAGCGGCATCGAGAGTCGTGAGAACGACGCGCGCGGCGCTAGCATTCTCTCGCGCCTCATTTAGATTGTATTGAGACCGCGCCATATTTTCCTCTTGGGCTTTGGCGAAACGAAGCAGAATAGCGGCTAGAGAGCGATCTCCGTCGTCTTCGTTGCTTGCTTCGACGCAATATAGAACATCTTTAACAAATGCGTCCGTCGCACCGGCTTCGGTGAGTCTTGCGGCTATTGTATATTTATTCACTATATTCCACTCCTTAAAAGTGTTTGAAGAATCGAGACTTGCATCTTGCGCGCCTGAATAGCTGCGTTCACAATGTCGAGATCCCGCCTTGTTTCCAATACCCGAGCCTTATGCTCGGGCTCCGGCGAACGCGCCGCGACGATTCGTGCAGAGGCGTGCGCGTCAATGGCAGCGATCTTGACATCGCCCAACCTTTTGGCCTCACCGTATAAATCGTTCAGAACGGCATAGCGTGCGGCAATATCGAGCGCCCGCATCTCTTCTGCGGAGAGTTGATCACTCGGGACTTTGGAAACGATCATCAGAACGGAGGCTCGTCATCGAAGGGCTCGTTGATCGGCGGCGGAACTCCGGCGGCGGCCTCTTCGGCGGTTGCAGGGCGCGGAGAAGAAAGTCTCCACGTCATATCCCGACCGTTCGCGACCTGTTTCTTCGATTCGTAGAGAGGCTTGATCGCCTTCCATAACCCCGCATCCATCGGGTCGATCTTCTTGACGCGGGTTCCGTAGATGCCGTGCTTATCCGGCTTGGCATTGGGCTCGATAGTCAACAGCACCGGGCGTCCGATGAGATCATCGAGATCGGGCAACTCGCCATCGTTCATGGCAACGATCTGCTCCATCGACACCTTGCCGGCAAGCAGGGCATAGAGGAACGAAACGTATGCGGAGATCATGCCGTTCTCGGCGTTGAAATAGCGTTTCGGTTTAATGCCCATAATCGCTTCACCGAAGAAGGGGAGCTGATTATTGGAGCGATCGTGCGTCACTACGAAGCCCGCGAAAAACTTGAGTTCCGTTCCTTCCGATTGGAACTTCGGGTATTCTTTCGGTATGGAGTACCATGCGAACATAGCTCCGTAAAGGCCCGCAGGGAGGCGCACGACTTGCGCTCGCTCGAAGGGGGTTTCGCTTGACTCGATATTAGGTGCAGGGATTCTCGCCATGATGATGTTCCTTCTTTTGGATTTGTGCTAGGCGTTCTTGACGCTGCTGTTTGAGGTAATAATGCACCGCATATTTATGCGCGCACGATTGGCGCAGGCTCGCGATGCAGTTACACAGGATATGCTTTCCATCTGCCGATAGACGGAGTTCGTAGATTTGTTTTCTTCCGGGAACGCGGAAGCGTCCGGGGCCGTCCGGGTAGACCGCTAAGGTCATGCCGCGCACCTCGGGTTTGCTTTGCATGGCCCGCGGGAGATGGGAGATTTGCTCCGGTGAGAGTTGGGCGCTCATCGTCTGCCCCGTATCGCCAGAACGATAAAGTATATCTGTGTGATAATAGTGAACGCCACAATAAATATGAGCGCAGCGGTGGTAACTGGCGGGACGTTCACGC
>DAHVRZ010000029.1 GCA_027324805.1 Candidatus Parcubacteria bacterium
CGGTCGCTGCGCCGGCAATCCCCGTTCCCCCAGCTCCCCGGCCTGTTCGGAAGCGCCCCCCGGCCAAGCGCCGGCGGTGAGTCTTTTCCGCGACCTGCTCGCGGAGGCATTGGAGCACTTCGCCGAAGTCGGTTTCACCTCGGAGTCCGACCTGCAAGATTGGGTATTCCGCCTGCGAGCCGCGTTAGAAGCCGAGCTCCCGACCGATCGAGACTTGCGCGGTGCTCTGTCGGCGGCGCTTGAAAAAGCCTTCGGGCGCGAAATGAAGTCGGGGGTCTTTCAGCGCGTTCCTGGGGTCGCGAAGTTTACCATCGATCGCATCGCCCCTCGACTCCGAGCAGAACTCGACCGACGCATCTTTGCGGGCCTCGACCTCATTAAGCTCAACCGGAAGGCCGCCGTGGAGAAAACCTTGCAACGCTTTACCGGGTGGGTAAGCAGCGTTCCGCACGGCGGTGCGGCGAAGGTCAACCTCCGAGAGACCAATAGCGAGATTCGCAAGCCTACCTCCCGGTTGAAGTTCGAGGCGCGGCGGGTTGCGATCGATCAATCCCACAAGCTCGTTTCGGCGATCTCGGCAGTAGCAGCGATGCAAGAAGGTGCCATCGGGGCAATCTGGCACGACCGCGGCGAGCACGACCACGGCTACGATGCCCGCCCGGAGCATCTTGCTCGGTCGGGGAAGCTCTTTCTCGTTCGCGATTCGTGGGCGATGGAAGAGGGGTTAGTGAAAAAGGGCGGCCATGAGTACGTCGACGAGGTTGACCAGCCGGCGCAAGAAATTTTTTGCGCGTGTTTCTGGGAATACCTCACCTCACCGCGTGACTTGCCAGATGAATGTTTGACCGAGAAGGGCCGAGCATGGGTGAAGCGGTGAGGAGTTTCGAGGGCCGAACGGGAAGTAGGTGCGCGTGCCAACTGTGAGCCCCGCCCAAAACCGCCTCATGCAGGCCGCCGCGCATACGCCGGGCGGTTACGGCGGGGTGCCGCAGTCAGTCGGCAAGGAGTTCGTCGAAAAGGATTTCGCCGATGACGCCATCCCCGATACCGACTTTTCCATCGCTGAGGCGATCCGCGACCGTCGTCTACCGAGCCCACAGAAGTTCGGAGAGTTCTGGCTATTCGCCCTACGGATCACCGGAACGGGAGCAGCGTGGCGCGAGAGCTTAGGAGAGTGGGCCTTCCGCGACCCGGAGGATTGGCTCTCGGAGGAGTTCGTCCAACGCTGCAACGGCCTCTCAGTCATCTTTGTTCACCCCGAAGGGGCAGGACTCAATACCGAGGAGTTCCGGCAACGCGCAATCGGAACGGTGATTCTCCCCTACGTCGAAGGCGATGAGGTGTGGGGAATCGCGAAAATCTTCGATGCCGACGCTGCGGAGCTCATGCAAGGCTCCTATCGATCGACATCGCCGGGGGTGGTTCCACCGGAAGATTCGCAGGCGATTACGTTAGAAAACGGCAACCGCGTTCTGGCCGAAGGGTTGCCGAAAATCCTCGATCACCTTGCCGTTTGCCAGGCAGGGGTCTGGGATAAGAACGGCCAACCATCGGGAGTACGACTCGATTCGATCATTCAGAAGGGGGACGTCGTGGCAGATAAATCGGAGCGCGAGCAGGAGCTCGAAAAAGAGTTAGAGGCGACGCGCAAAGAGCGCGACGACGCAAAGAGTCGCCTCGACGCCGCCGAGGGCGAGCGGAAAGAACGCGAAGAGCGCGAGGAAAAAGAACGCGCGGACGCCCGTCGTAAAGACGAAACGGACGAAGAGGCCATGAAGGCCGGCGAAGAAGGCAAAGCCGATGCGAAGCGCAACGATGCTCGCAAGCGGCACCACGACGCCAAGAAGCACGACGGAGCGGTGAAAGACTGCGCCCGTTGCGACGCCGAGCTCGAAGAGTTCGAGCGATTGGACGCCGCAGCCGAGCACGAAGTCGAAGCCGGAAAGGGAACCGAGGAAGTGGCCCACGCCTTGAAAGATTCTAAAGAGAAGATTCGTTCGATGGAGCAGCAGATCGCCGACCTCCAGCGGGCCGCCCGACCGCTCTCGATGACGGAACGGGACGAACTCTCGAAGG
>DAHVRZ010000002.1:0-29881 GCA_027324805.1 Candidatus Parcubacteria bacterium
ATGTCAATTACCATCGGATTTATCCGATTCAAAAATTTTATACTATGATCCGAGTTCGAACTGATTTTGCCCGATTAGAACCTATGATTTTCTTTTATATGCGCGGGATGGGATGATATTCGAGGATCGGCTCGATAACATTGCACACCGCATGATGAACTACCCGGTCACGGAACGGGGCGGCTTTGATAACGCGCCTCTTGGAATCCGTCGCGACAAAAGTGCGGTACGGCCCGTGGCGATAGCGCTTCGTCATAAGCTCCCACCGAAGCCCCTCGCAAGGTTCTCCTTAAAATCGCATCCGCATTTCAAAATGGAGGTACGATACCGTTTTGACGCACGAGCACCAAGATACGGTCAGGTTGAGCGTCTCAGCCCTCGCATTCGCGCCATTGTTCCAATTGCCGCTGCGATGGAGCCCCGTCGGGTTACGTCCCTATTCCCGCCTGAAACAACGGGCTATTTCATTGTATCGCCGACTTCTCGGAGAATCGCGCTATCCAACCGGAGTTTAGCGAGGCGGATAAATATGCGAAGCTCGTCAAGTTCTGTGCTCACACGATGCAGGATCACGTACTTGTCCCGCTCAACATTCGCAACGATGAAGGAACGCATGAGATCGATCGTCTTGTTCTCGATGCGCTGGCCAAGGACGAATCGCTGGCTCTTCGGCAATTTGTTCACCATCGGGTGGAGCTACACCATGAAATCTTGCGTTTTCTGATAGATAGCAAGATCGTCAAGCATAATACAAAAGCGACAACGCGATGTGCTACGCTTCAACTACCGAGTACAACGGAACCCAAGGGCGTTGCTCGTGCTGCTGGGAGTAGTGCTTAGGTTGAGCGTCTCAACTCCCGCAACTCCGCCAATGTACCAAGCGCCAATGTACCAAAAGCCGCCGCGAATGAAGCCGTACTCCGTGCTGTCGGTGGAAGAATTCTCGGAGAGGATTTCGCCGATGCCCTGCGTCGTACTCCACGTACTGTTTGCTGGACCTGCGCTCGCCTGAGTCATACTCCCCCATGTCGTGATCGAGGGGTACTCGGTCCAGAACCATGCGTTCAGCCCGCTATGAGGCTCGTTTGTGCCGATGATCGTGTCACTCGTCCATTGCCAGAGATTGCCCGCCATATCCCAGACGACGGAGCCATCAGAGAGGGTAAGTGTGCGGATTTGGGAGGTGTTTGTACCCGTGCCGCCGCAGGAGGAAGGACCGTCGGTGCCCACGCAATTCTGGGCATCGTTCGCCGAGGCGACGCTCGCATTCGGAGGCACGTTGTCGTTATGGCCGGAATACATGTACCCAGAGCCTACCGATCCTCCCGACCAGTTCGACGCAACATTCTCCGCGTTCCAAGCGATCGTCTGCCATTCGTTGTTCGTCATGAGATGGGCGCCTATGGAAGCGCAGTACTGTTCCGCCTGCGTCTGCGATACATCCACAATGGGGTTCCCCGTGGCAAGAGAGGAAGGCGCGAAGCCGTTTGCCGTGGAGCAGTTCTGGGCGCTGTTCGAGTAACCGGTTCCATCCAAAGGCGAGGTGAACGCGGCACCCGTTTTCATGTTTATGCACGAGGCGTCGTACTTCATCGCATAGAAATTGCCCGTACCGAATTGGGAGTTGCCGGGGACGAGAACCCACTTGCCGCCCGAAAAGGCGAAGTTGGTCCCCTGTGTGAACATAGTGTGGTTCGTGGCGGCTTGGGCAATGTATTTCTGGGATTCGGGAGATGCCATAAGGAGGTAGGTCGAGCCGTTCGTCTCGTAGCGATAATAAAGGTCTGAGGAAGTACTGTTTACCGGATCTACGGGCATGGAGCCGAAGGGAGACCCCGCTGACATGCCGCTGAAGTTCACGGGAATCCATCCCGAGCCGTTCACGTTCCTATTTGTCGAAATCGCGTCACAGTGGAAGTATCCGCCCGTGAGGAAGCCCTCGTTCGTGCAATCAGTCCCCGCCGTTGTTGTGGCGGTGGCATCGGGGGTCGAGACATAGGTGACCGACGAGGTGCCGAGGGAATATGTTGAGGCGCTCGACAGGTCAGTCTCGTAGAGGGTAAGGGCCCTATTCAAAGTCGCGAGATCGGATACGCGGTTCGCGTCCCTTGACTGCGCAAGAAGCTGGGCCGGATTGAGAGTGAGGACCACCACCACCGCAAGGATTGCAATGATCGCGATCACGACGAGAAGCTCGATAAGAGTAAAGCCCCTGCGGGAGGTCATAATATATAATTGTACCAAACCAAGAATGTGCGGGAAAAATTCGAATCTCTTTTATTCATCGCGAATTTGACATTATGTATAATAAATAGTAAAATAAATGAAGTAACAGATTTCCAATTCTCGGAGGAAGAGTGATGACGGATGGCATCAACGGGCAAGAATTTGTTAATCTTGTCGAGTTTATGGGTGAGCCACAGGAATTACGTGATTCGATGAAGACTGTCGTTCCTGCGCCTATCGATGCGTCCGATTTTTGCCTCCACGGGAAAGTCGTATTCATCACCGGTGGCGGGAGCGGCCTCGGTAAGGCTTATGCGCAAGCTATGGCAAAACTGGGAATGAAGGTCGCGATTGCGGGGCGTGATCCCCGTAAGCTCCATGATGTCGAACGTCTTATCCACTATGAAGGTGGAGAAGGGCGTGCGTTCGTTATGGACGTGGGTGATTTCGATTCAGTTCGTAAAACAGTCGAATCCATCGAGACGTGCATGGGCCCGATCGAGGTACTCATCAACAACGCTGCGACCGAAGGACCTGTCATGCCATGGTGGCAAGCTGTGAATTCCGGCGAATGGGAGAAAACGCTTCTCATTAACTACGAAGGTACTCTCTATTGCACGGCACTTGTCAGCGAACGGATGCATCTGCGGAATCGCGGGCGGGTCGTGAACATCGCAAGCAGTACGGTCGTCAGTCGTCCCGAACCGCTCGCGATCTACGCATACAGCAAATGGAAAGTCGTGCAACTCACCCGGCAGCTTGCTAAAGGCTTCAGGGAAAGCGGGCTATCTATTTTTGCAGTACATCCCGGGACGATCTGGACACCGATGACGGAACGGCTAAAGGATAAAGTGCCGACGATAAAGCACATCTTCGACACCCATCAGGATGCAAAAGAAGAATCGGCTGTTGAGTTGATCTTGTATCTTGCTTCCGGTGCTGCGGACCATCTCTCCGGTGAATTTATCTGCCGGAAAGAGGGCACTATAGTAAATTTCAAAGAAGGGCTCTAACCTTAACCACGCGGCTCGGATTGCATCATGCGATCCGAGCCAATTTTTATTCGATGCACGCATAAATGATCGGGGGAGCTTTGGTCTGGGCACCGCCTCGGAATATTTTTCTGCTGAAAAAATTTCCTCCGGCGTTCGAGTCCTCTCGCTTCATCGGCAAACAAAAATGAGACCCGTTGCGGTCTCATTTTTGTTCGTTGTGCGCGGGAGAGGATTCGAACCTCCAAGCCCTTACGGGCGCTACCACCTCAAGGTAGTGCGTCTGCCAGTTTCGCCACCCGCGCATCGGGAAAGCAACCTCCCTATTGTAAAGAAAACTTCGGCCGTTTTCAAGCCATCATCCAAGAAAAATCCCCGCGGGTGCGGGGATTTTCCGGAAGGAACCTTTTCGCGGTTCTAAGCCATCTTGATCTCGATGTCCACTCCGGCCGGAAGGTTCAGGTTGGAGAGGGATTCGATGATCTTCTGGCTCGGATTCAGGATCTCGACGAGGCGCTTGTGCACGCGGAGCTCGAACTGCTCGCGCGCATCCTTCTTGACGAACGTCGCGCGGTTCACGGTGTAACGCTTGATCTCCGTGGGAAGCGGGATCGGGCCCGTCACCTTCGCGTCGTTCCGCTCGGCGGCCTCGATGATCTGGCGCGCCGAATTATCGATCAGTTTATGATCGTAGGACTTGATGCGGAGGCGGAGCTTCTGTGCAACTTCTGTTTTGGCCATCGTCGTTGATCGCGATTAGGTTACTTGTTGATCTTCGAAACGACGCCGGCGCCGACCGTGTGGCCGCCTTCGCGGATGGCGAAGCGCTGCTTCTCTTCGAGCGCGACCGGGGTAATGAGTTTCACGTTCAGCTTCACCGTATCGCCAGGCATGACCATTTCCATACCTTCGGGGAGGGTTACCTCGCCCGTCACGTCCGTGGTGCGGATATAGAACTGCGGCTTATAGCCTTTAAAGAACGGCGAGTGGCGGCCGCCTTCCTCCTTCGAAAGCACATAGACTTCGGCTTCGAACTCGGAGTGCGGGGTCACCGTGCCCGGCTTGGCGAGCACCTGACCGCGCTCCACATCCTCCTTCTTGAGACCGCGGAGCAGGAGTCCGACGTTGTCGCCGGCATGGCCTTCATCAAGGAGCTTGTTGAACATTTCAATGCCCGTGATGACGGTCTTCGCCGTAGGACGGAGGCCGACGATCTCGATTTCTTCGTTCACCTTTACGACACCGCGCTCAATGCGGCCCGTAACGACCGTACCGCGGCCTTCGATCGAGAAGATGTCCTCGACCGGCATAAGGAACGGCTTATCGAGCTCGCGGACGGGGTCCGGAAAGTAATCATCCATCGCTTTCACGAGATCAATGATCGGCTTTGCGTCTTCGGAATCGGCCGAGGTGGCGTTCAAGGCTTTGAGCGCCGAACCGCGGATGACCGGGGCGTTGTCGCCGTCGAACTGGTACTTCTTGAGAAGCTCGCGAACCTCGGACTCGACGAGGTCAATGAGCTCGGGGTCGTCAACCATATCGCACTTGTTGAGGAAGACAATGATCTTCGGCACGCCGACCTGGTGTGCAAGCAGGATGTGCTCGCGGGTCTGCGGCATCGGGCCGTCGGTGGCGGCGACCACGAGGATCGCACCGTCCATCTGGGCGGCACCGGTGATCATGTTCTTGATGTAGTCGGCGTGGCCCGGCGCGTCGATGTGCGCGTAGTGGCGCTTCTCCGACTGGTACTCCGAGTGGTGGAGGGCGATCGTGATACCACGCGCCTTCTCTTCCGGAGCATTGTCGATCTGGTCAACCTTCTCTTCTTTCTTCGCAAGGCCCTTCATGAAGAGCACGTGCGTGATCGCCGCGGTCAAAGTCGTCTTGCCGTGATCGACGTGGCCGATCGTGCCGACGTTCATGTGCGGCTTCGAGCGGTCGAATTTTTCCTTTTCAGCCATTTTTATGAAAATTTATTGGTTTATTTTTTGGTCGCCGCGCACCAAATGGCCGCCTGCGGTTTTTGTCCCCCCTTCTCGAACAAAAACAGCTGTAACAGCTGTAAAAACCTAAACCAATCGACCGGTTTAGAGAAAGGGTTTACCAAGCAATTGTAAGCGAATCCCCTTCCCTTGTCAATGGAAAAGAAAACGCCGCACTTTGAATGAATGCGGCGCTGCCGATCGTCCCATTTTTCAATGGGCTTCGTACGTATCCGAGAACGAATCGAGGCCATCCTGGAACATCCGGTTATGAGAATATTTGGGCTGCAGCTGCCCAATGAGCGCCGCCGCAGGGAATATCCTTGAAAGCTCCTCCGCGCCGTACTTACGCTGGAGCTCTATTCTCAACACATAGAAGCGGATGTCGTCCGCGAACGGGCTTTGGTCGTTCGCGGCGAGCGCATGCGCGAGCTTCCCGAGCGCATCATCACGGTCCGCCGGCACTCCTTTCTTTCTCAACACCCAGGGAATGATGTGCGGGATCCCGGCCAGCGTTGCATTGCCCGCCTCATATTCATGGACTGCGAGCAGGAACTTCGCCTGAATGCATCCCGCCGATGCCGAAGCGCGGGCGTAGGCGAAGAATTGCCTGTCGTCCACGCCATTCGCATCCCAATCCGCGAACTTGCCGTCTTTCTTTATCCTTATGGCTTCGCGGAAGGAATAGAGCGCCGCGCCGATATAATCACAATCGAGCGCGCCACGGGCGATCCCCTTGAGGTCGGTGCCGGCGCATGGAGTGCCCTCGTGCTTCAATGCTTCGAAGCGCGCGATGGCGGTATCAACGTCCTGGAGCAGTGCCGCGTATTCCGCCGGCGCCGCATTCACGTCGAAAAGATAATCATAATCCATGCGTATCACCGAAAGGAAATCGTCCGAATGGACCGACTTGTACTGCCGGAACATCTCTCTCGCCCCCGGGTGGTACGCTCCGTACGAATAGTAGCCCTCATGGTAACCGTCGTACGAAAGGTTCTGTGCTTCAAAGAACGTGCACACATCTCCCGAACAGGACGATGCGTTCTTCTGTTTGGTGAGAGCGGGCGCGAACACGCACGCCGCGAACATCAGGAACAGCATCATCGAGCGCATAGGGAGACTCCTTCGTCCTGCAGGAAATATGGAACTGCTGCCCATATTATGGCCATAAATTTGCCCAAATAGCAAAAACCCCCGGCATCGCGGCGGGAGTTTTGCCTCACTATTTCCTTTTCACTATCGCTTCTTTCCTTCGATGATCTGCTGAGCCACGTTATTCGGTGCGGGCTCGTAGTGGTCGAATTCCATCGTGAAGGAACCGCGACCCTGGGTCATGGTGCGGAGGTCCGTCGCGTAACCGAACATCTCGGAAAGCGGGATCTGCGCATTGATCACCTTGAGGCCCGGGCGGTCATCCATGGATTCGATGCGCCCGCGCTTCGCGTTCACGTTGCCTGTCACCTCGCCCATGTAGTTCTCAGGGATGATGACCTGCACCTTCATGATCGGCTCGAGGATCACCGGCTTCGCTTTCTTTGCCGCGTCCTGGAATGCCATGGAACCGGCTATTTTGAATGCCGCCTCGGAGGAGTCCACTTCATGGAACGAACCGTCGTAAAGCGTGACCTCGACGTCCACCATCTGATAGCCCGCAACAACACCCTTCTCGATCGCTTCCTTTACGCCCTTCTCGGTCGGGCCGATGAATTCTTTGGGGATGGAACCTCCTTTGATCTCATCGAGGAAGACAAAGCCCGCACCGCGTTCGAGCGGTCTCACGCGAACTTTCGCATGGCCGTATTGGCCGCGTCCGCCGGACTGCTTGATATATTTTCCTTCGCCATCCGCTTCGGCAAGGATCGTTTCCTTGTAGGCGACCTGCGGCCGGCCCACGTTCGCATCCACATTGAATTCACGCTTCATGCGATCCACGATGATCTCAAGATGAAGTTCGCCCATGCCGCTGATGATCGTCTCGCCCGTATCGGGATCGCCCGCGACACGGAAGGTAGGATCTTCTTCGGCGAGACGATGGAGCGCCGTACCCATCTTTTCCTGGTCGGCTTTCGTTTTCGGCTCGATACGCAAACCGATGACGGGCTCGGGGAAGCTGATCTTTTCAAGAACGACCGGATGCTCGGGATCGCAGAGCGTGTCCCCCGTCGTCGTCTGCTTCAAACCCACGATCGCCGCGATTTCTCCGGAATAGACCTCATCCACCTCTTCGCGGTCGTTCGCGTGCATGCGCACGATGCGGCCGACGCGCTCCTGCTGGCCTTTCGTTGAATTGTATATATAAGAACCCCGCTTCAAGACGCCGGCGTAGACACGGAAGAATGCGAGATTGCCCACGAACGGATCCGTTGCGATCTTGAAGGCAAGGCCGGCGAGCGGCTCCTCGTCAACGAGCTTGATCTCCACTTCGGCACCCGTATTTCCGTCGTGCCCCTTGATGGGCGGCAGGTCGGCCGGTGAAGGAAGGTATTCGATGACCGCATCGAGCATGAACTGTACGCCTTTGTTCTTGAGTGCGGAACCGGTGAGCACGGGGACGATCGTGTTCGCAATCGTCGCTTTGCGCAGGGTCTTCTTCAGATCATCGAGGGAAATCTCCTTTCCGTCGAGGTACGCCGCCATAAGATCGTCATCGTTTTCGGCGATCTTTTCGACGAGCGCGTGACGTGCTTTTTCCACCTCCTCTTTCATATTATCCGGGACGGGGATCTCGGTGATCTTCTCTCCGTGCTCGCCCTCGAACCCATACGCCTTATTCTCGAGAAGATTCACGACGCCCTTAAAGTCGCTCTCCGTTCCTATCGGAAGCTGGATGGGAATGGCGTTCGGCGTGAGCCGATCAAGGATGGACTGATAGCTCTTCTGGAAAGAAGCTCCGGAACGGTCGAGTTTGTTGATGAAGCAGATGCGGGGCACTTTATAGTCGTCCGCATAACGCCAGTTGGTCTCGGACTGCGGTTCCACGCCGGCCACGCCGTCGAATACGACAACCGCGCCGTCGAGCACGCGGAGCGAGCGTTTCACCTCCACAGTGAAGTCGATATGTCCCGGGGTGTCGATGAGGTTGATGCGATGCTCGAATTTCTTGTCGTGATTGCGATAGGTCGGCGTCCAAAATGCGGTGGTCGCCGCGCTCGTTATCGTAATGCCGCGCTCGCGCTCCTGCTCCATCCAGTCCATGATCGTGTCGCCCGTATGCACCTCGCCGATCTTGTGCGCGACGCCGGTATAAAAAAGCACGCGCTCACTGACGGTCGTCTTGCCGGCGTCGATATGCGCAATGATGCCGATGTTGCGGGTTTTTTCAATGGAATATTGGCGGGGCATTATTTAATTGGGGTTATTTTTAAAATCGGACCGTTCAAAAACGGCATATATCTCATACTGACGCTCCTATCGTGCGAAATGCGCAAATGCGCGGTTCGCTTCGGCCATTCGGTGCATGTCCTGCTTCTTCTTGATCGCCGCGCCCTCGTTCTTTGAAGCCGCAATGATCTCCTCGGCAAGCTTTTCGGTCATCCCCTTCCCTTTCTTCGAACGCGCTGCGCCGATGATCCAGCGGACAGCAAGCATGAAGCGGCGCTCGGGGCGCACTTCGCGCGGCACCTGATAGTTGGCGCCGCCGACGCGCTTCGATGCGACCTCGAGGATCGGTGAAGCATTCTCAAGTGCACGGTCAAAGACCACGATCGGATCTTCTTTGGTGACCTCTTTCACTTTCTCGAGCGCGCCGTAAACAAGCCGCTCGGCGGTCGATTTCTTTCCGTCTTTCATCACGTAATTAATGAAACGGCCGAGTTCAACGCGGCTATAGGTCGCGTCAGGCTGATGGAATTTTTTATAGACTCGCTTCTTGCGCATGGAATTGGATGGGGCTGATTACTTCTTGGCACGCTTTGCGCCGTATTTGGAACGCTGCTGTTTGCGATTTTCGACACCGCCGGCATCGAGCACGCCACGGACCACGTGATAGCGCACACCCGGAAGGTCAGGAACACGTCCGCCACGGACAACGACGATCGAGTGCTCCTGAAGATTGTGGCCCTCACCGGGAATATATGCGGTGATCTCCATACCGTTCGAAAGACGCACGCGAGCCACTTTGCGAAGCGCGGAGTTCGGCTTCTTCGGTGTCGTGGTGAACACCTTCACGCACACGCCACGCTTGAACGGCGACCCGGAATCCACCGGACGGTTCTTGAGCGAATTGAAATAGTACGACAAAGCGGGCGCTTTGGTCTTCGCTTTGAGCGGCTTCCTTCCTTTCTTGATGAGTTGCCGGATGGTAGGCATGTGATATTGCGTACGATAACCTCAAAAAAATATCGGCAGGCAGGTTGAGCCCCCACCGAACATGGAACGATTATAGGGCATGCGGCTTTTACTGTCAAATAGAACTGCCTCACCACCCATCCCTCTCGTTTCGGCGCGGCAACATTCACAATCAATCATTAAAAATTGGGTATTATAATAGGCCTTCAATAGGAAGGCCTTTTATCTATATCCGAGAGGGAGGGAGAGATGTGTGATTATCAACACACCTCTCCCTCCGGCTCAACAGCGAGAAGGAGGGTGATGCTTGGTCTCGCCGGAGCAGGGCCGTGAACTGTTACGCCGAAGGAAAGAGATTCGCGCAGGTTCCGCCGATACCCGCTCCCTCTTTGCCTTGCGCCGTTCAATCGGCCCATATTAAGAGTATGAATACGTAATCCAAACTGGCTTTATTATTGCACATAACATAGGGAAAAGTCAAGAATTGCCAAATATTTAATAATATTTTTTGATTTTTACGCTTGCCGGGATACGTTTCAAGCCTTTGGTCGGGAGAAAACATTCCTGCATCCGTTGGGATGGCAAAGCGACATATTATTGCACCGGCGTGACATCAAACTTCCCTCATGAACGTCGCTTCATATTCGCCCACCATCCGTCCGACGGAAAATTGTTCGGCGCTCTTGCGGCATTCGTCCGGAGGGATTTCCCCACACCTTCGGGCCGCCGCCGCCATCTGATCGGCCGTATTGACGAGATATCCATTCACGCCATCCTGCACGATCTCGGGAACCGACCCGCGGCGGAACGCGATGACCGGCGTCCCGCACGCGAGCGCCTCAACCATCACAAGCCCAAACGGCTCCTCCCATCGAATCGGGAAAAGAAGGCATTTCGCATTTTTGAGATAACCTATTTTTTCATCAAAATCCACTTCGCCGACATAATGCACAAGCGTTCCGTCAATGCGCGACCTCACTTCACTGTCATAGAATCGCTGGTCAACAGGATCGATTTTTGCAGCAATGACAAGCGGGATGTTCGTCATTTCCGCGACAGTAATGGCTTCGATAATGCCCTTTTCCGGCGTTATTCTTCCAAGAAAAAGCATGTAGTCCATCTTCTGTCGCTCCACTGGAAATCGCTCGACGCGTATGCCGTTATAAATCACTTTTGATTTAGGAAAGAACGGTACATGGCTTCGCTGGTTCTCACTCACAAAAATCATCGTATGACGATCCAGGGAACGGGATGATCGGTAATATTCGATGTGTTCGGGGATCGTGGTGATATTATGGAACGTGCACACGACGGGCTTTCTGAAGGAATCGAGGAGATTCATCTCCATGCCGTCACGCTCGATACGGAATGCGATCGGCTCATAATTAAAGTGGATAATATCGAACTCATCTTGCCTTCCAAGCACGGTTTCGATTTGTGCGATCTCCCATTTCCGATTTTCTTCCTGATGCTCGCGCGTGGGATACGGTGAGGTTTCGATGCGCTCGATATTTTCCCCGGCGATGGTCGATCCGCCCGAACAGAACACCGTAATATGGTGGCCGCGCTCTGCGAGTCCGTGGGCAAGCTCATCGACGATCTCTTCGATACCGCCGTATTTCCGGGGCGGCACGGGTACCATGACCGGTGTGACGATGGCGATCTTCATCGATTGGCGATCAATGATTGATATGTGTCGACGTAGTTTTTCGCCATCACGGAAAGATCGAAACGCCGTTCCGCTTGGGTCCGGCAGACGGTCCGAGAGAGGGAGGCCGCCCTTTTTGCGGCCTCAATGAATCCGTCCTCTTCTTTCGCAATACACCCGGTCTCACCGTCGTGCAGGATTTCCGGCACTGCGCCATTCCCCAAAGCGGCAACCGGCGTTCCGCACGCGAGCGCCTCTGCGATGACAAGCCCGAATGCCTCGTTCCAGCGGGACGGAAAAAGCAGCGCATCGGCCGTGCGCATGATACGGTTCTTTTCCTCATTGCCGACCTCGCCGACGTAACGGATATTCTCGCCGTCCACGAACGGAAACACCTCTTTTTCCAAAAATTCCCCCTCTTCTTTGCGCACTTCGCCCGCGATCGTGAGTGGAACGCCGAGCTTTTTGGCGGTACGGACTGCGATATCGACGCCTTTGTTCCATGAGAGCGTGCCGATGAACGCGAACCCGCCGCCTTTTCCCTCCAACCGCGGCGAGAATGAACCCACGTCTATGCCGTGATAAATCGTCGCGACATAATGCAGTTCCGGCGCGAGCGATCGCTGTGCGTCGCTTATGGATACGAACGGATACCTTCGGAACGCGGTCGCGAGCGCCGGAAAATCCGGTGAGAGGCTCGAATGGAGCGTCGTCACCATCGGTACCGGAAGGAGCGGCGCAAACGCAACCGGATGGATACCCATGTGATTGTGGACGATATCGAATCGCTTTGCACGTTCGGCCAATTCAAAAAACGAGAGAAACTCGTACTGCTTGATACCATTCCAATCAAAACCCCCGACGAGGTCGTACATCGGCTTATCGATTACCGGAACAAGCGTTCCCGCAACCGCAGAACCGCCACAGGCAAACGTCGTCACCTCATGGCCTTGCGCCACAAGTCCCTTCGCGAGATCCGCGACGACACGCTCCGAACCGCCGTATTTTTCGGGTGGAATCGTCTTCCAGAGCGGGGCGAGTAACGCGATTTTCATGCGGGCTTCGGAAGATATGCCCTATATTCATACTCAAGATCCGAAAGTATTTTCCGCGAATATGCCTTGGTCGGTGCAATCTTCCATACGACGTAATAAACAGAGAAAAGCGCGAGTGATGAGACGGCGAATGCCACAACAGTGATGGGACGCGTCCCCCACATCACAGCCTCGGCGACACCGACCGCGAACCATATGCCCAGAATCAACTCACGATACGAGTTCTTGAAAACGCTCGGCATTTTTGAGAGAACGAACTTATTGGTGCGTTCGAATCCCGATTTCGTGCCAAACCAGATGATGCCGAACGCCTCGGAATAGAGCAGTGTCATTCCCATATGGACGATGAATGCCTTAAGCGCGCGGCGGAATGTTTTCTTCTGACCGCGGAGCGCGACGATGAACAACGCAAATTTCGATGCAAGCGTGATGAATATCGAAACTGACGCAACAGTCAGCAGTTCGCGATGCGCTGCCGTCGTGGGAATGAACGGGAGCAGAACGATGGTATATGCCGCGAGCACCGCGAACGGGAGGAAATTGAGGTGGTCCCACGCGGTGAGATCCGCGAGAAAGCCGAGCCAGGACCGGAACGGTATTTTCCCGTAGAGCGAGAAAAGGGCTTTGATGGATTGCGCGTTTCCGTTCGCCCACCGCGTTTTCTGTTTGCGGTACGCCTCAATGTCGTACGGCATGAGGCCATAGCCCATCGAGCGGTCGGCATAAACCCCGCGATATCCCGCAGCATAGAGACGGAGTCCGGCATCGGCGTCCTCCGTGAGCACCTTCTCGCTGAATCCGCCGATCTTCCGGAGTGCATCGATCGCATAGACGCTGACCGTCCCCGTTGAAGGAACGGAGTCCATATAATTCGACATATTCATATAAATCTTGAAGAAGTGCCGGTATTCATCGGCTATAGGCTGATTCTCCTTTATACAATTGCGATACTGCTGTGGGAATTGCACGAGCGCAATCTTGCCATCCGTGAAATACGACAACGCCGCCGTCAAAAATTCCGGTTCAACCTCATAATCGGCATCGATAACAGCAACATACTCCGATCTTGAATCGGCGAACTGAAGGACATAATTCAAAGCGCCCGCTTTAAAGCCGGAAAGATGGTCGACGTGGAAAAAGCGGAATTTTCCGCCAAGCATCCGTGCATATGATTCGATCGGTTTCCAAACGACCGGGTCTTTCGTATTATTGTCAATAATGAGCACTTCGAATTCCTCGTGCGTCATCTTTGAAAGCGCGTCGAGGGTGCGCATGAGAAGCGCCGGAGGTTCGTTATATGCAGGCACGATCACTGATACGAACGCATGCGAACTGGTTTTCCATCGTTTCGGTTCGGAGCGCGGAAAAAGCGCGGAAAATATCTGAAGTGCCGAGATGATCACCGTTGCCGCAGTATTGGCAACGAGAATAACAATCATCGGGCCAGGGAATAAAATAGAGGCGCAAAGGACTATAACAAACACGATAATCATGGGGTTTTGTAAAGTTCTTTTGCCCTCGATTTATATCATAGCGGGGCAGAAATGGCAATGTTCCGTTCGGCTGTCTGCAGTAAATACAATGCCCGTGGATACACTAGAAAAGCAGATATCCATATCCATATGACCTATTATAGCCTGAAATAGGTTTATTTGCCACGCGATTGCCCTTGTTGACGATTCCAGTCACGGACCAACTTTAACATCGCATTCACGCAATGCCCCAGTCAAATATAAACCTCAAGTTCTCTCTCGGGTACTACCGTTCAAAAATGAGAAGGTGGTGAATATCCCGAATCGTCGGCTGATCGTAGCCGAGATCTTCGGATTTGGCGACGCGCCAACCGTGAGCTTTGAATCGATCTTCCCAACCCTTCGGCGTTTCGTACGTGCCCGGCACCGGAACATCGGCGTTATGGAAGAGCCGGTTATAGAGATAGTCGTTCGCGAACGTCCGCTCGGCATCTTTCTTTATCTCTTCCTCATTATCGCCCGCCGGCACGGTTTCGATGACCACAAGTTTATTCTTTGCGATCCTCGATAGCTCTTCGAGAATGACCTCGTTGTTCTTTTCGTGATGCGCGACGTTCGTCATGAGCGCTGCCTCATAACTGCCGTCGCGGACATCAACATGCTTGCCATTGAAGACCTTCACGGGAATCGTCACGCCGGGCGCTTTGTAATTGCACACGTCACCGCCTTCAATGTCGAGATGCAACTCCGGGTCATCGTGCAGACGCTGCGCGACTTGGCCGTCGCCCGTGCCATAATCGAAAACCCTTCCTTTGACGTCGGCGAAATACGGACGCACCTGCGACGCGATCAATTCCGCACGACCCCTTAATTTCTCATGGAGAATATTCACGAGGTTTTTCTTCTTACCTTCTTTATCCTCTATATAAATGGCATTGAACCGCTCGAGTATTTTCGCCTCGATCGAATCAAGTCGTCCTTCACCGGAGAGTGCAGCGATCACTTCGTTGCACAACTCCTGCGCAGCAGCATCATCCAATCCGAGTTGCTTGAAGGTGTAGGTGAAATCATTTTCAATTTTTTCTTTGATTTCAGGGTCGCCAAACGCCTCCATGAGGCGATCCTTCATCGTCTTCAACTCCTCGGCTTTTTCCGGGGTGATGTCGGTTTCGTTCGCGGAAACGTGGTCAGGTTTATATGGATCCATGGTGGTAATGCATTTATTGTAGCAGACGCTTCTTGGGTAATGAAGTTATGATAGGGAACTATATACCTATCTGCCCTAATGTCGAAAGGGTTAAAATGAGGGTATGGGCCTCACGGCGGAACAAGGGAAAAACCTCGATACAGCAGTCAATGCATTTAACGCGTCGCTGATGATACGAAAAAAAATCGTTTGGTACCACCATCGGGATTTGAACCCGAGTTCCCGCCGTGAGAGGGCGGTGTCCTGGACCAGGCTAGACGATGATGGCGTTGTCCAAGAGATTATAAGAGAAGCGGACACACCCCGCAAGCCGGATGCCCCTATCGGACCGGCATTGATGAAGGATTGGCGCGATCGCGTATCTCCTCGACGATCTTGTCGAGACGCATCGAGTGCGACCCCTTCACAAGGACAAGATCGTCCGGTTTTATGAAATCGCGCACCGCCATCTTCGCGGTTTCGGCACTGTCGAATATGAAGATATTGCCCTTTTTCATACCTTCCATACGCGCGGCCTCCGCAAGCCCTTTCGCCCGGGGTCCGATCGCGAAAAGCACGTCCGCCGTCTTCGCCGTGAACCGTCCCACGCGTGCATGCGCATCGTCCGAATGGCGGCCGAGCTCCAGCATATCGCCAAGCACCGCAATGCGCCGCTTGGCGGGAAGGTCGTAGAGCGTCTCGAGTGCGAACCGCATTGCGATCGGGCTCGCATTATATGCGTCGTCGATGATGTACGACGACCGGATCCCGCGGACGAGCTGCATGCGCGAATCGGCGGGCTTGTAGTGCGCAAGCGCCTCGGAGATCGCGACGAGATTCATCCCGAAAACGATGCCTACCGATGCCGCCGCTGCGGCGGCGTATGCGTGCGTGCGACCGAAGACATGCGGGATGCGCACCGGCACAATACTGCTTCCGTATTCCAATTTAAACGAAATGCCGTCGGGTGTACCGTCGCGGCGTATTTTATGTTCGAAACGCACCATGCGCATCTCCTCCCCCCGTTCGAAACCATACATGATCACCCGCGCGCGGGTCCGCGACTGGAGATTGCGCACCACGGGATCGTCGCCGTTCAGGATCGCAAACCCTCCGACCGGCAGGAACTCGATGAGCCTTCCTTTTTCGCGCGCCACCTCCTCCGGCCCCGTGTAATATTCGACGTGCACCGGCACGTCGCCGATCGCGGTAATGATGCTCACATTCGGGCGCGCGATAGTAAGGAGGTACTTCACATCACCCGGACGATCGGCGCCATATTCCAGCACCAGGATCTCGGGATAATCAGAGGCTCGCACAACAATGCGCCATGCGGAGATCACGATGACCCTTATCCAGAACCAAAACTTTTCGGCGCGCTTTGTCCCTTCGGGCGTCGCGCGCGTGACAAGCGCAAGATCACGTTCATCCCAATCACCAAGGATCGCGAGAATGACGCCAAGATCACTGTTCAGATTCCCGGGCGACGCCCTCACGATCCTCCCCTGCGAAAGAACCGCTTTTATGGCAAGTTTCGCCGAGGTCTTCCCGGCACTCCCCGTCACTCCAATGATGCCGGGCCGATAGCGCCACACCATAAGCCGCGCGAGCCGCCGCAATATCCGCCTGAGAAGGTTCTTCATCATTGCGGACAATACAGATTCTTACAGTTCGGAATAACGTCATTCGTCGTCCGGTCCGGAGGGATGTTGTAATAATTGATAAGGAACTGGGCGAGATTCTTCCATGCCGGCACAACGGTCTCCGCTGCGAGTGAATTGACGGATATCCTGTTCAAGCGAATAAATGCGATGAAACGCGGACTTGTCACCGGGCCCCAGCCGATATACGAGTCGTCGAGAAGATTCAGATAACCGCCGCCCTTCGGATTCGGGACGAAGGCGCTTCCGGTCTTGCCGGCAAGCGTATAACCATTGATGTTTGCGACCTGCGCGAGATCCACCGCATCCACCGCCATTTGCGCGACATCCTGCGCGGTCGTCGTACTCATCACGCGCCGGATCACCTGGGGTTGGAGCGCCGCGTTCACATACGGCCTCATGAGAAGCCCCCCGTTCGCAATTGCCGACACGGCGCTCACGAGTTCGACCGGCGTCACGGCGACACCCTGGCCGTATGCCGCCGTATCCCATTGGATCTTCGGCGCATTCGGAGTGAGCCGCGTGAGATCACCGTGAACTTCGCCGGGAAGATCGATGCCGGTCATCTGATCAAGCCCGAACTTTTTCATATACTCAAGATAGGTGCTGTCCCCTGTCGTATTCTCCGCCCATATGGCCCCCGTATTGATCGAATGCTCGATCACCTGCGTCATCGTCGTACCGGCACCGTACGGTCCGTGCGTCGTCAGGTTGTAGTTTGTGATATGCGCGCCATTCACGTTCACATACCCCAGATCGTCGTATGTGGTGTCTGGCGTGATCTTGCCCGAATCTATGCCCGCCACCATCGTGAGCAGTTTCATGATCGATCCGGGTTCATATACGTTCTGTACGTCGGTATTTATAAAGTCGGCGATGGGATATTGACCGTAATTGTTCGGATCGAAATTCGGATATCCTCCCATCGCAAGGATCTTTCCCGTCATCGGATCGGCGACGATCACACTCCCTCCCGTAGCGCCGTTCTGCTGGATGAGATCGTCGAGGATCTTCTCCGCCTCTATTTGGACATTGGGATCAATGGTAAGCGTAAGATCCTGACCGCCGGTGCCGGCACCCGTACCCTGGAGAAGATTGTTATAATAGCCCTCAACGCCGTAGTGTCCTATCTGCGCATTGCTCGATGCGGATGGTCCCATATAGCCCAGCACTTCAGAGGCAACGGTTCCCAAGGGATACAAACGGTCCGGTTCGTAATCCGCCACGATGCCCGTTATGCCGAGTGCGGCGATCTTGTCGGCGGTCGCCTGGTCCGCCTTCCGCTGCAGGAGCTCATACGAATCTTTCTTCAAAAATGTCGCCTCGAGGGTCGCTACGGGGATATTAAGTATCGGCGAAACGGCGGCCGCGGCCGCGGCGGGATCCTTGATCGCCGTCGGCACCGCATAGATCACGGGCACTTCCTGATTCACTGCAGCGGGAAGCTGATTCCCCTGGTCATCCGTAAAATAAATAGCGCCGCGATTCGCCGACGCATTGCCGGATCCCGAAACCTCAGCATCCGCCCTCGCCAGATAATACCCCCCTTTCACGAGTTGGAGCTGGGAGAGATGAAAGATCAAAAAACCGTACGCTCCAAGGACAAGGGCAAGTATTATTGAGAAGCGATAGGCCATTGCTGGTTGATCGAAAAATATTGCGGTTTGTTCTCCGCAACGAGGCCGTCCGCTGCCGCGAGTGCTCCAATCTGGCCGCCGCCGAGGGTGGCGATCACGCTGTTGCTGAGTTGGGTATTCTCCGCACCGACGGAATTGAGCTCCGTCTTCGCCGCAAGGATGTTATGGTTCAGGTTTACTGTTTTATTATACTCCACAATCACCAATGCGGTAGCACCCAAGACGCACAATGTGAGCATCGCGATCACCGCGTTCTGAATATTGAAATATTTTTTGGGCTGGATGAATGTCATTGTCTTATAAAATCTTCAAGGCTCTCAACTTTGCCGAACGGCTGCGGGGATTTTGTACGATCTCCCCGCGGCTTGCAGGAATCGGCTTCTTTGTGACAATTTCCACCGTTCCACGCTTCGCCATTTCCCGAAACTTTTCCTTTACGATGCGGTCTTCAAGCGAATGGAAGGTGATGATCGCTACCCTTCCGCCCGGCTTCACGATATCCGGCAGGCGTTCGAGCAGGGTTTTGAGATTATCGAGCTCGCCGTTTGCGTAGATCCGGAGCGCCTGGAACGTCCGCGTCGCCGCATCGATCCTGCCACGCTCGTAGCCGTGCGATACGGCGCTCCGTACCGTCTCCGCAAGCTCACCGTTCGTCATGATGGGCTTCCGCCTTCCACGCTCCTTGATCGCCTTTGCGATCCTCCGCGAGTAACGCTCGCCTCCGAACTCGTAGATGACGTTTGCGAGATCGTCCTCCGGAAGTTCCCTTATGATGGCGCTCACCGGCGGGCGGGAGTCATCGTAGGTCATGAGGAGCGGTTCATCCTTCGACGATCCGCCAAAACTGAATCCCCTTCCCGACGCTTCGAGCTGCTCCGAAGAGAATCCGAGATCGACGAGCAATCCGTCCGCCTGTCGCGCGGGCAATGCTGCCGCGCGCTCCGCCATGATTTCCGGAAGATCCGCATAGTTCCCATGGACCAGTATCGCGTTCTTGTATCCGCCTATGCGCGCCCTGCACTCGGCAAGGAGCGCTTCATCCCAATCCAATCCAAGCAGGGTTCCCGTTTCGGTGATGCGGCCGAGAATTTCCCGGGCGTGTCCGCCACCGTCAACCGTGCCGTCAATGATAAAATCTCCCGGACGCGGACCCAAGAACGTGATGACTTCGTGTAAAAGTACCGGTACGTGCTCCATCAGATGCCCAGCTCACCGAGATGTTCGGCGATCGTCTCCGAAGAGCTTTCCGTCTTCGTCTTGTATGCCGTCCATGCCTCCTCATCCCAGATCTCGATGCGATTGTAGAGACCGGCAACGATCACTTCCTTTTTGAGGCCGGCGTATTTCCGCAAATAGTCGGGAACGAGGATCCTGCCCTGGTTGTCGAGGGTGACATCCGTCGCACCCGCAAGCATGAGCCGTACAAACGCCCTCGAGTTGGCCTGTGCAAGCGGCAATGCAATGAGCTTCGCCGCAAGCTGTTCCCACTCGGGATGCGCGAACACGAACAAACAATTGTCTATTCCGCGAGTAATAATGGCGCCGGCAGTAAGTTTGTCGCGGAATTTTGCCGGAACCGCCACCCGACCTTTTGTGTCCAGACTGTGCTGGAACTCTCCAAGAAGCATATTAGGTAAGAATTGAGGTTTTATGGGGCTTAGCGGGCATCCCCGCGTGGAGTTATGCACAGAAAGTGGCAGTTATCCCCAGAATCCTCCACAACCCACCACTTTTGTTTAATCATACTCCACTGCATTCCAACGTCAAATCCATTGCCTTTCAGGATGCTTTAGACCTATACGTGCTTATTTTCCTACGTTTCCAAAATCAAAAACCGCCCGAGGGCGGCGAGATATGCACAGAACTGAAAAAAGTTTTTTATAGGTTATTCCCCACCGTCCCCCTTTAATCAATCGCGGTGGAAGATGTCGCTTGTTGGCGCGGAATATCTTTCATCTTCAGCGCCGAAACAATATAAAGGATGGCGAGGATCGCGCCCACCATCGTAAGCTTCAGGGGAGCCGCCCACGTCCCATAATATTGGACGAGGAGCGAAATAATAAGGATGTCCGCGGCAAAGAGGAAACCGAGGCTGATCGCAAATATCCTGACCACGATGATGCCCACGAGTACGTATGCGAACGCGAAGATGGCGATCGTTCCCCAGTAGTCGAATGCTTTTGTCGTACCCATATAGTTCGCCGTGAAATATGCGAGCGCCGAGCCAAAGAGGAAGATGACGAGGCCGAATATGAACTTGAGAGCGGTGTTCTTCATGATAATGATCGCATTATGAAAGCTTGTCGCGGAATTTTAGGACTGAAATAATGACGGCAACCACGAGGCCGAATGCCGTCGCGACGATCTGTGCGAGCTGCCCAAGCGTCCAAAGCTGGAAATAAAGATAGATGATGGTGAACGCGCCGCCGATGCAGTTCGCGTATGCCAGCACGCGGTTCCCTTTTATAAATATCCCCCACACAAGAACGCCGAACCCTATGGCGAGCGCCAAGATCATCGCCGCAAGACTCGTGCCCGAGGCGTCAAGCATATATTTCACAAAGATGGGCAGGAGGAGTGCCACGGAAAAGGAAACCGATGCGCGGCGGACCTGGTCGAGCTGTTCCGCTTCGGTCATTCCGCCTTCGGACGGAGCGATCGCGGTCCGCACACCGACGATCATTGCGAGGAAAAAGAGGAATACAAGGAGAATCAGCCAGCCCGCAACGTCGGCAGAGGAGACGAATACAAAGCCGATGATAAGAATGATGAGGGGCCAGATGAGGGCGAGGCCCAGAAGTTCCATGGATTCATCATACCATAGGACCTTATATGGCCCTATGAACAACAAAAAGGACTCGCTTGCGAGTCCTTTTTGATATCGGTGGGCGTTGCAGGGATCGGACCTGCGACCTCTCCGATGTGAACGGAACGCTCTACCACTGAGCTAAACGCCCGAAGCGAGGAAGAAATGGATGAATCCTATTTATCCATTCCTGACGAGCCAGGGTGTTATGCGCTTCGCATAACGCCCTTCGGGAAAATTGTAATGGATGGCAGGGTGAAAAGCAAAGGAGTTTTTCACGAAAACAGGCTCGGTGCATGTCCGAGGGAAGCCACGGAGGCGCGCAGGCGCCGAGTGTTTAAGGGTCGAACTGCGGAGTTCGACCCCGTTCCCGAAGACATATACCGAACCTGTATTTCGCAAAGGCTACTGGATTTCAACCTGTCCGCCAGCGGCCTCGATCTTTTTCTTGATCTCTTCCGCTTCTTCCTTCTTGGCTCCTTCCTTGATCGGCTTCGGCGCATTGTCCACGAGATCCTTCGCCTCCTTCAAGCCGAGCGCGGGATTCACCTCGCGCACCGCCTTGATGACGTTGAGCTTGCTCTCGCCGCCCGATTTGAGGATGACATTGAAGCTCGTCTTCTCTTCCGCCGCCACCGCACCCGCACCGGCGCCCGCCGCGACCGGAGCCGCAGCCGAAATACCGAACTTCTCTTCGAGCGTGTGCACGAGCTCGGCGAGCTCGACGACCGAGAGCTTCTCGATCTGTTCGATCAACTGTTCATGATTTGCCATTGTAGTGTGTATTTGGTTTTGACCTTTACCGTTATTGTTCCGATTTTCCGGTTTCCGGCTGTTCCGCAGGAGCTTCGGCTGGGGCGGCTTCCGCCGCCGGAACTTCCGCCACCGGAGCCGCGACTTCCGCCTTGGCACTCACCGGCACTGCACCTCCCTGCTTTGCCTTCTCGCTGAGGATATAGAGGAATGCCCTTACGGGGCCTGCCATCACTCCAAGGAGCTGAGAAAGGAGCACTTCGCGCGGCGGCAGTTTGCCGATCGCGATCATCTGTGCGCCATCGATCGGGGCATTGCCCGCGAGATCATAGCCGCCCAGAATCTTGTTCGTCCACATGTCCTTCGCGCCGCCTTCCGGGACCTCAAGCCCCGAGAAGAAACGGTAGGTCGGGCCTGCGGAAACATCGGCGCCGCCTTCCGTGAAGATCGTGCCGACCGAAACCTTGAAACGGCCAAGGTTGGCATCGATCCCCTTCTCCTTCAAGAGGAGTCCGAGAAGGCGTTTCTTGATGACGAGAAAGTTCGCGCCGGACTTTTTAAGCTCTTTGCGAAGCTTGCGGACGTCTTCGGCACTCACTTTTGTAAAATCAGTGAAGATGAGCGACTCGCTCTTGTCGAGCAGCTCCTTTGCCCTCTTCATTTCCTCGCCCTTTTGCGCTTTGGTCTTCATACTTCTGCTTTATGATTTGATTTGGCTTTTTGGAGTTTTTCTCCGTGCCGTTTTTACCGACCAAAAAACGGCCTTCCAAGCCGTCTTTGAACGTGGTCCTCGCGGTGATCATGCGATGCACGATGCCGTTCCGGCCGTTCCTCGATAGGTCCTATGCACCTTTGCCGGCGCCGCCTATGGTCTTTGGAAGTGCTTGCATTGTAACGCAGGTGCACTCACTCGTCAAACGAGCGAAAGGCCCGGCATGGAGCCGGGCCTTTCCCAATAGATCGCGCCACGCCTAGTGAGACTCGGTGCGATCCTTCAGTTTGTTCAGCAAATGGCCGGCGTAATCCTTGCCGCCAAGGCCGAATGCGAGGCCGCCCGCGAGGGCGAGCATCGCGATGAAACCGGTAATGAGCGTCTGCACGATCTGTGCGGCAATATTGAGCTGTGAAAGCGCCGCAAGGAACCCGAAGACGACCACCACCCACCACACGAGCGTCCCAAGGAAGTGCGCCGCGTGGAGGCGCGCGGAGAGCACCGACGCCGTCACGACGCGCCTCAGGAAGTGTCCGACAACGAACGAAGCGAGGAGGATCAATACCGCCGCGAACACGTTCGGGATATAGTTCACGACCGAATTGAGGAATCCCGAGAGCGCGTAGAGGCCGAGTGTGTCGGAGATCGCAAGGAGGAATCCGAGCACCACGAACCAATACACGAGCTTGCCCAAAAAATACGCGCCGCGCAACTTCAGGCCCGCGCGCTCGAAAATGGGCTTGAGTCCGATCTTCTCGAGGAATGTATCGAGCTTGATCGACTCGAATATCTTTTCGACGAGGGCATCGAGCCCGGCCGCGACGATGAGACCGATAATGAGCACGATGAGCGAACCCACGATCCGCGGGATGTATTCGATGAAGCCCACCCACAGCGTCGCGAACGAACCGACCACAACATCCGTCCAACTTTGTACCATCATGAAAGAGATTATATTGGAAATATGACCGAAATGGCGTTCGACCTTTTTCTTTTATTATAGCAAACCGGCCCGTCTAACCGCGCATGGCCTTGGCCACCGTACCCGATATCGTCTTGTCGAATACGCTCGGAAGGATCATCTGCGGATTCGGTTCGGTCACCGTTGCGGCAAGCCCTTCGGCAGCAAGAACAAACATCTCGTCGTTGAGTTGTTTTATATTGTTATCCAAGGCGCCTCTGAATATTCCTGGGAAGGCAAGAACGTTGTTTATCTGATTCGGAAAATCCGACCGTCCAGTGGCAACAATGAAAGCGCCCGCTTTCGTGGCGATGTCGGGCATTATTTCCGGAACCGGATTGGACAGTGCGAATATTATAGGCTTCGGATTCATTGATCGAATCATTTCCTCGCTCACTATCCCCGCCTTGCTCACGCCTATAAAAATATCCGACCCTTTGATCACCTCGGATAATGATCCCCGAATATCCCTTGGATTGGTTATTCCGGAGAGTTCCTTCTTTTCATCAGTGAGATCGGTGCGCCCTCTATATATGGCGCTTTTACTGTCTACGACGGTTATGTCCTTGAAGCCGTACTTCAGCAATAATTTCGTCACGGCCATACCTGCGGCTCCCGCACCGCTCATCACAACGCGTGCAGTATTTTTGTCCAAGCCTTTCAGCTTCAGCGCGTTTATGAGTCCGGCAAGCACCACTACGGCAGTGCCATGCTGGTCGTCATGCATTACCGGAATGGAAAGTTCCGCCTGCAGTCTGCGCTCGATCTCGAAACAGCGCGGAGCGGAGATATCCTCAAGGTTTATTCCGCCGAACACGGGTGCTATCCGTTTAACGGTCTCGATTATCTCCTCCACGTCCTGAGTGGCTAAACATATCGGGAATGCGTCAACGTCGGCGAATCTTTTGAAGAGAACCGCTTTGCCTTCCATTACCGGTATGGCTGCTTCGGGACCGAGATTGCCCAATCCCAATATCGCCGACCCGTCGGAGACGATGGCTACCGTGTTCTTTTTAAGCGTATATTCAGCGGCCAGACTGGGGTTCTTGCCGATTTCCGTGCTTACCGCGCCGACTCCAGGGGTATATGCCAAAGACAAGTCTTCTTTCGTCTCTATCGGCACCTTACTCTTAATTTCGAGCTTGCCATGATTTTTGCGATGCAACTCCAGCGAATCTTCGTATACTTTGTCCATTGTTAGATGATAACCAATAACCCATGGCTTGTGCAATCAATAGAAAGCGCGATGACGGATACCGTCCATGTCCGCCTTTTTATTTACACTAATGTGGACCCAGGGAGAATCGGACTCCCGCCTCCGCAATGCGAATGCGGCGTAATACCACTTTACTATGGGCCCGAAGCGGGGAAGAAATGATGATTTTATTTTTTCACTTCCGGCGAGCGATGGCGCGCGCGGCGCGCGGCCTCGAAGGCCCCTGACTGCTTCGAAGAAATGATAATCGAAATCCCTTGAGAGGTAAAGCCGTTCCCTACCCTGCTGTTGCGGCGGCTTCCGTCACCGCCTCGGGCTCAAGCTTGAGCGACACCACCTTCGAACTGCCATCCTCGGCGAGCGTGATGCCATAAAGAACCTCGGCGGCCTCCATCGTGGCGCGATTGTGCGTGACCACGATGAACTGGGTGCGCTTGGAGAATTCCTTAAGCATATCGCCGAAACGCCGCGCATTGCGTTCATCGAGCGGCGCATCGATCTCATCGAGCACGAGGAATGGCGGCGGACTCACGGACACCATAGCGAAGAGCGCGGCGATGCCCACAAGCGACCGTTCGCCGCCGGAAAGCATATCGAGCGAGGTGACCTTCTTGCGGGGAAGTTTTACGTCGATCTCGATACCCTGCGGCCGTTCGATCTCAAGGACCCCATCTCCTTCGGCTTCGCCGTCTCCGCCAGCCGATACATCCGCATTCTCCTCTTCGCCATCATCCTCCGCTCTTTCCGCTTTGGGCTTCGGCACTTTGAGGCGCGCGGAACCGCCGCCAAACATAAGACCGAAGAACTTTTCGAATTCGGTATTGATCTTGCCGAGGGATTTTTCGAATTCGCCGGCGATCTTTTCCGTGAGTTCTTGCATAAGCGTGGCGAGGTCCGCGATCGCTTTCGTAAGGTCCTCCGATTCCTGAAGGAGATACTTATGGCGTTCTTCCGTTTCCCGCGCCTCCTTCATGAGCGCTTCATCCACCTCGCCGATGCTCGCAAGGTCCCCGCGAAGACGGAACATGCGATGCTCCATCTCGGCAAGATTCTCCGCACGTACGGCCTGCGCATCGCGGAACTCATCCGCGTGGCGGCCGGCCTGGTTGATCTGGTGAAGGATATCGTCGCGGCGGAGGTCGATGCGTTCCTTTTCGAGGAGCAGTTCGCGGTTCGTCTTCTCCCAAAGGTCGATCTTCGCCTGGGCCTGCTGAACATCGCCGACGGCCGCCTTGAAGTTCGCATAGAATCCTTCCTGCGCCGCCTCCAGCCCGCGCTCGGTCTCACGGAGCGTCGCGATCCGTTTTTCGAGCTCCCCAATATCTTCCGATGCGCGCGCAAGCTCCCGGCGCAACGGTTCGGGCACTGCCGGTTCCCTTTTCGGTGCATCCACCTCCCGCTCTTCTTGCTGCGGTGCATTCGCCTCTTCAATGGCGAACCCAAGCTCCTCGAGGGCGTTTTCAACGGCCGCAAGAACGCCAAGCGGCTCCTCATCAAGGGCGGCCTGCAATTCTTCCTTCACTTTCCTTATGACATCAAGGAGATGTTCGATGGTGTGATTGCCTCCATGGGGAACAACACCGCCCACCGCAGGAATACGTTTCGCCATTTCCACCTGGGCTTCGATGCGACCGAGGTCCTTTTGGAGCCTGTTGCGCGCTTCCATAAGTCCGGCGATTTCCTCTTTCACGCCAGCAAGGCGTTTGCGCTCCTCAGGCTGGCTTTCCTCGACCGCCACCTGGCGCGTTTCGGCCTCGGTCTTTTCCCTGGCGAGCGCCTCGAATTGGCGTTGATGGGCCGCCATCCGACCATCCACATCGGCGTTCTTTGTCCTCATCTCCGCGAGCTGCCACCCAAAGAAATCATTCTCGAGCGTTCTCAGTTCCTCCTCGAGTGCGCCGCGGCGCTCCCAACGTCCGGTCTGCCGCCGAAGCGAGCGCAAATGCGGTTCGATCTCCTCGATGAGCGCGGTCACCTGTACGAGATTGACCCTGCTGTTCTTGAGCCGACGCTCGGCGTCGGCTTTTTTAATCTGGTATTCGCGAAGGCCGAGTATCTCTTCGATCATTTCACGGCGCTCAAGGGGTGTCGCACGGATGAACATATCGCTGTCCCCTTGGCCGATAATGATGAGCCCGCGCGAGCCAAGGCGCACTTTGGCGAAAAAATCGATAAGGTCGCGGAGGAGGATCTCGGATTTGTTGAGATAATATTTGCTCTGTCCGTCGCGGCGGATCTCCCGCGATACGACCACTTCTTCGAAGTCCACCGGGAAGAACTTGTTCTTGTTTTCAAAATGGAGGCTTGCCTGCGCGACGCCGACCCTTGCGCGCTTCTGGGTCCCGGCAAAAATAAGATCCTCTCCTTTGCCGCCGCGAAGGTTCTTTGCATCGCGTTCGCCGAGAAGCCAACGGATCGCGTCCACGATATTCGATTTGCCGGAGCCATTCGGGCCGACGACCGCAACGATTCCCGCCGGAAACTCAAGCACCGTTCTTCCCGCGAATGATTTGAAGCCGTTCAGTTCGAGTTTTTTGAGAAAATGGGACATGGAGAAAATGGAAAACGACTACTTGTGATATTTTTTGAGCGCATTTTTTGCGGCGTCAGCCTCGGCCTCCTGCTTCGAGGTGCCTTCTCCGGTCGCAATCAGCTTATCGCCAAAATAGACCCCCATGGTGAATATTCGCCTATGCGCCGGACCCTCCTCCGTGATCACGTCATAGGTCGGCGTGAGCTTGAGCTTCTCCTGTATCACCTCCTGCAGTTCGCTCTTTGAATCTTTATAGCTCTTTGTGGCAAGTACTTCGTCGAGATTGGACATCACGAACGCGTCCGTAAACTTTTTCGCCGCGGCGAATCCCTGATCGAGGTAGATCGCGCCGATCAATGCCTCCATCGCATTCGCGAGGATCACCTCGCGTGCCTTGCCGACGTCCTTCCGCTCGCCGCGCGACATCATTATGAAATCCTGCAAACCGATACGTTCGGCAACCTTCGCGAGAATCTGATAGTTCACAAGCGCGGCACGGAACACGGTGAGGCGTCCCTCCGGCTCTTTGGGGAATTTCGCGAAAAGCTCCTCGCTCACAATGAGCTCGAGGACGGCGTCACCAAGATATTCAAGCCGCTCGTTGTGCGGCAGGGGCCATTTGGGATATTCGTTCAGGTATGAACGATGCGTGAGTGCCTCCGTGAGGAGGTCCTTGCTTTCGAATAGTACGCCGATATTCCTCTCCAGTTCATCGAATGCCATAAAATCCTTGTCCCTATTTCTTCGCCGCTTCCTCATTCTTCGCCCGTTCCTCGGCGTGACGCGCAGCCGTGTCACGGTAGACGGATCCAAGCACACCATTCACGAAACGCGCCGCATTCGGACCGCCGTAATTTTTTGCAAGCTCGATCGACTCGTTTATCGCCACTTTGGGCGGCACCTCATCCGGATCGGCATACATCAGTTCATAAAGACCGATGCGAAGGATATTGCGGTCGATGATCGCGATCTTTTCGATCGGCCATTCGGGCGCCGCGCGGCGCATCGTCTCATCTATATCCTTCAAATGCACAGCAACGCCCTGGAGTATTTTCCAGGCGAATTCCGGCTCATCGACGCCCGGCGCAAACTCTTCCATATTGCGCTCCAGGATCTCCGTAATGTCCTTCTTCTTATTATAAAAATCCCACTCGTAAAGCGATTGGAGAACCACCGTCCTGATCAGATGCCGTGTTGCCATTGGTTTAGGAAAGAACGTTCATGATCGTCTCGTCCGCCATCGACCCGATCCATACCCTTACTATAACCGCCACATCTCTTTGCCCGGACGGCTTATTTCTTGCCGCACTGCGGACAGGCCCGATGCGCGAGCTTCGGAGCGCCGCAGTTCTTGCAGACAAAAAGGCGCTGCTTCTTCATCGCAAGGTGCGAGCGCCGGCGACCGGTCTTTCCTTTTGTATGATGTTTTATCGGTACGCCACCCATTGAAAGTGTTTAAAAGGTTGATTTATCCGTCCATCATAGGCTTTCCGGCGAGAAAAGTCAATCGGTGCGCTTTACATGGGCCTTCTTTTTTGAGTGCGTCACGATGGGCCGCCGTGCCGTACCCCTTATGGATCTCGAACGCATATACCGGATACCGGCGCGCCAACTTTACCATGAACCGGTCGCGGGTCACCTTGGCAATGACGGATGCCGCGGCGATCGCGGGGATCTTTTCATCCCCTTTCACGACCGTCTTCGCGCGGGGGAATGCGCTGGCCTGAAGCCCGCGATTCCCCAGGAAAAGCCCTCCATCAAGGAACACCGGCGTTTTTGCCGGATCTATACCGTATTTCCTCGCGAGCACAGCAAGAGTGCGGGCGGCGGCGCGGTTCGCGGCCCGCGAGATATTAAGCCTTTCGATCCCGCGCGGATACACCCGCGCAACAGCAAAGCGCACTCCCCCGGCCCGATCGCCACTCCCGCTGCTTTTGAAGTAAGAAGTCCACGCTTCCCTTTGATGCGGCGTGAGTTTTTTTGAATCTTTCAGCTTGCCAAACTCGCGCACGGTGCGCGCGCTGAGCCATGTGCCGCGGCGCGCCGGCACAAGCGCCGCAACCACCACCACCGGGCCGGCGAGCGCGCCGCGGCCCACTTCGTCGATGCCGATCACGTATGCAGCTTTTTTTATCTTCATAAGCCGCTGCCGAAATTGCCGATATTCCCCACGTCGCTCATGGCCGAACTTATCTGCTGATTGATCCATACCGTCGTCAACCAGAATGCGACGACCGACGATGCAACGAGAATGCCGAGCGCGATCCATCCGATCGCGCGTGCCCGCGGATCGCCCGAACGTATATATTTAAGGCCCGGCCATTTCGTGATCGCAAGATACGCGATCCACGGAAGAACCGCGCTGAAAAGATAGACGAGGACCTGCGAACCGATCTGCGTCGAAAGCGGCTGCGTGCGAAGGTTCGTCCCGCAGTTCGGACAGAAGTAATATTCCTGGCGCACCGGAAGATGACATTGCGGGCATACGAGCGAGGCCGCTGTCTGTGCGAACGGTGCCGGCACGGGTTGTTTGGTTGGTGTCGACGGCAATGGAGCCGAGGATGCGACCTGCTCTTCCATATCGTCATTCTACCATGAATCAGATATGTATCGGATATGAAATCGGTATGGGGCAGTGAAAAGCAAACGTGCGCCTTCTATTGCAAGGTGTATTCCGTCGTCACCGTGCCGGTGGCGGTCCCCTGCGGGTGGATGCTGATCGTGTAGGTGCCGGTCTGAGACAGCGAATACGGG
>DAHVRZ010000002.1:29977-152043 GCA_027324805.1 Candidatus Parcubacteria bacterium
ATAGGTGCACATGGAGGAATATGTGTCGTTCGTGAAGTCCATGCTGAGCGACTGGCCGGCGGTGGCGGAGAAAGTGAGGTTCGTGTACTGGTTCTGGATGGTGGACGACGTCGTCTGCGGCGTGCTCGGAGTGATGGCGTAGGACTGGTTGCCGTAGACGAAGGCATCCGTCGTCACCGTGCCGGTGGCGGTCCCCTGCGGGTGGATGCTGATCGTGTAGGTGCCGGTCTGAGACAGCGAATACGGGCCCTGGGTCCAATTGCTCGTGGGACCCGTGCAGTTCCAGTCGATATTGCTGCCGTCGGGGCGGTAGTAATAGGTGCACATGGAGGAATATGTGTCGTTCGTGAAGTCCATGCTGAGCGACTGGCCGGCGGTGGCGGAGAAAGTGACGGTCGAGTTTTGGCCTGCCTGATTGGTTGTAACAACTTGATGCGCCGCAAGCGCGGGATTGTAAGACGATCCCGGCTGGCAGCCTTGCGCATAATCAATAGGTTCCAGAGAGGGGTTGCTGCCCGCATCAAAAAGATCGGCATACGTCCCGCTTGCCACCACCAGGGCGGCTCTCTCTTTTTGGGATTCCGCCGCGGCAGTGATTCCGAATGACAGACCGTTCGTAGTATATGTGTAATAGAGACATGAGGAGATATTATTCGTGGGGTCCACCGGAAGATCACTCAACGGATCGCCCGCCGCGATCTTTGTGAAGTTGACGGGTATCCATCCGGTACCGTCCGTATTACGATACGTTGTCGAAGGAGCACACGCATAGCTCCATCCGCTCGGGAGCGCGGGAAGGCTGAGGTCGGCGCAGGTCGGGGAACTGTCCGGGATCGAGACGTATACCGTATTCGCCTTGCCAAGGGCATTCCCTCCATCCGTCTGATAGATATTCAGGGCGTTCGTAAGGGTATTGAGGTCCGCAAGGCGGTTCGAATCCCTCCCCTGTGCAAGCAATTGCGAGGGGTTAAGCACCAGAACGACGACCACCGCAAGGATTGCAATAATGGCAATCACAATGAGGAGTTCAATGAGGGTAAAAGCGGAATTCTTATTTCTGCGGATAAACCGCGAATAAAGACTGTTCATTGCGTCGCTTGGAGAATAGGAAATAATAAAAATAGCGACGCGCAACTCCATAAAGGCGCGCCTTATTTACTTTCTCAGTATAGAATATTTCGCCGGCGAATCAAAACTATGGATAAATAGTTTCCAAACAGTGTGCCCCCACCAGGATTCGAACCTGGGACCGTCTCCTTAAAAGGGAGCTGCTCTACCAACTGAGCTATAGGGGCTTCGGTCTTGATCATATTAGTGAAAATCAAGACATCTTTCAACCATCAGCCGTGCCGCACCTCGAGGACATCCCCATCCTTCACTTCATACTCCTTGCCCTCGATGCGGAGCCAGCCTTTTTGTTTCGCCTTACTCCAGCCACCTGCTTCAAGGAGTTTGGCGCACTCGATCACTTCGAGCCGGATGAACTTGTTCTCGAAATCGGTATGGATGACACCCGCGGCCTGCGGCGCCTTCATGCCGCGCACGATGGTCCAGGCGCGCGTCTCGTCCTCTCCTGTCGTGAAGAAGCTGATGAGATGGAGGACCTCGTAGGCCTTTTTGATGAGCTCCGGAAGACCCGCCGCTGCTGATGATTCATTGCCGAGGTCAATAAGGATATAGTCCGCGCCGAGCGATTTTATCCTTTCGACGAGCGCCACAGGGACATCGCCCTCGGTGCCGTTCACAAGATAAAGCTGGCGCTTTGCCGTGAGGAGGTTAAGGTCCACGAGGCGGACGTTTTCCGCGAGCTCCTGCATGAGGGCGGCATCGGCTACCGGCATATTCCCCTCCTCCAACATCTTCTTCGTACGCTCCATGAGCGCCTTGTCGGCGGCGGCCTCCTTTTTCCCGGAACGCACCTCGGACTCGAGCCGCGCAAGGCGCTTCTCGACCGCATCGAGGTCTTTAAGGATGAGTTCCGTATTGATGATCTCGAGGTCGCGCACGGGATCGACCGAGTTCTCGACATGGATGATGCCGGGGTCGGTAAAGGCGCGCAGAACAACCACGATCGCCTGGGTCTCGCGGATGTGCGAAAGGAACTGGTTGCCGAGACCTTCTCCTTTGTTCGCTCCCTTTACAAGGCCAGCAATGTCATAGAACTCGACGACCGCAGGGATCTTTTTCTTTGACTGTGAAAGTTTTTCGAGCGCATCAAGGCGCCCGTCGGGAACCGGAACCACGCCGACGTTCGGATCGATGGTGGCGAAGGGATAGTTCGCGATCGTAATGTCCTGCCGCGTGAGCGCTTTGAAAAGCGTGGACTTGCCGACATTCGGGAGCCCGACGATACCAATGGAGAGTTTCATGACGTGTGAAGTGTACCGCGCCGAAGCCTTCGGTGCAAGAAAACCACGCCCTTTTTATTGTGCGGGTTCTTTGAGGATGTATCCCGGAAGTTTGCTCAGGTCCACATCCGATGTCCCGTCGCTTTTAATGATGAACGTAAAACCGAACGGGTCAACGGGCACTGCGGATATGATGCCCCTTGCGACGAGTTCCGACGGCGAGGTCGGATAAACGCCGAACTTCGCCTTATAGGCCTTCGATGCGGCATCGAGATAATCGAGGTCTTTGAGATGCGCGATATACGCCTCTGCCCGCTGCTGTTCGAACGTATCGTTCGTCGAACTCGCGATCGTCGCCCACAGCTCCTCCGCCGTCGCACGTTCGTTCGTGCCGATGCCGAAATTGAGCGCGAAGCGCTCGGCGAACTGCGGCACGCCGGGCGTCATTGCGGCCTTATTGAAGTAGATAAGCGCGTCTTTCTCGTCATGAAGGCTCAGATAATAATTGAGCGCCATGTAGTACGGGATACGCCAGTCGGGATCGGCGTTCGCGAGGCCTTCTTTGCCGATCGCGACCGATTGCTGCACGCCGTACGGATAGTCCGCGGTCGGGATTGCGGGAAGGGTGAGCACGGAAAAGGCATAGGGGTAGCTCAGCTTTGGATCGACGCCATTCACAAAGGCGAGATCGCCGAAATATTCCGTTTTGCCATTGAAGAGATCGAGAATTTCGGGCATTGTGTTCGCCCAAAGGAACGATGCGACTGCGGGATGGAATCCGAGATCCACAAACCGCACCATGGATGGCGTCACTCCCGATTCGCCGGCAGGCACCATTGGCGCCGAAGCATTCACGCGATCATATTCGAACTGCAAAAGCGCCACCACCGCGATAAGGAGGAGGAGGACCGCCGTTTTGGACATGCGCGACGCGAGAGATGTTTTCATCTTCTGATCTTCCCGAAGGGAGCACGGCTTACATTTCCTTTTTATCGAAAATCCAGGTCGCCGCAAAGAGCAGGACGGCGACATATACCGCCGCATACGCGAGCGCGAGGCCGAATTCGGCGAACGGCATCCCGACCGCATGGATGGCTATGTCCCTCGCATCGAACTTCTCGAGGTTCGGGAAGATGTAGTAGAGCACCTTCACGAGGAAAAGTCTGGCGCCTCCGAGCCCGATCTGCTGCGCATCGCTTACGAGCTGGCTCACCACATGGCCGAGGAAGAATACCGCCGACGTATATACGATCGAAAGGAGCGAACTCGAGAAGGTCGAAACAAAGATAGCGAAGGCGATAAAAAGCACCATTTCGAGGTACTGCATCGCTATCGCAAGAAGGCCGAGCCAGTCGAACCCGCCGTGCTCATAGAGAATGAGGCCTATATACGCCACGCCAAGGATCGCACTCGTAAGGAGGAGGACCATGCAAAGCCCCAGAAATTTTCCGAGAAGGAATTGCGCGCGCGATACCGGCTTTGAAATCACGAAATACGCAACCTTGCGGTCGATGTCCTTAAAAAACGATGTCGTGCCGAGGAAAAGCGCGACGAGCGCATTGAAAAAGTATATGCCGGTAAGACCGAAACTCTTCACCATCGGCAGTTCTTTGAGCACGAGATCGGCCATGAAAAGCGTGAGAAAAACATAAAGGATGCCGAACACGATAAGCCCATAGAGGATCTTATCGCGTATCTCGAGCTTCAGCGTATTCTTTGCGATAACCCAGATATTCCTCATGCGCGTGCGTGATGATGTGGTTTGTGTACCTCGCGTACCTTTTGCGCCGGCGCCTCTTCGCGTTCGTGTGCCTCGACGACCTCAACAAAGCGTTCCTCGAGCGGCTTCCCGTCGCAGAATTTCTTCACCGGACCCGCATACAGCAGCTTGCCTTCATGGATGATCCCTACTTCGTCGCAGATCTCCTCCACATCCGCAAGGATGTGGGTATTGAGGAATACCTTCCTCCCCTCCTTCTTCAGTTCGCGCATCACCTCTTTCATCTCCCGACGACCGATGGGATCGAGGCCGTCGAGCGGCTCGTCGAGGAAAAGATATTCGGGATCGTTCACGAGCGCCTGCGCGAAACCGAGGCGCTGGCGCATGCCTTTCGAATAGGTGCGGATCTGGTAATCGCTTGCGCCGTAAATGCCAACGCGTTTCAGGAGTTCTCCATAATGTGCAGTGTCCGCACCATCATTTCCAAAGAGCTGGTCGCAGAACCGCATGAATTCCATACCCGTCATATGTTCATAGAAGTACGGCGTTTCAGGCATATAGCCGAGCTTCTTTTTGAAAATGGGGTGCGACGAGAGAGCGCCGTCGATCGTGATCGTGCCGCTCGTTGGCTCGAGAAGGCCGACGACCATCTTCATGATCGTCGTCTTGCCCGCTCCATTCTGTCCAAGGAAGCCGAAAATGGGGACGTCCACGGACAGTGTGAAATCGTCCACGGCAAGGCGCTTCCTGTATGCCTTCGTGAGATGGGAGAATTCAACCATGGTCCTTTGTATACCAAAGTATACCAAAGCCTAAATTTAAATGACAACCCTATTTATTTCTTATGCTTTTCGAGCGCAAGCGATATTTGAAACTCAAGAAAATCGCCGAATTCCATGCCATACACGGCAGCTTCCTTTGGAAGGAGACTTGCCTCGGTGAGGCCCGGAATCGTGTTGATCTCGAGAAAATACATCTTCCCGTCAGGCACAAGGATAAAGTCCGAGCGGGTAACCCCATCGCATCCGAGCATTTCATGCGCCTGCACCGCAAGACGCTGGATCTCTTTCGTAAGCTTCGTCCCGATGGGCGCGGGACAAATCTCGCGGGTTTCCGCTGCGATATATTTCGCACGATAATCGAAAAAATCACCCGCCGCGACGATCTCCACCGGAGGAAGCGGCACGACCGGTGTGCGCCCGGTGTTTCCCATCACCCCACACGTGATCTCCCTTCCTTTTATATACTGCTGCACGATGACCGTATCATCCTCATGGAATGCGCCTTCGATCGCCTTCTTCAGCGCTTTCCTTTCCCGTACGATCGCGACGCCGATGCTCGATCCCGATCGACTCGGCTTTACGACGCACGGTATGCCGATCCCGTGCACGATCATGCTCTCGTATTTTCCATATGCCTTTGCGCCGCGCAGAGCGCGGTCCAAGACGAGTTGTTTCGGGACGCAGATGCCGTTCCGCTCCGCCATCTCAAGTGTGCGCACTTTATCCATGCCGAGCGCGCTTGCGAGCACGCCGGAGCCGGTATACGGGATCCCTGCCAATTCGAGAAATGCCTGCGGGCGTCCGTCCTCACCGAACTTCCCGTGCATGGCAATGAACGCCACATCAAATCCCTTGAGGGTTTTCCAGGAAGGCCATTCCCCTTTCTTTGGAATTTCGACAAGTGAGGCGCTATGCCGCCCTTTTGACAGTGCTTTGATGATCTGCGCCGCCGACTTCAGCGAAACCTCGCGCTCGTTCGAAGGACCGCCCGCCAACACGGCGATCTTCAGACGTTTTCCGCCGGCCGCGCGGCGCTCAGTATTCCGCGGGGACGCTTTCGAATTTTTTCTTGGTAATAACGACATGATCGAGTAAATTGATGCCGATGATCCTTCCCGCTTCAATGACCTGCTTCGTAATCGCAATATCGGCCTCGCTCGGCGTCGCGATGCCCGACGGATGGTTGTGCGCAAGGATCACCGCCGATGCGGAACATTCGAGCGCCGGACGGAACACCTCGCGCGGATGGACAATGTTCGCCGTTACGCTCCCGATCGAGATCACTTCGTCATGGATGAGCTGGTAATGGCTATCGAGATAAAGGCCGCGGAGGTGCTCCTTCGGCAGGTCTCCCATATCCTTCACGTATTCATGGACCTGCGCCGCCGTGCGCAGCATAACGGGCTTGCGGCCGTCCTGTGCTTTAAACAACCGCCGGCCGATCTCGAAGCACGCCACCGCCTGACACGCTTTCCCGAGCGGTATACCGAGCGTATCGCTCACCTTGCCCGGGTCTTTCAAATTCACCACCACGCTGTCGCCGTATTCCTTAAGGAGACGGCGGGACATACTGAGAACCTCTTCTTTTCTGGTGCCGACATTCAATACGACGGCAAAAAGCTCCGCAATCGAAAGTGCCGCAGGACCATATTTCACAAGTTTTTCCCGCGGCTTCTCGTCTTTTGGAAGATCGCGCAATTTGAGCACATACCTCTTTTCCGCGCCATTTCCATCGACGGGGCCTCCCTCGTCCAAAATAGGATCCTGTGCGATGGGTTGGAGATAGATCTTCTGCTTGGACATGGCCTCAGCAATGAGAAATTCCGCCATAAGGTCATTATAGCAGATCATTTCCACCCTACCACGAAGCCCTTAAAGAGAATCTCAAGAACCTGTTGCGGCGATGTGCTCTTCGCTGTATTTCAAACTGCCACCCACCTTCTTTCCGGGATTGAAGATATCCTGCGGATCGAATATTTTTTTCGTTTCTTTGAAAAGCTCTTCGATCTTCGGCCCGTACATCTCTTCGAGATACGGCGTGCGGATCAACCCGTCGTTGTGCTCGGCGGTGATCGAGCCGTGGTATTGGAACACAAGCTCGTAGACCTGCTCCGAAATCTCGGGGATCAACGCACGGACGCGTTCATCCTTCAGGTTCATGAGCGGGATGATATGGAAATTACCGTTGCCCGGATGGCCCGCGATCGTATAGATAAGGTCCTTTTTGTATTTTTCGAGGATTGCGTTCACCTTCGGCAGGACCTCCGGCATATATTCCGGCTTCACGATGAAGTCGTCGATGAAAGGCGCCGTATCGAGTCCGGTCGTATTGTTATGGAGCAGCGCAAAGCTCTCGCGGCGGATCGTCCAGTATTTTTGCTCCTGTTTTTCATTCTTCAGCGGAAGCGCCTGGATGCCTTTATGCGTCCGCGCAAATTTCCTGATCGCGGCAGTGAGCGTTGCAAGTTTTGCATCAAGATCCTTCTCATCGTCGCCCGTAAGCTCGACCAGCATGATCATCTTCGGCATGCCGCCGCGGAGCACCATCAATACTTCCGGAAGGAATTGAAACCCGAGCGAGATTATATTCCCTTTCATGGAACCGAGCACCTGCCGCCAAAGTTTCACCGCCACCTCCATCGTGCGATCGTCGTAGGACTCGATGCTCTCGGGGTTGAAGGGCAGAACGGCCTGCACAAGATCGCCAACCGGTCCCAGGTCTTTCAGGAACACGACGCACATCCGCGAGTGTTTCTTGAGCGGCACAAGCTTCAGCTTCGCCTCGGTGAGCATGCCGAACGTCCCCTGCGATCCGACGACGACCTTCGTGATATCGAATACGCCGGTCTCGCGGTCCCATACGTTCCAAAGATAATATCCGGCGGAATTCTTCGAAACATCCGGCTTCGCCTTCTTGATCGCATCGTAATTATCGTCGATAAGCTTTTTCAGTTTTCGGAAGATATCTCCTTCGAAGCTTTGCTCGGCAAGCTTCGCCCGGAGCGCATCACCGGAGAGCGGCCAAAGCGTATGAGTCTCGCCGTCCGCCATCACAAGATTCACCGCTTTCACATAATCCTCCGTCTTTCCGTACGCGAGCGTCTTTTCCCCGCCTGAATTATTGTTCACCATACCGCCCAGCGCACAAAGGTCCTTCGATGCCGGAAATGCGGGATAGAGCAGGCCCTCCGCGGTGAGCGCCTTTTCGAAATCACGGAAATAGACGCCCGGTTCCACGCGCGCTTCCATCGCTTCTTTGTCTATTTCGAGAATGTGATTGAAATATTTCGTGAATGAGACGATGATGCCGCGATTCAGCGGCCCGCCCGTCATATCCGTGCCCGCGGAGCGTCCGGTGATCGAAATATCCTCCCCTGCTGCCTTCTTTTTTGCAATAAATTTAACGAGAGCCTTCACGTCGTCCCCATCCTTCGGAAACACGACCGCTTCGGGTCGCACCTTGAACACCGAATAATCGCGGCTGTATTTGGAAAGCGTCGCATCGTCATCCGCCACGTCGCCATGGAGGAACTGCTTTATTTCGTCGGAGAGCATGTGCCTCTATTCTCCCATGTCCGCTCGAAGTTGCAAAGCGGCGTTTTTCCACAGATCCGGAACGCCAGAGAATAAATTATCACGAAAGTCCCGCGAGCGGCGCGGTGAGCGGACAGCGGGTATGGTCGTGCGGACGCGAGGGGCAATATTTCCTTCCGTAATCTATTATCATGTACGTTGCCGCAAACCAATCCTTACGCGGGATGATCTTCATGAGGTCCTGCTCGATCTTTTCCGGAGTTCTTTCATTTGTGAGGCCGAGCACGCGCGAGAGACGCATTACGTGCGTATCCACCGCGATCCCCTCCACCACGCCATACGCGTTGCCGAGGATCACGTTCGCCGATTTCCTTCCGATCCCCGGAATGGTTACCATCTCGGCCATGGTGCGCGGGAGCTTGCCATGGAACCTTTCTTTTACATCGCGGGCGGCGGCAAGAATATTGCGCGCCTTCGCGTGATAGAACCCCGCGGATTTGATCATTCCCTCGAACTCGCGCACGCCGGCCGGGGTCTTTCCCGCGCGCACATAGGCATCGAGCGTCCGGTATTTTCTGAAAAGCGCCGGCGTGATCTCGTTCACTTTCTTGTCCGTGCATTGCGCGGAAAGCTGGACTGCAACGAGCAGTTCCCAGTCATTCGAAAAATTGAGCGCGATCTTTGCGTGCGGGAAAAGCTTTTTGAGCACGCGCGCGATCGTTTTCCATCGGATGCGCAGACGAGAAAGGTCTTTCTCTTTGATCATCGTTCTTCCATTATAACGAAAAGTCTCCTCTTCCGGAAAAGTTTCGCAGTGTCATTCTTCGCCGGACTGGCGCTTGGGACCGCCGCGATATTTAACGAGAACAAGCTCGCCGGGATTCGATCGTACTTCATCACAACCGTTGAATATAAGGAACTGTCCCCTGCCGCGAGGAAGCAGCAGATTCTCCCCCGTCGTCGGATCGACGCGATCATCCATTTCCATTATGTAATTCCCTTCATCCTTTATCTTCACTTCGATTTTGTTCGTGCTTGCATCGATGCTCATTCCCACATTCTTTTTCCCGTCAGGACCGGCCGCAGCCGTACGGATCTTGTCGACATATGTCGCGTGATCTTCGCCATCCTCGTGTTTTATGCCGAGATTATTATGCACAACGGCGTTCGTCATCGCTTCCTCGACGGCGCGCGCGAACGCGATCCCTTCGTCTTCCGGCCAGTCAAGCTCCTTGAGGCACTTCTCCACTTTATCCATCGCTTCCTCGGGAGTGGAAAGGGTGCTTTCGAACGAAAAATCCACTTCGAAGCCGCCTGCCTGCGTCGATTCACCGCGCTCGACAGTTGCGGCGGTTTCCTGCACGAGACTCTCTTCGGGATAGCCTTCTAGCGAGGCCGGATTTTCGATGCTCATTGGAATATTGGGATTGTGGGGATCGGCGTTATTGGAATCTCACCGGCACCTGGAGCGCTTTTCCCTTCGAGAGATCACCCGAAGGGTTGTCACTTTTGAAAAGCACGTAGCCCGACGAACCGTGCGGTGCGTTGAATACCAATACAGCGCTCCACGGTACCGTTCCGGTTGATGCCCAATCGGCCTCCGCGCGCGCCGTCGTCGTACCGAGCACCGTCCTCCCGTCTGCGGCGATGATCTCTATCGGGAAGGTCGCTTCGAAGAACCAGCCGCCGCCGGTCACCGTGCCCCCGAGCGCAAGCGGCGAAGCAACAATCATGTCGGGCTGGAGCGAGGATGTTGCAATCGCGAGCGTGCCATCCCCTGAAACGATGGCGATCGGTGTACTGGTCTCCGCCGGAACCGCACCGGGAGGAATCTTTGCAGGGTTATAAAAGAAAAGAACCCACAATAAGGCAATGATGATGACCACGAAAACTACGACCAATATTTTGAGGGTCGTGAGCACTTTCATGGTTTTATTATATCATATGCCCTCTTCCTCCATCGCTTCTTCAACGATGTTCCAAACGGATCTTTCCGTCCCGCCCCACCGCACCTTCCTTCTTTAAAATCGAACGTTTTTTTGCAGTTCCCCGGGCATAGCCTCCCGGAGTACCATCGGAACGCACCACGCGATGGCAAGGCACTTTCTTTGTATCCGGATTCTTGTTGAGCGCATTCCCCACGGCGCGTGCGGCGCCGGGATACCCCGCGCGGCGGGCAACTTCTTTGTAGGTGAGCACGCTCCCCCGCGGGATCCGCGCGACCACGGCGTAAACCTTTTCCGTAAATATCGAGATTTGCGGCAGCTTCTTCATTTGTCCTTGCTGTAATCCTATGAAAATTCCCTTCATCGCACAAATTCTCTCCCGAACTATTTTGACAATTATTTTAAAAACGGTATAATAGTATCCAGTTCATCCATTTTAGGAGGGTTTAACGATGGCAGGAATGCTATCCAATGAAGATCGCCGTCTGATCCGTGAACTTCGGCAAGCAGGGGTCCTCAAGGATATAGAAAATCACTTGCTCGACCAACGCTCCGGAACGGTATTGGTCACGTGCGCCGACGCCGACCGCTTCCCTGACATCTTCCATCACCAAGAGAAGATGCAATCCGAACAGCGAACCAGTTCCCGCATCCACACGCTAAGCTGGCACGGCGGAGCGATCGCATGTGCACCTTGTTCGCCGGTCAATAAAGTAAAGTCCGCCGATCGGGTTTTCTTCGGTCAGATCATCGATGCGCGCTGCGAAGTGAAGACTGATATCCCGGCAATTGCACTCTATGCCCACGCACCATGCGGGGCGGCAGCACTGCACCACATTGACCTTGTCACGGTCATTGGTCTCCAGATGCGCGTGAAACAGAAAGTGAAATCGCGTCTTCGGGACTATCCCGCCGCGATAGCCCCCTTCTTCCATGTCGACTACGGGACGAGCCAGCGCACCTATTTCCTCTGCCGCACAAAATGGGAAGCATGGGCCGACGATCACGGCATCAAAATCGTTTGCTGACAGTTCCCCATCACATCTCCAATCACGGACCAGTGGCATCATTGCACTGCGTCCGCTTTTTTATTTCTGCGATTATTCCTGTGCGTACAATCCGTCGAAGTCGGCGAAATATGCATCCACGAGTACGGCCGGCACTTCCTTCCTCACAAAATCGCGCGCGGCACGGAGATCGGCGGCATACTGCTCTCGTTCCGCGCCCCCGTCGGGAAATGCCTTCGAACCGCCATAAGCGCCGCAGTCGCGATGGAGCATGAGGATGATGCGTTTTGCGGCATGCAGGCGAACGGATGTTTTGATCTGACTGAGTACGAAATCGCGTTCCGCCATCGACGAACTCCCCTCGGTTGCGTCCGCCGTCGCGAGCGCCTTGGCGCCGCCGGCGACCTTCACAAGGTCTATATTTTTGAACTTCTGCTTCTTCCCGAACTTTTTGAGCAATTTATAGAAACGGTCGTCGTAGCACCATACGACACATGCGTCGGCATGATAATGTTCCGGCTTCGTCTTGAACTTCACAACCGGCATTGCTTCGGTCGCAGACATGGCATTAAGAAATAATTTTTTATTGCCGCTACTCACCCTCTTCGACGAGAAGTTTTGCGGTATTGTTCGAATCGATCTCAAGAAACCCCGAACGGACGGGGATGAAATGCTTCTTACGATCCTTGTCCGTTATCTTCATCACTCCTTTTGAAAGAATGGAGATGAGCGGCTCGTGATGGTCGAGGAATGTAATCTCCCCCGCCTGCGTGGCACAGGTAACCTCGCGGGCATCGCCTTCAAAAAGGACCTTCTGTAATGAGTAGACCCCTAGTTTCATTTTATGCAGTCACCTCTTCGATGCCGCCTTTGAGATAGAACGCGTCCTCCGGCTTGTCATCGTGCTTGCCGTCGAGGATCTCGCGAAAACCGCGCACGGTATCCTTGAGCGACACGTACTTGCCCTCGCGGCCGGTGAATTGTGCGGCGACGAAAAAGGGCTGGGAAAGGAAGCGCTGGATCTTGCGCGCGCGATATACCGTCGTGCGGTCATCATCGGAAAGCTCTTCGATGCCGAGAATATTGATGATATCCTGGAGCTCCTTGTAGCGCTGGAAGGTCGCCTGCACGTCGCGCGCCACTCCGTAATGCTCTTCACCGATGATCTTCGGGTCGAGCGCGGAAGAGGACGATGCCAAGGGATCCACGGCCGGATAGATGCCGATCTCGGTGAGCGCGCGGGAAAGCACGATCGTTGAATCGAGGTGGGCAAACGTGGTTGCCGGGGCGGGGTCCGTCACGTCGTCAGCAGGAACGTAAATGGCCTGTACGGACGTGATCGAACCTTTCTTGGTCGAAGTGATGCGTTCCTGAAGCTCGGCCATCTCGCTCGCGAGCGTCGGCTGATAGCCCACCGCGCTCGGCATGCGGCCGAGGAGCGTGGACACCTCGGAACCGGCCTGCGAGAATCGGAAGATGTTATCAATGAAGAGCAGGATATTCTTGCCTTCTTCATCGCGGAAATACTCGGCCATCGTGAGCGCGGAGAGCGCCACGCGCGCGCGGGCACCCGGCACTTCGTTCATCTGACCGAACACGAGCGCGGTCTTTGCGATAACGCCCGACTCTTTCATTTCGTTATAAAGATCATTGCCCTCGCGGGTGCGTTCACCGACACCGGCGAACACCGACATACCACCCCCTACCTCCGCGACGTTGCGAATAAGTTCCTGAAGAAGAACCGTCTTGCCCACGCCTGCGCCGCCAAAAAGTCCTACCTTTCCTCCTTTAATAAAGGGACAAAGCAGATCAATCACCTTGATGCCCGTCTCGAAGACCTCCGTCTTCGTGGATTGCTCGGTGAACTTCGGCGCATCGCGGTGGATCGGAAGATATTTCTTGAACGGTTTCAGCGGCATCGTGAGCGGATTGCCGAGAACGTCGAACATATTGCCGAGCGTTTCCTCCCCTACCGGCACTTCGATCATCTTGCCTGTATCCTCCACCTCCGCCCCGCGCGCGAGGCCGTCGGTCGGGGCAAGCGAGATCGCACGCACCTTGCCCGGTTCGAGATGCTTCACCACCTCGACAATGATCTCGGAGTCGCCAAGCTTCACTTTGATGCCGTTATAGATGGGCGGAAGCACCACCTCCTCGCCAAAATCGATGTCCACCACCGGACCGATGACCTGCGTGATCTTTCCTTTTTTCATGGGGGTAATTATATCAAAAATTTCCTTTTATTCCAAGGCCTGCGCGCCCGATGTGACCTCGATGATCTGATTCGTGATCGCGGCCTGTCGCGATTTGTTGTAGATCATCGTAAGCGATTCGGAGAGGTCGGCGGCATTTTCCGAGGCATTCTTCATTGCCACGCGGCGCGCGGAATGCTCCGAGGCATTCGCCTCGAGGATCGCGTGATAGACGCGGGTCCTAAGGAGGGCGGGCGCGAGCTCTTTGAGCACTTCCCGCGGCGACGGTTCGATGAGATATTCCTTCTCGCGACCATCGAGAAAGGACTCGGAACGCGCATAATCCGCATAACGGCCCGCTCGTGGGATGGTCTCTTCGATGGATTGTTTTATCGTCTCGTAGGTCACGGGAAGGATATCGCGCTGGATGGCATCCTGCCGGAGCGCGGTCACGAACGTAGTGAAGAACGCGGTCACTTTGTCGAAATCGTGCGCGACGTAGCCCCTGATGAGCGTGTCGGCGATCGGCTCGGCCTCGCTGAACTTTGCGAGATCGCCGGTGCGGGTGAAGGACGCCACGACGTTCAGCTTGCGGCGTTCGAGATAGGTCTTCGCTTTCTGCCCCACGGCGATGAACGAATATTTCGCCGCATCGGTGATAGTGATCCCCTCCGCCCTCACGAACTGTTCGAATTTGCGAATCACCGCACCATTGAACGATCCGGCCAAGCCGCGATCGGAGGTCATGATAAGGAATGCGGTCCGTTCGACGGATCGCTCGAGAAGAAGTTCCGGCATCGGCACGTCCTTCATATCGGAGAGCGTCCCCAATAGTTCGAGCGCGGCATAGGCATATGGACGCGAATGGAGCGCAAGCTCCTGCGAGCGGCGCATCTTCGTCGCCTCGACAAGCTCCATCGCTTTCGTTATCTTCCCGATATTTTGGACGCTCTTCATGCGCCGCTTGAGATTCTGTCCTGATTCCATAATATTCCTGAGCCTTGACCTCGCCGTCCGTTGTTATTTTACGAAAAACATTTCAAGCGCCTTCTTCAGCTTCTCTTCCGTCTCGGCCGTGAATTCCCCGCTCTCGCGGATCGTCTTCAATATATCCTCTTCGTGCAAACGACGAAGATGCTCGACAAGGCCGGCTTCCGTCTTTTTGATGTCCTCGACGGACGTATCCTTGAACCATTCGTTCAATACCGCATAAAACACACAGGTCTGCTCCTCAAATGGCATCGGATCGAGGTCGTTCTGCTTGAGGATCTCGTTGATCTTCTGACCCTGGAGAATACGCTTGCGGGTCGCATCGTCCATATCCGTCGCGAACTGTGCGAATGCCTGGAGTTCGCGGAATTGCGCATGCGCCAGCTTGAGCTTACCCGCCACCTTTTTCATGGCTTTTGTCTGCGCATCGGAACCCACGCGCGACACGGAGATGCCGACATTGAGCGCCGGACGCTGACCCTGGTTGAAGAGGTCGGTCTCAAGGAATATCTGTCCGTCGGTGATCGAGATGATGTTCGTCGGAATATATGCCGTCACGTCGCCCAACTGGGTCTCGACGATCGGAAGTGCAGTGAGCGATCCTCCGCCTTTCTCTTTGGAAAGCTTCGCGGCGCGTTCGAGGAGGCGGGAATGGAGATAAAAGACGTCGCCCGGATACGCTTCGCGGCCCGGCGGACGACGGAGAAGGAGCGAGATCTGGCGATATGCCCACGCATGCTTCGAAAGGTCATCGTAGACGATGAGCGCATCCATCCCTTTGTCGCGGAAGTATTCCCCGATCGCGCAGCCTGCGTACGGTGCAAGATACCACATGGCCGCCGGCGACGATGCCGACGCGGATACGATGATCGAATATTGGAATGCGCCGAACTGCTTCAGGGTCTCCGCGATGCGGACGACCTTCGATTCTTTCTGTCCAATGGCGACATAGATGCAGACCGGCGTACGGCGGCCCTTGTCGTTCTTCTGGTTGATGATGGCGTCGAGCGCGATGGCGGTCTTGCCGATCGAACGGTCGCCAATGATAAGCTCGCGCTGGCCGCGGCCGATCGGGATCATCGCATCGATCGCTTTTATGCCGGTATGGAGCGGGGTATTCACCTTTTCGCGCTCAAGCACCGACGGCGCGCGCTCTTCAAGCTTGTTACGCTTTGTGTTCTTTATATCTTTAAAAATGGGACCTTGCCCGTCCATCGGTTCACCGAGCGGATCCACGACACGTCCAATGAGCTCGTCCCCCACAGGGATCGAGAGCACCTCGCCCGTGCGGCGGACCGTGTTCCCCACTTCGATCGCAAGGAAGTCGCCGAGCACAAGCGCGCCGATCGATTCCTCCTCGAGGTTGAGCGCAAGGATGGCGCGCTCGCCGTGCGGCGTTTCGGCTATCAAAATCTCCTGGCTCACGGCGTTCCGCAAGCCGAGTATCTTCACGATGCCGTCGCCGACCTCGATCACGCGGCCGACCTCCTGCCATTCGGGCTTTTCCTTATATCCCTCGATATCCCTTTTGAGTTTTTCTATTATTTCGTAAGCCATATCGTTTCAATTTCCCGATCGCATTATTATATCCCGAAGGCGCGGTCCAATTTCCGCTTCAGCGACCCGTCGAACTGAAGCTCTTCGTTCACCGTGATCCTTACCCCTGCGACAAGCGTCGGATCCGTCCGCTCGACAACAACATCCTCTTTTTTCAAAAATCGTTCCACTTCCTTCTTTTGTGACGGCGTGAGGGGGCGGGCCGAATCGATGACCACCTTCCGCAAGCCATTTCTCCCGCGCGCAAACCGTGAAGCTTCTTCGAGGATCTTGCGGAGGTGCATTTCGTCGCCGTTCCGCCTCACGAGATCGATGAAATTCTTTGCTTCCTTTTCCTCGTCGTGCTTCTTTCCGTCGCCAAGCACTTCAACGAGCGCCTTGGCGTATATGTGCGCTGGGTATTTCATGCTTGTGATTCCTTGACCGCACGCGCGATGAGCGCGTCATCGATCTTTTCCGGTGCAAGCTCAACCGTTCGCACAAGCGCTGCCCGCACGAGCGCTGCAGCCTCTTTCTCCATGGCGCGGCGCGACTCCTCTTCCTGCGCCTTGAGACGCGCGGCCGCCAGAGCCGATTCCTCGCCTTCCTTGCGTTTTATCTCTCCAAGCAGGCGGGCTTCGAGTTCCTTCGCGTCGCCTTCGGTCTTCTTAAGGATCGCTATCGCCTTGCTCTCGGCTTCCTTCATCTTCTCTTTTCCGAGAAGGTCCACTTCATGAAGCCGCCGATCCGCCTCGTCGGCCTTCATAAGGCCTTCTTCTATTCTCGCACGCCGATCGCGTAAAAGCTTCAGAAGGGGTTTGTAGACAAAAATACGCAGGATAATGAGAAGCAACGCGAAATTGACCGCCTGGCTTATCAGGAGTTCCCAATTGATCCCCAACTGACTAAGAAGCTGTTGCATTGATGGTTGCTGATTGGCGAATTGTCACGAATGTACGAACCGCGGCCTTATGCCGATCCGTACATTCGTACAATCCGATTACGGAACAAACTTGATGATAAGCGCGATGACGAGCGCATAAATAGCGACCGCTTCCGCGAACGCGATGGCGAGAATGGCCATCGTCTGCACTTTCGAAGACGCCTCCGGATTCCGGCCGATCGCCTCGACGGATTTGGAGCCTATCCAACCGATCGCAAGACCGGGACCGAGCGAACCCATGCCCATCACGATCGCCGTGGCAAGAAGCCTCATGCTGTTTACATCCATAGTGGTGATTGTGTGTTTTGATATTTCACGACTTCCTTTACGACCTTTCCGGCACCCCCGCGCCTTGCATATCAATGCCCCGCCTCTTCTCCTTCATGGGGGGTGACTGCAAGCTGGATGAACACAAGCGTAAGCATTGCGAAAATGAACGCTTGGATGAACCCGACAAACAGCTCCAGGAACATGAACGGGAGGGGTATGAGATACGGAACGAGGAGCGCCATGATCGCAAGCAGGACCTCGCCGGCGAACACGTTGCCGAAAAGACGGAACGTGAACGAGATAATTCTAGCGAATTCCGACAAAAGTTCAAGCAGGCCGACAAAAAACTGGATCGGGCCCTTGATGTTGAAAAATACCCCCACTCGATCGCGGATGCCCACGATCGCGGCCGAAAAGACATTTACCATAGTGACCGCGATGAGCGCGATAGCGAGAGTGAAATTAAGGTCGCTCGCAGGAGAGCGGAGAAGCGGGATCGCATCCGCGCCGTGTCCAAGAGTGATCGAAGAAACACCGGGCAGGAGGCCGAGATAATTCGAAGTGATGACAAATATGAAAATGGTGAAAACGAGCGGGAAATATTTCTCGGACCGATCGCGGCTCCCAAACACGTCATCCATAAAGCCGAGCGAACTTTCGACGACCACTTCAACAACGTTCTGCAGCATCCCCGGCGCCATAGCGAGCTTTTTCCGCAGCGTGACCGCAATGACGGTCAAAAGAATAACCGCAATAAAAGCGAGAAGTACCGCATTGGTAACGGGCCATGTTCCGATATAAAAAATCGTCTCCGCGCGGAGCGAAATATTCAACATACGCGGGTATGATACCAAAAAATCCCGGAAACTACAATGCCTTCTTCCTCTTCAACGCCTTCTTTGCGGCAACGACGATATCTTTTGGCGCCATGCCGTATTTCTTTATAAGCTCCTCCGGAGCCCCCGACTCGCCAAAGGTATCGTGCATCCCTATGAATTCCTGCGGAACCGGGACATGCCGCGCAAGCGCCTCTGCGACCGCCCCGCCCAATCCCCCCATGACCTGATGCTCCTCTACCGTGACGACCGCGCCTGTCCTCTTCGCCATCTCCACAAGCGTCTTTTCGTCGAGAGGTTTTATGGTGTGCATATTAAGGACGATCACCGATATTCCCGCATCTTCGAGGTCGCGCGCGGCAACGAGCGCATTATAAAGGAGGGCACCGCAAGCAACGATGAGCACGTCCGCTTTTGCCCCGCGCGATATACCGTTCTTTACTCCTTTTTCATGGCCGGGCACCCAGAATATTTCTGCCTTGCCGGGTACGAACGGCGTCTCATCGGTCGTGATGACGGGCGTCTTCTCGCGCTGGAAGCGGAGATACACGGGGCCCCATACCTGCGCTGACGCAATGGTCGCCTTGCGGGCTTCGAGAGCATCGCAGGGCGCGATCACTTTCATATTCGGAAGGGTTCTCATCATCGCAATATCCTCCGTGGCCTGATGTGTCGCGCCGTCGGGACCCACCGAAATACCGGCATGATGTCCCGCAATCTTCACATTGGAATCGTTGTACGCGACCGTGGTGCGGATCTGTTCCCAGTTGCGTCCGGGAGAGAATGTCGCATATGAAGCGATGAACGGTATCTTTCCCGTTATGCCCAGTCCGGCCGCAACAGTCGCCATATTCTGCTCCGCAACGCCAAGCTCGAAGAAGCGTGCCGGAAACTTCTTGGCAAACGCATCGGTTCTCGTGGATTCGGCGAGGTCGGCGGTTAGCGCGACAATATTCGGATTCTCTTCGGCCGCAGCGACAAGACCCGTGCCATAGCCATCGCGCGTCGGCGCCTGTGCCACATCGCTATCGAAAAGATGGGGATTCAATTTCGCCTCAGGATTCAGCATCTTCTTATTCTATCACAGAGAACTTGATGATATCCGCAACGTTCCGATGATCGCCTGCGCTACCCTATTGTTCGATGCCGGCTCCGAGATGTTCGGGTTGGTTTCGGCCACCGGAAAATCGAAAAGTATCATGTGCGTGCCATCCTGCACATAAATCTGTTCGCTTTGATGATCGAATTCGAAAACATCATATAACTCATATGCCGGCAAGCCACCGACCATGAGCGGAAATTGGCGGGAAAATTGCGGTGAAATCCTCGGCGCGGTGCCGCTCGCCGCACCGGATCGGATATCCTCTGCCGTATCGCTCGCAAGCATTGCAGTGACGTAGTTCGTTGCGGACATATCGCCCGCATCTTCGTACACGAAAATATCCAGGCGATACGTGGTCGTGCCATTCAGCGGATTGCCGAAAAAGATATGGGGATTCGCGACGTTAAGCGGGTCGCCGGAGCTCTGCCAACCCGACGGATAATCGAAGGAAAATCCAAAAACGGAACTCTTATACGTCTTCCATCTTGAAGTATCCACCGTCGACGAAGATATCCGGACGTCCATCCCTCCCGACAACGAGGGCGAAAGAAGCGCTGCGGCCTCTTTTTCATAACGATAGGTTGCGACATACAACCATATGGCGCTTGCCCCCGCGGCCAACGCGACGGCCCACAGCGCGATGACGATCCTTTTTCGATTCATGGGTTATGTATTCCTCCGCTTCGCATGTCTCCCCATCATCCACATGCTTCCCCCGATCACGATCACTGCGACCGCGACACCGACGAAAAACTTGAGTACGTTATCCACGCCTCCCCATCCTTTGGCGTAACCGTATACGATGCCCCAAAGGCCCGCAAGCATAATGCCGATCGGCACGCCGCGCGCCGCAAGCACGGCACTGCCAAACGCGAGGAAGAATCCGATGGCGAACAAGATGATACCGATAATATTCGCATCAATGAAGACATTGCGGTTATAAACGCCGATGACCTGTTCATACGCCTGTTGTTCCTGGTTAAACTGGACCTGTGCCTGCTGGCTTGCCTGCGCCTCGGCCTGCTGACTCTCCTGCACGCACAAGGTATCGGTCGGCGGACATGGCGCCATTATCGGCACGCTGGGATAGGACGGATATGTCGGCGCGGGATAAAATGCCGCGATGCCAAGATTGATGAGGGCTCCCAGAATTATCGCCGTCGCAATGCCAAGAACGATGTTTATTATTTTCATGGTTTATTGGTGTTCGCTTTTTATTTTCCCCTGGAGTGTGCGCAGTTCGACAAGTGCGTGCTCCGCTTCTCCAGGCTTGAATGTCTTTGAATGCCAGAGATAATCATTCTCCATGAAATCCACTCCCTTACCGGGAATGGTGTGTGCAATGATCACCGTCGGCTGCTCGTGGATCGCTTTGGCTTCGGCGGTTGCCGCAGCGATCTCCTCGAAGTTATGCCCGTCAATCTCGAGCACATGCCAGTTGAATGCGCGGTATTTTTCGGCGAACGGTTCGAGCGGCATCACATTTTCCGTGAATCCGTCGATCTGAATATTGTTGCGGTCCACGATCACCGTGAGGTTGCCAAGACGGTTCTTACCGGCAAACATCACCGCCTCCCAATAGTTCCCCTCCTCGTGTTCGCCGTCGGAAGTGAGGCAGTAGACGCGATATTTCTTGCCATCAAGCCGCGCCGCGAGCGCGATGCCGCTTGTCTGCGAAAGTCCGGAACCCAATGGGCCGCTCGTCGTCTCTATGCCCGGCAGAACGCCCCGATGCGGATGGCCCTGCAAACGCGTACCCAGCTGACGAAGCGTTTCCAGTTCTTTTACGGGGAAATAGCCCGCGTGTGCGAGCGCCGCGTACTGCACCGGGCAAATATGCCCGTTCGAAAGTACGAGCCGGTCACGATCCGGCCAATCCGGCCTCTTCGGGTCGTGATTTAGGATATGGAAATACATTGCGGCGAAGATATCCGCCATGTCGAGCGGGCCCGCAATATGGCCCGATCCCGCCCGCGAGACCATCCGTATAACATCCTCGCGGAGACGGTTCGCCGTAAGCGCCAGTATCTCAAGTTTTTTCTCTGTCAAAGGTTCCATGGGCTTGTGCGATCTATCAAATTCACAATAATCAAATTTCCTTCAATTCTTTATAGGCCCGTTCGGGGTCGCCGCTATTGAAAATATAACTTGCGGACACGATCGCATCCGCCCCGGCATCCTTCACAAGTCGCGCTGTCTCGGGGTTCATGCCCCCGTCCACCTCAATTGTAGCATGCGGCGCCAAGCCCCTCAAAGAAATGATGCGTGCGATCGCCTCGTTCCCGAAGCGCTGACCCGCGGCGCCGGGATGCACCGCAAGCACCTGGAATGCCGCGAGTCGTTCATCGAAACGCGCGATGAGCGGTTCGAGCGATCCAGGATCCGTACCGGGCGCAATTGAAAGCATAAGCTCCGCCTGATGCCGCGCCGCAAGTTCGAGCAGGCGGTATATTCCCGCCCCGTCCACCGTCTCCAGGTGCACAATAATTCTCCTCGCACCGGCAGTAAACCAATCGTCGGCGATTTCCTCCGGCCGCTCCACCATGAGATGTGCTTCAAGCGCAAACGGCAAAGCGAGATGCGCCCACCCCGAAGGATCACTGAAGGTCGCATGAGTGCTCCATACGCCGTCCGTTATATCCGCGTGGACGAATGAACCCGCGGGAAGAAATTTTTTAAGCACCGCGAACTTTTCGCGCGCGCATGCTTCATCCGGACAATTAACCACCGGAATTACGTTCATCTTCCCCGCTCGATCTCTTTTATCTTTTCCAACCGGCGTGCAAAGCGCGCATCCTTATCGTCGAATGGCGTCGAAAGGAATAGGTGTGCGATCTTGAGCGCCTCATCCGGGTCCACAAAATCGGCAGCGAGGGCAAGCACGTTCACGTCGTCATCGTGCCGCCCCTTATAGGCGTGATCGGGCGACATCGCGAGCGCCGCACGGACGCCGGCAAACTTATTCGCCACGATATCCACGCCGAATCCCGACCCGCATATCACGATCCCCCGCCGGTCGAGCGGCGATCCGGCAACCTTCTCCGCGACCGCGCGCGCATAATCGGGATAGTCGTCATCCGGCGTCATTTCTGCGGCACCGAGGTCCTCGACGATATACGCATCGCCCACCAACGCCTTTTTTATGCGCTCTTTGAGCGCGAATCCCCTATGATCGGCTCCCAGATAGATGGTCACGGAAGGTAAATAGGTTCAAGCAAATTGCATTAAATGAGCGTCGCCACCTTTTCAACGTGCTTAATGAGCGTCGAAACATATCCCGCCTCGTTGTCGTACCATGAACATACTTTCACCATGTCGCCGTCAATGACCTTCGTGAGGTCAAGTTGGACGATCGCGCCATACTTCTGACCGATAATATCCGATGATACAAGCGGATCGCGCGTCACGCTAAGAATGCCCTGCCAACGCGGCGAGGCGGCGGCATCGGTGAGGATTTTATTGATCTCTTCGACCGTCGTCGGACGCTTCGCAATGAGCGTGATGTCCGATATGGAACCCGTGATGTTCGGCACGCGGAACGAAAGCCCGTCGAACTTCCCTGCGAGCTCCGGAATCGCGCGCGCCACGCTGATCGCCGCACCCGTCGTTTCGGGAACGGTGTTGTGCGCCCCAGCACGGCCTTTGCGATAATCATGGCCGCCGCGGATCGGACCATCCACAAGCGATTGTGTCGAAGTATACGCATGCACCGTCGAAAGCGACGCCTTCACGATACCAACCGTTTCGGAAAGGACCTGCATAACGGGCGATGCCGAATTCGTGGTACACGATCCGTTCGAAGTAATGGGGTATGTCTTCGCATGGTCCTCGTTCACTCCCATAAGCACCGTCTGTCCGTCCGCGCCATCCGCATCCTTCGCCGGCGCGGTGATCACCACGCGCTTCGCGCCGGCCGCAAGATGCACTTTCGATTTCGCATATTCATCGAATAATCCCGTTGATTCGATAACGATATCAATATTAAGGTCCTTCCATGGGAGCTGGGTTGGATCTTTGATCTGCAGGAATACAATCTCCCTGCCGTCCACGATGAGCTTGCCATTTGCCATATCCGGCCGAACATCCTTGCCGTACCGCCCGTATGCCGAATCATATTTCAAAAGGTATGCAAGATTCTCCACGTCCCCAAGGTCGTTGATCGCAACCACCTCCAGATCGGGATGCTCGAACGCCTCTTTGAATATCAGCCGACCGATCCTGCCGAACCCATTGATTGCCACGCGCGCCTTCGTTGCCATGATGTTTTAAATGATTAAATTTATTGTTCCTTCACTTCTATTATAAGAGGTGGACACGCAAAGACCAAACAACTGCCGTGCCCTCCCCTATTAAAGAGGGATTACCGTCACTTTATCACCCACCTGTATATTATATTTTGCGACCGTGCCGGCATTCACCTCAAGCACCTCATTCACGCCATTTGGCGAAGAATAGACGGGAAGGTTCCAAAGCGCGGTGCCCGAAGCGGGGGCGGGGACGTCCTGAGCGAAACCGGCCACGGTGCCGTCGGCCGAAATCCAGATCATGTCGAGCGGAAAATGCATATCTTTCATCCAGAAATTTTGAACGCTCGATGAGGGGAAAATAAAGAGCATACCCGCATCCGGGGCGAGACTTGTGCGGTATGAGAGTCCGCGTGCCTGTTCGACCATAGTCGTTGCCATCTCGACGGTCCACGTTCCGCGGTCAATCGAGAGCTTTTCTTCGGGAAGCGTCGGGTTCGCGATATCGGTCGAAGTGGAATCCGAAGCGGCGCCGGCGGGTGTCGAGGCCACAATGTTCGCCCTTGCCGGCGGAAGCTGCGCATTCGGCATCCCAAAAAGGAAATGCCATACGACCGCATAGGCGGCAACAATCAACACTGCCGCTATGATGACGATGAATATCATTCTTCCATTAGAAGACATTGTCTTCTATTATACGCTGCCGCCCCGTGATCGGTGCATGCCTCCATAATGACATGCGATGCCGGTCACGGGCAATACGGCAGATCCTCATCCCCCGCACCCGCCGAAATTTCCACGGCTGTGGATGTGGGTTTTGCAGCAGGAGCCATCCCGGTGGCAATATCGCCCGCTCCATTGATCGTAGTGGCCGATGCGTTTGAAATGGACGCGGAGGGAGTGTCGTATGGAGAAGATGATGCGGCAACGGCGACTTTCATTTCGCCCGTGGACGATGCTGACGCACTCTCGCCCGGCAAATGCGATTCATGCGCGGAATATCCTCCGCTTCTATTTTCCGCCGGCAACAAGCGGACTTCCGCCGATGATGTCCCCTTCCCATGAAAGAACATCCGATATCCGCAGAACGTTGCCCATATCGCCACCGCAACTCCGACCGTCGCAACAAAAAGATTTAATTTGTTTTTCATCTATTGCAATATGAAATCTTTGCCATTATCTCCCGTGTCAATCGGCACGTTTCCGGCCGTCGTACGTACAAGTATCTGTCCCTCCGGCGGATTCGTCGGGAAAGGATATCCCTCGCCGAACTGTCCACTTCCCACTCCCCACGCGAGCGCATCGTCCACGCTGCCGTCAGCGGCAATCAAGGCAATACTATTATCCGCAGCAAGCGTCTCCGTGCTCGATACGTCGGCACCGAACGATGCCGCAAAAGAATCCTTTGAATTCGCCCACGTAAAATATCCTCCCGCGCCAATCGTTGTTCCAAGGGGAAATGTACGCAGGGAATATTCCGCTCCCGTCGCCGAACGCTTCTTCAATTTCCATCCTTCCATGACGATCGGCGCCGCCGTCGGGTTGTAAAGCCTCACATAATCGTTGGACGACGCTGCGCCGGCGATCTGTACCGCCACAATAAGCACACTCCCCGGCGAATCCCGGGTTGAGGAAGGGATTGCCGCAGAAGACGAGGGTATCGAGAGGCTCTCCTCCACCCGTGGCGATGCATCGGGAATACGGAACATCGCCGCAACATCCGTCTTGCCCTTGACCGTAAAGGCGCACGCCCCCTTGCCAGAGCATGCCCCCGACCATCCGCCGAACACCGTTCCCGTAGCGGGCACAGCCACGAGTTTCACTTTTGTTCCCTCCTCGAACGAACCGCTGCATTTGGCCGCATCGCACGCGATTCCTGCAGGATCGCTCGAAATCGCCGCGCCGCCCGCTCCGGAAAAAACGGCTGTCACCCCGTAATACACCGGCACCACGGGAAGCGAATTCTCCGCACCCGGAGTCCCTCCCGCAACGGCGCTCGTATGCCATCCGCCGCCGGCGGCATCGCGCTCCATCGTTTTCTTCGCCGCATTATCCCCCGAGGGCCATCCGTCCATTGCGGCAATGTAATCCGAAATGCCGCACAACGGATCGAAGATCACAAGATACTCACCGTCGTTTTTCATATTTCCGGAATACGAAATCTCCGAAGCATGCGCGTACGGGAACGTCGTGCTTCCGCGCATGAGCAGAAAAAACCCTCCGGCCCCTATCCGATCGCTTTCGCCGAAGCGTATCGCAATCTTGCCCGATGCATCCTCGATCTTCCATCCGGCGAGCGCGATCGTTCCCGAAGAATTATTTTTCAATTCCATCCATTCCGCACCGCCTTCATTCGCCCCTGCGGGCAGTGAAGACGACGGCGAACCCATCCATGCGATCTCATTGAAGATCAATCTTCCCGAGAACGAAGATGTTGCGGTGAGTGCTGACGGAAACGTGCACGATATTTTTTCCGAAGAAGACGATAGAGCGGGATCGGTTGGTAAAGGAATTTCTGAGACTTCCAATGGAACCTCCGTTACGGATAAAAATGGCTGCATCGCCGACGTTGCGGCCGGCGCCGATACCCGAGAACTATTTTCGCCATCACTGCTCATAGCAACGTCCCCGCCGGCATCCACTACGACCGCTTCGCCGCCCGGCATGATGCCGTCATCGGCCACGCCGATACCAAACGAATCTCCCACGATTTCCGTTGCCGCAACAGACAATGCACTCACCATGTTTCGCGCGGAGGATGGCAATGCCGAAAATTTTGCGCCACCCCACTGCGACATCATAACCATCCCTGCGAATATAACCGCAACGATCACAAAGATCGCCGCAAACCGCTTATGCCCCATGAAATATTTCATGGGGCAAGCGTAGCACGACCTCCATCAAGGAAACCTGAAGCCCCTCGGTCATGTCTTTTATTGATATTCCAAAATCCGTCAAGGGGCCTCCGCGTCCCAAAGTATATCCCCGGCATCCGGAACTCTCATCGCACTCCATACAAGAAAATACGTTCGAAATGTTCCGAAAAGAGACCTTGCCTTAAACGTTCATTCTTGCCTCATTTCTTTCGTTTCGGAACCCTTTTTCGCATTTTCATCACTATTTTGTTTTTTTTGGAAAATTACAAATCATTTTGATGGACTTGTCACTGTTTTAAAATCGACGACAAAAAAGACGTCAATTTTTTAGCCTCTTTGGAACGACCTCTTCCCAAAAACAATCCATAAAAACATTCCGTGTTTCCCCAAAAAAACGACCGCACCCCCTTCGCCCTTAAAACGCAAAAATGAGAGAGTTATCGAAAAATAATACTCCGTGATTGTCGAGCTTTTATCCACACCCCTCCCCGTCCAGAAAGCATCCGGTGATACAATACTTGTCCGAGGTTGAGGTCGAAAAAAATAATCCATTTCTTTATCATCATGGAACTAACCATCACCAAAAGAGACGGCGCGCGGGAGCCGTTCAACGCCGACAAGATCAACCGCTCGATCGAGCGCGCCTGCCAAGGCCTGCAGGATCCCATAAGCATGGTCACGCAGATCGCCACCGAGACGCGTCTCACCCTTTATGATGGCATCACCACGGAGGAAATGGACCAGGCGACGGTCAATGCCGCCGTGCAGAACATAAAAGAAGATATCGAGTACGACAAAGTGGCCGTGCGCCTCCTTCTTAAGACCGTCTATCGCCGCGTGATCGGCGAATACGATCATAATCCCGACCTGCTCCATAAGAAGCACCGAGAACACTTCCCCGAATGGGTGAGGAAAGGCGTCGAAGGCGGGCTGCTCGACCGGCGTCTTCTTGAAAAGTTCGACCTCAAGACCCTCGCCGCCGCGCTCGAAATATCGCGCGACGAACTTTTCCTCTACAGCGGCCTCGACACACTCCTCCATCGCTACTCGATCAAGGACAAAGAAGAGAAGCCGTACGAGACGCCGCAGTATTTCTTCATGCGCGTCGCAATGGGACTCTCCTACAACGAAAAAGATCCGACGCTTTGGGCGAAGCGCTTCTATGAAAAGATGTCCCGGCACGAGTATATCGCCGGAGGCTCGACGAACATCGGCGCCGGCACTACGCGCCCCTCGCTCTCGAACTGCTTCCTTATGCAGATCGAAGACGACATGGCGCATATCGCGAAGTCGGTTGCGGACGTGATGATGCTCTCAAAGGCATCGGGCGGCATCGGCGCTTCGGTCACGAAACTCCGCGCGACCGGCTCTCCCCTCTCTTCCAACAACACCCCTTCGAGCGGACCGACGCCGTTCGCGAAAATCATCGACACCGCGATCCGCGCGATCCAGCGGGGCGGCAAGAAGAAGGGCGCGCTCTGCTTCTATATGGAGAATTGGCACTACGACTTCCCGGAATTCATCGATTGGAAGCACAATGCCGGCGACGACTATATGCGCATGCGCACCGCCGACACCGCGGTCTTCATGACGGACGAGTTCATGCGCCGCGTAAAGGAGGGCGAGATGTGGTATATGTTCGATCCGAAAGAGACGCCGGACCTCATCGAGCTCTACGGCCGTGCGTTCAGCAAACGCTACGCCGAATATATAGAGAAGGCCGAGCGCGGCGAACTGCGCGTATTCAAGAAGGTCCCCGCCGAAGAGCAGTTCCGCCAGATCCTGGTTGCCCTCCAGACGACCTCGCACCCATGGCTCACCTGGAAGGATCCGATCAACCTGCGGGCCCTGAACAACAATACGGGTACGATCCATATGTCGAATCTCTGCACGGAGATCTGCCTCCCGCAGGACCGCAATAACATCGCCGTCTGCAACCTCGCATCGCTCAATCTCGCCGCACACATCCACAACAAACAGGTTGATTGGGAAAAGCTTGAATCGAGCGTGCGCTATGCCGTCCGCCAGCTCGACGACCTCATCGACATCAACGAACTCCCCATCGCGGAAGCCGAGCATGCCGACAAAGAAAACCGCGCCGTGGGCCTCGGCGTCATGGGATTCTCCGACGTCCTCGAGAAATTCGGCATGGCATATGACAGCCCGCACGCGTGGGATTTTTCGGACCGCATCTTCGAATTCGTGAGCTACGTCGCGATTGACGAGAGCGCCGACCTTGCGGCCGAACGCGGCAGTTATCCCAACTTCAAGGGTTCAGGCTGGTCCAAAGGCATGGTGCCGATCGACTCGATCAAGCGCCTTGAAGCAGACCGCGGCACGGAACTCACGGTGGACAAATCGCATCACTACAAAGGACTCAACTGGGACGCGCTCCGCGAGAAGGTTAAGAAAGGCATGCGGAACGCCACCCTCATGGCCGTCGCGCCGAACGCGAACATCGGCCTCGTCGCCGGCACGACACCCGGCATCGATCCCCGCTTCGCACAGGTATTTTCGCGCAACAAGATCTCGGGAAAATACATGGATCTCAACCACAACCTCGCAAATGACCTCAAAAATCTCGGGCTGTGGGACAAAGTGAAGGACAGGATCATCGCCGAGCAGGGCGACATCGCCGCAATCGAAGAGATTCCCCAGCACATCCGCGACGTTTACAAGACCTCATTCAGCACGTCGCCGTTCGCCTTCATTGAAGTGGCCGCTCGCGCGCAGAAGTGGATCGACCAGGCGCTCTCGCGCAACATGTACCTCGAGACGCGCGACATCGGCGAGACGATGATGATCTATACGACCGCATGGGAGAAGGGAGTGAAAACCACCTACTATCTCCACATGAAGCCGCGCCATACCATCGAGCAGTCCACGGTGCGCGTGAACAAGGCCGAGGCAATGGGCAAGCGCGGATTCGCCGCGGTGATGCAGGCGGCATCGGACATGCCGGCAGCGGCAACGGCGGACACATCCTCCCCTGCCGCCGCATTCGCCGCGGTGGCCGAAGAACCGAAGGCGGCACGGACCGAGCACTATTTCGAGCCGCGTGGCGCACAGCAACAGGCCGTACCGAAGAAAGAACCCCGCATCATGCCTCCTTCGGATCCGCAGGCCGATCTCGTATGCGATTCCTGCCAATAACCATCAACCACCAACCATATGCTTATCGGAAAACCGTCCCCCGAGGACATGAACATCCACCCCATCCGCTACCAGTGGGCATACGATCTCTATAACCAGGCGGTGCGCAACACGTGGTTCCCCCATGAGATCGCGCTCAAAGAAGACCTTTATGACTGGGAGAAGATGACGGACGATGAACGCCACGCGGTGGAATTCCTCATTTCATTCTTCAATCCCGCGGAACTCATCGTGAACCGTTCGATCGCACTCGGCATCTATCCGTACCTCAAATCGCCGGAATGCCATCTCTACCTCGCAAAACAGATGTGGGAGGAGGCAAACCACTGCGTCGCCTTCGAATACGTGCTCGAGACCTTCCCCATCGACCGCGATGAGGCGTTCGCCCGGCACATCGCCGTACCGTCCATGAAGGCGAAGGAGGACTACATCAACAACTACATGAAGCGGATGACCGAGGACACGCTCGACGTCTCGACGTCGGAGGGCAAGAAGGATTTTATCCGCAACCTTGTCGCGACAAACCTCGTGATGGAAGGCATCTGGTTCTACAGCGGATTCATGGTGGTGCTTTCGTTCCGCCAGAGGAATCAGCTCCGCAACCTCGGTTCGCTCATCAATTGGGTGATCCGCGACGAATCGCTCCATCTCAAATTCGGCATGAACCTCATCCAGAACATCCTCGAGGAGAATCCGGAGATCCTCACGCGCGAGTTCGCCGATGAGATCAAAAGCATCATCGTACAAGGGGTTGATCTCGAGGTGGAATACAACAAGGATCTCTTCCCCCGCGGCATCCTCGGCCTCAATGCCGATTATGTGAACCAGTATGTGCAGTACGTCGCGGACCGGCGGCTCGAGGAGCTCGGCATCGGCGCTCACTATGGGGCGAAGAACCCCGCCAAGTGGATGAGCGGCGCGACGGACGTACTCGAACTCGTGAATTTCTTCGAAGCGCAGAACACATCGTATGAAGTGGATGCCCGCGCGACGGACCGCAAGAAAAAGGAGGACGACCCATCCTCCTCCGCCGAATAGCGGAATTTAGTATAATAAGGAGATGATGCATTGGCTTCGCACGCATCTCACATTGAACCGCGCGCTCGTCATCCTGCTCGCCGCCGCCATCGTCCTTGGTGCGATCGCTTCTTTTATTGTTTTCTACGGCGGCGGAACGTATATCGTAAGCTCGCCCCTCCCGACAAGCACCGTCTCCTTCAATGCGTCCACCAGCGCAAGCTCGACGCTCGCAAGCTCGACCGCGACGAGCACCCTGGCAAACGGGAGCACCACCGCCTCGACGACCCTCGCAAACTATTCCGCCACTTACGCCACCCCCCCGGTGAGTTGGACGGAGGGCTATGATACGCTCTCGATCACGGGCGCGACGCTCTCCGGTTCCCAGCTCACGCTCGATGTCAATATTCAGATGGGCGCGATCGCCGAGTGTGTGCCGCTTAACATCAAGTTCATCACCGACGAGATGGGCGACACCGAGGGACCCCTTAACGCGGCGTTCACATTCGGGGAGAACGGTACCTGCATCGGCGCACCCGGGGCCTCATATCCCAACCAGCAGGTGACCTTCAACGTGGACCCGACATCCATGCCGCTCAGCTTCACGACCGGCGGCTCGTCCAACAAATATTTCGAACTTTCGACGACCGCCTCCGGCGGCATCATGATCAGTCTTCCGCCGACACAAGGATAGAAATAGAAAATGCCGCACACTCGTGCGGCATTGCGTTTCCGACTATCGTTCCTTCAGGCTGATTCTGAAAATATTGTGGAAGGCGGCTTCATCCTCCTTGGTGAAAACGCCCGCTACCACGCTACCGCCCTTCACGAGCGAGATTAGATCGCTTGGCGGATCGGTCGGCATAAACGCCACATCCACATCCGTCGATATTTCCGGTTCAAAGCCGCTTTTCCGTATTCTCTCTATGAGAGATTGCAGGCCGATATTCGAAACCAACGCCCGCGCGATCCCTTCACTCAACTCTCTGGCGAAAGAGTGGGTTTGGGGGAGACGATCAACGTCCACCACGATGGAAACCTCCATCGCCATGGTCGAATCGACCGCAAGGATGGCTCCGAATCGCTTTTTGCACCCATCATAGGGACAGGTCCACTCCTGAAGCGATCCCAGCGACTTCGTGGTGAATTTTATCGTAAGGTCTTTCCCGCAGTGCGGGCAGAGGATGCTGTGCTCAAGAACCGATTCCATAATCCCCTCCGAAAACTCATTCTTCTTTTTTTATAACAGGAATTCTCATGTAATGAAAGGGGGCGTGGGTGCATAAAAGGCCGTTCCGAAGAACGGCCTGCCTCCAATCATGATTTTATTCTCCCTCCAAGCTGATCCGGAGATCCTTCAGCTCATTTTGGTCCTGTTCGCTGAATACGCCGGGTACGATGCAGCCATTTTCCACAAGAGGCACCGGTTCCTTGTACTCCCCTCCTCCCGTGCGAACGAGACTGACCTCGAACCCCATGGAAATATTGGGTGCATATCCCTCTTTCTTCAGCTTTTCGACCAAAGCATTCAACAGTTCGCTCGAACTGAATGCCGAAAGGGCCGTTTCGTGCAGTGCTTTACCGAATTCCATAAGGAGCGGATTGTGGACAGTGTTCCTGTCGGGCGGGACATTGAATACCCTGTCCGTCATGGTGATAACCTTGTCGAACATGTAATGGCATTCTTCGCACCGCACCCCGACCGTCGTCCCCTCGCATTTCCCCCGCATACGCACTTTCGAGTGCGACTTGCATTGGGGGCATTGTACGTCGTACGTATGCCTTTTTGCCATAACTCCCTCCCTTCATCCGGGCAAAGCAAATTGAGTTCCTTCCTTTTTTATAACAAAGAGTCTCCTTAAATACAATGCGCGGGACAAAACAAAAACCGCGTTTGCTACGCGGCTTTTTCCCGTGATCCTTCGTCCTCTGCCGGAGGTTCTTCCGGTTCTCCAAGTTCCCTCTTCACTGCCGCGATCTGTTCGTTCACCTCGGCGAGCCGATCGGCATCCGACTTTCCCACAAGATACGAATCCCTTTCGCGGTGTTCCACATAAAACTCGATCTCCGTGCGCTGCTGCTCCAAACTCGCCAACCTTTGGCGAAGCTGATCTTCCTTGGACGGCTCTTCGGCCGGCCGTTCGAACATTTTGCTGAAAAATCCCATATCCATATTATACACAAAAGTCCCGATGTTTCAATACCCCGCATTTTTTGCTCCGCAGCCAGGACTCGAACCTGGAACCCTCTCGTTAACAGCGAGACGCTCTACCATTGAGCTACTGCGGAATACGGATACTATGGTAGCAAATACCGTGCGGAGTTTCAATATTGGGACGGGTTCTGTGGCAGAATGCCCCAAAATCCCGTATAATAGGAGTATCCCCTTTCTGATCTCCACGTTGTCTTTACTGTGGTATATACCTGTTCCTGATGACCATTAAGTAAGCCAGTCCTGTTTTATGTATACAAAAAAGACCCTTGCCACGCTTTTTGCCGTCGCAATCGCCATCACCGCCGCATCCGAGGCGTTGGCTTGGCACGCCCTGACCGCGATGGCCCAAACGGCGAGTTCCACGTCCGCGTCTTCGAATGCCTCAAGTTCGGCGGCGCTCCAGTCGCAGATCGACGCCAACAACGCGGCGATCGCCCAGCTGAACCAAGAGATCGCCACCTATCAGCAGCAGATCCAGCAAGCCGGCGCGGACAAGAAGACGCTCCAGGCGGCGATCAATTCGCTCGACCTCCAGCGCAACAAGATCCAGGCACAGGTCGCGGTGACCCAGCGCCAGCTGAACACCACCCAGCTCCAGATCCAGCAGCTCGGCGGACAGATCAACGACACGCAGGCGTCAATCGCAGCAGATCAGCAGGCGCTCGCAAGCTATCTCATCAATCTCCAAAAAGACGACAACCAGCCCCTCTTCATGCAGGTGCTGTCTTCAAATGACCTCACTTCGGCATGGAGCGACGTGAATGCCACGCTTCAAGTGCAGGAAGCGGTAACGAACGAAGTAACGTCGCTCCAGTCGCAGAAAAACTTATTGGCTTCGTCGAAGGCCGCATCGCAGGATAAACAGCAGGCGCTCTCTTCGCAGCAGCAAACGCTCGCTTCGCAGCAGATGTCCCTCACGCAGACCGTCCAGCAGAAGAACCAGCTCCTCGTGCAGACGAGCGCAAAGCAAGCGAATTATGAAAAACTTCTCGCGCAGGCCGAAGCGGAGCTCAACAGCTTCTCGGCATTCACCCAGAACGCCGGCGGCTCGAAACTTCTCGGCAATGAGACGCGGTGCGATTCATGGGGATGCTATTACAGCCAGCGCGACAGCGCCTGGGGCGGTAATTCCCTCAATGGTACGCGATACACTCTTGCGAGCGACGGATGCCTCATCACCGCCATGGCAATGGTCATAACCCATTACGGCTATCGGAATGTTACACCGGTCACTATTAACTCCAATCCCGCAAATTTCGCCGCCTATTATCCCGCATACCTCCTTATGACCATCACCGCGGGCGGCGCTTCCGCCACAAGGCAAAGAGCGGCGATCGATGCCACTCTCGCTACGGGCAATCCGGTTATTGTCGGATTGAACGCCTACGGCGGTACCCACTTCGTGGTGCTTGTGAGCGGCAGCCGCGGCAATTACATCATGAAGGATCCCTACGTGGCGAACGGCAACGATATTCCCTTCTCCGACCATTACACCATGCGTGAGATCTACAGTGTCGCAAGAGTGGTCGTAAGCTAAAACAATAAAAAGCCGGACACGTGATATGTCCGGCATCGGTTTTTCAGAACCCTTCGGGCGGCACGGGGATCCTGCGCCATTTCCTCCGGATGAGCATGGCCTGCCTGATCTTCTTCCCGAGCTTCCTGCATATCTTCTGCCATCGTCCCCTCGCAGCGCGACGGCGAGTAAGATATCGCTTCGCTTCAAGAGGCAATGCCGCAAGAAACGCTTTCGTATCCCAGGAAGCACGCGCATGCCCGGCCGGACAGCGCCAATAGCGCGATCCGAGCCCCTTTCCCATCACGATCTTCATCCGTTCTTTGCAGACCGGACATCGAGGGCGATATGCGATCCGGAGACGAGCGATCCGGAGTTCCATATCGAAATTCGATACGAACTTCCCGGTGCGATTCAAGGGTACGAAATAGACCGGATCCCCGTCCTGTTCGATGACGATCCAGCCATGATCGCTCTCCCGCGACCTACCGAGAGACGGCACGTACGACGTCCACCCTATGGCAGTCAGTTCGCGATCCTGCCATGCGAAGCCCAACTCAGCGCCCTCACGGAACGAGGGCGCTTCCGCGCGCATATTCTTCACGGTGCGGCGGAAATGATCAAGGCCCTCCGTTACGAAGAACCCAAGATCTTTCAGATGATCCTTCCATATCCATCCCAATTCTCTGCGAGTCGGCAGTACTTTTGGCGGCACATGCCACCTCCTCTCTCTCTTTTTTTAGAGATGCAATGAAACTACTATTCATATACACTTTCCCTCGGCGAATGGCAATTATGCTCCGAGCGTGCGGCTGCTCATTTTATGATATAGACGCGATCTCCCCTGTGCACCTTCGTCGCGACGCGGACACCGATTTCCTCGCCGCCTCTTGCGATGGTGACGGGACGATGGTCGTATTCCATCGAGTCGATCTCTTCCTCAAGGTCGGTATGCTTCCCGATGAAATGAACTCGGGTCCTCATGGGAATATCTTCCGTAAACTTCACGATGGCCACATGCGGCTTCCCGTAGTAGTGCCTGACGACGCCGACAAGTTGCGTTGCTTTTGTAATCTCTTCCATATTATCGGTGGATGATCATGCCGGTGCGCGGCATGTTTTCGACCTTTAGAATCGCGGAAAAGAGCCGGCGCTGGAGTATGGTCTGGAAAATCTCCTCGCGCGTGACGATACCGACGAGCCGACCGGCCTCCATAACGGGAAGCCGGTGAAGTCCGTATGCGAGCAACAGGCCTCCGGCACGGAGGATCGGCGCATCCGCATCAACAACGATCGCCGGCGATGTCATATATTTCCCGATCGATTCATGCCGTATCTCGATCACCCGCTCCTCTTGGAGTTCCTGATCGCGGTACACATGAGGCTCCGCAAGATACTCCCCATATTTCGGGAACATCGCCCGGAACAGGTCCTTCTCCGAGAGGATTCCCGCGATCCTGCCCGTCGAATCCACGACGGGCGCGCCGCTCGTTTTATTGCCATAAAGGATACGCGCCGCCTCCTCGTACGAGGTGCGGGTCGAAAGCACGATCATATGCTGTGTCATTACGTCGCGTACTTTCATGGTGATGATATTGGTAACATTCCATGGCTTTTTTGTGCCCATACCCGCTTTGTGCAATAGCGGGCTTCCACGTCGCCGCAGATACTCATACTAGAAAAAGACATCTTCCAGGCAAGGGATATCCGATATTTTCACCACGGGACGATCAAGGCACGCCATATCGACAATACAGCCTATGCGAACGACGATGATGTCGTCGTCTTTTTTAACCGTCTTCTCAGGATAGTTCGCCGATCGATCCTCCGCTTCTCATCCAAAGACTTTCGAAGAGTATTTTCATAGTGCGGCAGATGCCCTGGTCTTCCATCACCACCCCTTCCGGACGATCGCCGAGCGAGATCATTGCCACCTTACTGCCATAGAGAAAGTTCGCGTTCCCGACAGCCATCCCTTCGGGAATATAACGGGTCGCCCGCAGCTCCGCGGCATCCGACATCACGAGCGCAGAGGAGGCGGATGTTTTTGTTGTAAGAAGATGCATACGCAGAAAATGCTTTTTGCGTGCCGAGGAGAAACGCCTCACGAACCGCGTGCCGAGGAGCCCCATCCAATCATCACAGGGTATGATCGCATAAATGTTATGTTTTGTCGCGATGATGTCGGCAAGAATACGCTTTATTCCATCAATGCCTTCATATGATCGCATCGTCGAGTACTCTTCATTTCCATGCTGGAGGGCATGGAGTGCCGGCAGAGCCGTCTTGAGCGCCCCTTCCCGCTCCATAAGCGATGTCATGAATTTTTCCGGATTTTCAGCGCTCCATATTTTGCGGCGCCCTTTCAAATAAGTATTCAACAATCCTTTTTTCCTTAATGAAATCACCACCGAGGACACTGTGGTACGCGGAAGTCTCGCATATGCGGCGATCGCCGTTTCGGTAGCAACGCCGAGTGCGAGCGTAGCCAAATAGACCGCTGCTTCGTGCGGGGAATACCCCAATCGCTGAATGAGCGCCTGAAGCTGTGTCATATTGCATTTTTCCCTTTATTTCCCTCCTCCCTCTATTCTACAACTCATAAACGACGCACTCGTCGTCCCTCAATCTCCGACTCCCCGCCGGTCATTCCTTCCGGATCTATATAAATCGGGCCTTCCCCGCTTTCAACATGTTTTCCACATTTTTTCCCCTTTCTGTCATTGGCATAATCGGGATACATCGCAGAATGGAGGCTGGGTTTGCCCAACGCCCAACCGGGCAAGAACCAAACTTCCGATCAAATAAGACACGCTCTATCAAATGGCCCGCAAATGTATTGTCCGTGGACGATGCTGAGGACCTAATATTGATACATTGCGGAAGTTAACTCTTTCCGTGATCCGTACGCTCGTTATGGGCTTGCGCAGGGATCGCGAAGGGCGAGCCCAATCCAAAAAAGTTCTCTCACCGACGAGGGCTTTTTTGTTGACATAATCCCTTCGCAATCTCTATAATGGAACAATCACCATCATGAAACGCGCTTCCGCACGGCATCTCTGCTCTCTCCGCTTCATTTCCGCCAAGGTCTGGCAGGCGGACTTTTTCGCGTATAAAACGTTCTGCTCCGGAAGGATAAGGGGAGGTTCTGCGGCGTGATGCCGCGACCGTAAGCGCTCATAAAACCCCTGGCCTTCCACCCAGGGGTTTTTCTTTGGAAGCCGACGCGAGTCCATACCACAAACAAGGATGAAAGATATGGATTCACGCCGACCTCCGAAGCGCACCGATCGCGGTGCAGAATAATAAGGGGACGGAATAGCTGTTTGAAAATCACATAGGAGGAAAAAAGGAACAATGACCATCGCCGTTGCAGCGCCGCAACAACCTTCACGCATGGCCCACTCGCGACATGTCCCTGGGCTCATCGTCGCCGCCGCATCCGATCGTCTCGGCGCCGAATTCGTCACAATGCTCAGTCCGGCATTCGTGAACCACTTCAGGACCGATTGCAGGATCCTGACCAACCGCAAGATACTGAATGATCCGAGTGTCGTAGTGAAGATATGCGAGGCCGAGCATATCCCGCTGGAGAGCACCGCCTTCCTCGCCTACGATGACGCCGCCCCTGAATCGTACCGCGTCACGTTCCATCCGGAACGCCTCGATGCGCCCTGCTGGGATATTGTGATCGGACCGCATATCACACAACACGGGGAATTCGACCGCAACCTTGCCTGCAAGGTGGCGCACCAACTGCTCAATCATTTCTACGGGAACATCTACGGCTGCGCCGATTGCGGCACGCTGACGGACTGAATGCCCGAAACCTTACCCCCCTCTCATCACTCATCATCGCCGAAGGCACCTCTGCCAACGGCGATTTTTTATATAAATAGGCGTATTCGACGCATTATTGAAGATATTCCCCTATTTTTGTATTATTAGAAAACCATGATCAAACAGAAAGGCGCCGCCGGGACGGCGTTTTATTACCAGTGGAAGAAAGGTGGATCGCCCCGAGAACTCCGCGAAACGTGGTCCCATGGCGTTTCTCTCCATAGCCATACTTGGCACTCCCACGAAAGTTTGGCATTCCTGCCCGGGGCGGTCCAAAAGCTTTATTTCCTGCCGGTGCTTCTCCGCTGGGCGGAGGGTAAATACCAAAAGAAGTGGAACCGGAAATTCGACTATTCGCTGGGATATTGGACATCGCCCGTTTCCCCCGGCATGGCCCGTGCGCTCGAATCACGCCAGATCGAAAAACTCGGCCTCGAACCGCTTGCATCGTTCACCGACCACGACTCATTCGATGCCTCGCGCGACCTTCCGGAAAACCCCGTCTCCCTCGAATGGACCGCCCCTTATAAAGGCGCCGTTTTCCATATCGGCGTCCACAATCTTCCCGTCGCCGAAAAGGATGCCATCCTTGCGCGACTCAAGGAATATACCGCGAACCCCGACCACGAATCGCTTGGCGGCATCCTTGCCGATCTCGCCCACCTTCCCGACTCGCTCATCGTCTTCAATCATCCGCTTTCCGATCAGGGGCGCATCGGTTTCGAGATCCATGAATCGCGCGTGCGCGAGTTCCTTGAGAACCATCGCGCCTCGCTCCACGCACTCGAAGTAAACGCGATGCAACCGTGGCATATGAACCGGCGCGTCGCCGCAATGGCAAGGGAGGCCGGCCTGCCCATCCTTTCGGGCGGCGATCGGCACAGCTTCGAACCGAATGGCGCCGTCAACCTCACGAACGCCCGGACATTCATTGACTTCGTACATGAGGTGCGCGACGAAAAGAAAAGCGATGTGCTCTTTATGCCGCAAACGCATCGTTCCCTCAATCTCCGTTATGCGGAGAATGTGCGCGCGGTCATGAACGACTACCCCGAACTTCCCGGACGCCAGTTCTGGTATGACCGCGTCTTCTATCTCTGCCCTGACGGCATCACGCGCTCGTTCACGGAACTCATCGGCAACCATCCCATTGCGCTCGACGCGATGGACCTCGCACTGAACGCCCTCGGACTCGCTACCTTTGCCATCCGCCCGATCTCCCCGGTGTTCAAGGAAGGCACGCGAAAGATACTGCCCGCGGAATAGCGACGATACGAACGTTCTTATATATACGATTGCCCTTTGCCTTTATCTAAGGGTAAACGTCGTATGCACCAGATAGGTGATCAGCTTCTCGACGGAGGTCGTGTCGTATGTGCCCATATCCGACGCTTCCGTCGAATTCACCGGCGTAATCTGGGTGACGCCCACACTCGACGATCGGAGATTTCCGACGCTCGCTCCCACTCCTTCCGTGATCGCCTGCGCACGTGATTTTGCGTCGGCGAGCGCCTCGCCCAGCATCTCGTTGCGAATCGAATCGAGCAACCCGTTGCTCAGATAATATTCGGGGTTGTTGGTGGAGAACACGATGCCTTTACCCGCGAAATACTGCGGCGCTTTCTGCGCAAGCGCCGTCACTCCATCCACGTCACTCGACTCGATATGCACGTCTTGCGTGAGATTGTAGCTCACGAGCGTGCCGCCTACCCCGCCGTATTTCCCGCTGTACACGCCATTCGGCGTCTGATACATCGGGTCTATCGAGAGCGGGTCAATGGTGATATCCGATGTTGCCACGCCGTTCGTTTCGAAATATGCGAGGATCGTCTGGAGGTCGTTCTGCATCTTCACCGAACCCTGCTGGAGATCCGCCGCCGTGGGGCCCGCTTGTTCCGCAAATTCGCTCTGCCACTTTACGTCATCCGATTTCACCTGCTTCGTCGCGACGCCGGTCACCGTGATCACGGTATTATCGTATGTCTTAACATAATCGATCACGTATCCGACAATGAGCGCAACGATGATCATGCTCACGCCAAGCACGACGCCCATCCACAACAACTGACCCGTCTTCTTTTCTTCCATGTTTGTTCGAATGTATTTATTTTTTATAGCCCCGCGCCGCCGGACATGGCTCACCGCAAGGCATGGCCTTTATGCTTGAAGTATAGCACAATGATTTCGATGGATTATTCATATCACCTGCCGGAGGAACTCATTGCGTCCCGTCCCTCCGTTCCGCGCGATGCGGCACGGCTTTTCGTCTATGATACCGCGGGCGACGGAGTTACATTCGATACATTTGCGCATCTCGGTGACCATCTCCCGTCGCGGAGCCTCCTTGTGTTCAATGACACGAAGGTCGTTCCGGCGCGCGCCGAGCTCCGTAAGGAAACCGGAGGCAAAGTGGAAGTGCTTTTCCTCGTCAATGAGTGGGATCGCCGCGGGCCGATTCCCGCCATTGCGGACCGCAAGATCAATGTAGGCTCAACGCTTTTCTTCGGTGTTCCGCGGAAAGGGGCGGGGGCTTCCCCGCTATCCTTTACGGCAGTGCGGCAGGACGAGAATATCTTCCATCTCAAACCCCGTTGCTCTGTCCATGAATTTTTTGCCATCTTGGAAAAGAAAGGCATAACACCCATCCCCAAATACATCAAAGGCACGCCGCTCGGCGAGGCGGCACTCCGCAAACAATATCAGGCGGTCTTCGGAAGGAAACCTGCATCGGCAGCGGCACCCACGGCATCGCTCCATTTTACCGAAAGACTCCTGCACCGGCTCTTCGATGGCCGGATCAAAACAAGGGATAACGACTTCACGCGGACATTCGTGACGCTCCATGTCGGCCTCGGCACATTCGCACCCGTTTCAGAGGAAAACCTTTCACAGGGAACGCTCCACACGGAATCCTTCTCCATCCCCGCTTCTGCTCGCGCAGCCATTCGCCGGCACAAGGCCGCAGGCGCTCCCGTCGTGGCGGTCGGCACGACCGTCGTACGCACCCTTGAATCGCAGGCCGCGAAGATACTTGCGCGCGGCCGCATCCCCCTTTCGGGCGCCACCGATATCTTTATACGGCCTCCGCACCATTTCCGGATCGCGGACGCGATGATCACGAATTTCCATCTTCCCGGAACATCGCTCATGATGCTCGTACAAGCATTCCTCGAAGACAAAGGAGCGCGCCGATCGGTCGTGGACCTCTATAAAACCGCCATCGAGAACAGATTCCGTTTCTATTCCTTCGGCGACGGAATGCTCATCAAATAGAAACCTTTTTTGCTTTGAGACGGTTCTGCTATACTTAACGCATGGCTTCCTCTTATAAGATCGAAATCCCCGAACCGCGCCTTTCAAAATTCCTGTTTGCCGACAGCCGCCTCGGGTGGCTTTGGTTCGTGGCACGCGTGTACGTCGGCTACCAATGGCTCTCGGCCGGATGGGAGAAGGTATCCGGCGGAGGCTGGATCGGACCTCATGCGGGAGCGGCCCTTCGCGGATTCCTCGCAGGAGCGCTCGCCCAGGAATCCGGCGCGCATCCGAACGTCTCGGTCTGGTACGGATGGTACCTCGCAAACGTCGTGGTCCCCCATGCGGCTCTTTTTGCAAATGTCGTCGCATTCGGTGAGGTCGCTGCAGGAGTGGCACTCATCCTTGGCGCCTTTACCGGCATCGCGGCGTTCGCCGGGGCGTTCATGAACCTCAATTACCTCTTTGCCGGAACGGTCAGCATCAATCCTCTCCTCCTCGTGATCGAACTCTTCCTCATCCTTGCATGGAGAAGCGCAGGATGGCTCGGCTTCGACCGATGGCTCCTCCCCTGGCTCGGCGTACCATGGCAGCCCGGCAAGGCCTTCGACGGGACAAAAGCCGCGCGCGCATAGAAGAAGCAAAAGCCCGGGGAATAACGTATAATAAGGCGACAACAGCGATCGCCTCTTGGCTTCGTAATCGTCCCTTGGGCGATGTGCGTGTGTTATCCCATCCCATGACCTGGCTCTCCTCGTTTTTTAATTTCAACTCTACCTCGTTCCTGCTTGCTGCCGGCTACATCGGCCTTTTTGCCGGCGTCTTCGCCGAAACTGGATTCCTCGTGGGACTTTTCCTCCCCGGCGGCGAAACGCTCATCTTTACCGCATCCATCCTTGCATCGCTCGGGTTCTTCAATATATGGATCGTCGTCGGTATCTCGTTTTTCGCCGCCGTCTTCGCCGACAGCCTCGAGTACACGCTCGGAAAGCGATATGGTCCCCGAATATTCACAAGGGATGGATCTCGATGGTTCGATGCGGCATATATAGACCGGTCACGGGCATTTTTCGAAAAATATGGATCGAAGACGGTGCTCTTTGCGCGCTTTCTTCCCTTCATCCGCACGCTCGCGCCCGCATTCGCAGGCGTCGGCGATATGAGCTACTCCCGTTTCGCATTCTACAACATAGCGGGAGCCGCCCTTTGGGTAGGGGCGATGTGCGCTTCGGGCTACTGGCTTGGCGCCGCATTCCCTCGCGCAGACCAATATTTTGCTTCGGCCGTCATCGCAATCGCGATTGTGTCCACGATCGCATCGTGGCTCACGGTACGGCGCCATCAACGATACGGGCGGTGATTTGCTAAACAACATAAACTCTGGTAGGCTGTCAAGTAGTGGCGGGAGGGCCACGTTATGACCCCAACAGCAACCGCGCCTGTTGTTTCCGAAAAATCCGTATCGCTTATACCCCGGTGGGAGCGTTCCATTGATCTCGCATCGAGCAAGGCGACAAGCCGCGAGCGTTTCTACTGGACCCTTATCGTCCAGATCGGCATGGAAGATGTCCTCAAACCGATGCACCGCGGTTCTTTCTCGGGATACCTCGGAAGGGATGAGGATTCCGACATCGTAAGCGTCGTCCTCGCGGGCATCCGAAAGGACGCAATGGTGCTCGACGGGCACCGGCGCTCAATCGTGATGAAGAAACTGGTCGGACACCTCATGCAAAGGGCCGGCGCGTTCTAAAGACCCGGTCACATCTTCCGCTCACACCATCTCCCCAGCGACCTTTCCCAAGGTCGCTTTTTCATTGAAATCGCCCTTTATTTGACATAGAATGACCCTATGGCCAACGAAACCCCCTCTCTCGACCATATCCGGCACTCGCTCGCGCACCTCCTCGCCGCAGCCGTACTCAAGGAGTTCCCCGACGCCAAGCTTGGCATCGGCCCGACCGTTGAGAACGGCTTCTATTATGATTTCCAACTCTCCCGCGCCGTCACTCCTGATGACCTCAAAGCATTCGAGAAAACGATGCGCTCGTTCGTCAACAAGAAACTCCCCTTCTCCGGCCGCGAGGTGACCGCCGACGAAGCAAGAAAGCTTTTCGCCCACCAACCCTTCAAGCTTGAGCTCATTGATGATCTTGCCGCGAGCGGCGAGAAGATCACCGTCTACGAGACCGGCGACGTTTTTATGGACCTTTGCCGCGGAGGGCACGTGGAGAATACGAGCGAGATTCCCGCAGATGCGTTCGCGCTCGACAAGATCGCCGGCGCTTATTGGCGCGGCGACGAAAAAAAGCCTCAGCTCCAGCGTATCTACGGGCTGGCATTCGAGAACAAGGAAGCGCTCAAGGACTACGAGAAGCTTCTCGAGGAGGCGAAAAAGCGCGACCACAAGAAGCTTGGTCCCCAGCTCGACCTTTTCACATTCTCGGAACTCGTGGGTCCCGGCCTTCCACTCTGGACGCCGAAGGGCACGCTCGTCCGCAATCTGCTCGACGATTTTGTCTGGTCGCTCCGAAAGGCGCGGGGATACGCACAGGTTGATATCCCTCACATCACCAAGAGGGAGCTCTATGAAAAGAGCGGCCACTGGGACAAATACAAGGACGATCTTTTCAAGATCACGACGCGCGAGGGCCACGAATATGCCATGAAGCCCATGAACTGCCCGCATCATACGCAGATCTACGCGCGCCGGCAGTGGAGCTATCGCGAACTTCCCCAGCGGTATGCAAACACCACGAAAGTTTACCGCGACGAGCAATCGGGCGAACTCGCCGGCCTTGCGCGCGTACTTTCGATCACCCAGGACGATGCTCATGTCTTTTGTCGCCAGTCGCAGACGAAGGAGGAGTTCATAAAGATATGGGACATCATCCACGACTTCTATGGCGCGTTCGGCTTCAAGCTCCGCGTCCGCCTCTCGCTCCATGACCCCGCGCATCCCGAGAAATACCTCGGCGACGCCGCGCGCTGGAAAATCGCGGAAGACATGCTTCGGGAGATCGTGAGCGAAAAGAAGGCTGATGCGTTCGACGGTGTCGGGGAGGCCGCTTTCTATGGCCCCAAGCTCGATTTCATGGGCAAGGACGCGATCGGGCGCGAACACCAGGTGGCAACCATCCAACTCGACATGAACATGCCGGAACGGTTCGACCTTTTCTGCATCAACGAATCCGGCGAGCACGAACGCATTGTCATGATCCACGCTGCGATCATGGGGTCCATCGAACGGTTCCTTTCCGTCATCATCGAACATTTCGCCGGCGCTTTCCCTCTATGGCTCGCACCGGTACAGGCGACCGTCATTCCCGTGAGCGAGAAGTTCGCGGAATACGGCAGAAGCGTACACGAAGCACTCCTTAAAGCAGGGGTCCGCGCGGAGTTCGCAGAGGCCGACGAATCGCTCGGCAAGCGCATCCGCGGCGCCGACATAATGAAAATCCCCTACCTGCTCGTCGCCGGAGAGAAGGAAGCGACCGCCGGCACCGTCAATGTGCGCAACCGCAAAGGCGAGGAAACGGAGATGCCACTGACGCAGTTCATTGACGCAATCTTGGGCGAAACGGCTGAAAAGACGCTATAAAATGGATTTTGGGTGAACAGTGAAGCGTCGCCACGGCTTGCAGCCGCGGCGGATTGATACCACGGGATCACGATGAAAACCCATCCAACACCTCCCATCGTCGCCATCGTCGGCCCCACCGCAAGCGGAAAAACGTCGCTTGCCGTCGCGCTTGCCAAAAAATTCAACGGCGAGATCGTTTCGGCCGATTCACGTCAGATCTACCGAGGCATGGACATCGGCACGGCGAAGGCGACCCCCATTGAACAGGCCGCCATCCCCCATCATCTGATCGATATCAAAAATCCCGACGAGGATTATACCGTCGCCGATTATCAGCACGATGCCGTGACGGCAATCCGCGATATCATCTCCCGCGGACATATCCCCTTCCTTGTCGGAGGCACCGGACTCTATGTGCGTGCCGTCATCCTGAACCTCGACATCCCGCACATCAAGCCCGATCCCGTGCTCCGCGCATCAATCGAGAAAGAGATCGAAACGGAAGGTCTCGCCGCCGTCTTTCAAAAGCTCGTTGCGCGCGACCCCGAAGCGGAATATGTTGTTGACCCAAAAAATCCCCGCCGCGTGGTACGTGCGCTCGAGGTGGCTATCACGACAGGAGAACCCTTCACCGCCCAGCGGCGCCAACGGCCACCCCTTTTCACATCACTGGAACTTGGCATCGATCCTCCGACGGAAATCCTCCGCATGAGGATCGAAACGCGCATTGACGAGATGATGAAGGACGGGCTTGTCGAGGAAGTGCGAGCCCTCGTCGGCCATTATGGCGCACATATCCCCGCGTTCGACGCGATCGGCTATCGCGAGATCATCGGCTTCCTCCACGGCATCTGTCCGCTCGATGAAGCCGTGGCACTTATGAAAACCAATACCGTGCGCTATGCCAAACGACAGATGACGTGGTTCAGAAAGGACACCGACATTCAATGGCTCACGGCACCCGAGGATGCCGCCGCGCGCGTTGCGGCGTTCCTTGAAAGTACTATATAAAAGAAAAGCAGGGATTTCGATCCCTGCCTGGCTTGAATATCGTTACTACCGTTATCGCAAGTGCTTTTCGAACAGTTCCTTGAGTATGTCCGGCCGGGCGCGGCCCTTGAGCCGCCCCATCGCCTTGCCGATGAGGAATTGCACGCTTGCCGTCTTCCCTTTTTTATAATCGGCGACCGCCACAGGATTTTCCGCGATCACGGCAAGGACGGTTTTTTCAGCCTCTCCCTCATCCGAGATGCCGATCCCCTCACTCTTCACGATCGCTTCCGGATCATCCCCCGACTCCAGCATTTTGGCGAGCATATCCTTCGCCTGGCGACTCGTGATCTTGTCGCCGTCAATGAGCACCGCAAGATGCGCAAGATGTTCCGGCGACACCTTGAGCGCCGCATCAAAATCGACACCCGTCTGGTTCATAAGCCCGCGCAGATCGCTCGTCAGATAGTTATAAACCGTCGCCACCGGCGCATCGGGCCTTCCAAGGCGTTCGCGATATTCAGACACCGCCGCCTCGAAATACGCCGCCATCGCAAGCTCCCCTGCCATAGTGTCGGATGCCTTGAGGTCGAGGCCGTATTCCCGCATGAGACGGTCCCTTTTCGCCGCAGGAAGTTCCGGAATGGAAATTTTTATGGCTTCCAAGTCGAGTGACGCCGTTTCGAAAGGCGGAATGTCCGGTTCGGGAAAATAACGGTAATCCTGCGCTTCCTCCTTGGAACGCTGGGATATCGTCTTCTGTTTCGCATCATCCCAACCGCGCGTTTCCTGCCGCACCTTCTCTCCTTTTTCGAGAAGATCCGTCTGGCGCACGATCTCGTAATTGATCGCCTGGAACACGGAATTGAACGAGTTGAGATTCTTCACCTCGGCGCGCGTACCAAGCGGTTCGCCTTCTTTTGCAATGGAAATATTCGCATCCGCGCGCATCTGGCCGCGTTCGAGGTCGGCATCGGAAACGCCGAGGTAGCGCAAGATAAGCTGAAGCTCCTTCATGAACGCCACCGCGTCCTCAGCGCTATGGATGTCCGGCTCCGTCACGAGCTCCATGAGCGGCACGCCCGCGCGGTTGTAGTCCGCGAGCGTTCCGCCTCCTGCGTCGTCGTGGACGAGCTTGCCCGCATCCTCTTCCAGGTGGATATGGTTCACTTTTACGTCGCGCAGCATTCCGCCGATGACGAGCGGCTGGCCGGATTGCGATATTTGATATGCTTTGGGGAGGTCGGGGTAGAAATAGTTCTTGCGATCGAAGCGCGAATGCGCATTAGGCGCCCCTCCGAGGGCGATCCCCACCTTCACCACATGTTCGATCGCGGCTTTGTTCGGCACCGGCAAGGTCCCTGGATGGCCCATACATACGGGGCACACGTTCACATTGGGACGCGTCTCGTCGGGGTCGTTCAATGAGTCGCAGAACATCTTTGTCCGCGTCTTGAGCTCCGCATGGACCTCGAGTCCGATCGTGGGGCGATATTCGCTCATAAGGCATATGATAGCGGACTTTTCTGGTATACTCAAGAAAAGAACGTATGATCGTCACCATCGGCGGAAATATAGGTGCGGGGAAAACGGTGCTTGCCGGGAAACTCGCAGCCGCGCTCGGCTACGAAGAGCTGTATATGGGCGGCATCTTCCGCCAGATGGCGGCGGAAAAAGGCGTTTCAATCGAACAGTTCTATCGTGCACTGCGCGAAAACCCCGCCGTTGAACGGGAGGCCGATGCGCGTCAGGCCGAGCTCATGCGTATGCACGACAATCTCATCGTCCAGGGACGGATATCCTGGCATTTTGCGACAGGAAGCCCATTCCGAATCTTCAATATCTTCCTCAAAGTGGAACCTTCCGTAGGAGCCGAACGTTCCGGTGCGCGGGATGAGAACAGCGGTAAACCCATTTCCGAACTCGCAAAGGCGAACGCCGAGCGCGAGGCTCAGGAACGTGAACGCTATCGGGCACTTTACAGTATCGAGGACTATCACGCTCCGGAACATTACGATTTCATCCTCGACACTTCACGCCTCACCGAAGCGGAGGTTTTTGAAAAAGTGCTTACGGAAATACATGAGAAACAAAGAGTTTCCATTCCCGACAAAAACGGCCCTTTGTAGGGCCGTTTTCTTATTATCCACTCGTATCCGATCTACCGGTTATTCAACGGTGATTCCCATACTTCTCACCGTGGCTCGCATAATTTAAAAAACGTGGAAACCATCAATTACTAAAAGTTTTAAGCTGCAATTTGATAATAGCACAGCCACCGGTCGTGCTGAAACGTCGGCTGTGGATAAATCACCCTCTATGACATGCTTTGAAAAAGCTACTCTCCCCTTAAACTCCTATAAGCGTCTTCCCGATCCTTCCCAAAAAGCATCGTATACGGATACGAGCTCTCAACCCGAGCGTGTCCCATCATGCTCGATATGACGAAGTTGTTCGCCTTCTTCTTCGCCAGATCGCGCCCGAACAAATGCCGGAAGGAATGAGGGTTGATGATTGGCAACTGCGCCCTGTTCGAGTATTTGCGGAACAGTTCGGAAACGTAATTGACCTGCAACCGCTTCCCTTTTGCCGAGTAGTTCGAGGCGCCGCTTCCGGCCTTGATCCCAAAGAACACGGCCTTCGGTTCCTCCAGCTCCATCGTCGCGATAAACTTCTCACGGACGGCGACCCACTTTTTAAGTTGCTCGTTCGCCTCGCGGCTCCAAAAGATTTCCCGGAATGGAATTTCGCCGCGCGACTTCTCCGTCTTGATTCGCGCCGACTTCCTGCCCAGATCGATGTCGTCCATGTCGAGCGAAGCGATCTCTCCATTTCTTGCTCCGGTGTCGTGGATAAGCATGATGATCGCTTTATCTCGCACCGCGTAAGTGATCTCGCCACACTTCCCCTCATCTTTCACGGCAGCGAGAAGCCGCTTGTATTGATCCTCCGTCGCCACCCGTGGAAACTTGAATATCTTTCTTGGCACAGGTATTAAGTCCGGATCAAAACCGATTGAGATGCGGCGGCGAAACATATGCTCAAAAAACAGTTTAAGCGCTAACGCTTTTTTTATTCGAGTGTTGTCGTCATACCCCAATTCTTTCACGAGCACCAACCAGCTTTCGCATTCTTCGAGAGTTATTGATTCGACCTCCCGGTCCGTATCCCTCATGTAGAACATGAAATCTGAGAGGTGCATAAAATCCATCGTAACCGTCTTTGATTTTCGCGTCTGATGGCGAGAACCCAGGTACAGGTTTATTGCATCGTTTAGTTTCATATTAATTTATTTTTAACACAAAAGCCCACCGATGCGATTCAGTGGGCCTTGTGGGAGACAACCCTTTCGGATTGCTCCAGGGCGTCATTTTACTCGAAAACGAGTAAAAATACGAGACCTCATTGATCGCATCATGCCTTGCGGCTGACCCCTTTCGGGACAATGGGTTTTGTGCTGTTTTTATCGACCTTGCCGGACTATACGGCGGTTCGTCTCCGCCGTCCAGTTATGCCATAGCTAAATTATTTTTCTTGGTTTCTTGGTTTTTCTCTTTTTGAGTTATCAACACTTTGGCTTTTGACTCGACCTTGACGGTAGGGGTTAAAATGAAGGCGTGCCCGTCTGATTAAGACGCACTTCATTTTAATGAGAGATTCAACCACAACATGCAGTTATTCCAACCCGCTTGTGCTGACCAAGGGCGTTTTAAACCCCGCTACCGATAAAGATAGCGGGGCCTTTCAGTTTGGCAGTTCAACCTGCCTCACGCTGTACGGGCAGAGTACCTCGACCGATCCCAGTTATTATAACGGGTTCACCTACGGCGAGATCGTCATCTCTGTATTTCTTGTGATTATCCTGTTGACAACGCTCTACAGTTTTTTCTGGTTCAGTGTGAAGGGTGTGAAGATCAGACAGTAGAACCGCCGCCGATGTCCGCGATCTTTTTATAGCGCGCACTACGAGCCTGCCCGATTTGCTCCAGGAGTTTGAGCTTCACGAGCCGCGATAACGCCTGCTTAATCGTTGCCCGCGGCGTTTTGCCCTTGAGAAGTTTTACCGCTTCCGCAATGCCGATTTCCTTGCCGGAATCGAACAAGTGATAAATTTCTAATTGTTTCTTGGAAAGTATCTTTTCCGGCTGGTCGTTCTCCATCAGCGCACGGGCACGATCAGATTGCTCCACGAGAGCGCCCAAAAGATAACCCATCCACGGCGTAATATCTTCGTGTTTGGTCTTATGATTTTTTTGGGTGGCGCGAAGCGCGAGATAGTATTCCGATCTCGTTTTTTCGATGATCTCATCGAGCGAAACATACGGAACGTAACTGTAGCCCGCCCTCAAAAGGAGTAGATTCGTGAGCGCCCGGCTGACCCTGCCGTTGCCATCCTTGAAGGGATGAATCGCCAAAAACTCAAAGATGAAATTTGCGATAACGAGAATCGGATGCGTAGCTCCGCTTTCCAGCTGCTCGTTCGTCCATTCGATCGCTGCCTGCATTTCCGGCTTCACGAGATACGGTGGCGTAGGAGCGAACAGCACGACCTGCTCACCATGCTTGTTTTTCATAATCACCGTATTCGGCGAATTTTTATATTTGCCTTTATGGGTTTTATCCTTTTCCGAAAACTGCAAGAGAATATCATGGAATTGCAAAATCCAGCCTTCAGTGAGCTTAATTGTTTTCCAGCTATCGAAAATCCGGCCGATCAAATCAGCGTAGCCAGCCACTTCCTGTTCATCCCGGCTCTTCGGCCTCTTTCCCTTCAAGCCGCGCAAAAATCGGGCGATTTCTTCGTCCGACATTTTTGACCCTTCGATGCGGGTGCTTGCACCGGTGGACGTAATAATGACCCACGCCTTCAAACGACTCAAAATCTGCGGACTAAGTCGCACACTTCCCTGCCAAAGACCTTTGAATTGGTCGATTTTGCCAATCTTTGCCAAAATATCTTGGCTCAGCTTTATTCGTTTATTGAATCTGTTTTCTGCCATATTTTTCGTAAAATTTATTGGTTATTTCTAACTATATCCAATAGTAGCCGAAAATAGCCAATAAAGCAAGCGGGGGGGTAATCTTATGAAGTCAATTAGGTGAATGGGCGCTGCGCCGTTTCATATTCAAAATAATAAGTTATAATAAGCTATACCATGACCGATCAGCGCAAATTCGCGTGGCTGCGCATCACTTTCGGTGCCATCTGGGGCATCGACGCCTATTTTAAATGGCAACCGGATTTCTTCGCAAACTTTACGGGCTACCTTTCAGGAAACCTTCACAACCAGTCGACGCTCGTGAGGGACTGGATAAATCTTTGGATCCACATCATCGGCGTGAACCCGCAGCTCTTCGCGCTACTTGTCGCGCTTGCGGAAACCGCGATCGCCATCGCCCTTATCTTCGGCATCGCTCCGCGCATCGCGACGTGGGGAGGTATCGCGATGTGCCTCGTCATCTGGTCCACCGCCGAAGGATTCGGCGGTCCGTACGCGGCCGGATCCACCGATATCGGCGCGGCGATTATTTATGTCCTCGTATTCCTCGCCTTATGGTTCGGCCACGCGTGGGGAGATTTGTGTCTCAGAAATTGGTTGCGGAAAAGAACGATGCCAATACAATAAAACGCCCCAAGAGGGGCGTTTTATTGTATGTCATCAACACAAATCCATTAGCGCGATCGCGCTAATCTTTGCTCCATTTCCCCCACACCAAGAAAAACAGCCCGAAGATGCCTGTTGAGATCGCGTCGTAGAACAAGTACTGCGGCGCGGCTCCCCATAGGCTCCAACCGAACCACAAGTTGCCCCATGCGGAAAGGTAAGTGAGGAGGCCGCACGCCACAAAGAGCCACGCAAGCACTTTCCAAATTGGTTTCATTATTTTGTATTGTGTATATGATATTGACCGACCTTTGATGTGTATTGCCTACGCCAAAGTTTCCTTTCTCAAAAGCAACGCGTTCGCGACGACGATGACCGACGACGCGCTCATGAGGATTGCCGCCCATGCCGGAGGAAGGAGAATATGGAACGACGGATAGAGCACGCCCGCCGCGATGGGGATGGCGAACACATTGTATCCCGTCGCCCATGCGAGGTTCTGGACCATCTTGCGGTTCGACTTGCGGCTCAAGGAAATGGCCCTCACCACGTCGAGCGGGTTGCTCTTCATGAGGACGATGTCGGCCGACGCCACCGCCACGTCCGTGCCCGCTCCGATCGCGATGCCGACGTGCGCCTGGGTGAGCGATGCGGCGTCATTCACGCCATCCCCCACCATGGCGACGATATTGCCGCCGTGCTGCAGTTCCTTCACCTTGTTGACCTTGTCCTCGGGCAGTACATGGGCGAACACCGTGTCGATGCCGAGTTCACGGCCCACGGCATCGGCGACGTCCTGCGTGTCGCCGGTGAGCATCGCTGTTTTGATGCCCATTTCGCGCAACCGCGCGATGGCTTCTTTGGATTCATCCCGCACTATGTCCGCAAGGAAAATCGTCCCCGCGAATTTCCCATTCACCGCCACGTAGTTCGGCGTACTTACCTCGGCGCTACGGCTCACGGCATCCGTCACACCCTCAATGTTCTGCTCCCGCATGAGCACCTTATTGCCGATCAAAACCTCTTTGTCGCCAACTCTGCCGGAGACCCCTTTCCCCGGGTATGATTTGAAGTTTTTGACCTCCTCCATGCGGAGGTTCTTTTCTTTAGCAGCACTCACGATACCTTGCGCGATCGAATGTTGCGAAGACACGTTCACGGACGCGGCGAGCGACAACAGTTCGTTCTCATCACGGATATCGGATGTCCCGGACAAGACGATATCCGCAACCCCGAATTCACCTTTGGTGAGCGTGCCGGTCTTGTCGAACACCACGTAGTTGAGCTTCCGCGCAATTTCCAATCCTTTCATGTCTTTGATCAAAATGCCGTTCTTCGCGCCCAAGGTCGTCGTGATGGATGTCACCGTGGGGATTGCGAGACCGAGCGCATGCGGACAGGCGATGACAATCGCGGCGACAGCCACCGTGGCGGCGAAGATTGCCCCCTGCGGCCAGATGAAGTACCATGCCATGAACGAGAGCACGCCTGCGCCGACGGCGACGTAGAAGAGCACCGACGCCGCACGGTCCGCAAGGTGCTGGACGTTCGGTTTTGATCCCTGCGCTTCGCGCACCAGCTTCATAATCTGGGCGATGGCCGTATCCGCCCCGGTCTTCGCCACTTCGACCGTGAGCGAGCCGTCCTGGTTCAGAGAGCCGCCCACGACTTCGTCGCCCGCTTTTTTGGCGATCGGGCGCGATTCGCCGGTGAGCATCGCTTCGCTCACTGAGCTTTCGCCGTCCACCACCTTGCCATCTACCGGAATCTTCTCGCCGGGTTTGACCAGTACCTTGTCGCCGATCACGAGCTCACTCGTCTGCACGTCGGATAGCTCTCCGTCTTTCATAAGATGCGCGGAAGGTGGTATGAGCTTTGCCAGTTCCGACAAGGCACCGGTCGCGCCGCGCACCGCCCGCATTTCAAGCCAATGGCCGAGCAAGAAGACGGAGATCAGCGTCGCCATCTCCCAGTACAGCGAATTGCCGGGGAAGAAGAATGTGGCCGCAATGGAAAACGCGAAGGCGGCGGTGATCGCGAAGGCCACGAGCGTCATCATCGCCGGATTCTTGTGTGTCAGTTCCCCTTTGGATGCCTTGAAGAACGGCAAGCCGCCGTAGAAGAACACGAAAGCACCGATCAGAAAGAGCCATAGGCTACCGCCCGGGACCGTCCACTCGAAATGGAACCATAACTGGATGTTCGGCGAGAGCGCCATGGAGAGAAGCACAAAAGGAAGCGTGATCCAGAAGCGGCGCTTGAAATCCTGCTCGGCCCCGCCGTGCCCTGCGTGCGCGTCGCTGCCGCCGCCCATATCCATAGGAACGAGCTCCATGCCGCACTTCGGGCATTCGCCGGGCTTGTCGGAGATGACATCCGGATCCATAGGACAGGTATAGAGCTGCCCTCCGGCGTGCGCGGCCATTGCGGTGTGCGCCTTCTTGTCGTGATCGTTATGCGGGTGTTGCAAGTCACCCTCTTTGACAAGATTCATGCCGCACTTTGGGCATCGGCCAGGGGCATCCTGCCGTATTTCAGGATGCATCAGGCAAGTGTACATTGTTTTATTTGGTTCATTATCCATTGAAGTTAGATGAGAATGGTTTTTATCCGCAGCATCCGCCATGCGATTTGTGTGAGTGCTCATTTTCGGCCGTATCCGCATCCGCCACTACCAAATTCATACCGCACTTCGGACATCTCCCCGGCGCATCCTGTTTCACTTCCGAGTGCATCGGGCACGTATAGGTTGTTTTATTTTGTTCGTTGTTCATTGGAGTTTTTATTTATTATTTTTTTGATTTTATTTTCGACCGCGTGGCTCGTAATTTCGAGATTGCAGCTCCTGTGCTCACCGCACCACGCTTCGCACTTTTTTGCGAGTTTCTCGTCCTCATAGTGTAAGCCGCATTCAAGACAACAGTAGACTTTCTTTTTAGTGTGATCCATGTGATTTATCCTTTCGTTAATGTATGCCATCCAACGTGTTCATACACGCTCGACCAGTAGAAACCAAGACCGAAAGCGAACATCAGTTCTTCGAGCGGCACTCCCAAGAACAAGATTCCCGAAATCGCCCCCAGGTTCCATACCCGTTCGACATAACCCGGGTAGGCGGCGATAAGTGTAAGGAAGTAGAGAAAATAAAGCCCGAGGAAGAGGAACGCGCTCGCGATCATCTTTTTTTTGAGATCGGGGCGACAATACCACGTGGCGACGCCGCCGACCATCATCGCGATGAATGCACTGTAAATGGGGTTGATTGGAGCACTGAGCAGCAGTGCCACAAAGACGATCGGAGCCGAGAGGAGTGCCCAGAGATGGTAACGATGCCGCGCGTGATGCCGCTCCATATCGCCCATCACATTGGGGCGATATGAGAAAAACAGATTATAGAGCACGACCGCGAGGCCGCCAATTGCGAACGAGAAGATGAAACTCTCGATATCAAATCCCGTCCGGTGCGCGAGATCGAAGAGCGACGGCGGATTCCAGTAGCGAGGCACAAAGATCGGTTCGGTAAGGCCGAGAAGCGACGTCCATGCACTCACGATGAGCATTTCCCGCTTGCTTTCTTTGGTGTTAAGGAACATATAGATCACCGCCCAAATAACGAGCAGTAACAAACTCCAGAAGAACCATGCATAGTATGTGGAGGTGATCATATGTACAATATACCCCCTAGGGGTATTTTATGTCAAGCACTCCGTGGATAGGCTAAAATGGGAGTAAATAGCCGTTGATATGGTAATGCTTTATACTAAGGCAATGACGACGAACATTTCGATGAATAGATTACTGGCTTTGCTTGCCTGCATCGCCGTCATTGCCGTTGCGACATGCGGAATCGACGCGGGAATGCACACCGACAAAAGCGGCACCATGCCCGCGTGCCCATTCATGATGGGCACGACAGCGCTCTGCGGGGCGGATGCCTCCGGACGCGTTACGACTTGGCAAAATTTATTTACCGCGACGCCCGCCGAAGCATACGCTACGATATTCTTGGTGATAGTGGCTCTCTTTGAATTGATTCTCGGAAAAGATAAAATCGAAGGGAAGCGATATCTTTGGGATAGGGGTAGATTATTCCGAAAGGTTTTCGATCCACTCGCCCAGCTTTTTTCTGACGGCGTTCTCAACGCCAAACTCTACGCGGGAGCGTAGGAAGGTTTTTGCAACGGACACAATCGGCGATTCTTTTATTTGCGGCGCAAAGAATCCCGCCTTCTCGACACATCCGTAATCATCACATCATCATGGAACAAATCAAAGACAATCAACACGAATCAAAACGAGAACAGAAAAGTGCCGAGCGACAACGCTCCGCAAGAAAAAGATCATTCAACAGGTCGGCGAAGCGCGCGCTGATCATCCTCTTCGTCGCCGTGGGCATATGGGGGTTATGGTACTGGGGTAGCAGCAATTCCTCTCCACAGACAACCCGGGCGCTGGCATTTTCCTGCACGACCGATACGCTCACGACATTCCACATCCATCCGCATCTCGTGATCACGATCAACGGCCAGGATCAGCAGATCCCGGCGGGGATCGGCAACAGCATCACATGCCTGCACCCAATCCATACCCACGATACCAGCGGGATGATCCATGTCGAATCGCCGTCGCCCCGCGATTTCACACTCGCCGATTTCTTCGCAGTTTGGGGCAAAACATTCAATCACAATCAAATTCTCAATTCCGTAGCAGATGCGAGCCATACGATCACGATGACCGTGAACGGCGTTCCGAGCCAGGACTTCGAAGACCTTGTTTTGCGCGACAAAGACCAGATCGTTATTGCCTACGGCCCGACAAAACCATAAAATAAATAATATTCTTCAAAACCATGGAACATCACGACACGCACCACGATGAGGCACAAGAACTTTCTCCCGCCGCTCGCCATCGGCCTATAAATGATCGTTTTCTCCCGATCTCCATTCTTGTCGCGGCAATTTTGATCGGGGGAACGATACTTTTTGCAACGCTCTACCGAGGAGGCAGCGTTGCTCCTGCTGGCGCAGCCCAAGCGGCCGTCCCGCCAATAAGCGCCGCTGACGCCGTATTGGGCAACCCGAACGCCCCAGTCACACTCATAGAATACGGCGATTACCAGTGCCCGTTCTGCGGGAGGTTCTTCTCGGAAGCCCAGCCGCAGATTGTGAAAGACTATGTGGATACAGGAAAGGTAAAAATGGTTTTCCGTAATTTCGCTTTTCTCGGATCGGAATCCGTTGCGGCCGCAGAAGCTGCGGATTGTGCGGGAGACCAGAATAAATTATGGGCGTACCACGATGCGCTCTACGCCGGAAAAGTGGCCGATTTCGCGAAAGGCGGCGGCGAGGATGATGGGTTCTTTAATAGGACGTTGTTCCTGAAGATTGCCCAGCAAATAAACCTTAACATCCCGACATTCACGAGCTGCATCGATAGCAATAAATATGCAAATCGGGTCGCACAGGAAAAAACGGACGCGGCGGCAATCGGCGTGAATTCAACGCCAACCGTCTTTATCAACGGGCAAGAAGTGCTCGGCGCCCAGCCCTATGCGGCATTCAAAACAGTGATCGACCTTGCATTGCAAAACAGTAAATAACCATGGATGCCGCGCAGAAAAAATCACAAATGGGCGTTTGGAAAGGATTGCGCTACGTATTTGCGAAGATCGGCTATCTCGTTATCGCATCCATCGCAGCGGCGCTTGCGTTCGCCTTCGCAGTCTGGCTGCCGAATCTTCACCTCGTTGCGAGCACGCTCACACGATCCGACGCGCCTCTTATGTTGCGGCTGCAACTCCCGGTAACCCTTCTCGGCTCCATCGTCACGAATTTTAGCCCGTTTTCGGCAACTATGATCGTTACCCTCTCCATGCTTCTTGGGATTGATACGGCACTCGTCGCATATCACACAAAGCAAAGGCTTGCAGGGAATTTCACTGGCGGCTTTGCCGCCGGAGCGGGTGGCATAGTCGCCGGAGTTCTCGGCATCGGATGCGCCGCATGCGGCTCCATTGTCGCCATGTCGTTCCTGCCCCTCGTGGGCGGCGCGGGGATTCTTGCGGCATTGCCACTCGGAGGAGGAGAGTTTGGTGTTCTCGGGATAATCCTTCTTGGCAGTTCTATCGCTATCCTCGCAAAAAAAGCGACGCAACCGCTCATTTGCGTCGAAGCGTAGATGCGTAGATGCCGCTCAATTATGAAATGACCGTATCAACAACCCTTTTGAGCTTGTCTTCCACCGTGCTCGCAATATCGCCGAGCGCAGGATTATCCACCATACCCATCGCAACCGTCGGCAGGATGGCGGACACGAACACGTTTCCTTTTTCCTCATAGACGACCACATTGCACGGAAGAAGTAAACCGATATCCTTCTCCGCCTGTAACGCCTTGAACGCGAACTGCGGATTGCACGCACCGAGTATGACGTAATTGTCGTACTCGACGTCCAATTTCTTTTTGAGCGTCGCTTTGACGTCGATTTCCGTTAATACGCCGAACCCTTCCCTCGCCAATGCATCCTTGGTCTTTTGAACCGCCTCGCCGAAGGAGATGGGGTATCGTTTTTTATAGCCGTAATTCATGATTACATTATACCCCCTGTGGGTATTTCTGCAAAGCAGCCCGCAGAGCATATCAGCTACTTATCACCACTCTCGCTACGCTATAAATCTCTTTCAGCGAATAGTGGGATGTAAAACTGATATTGTTCCCGTTCGCTACATAGGGATCTTGCATGAGATAATTGCCTTTACTCCCGCTCGTGAGGACGACGAAGTGCGTTCCGCCGAGGGCGTTCATGCCGATAATTATCGGGTGGCCAGCGGCAAGCATCGCGTCAATGACGGTGATCTTGCGCGCGGTGGTCGCTCCCCTCACGCTCGTGGCTTTCCGCGTGACGGTGACGCCATCCACGCCGATCGTCGCGAGTAGCAAGTCGGGAGAATACGCGGCAAAATTATCCGGGTCCGCATTGATGGTTGCGGGTGTCACATCCTTATATCCGTAATGCGTGAGCACCATCGCCACAGACGCGATAAGACAACCGGCGCTTGCAAGGGTATATTTCGTTCCATCGAGTGCATTGCTCCCCCACGCCGTATCGCGCTGATTATAGTAACAGCCCGATGCGTCGCAGCTCGTTTGGTTCGCGAGCAGCTTTGAACCACCGGCATTCTGGGTGAAGGTCGAGAAGCTGTTGAGCTCCGCCTGCGCCGCCGCGAGCAGTTTCTGATATGTTGATTCCTGTGATTTTGTTTCTACAAGCAGCTGGCTTTTTGATTGCTCCGTCACGGCGAGTGATTGTTGTTGCGATGCTAGTGTCTGTTTTTGAAATGTCAGCGTTTCCTGTTTTTGCTTTGATGCAGCCTGTGAATCGGCAAGGTCGCCTTCCTGCACGCGCAACGTCTGCATTTGATCCTGAACAGCATTCTGCATCTTCAACGTCGCGTTGACGTCATTCCACATCGCAACAAGACTGCCTGATGAAAGCATCTGCACGATAAGTGGTTTGTCATCAGCTTTCTGAAGGCTTCGCAGATATCCTCCGAGCGCTGCCTGATCCGTATCGATCGTTTGCTTCGCCATAGTTATCGCCCCGCCCAATTGCTGGATTTGCGCCTGGGTGGTATTGATCTGCAACTGGGTAAGGGCGACCTGCGCCTGCACCTTACTACGCTCAAGATCGAGCGCATTAATGGCGGCTTGGAGCGTCTTCTTGTCCGCACCGACTTTCTGAAGCTGCGCCTGGTATGTCGCGATCTCTTGATTAAGAGCGGCAATTTGCTGATTGTCCGTGCTAATCTGTTGCGCCTGCGTGGAAGTACTGCTCGTACTCGTTGCAGAGGCGATTGCCGCCGCATGGGAAATAGAAATACCCCACACGGCTACGGCCATGAGAAATCCAAACCAAATAAAAAGAGATGGCCCACGCATGTTTGTTAACCGTTAGCAGCATCCGCCACCTTTTGATTTACGAGGTTGCTCTTTCTTAGTTAACAGCAGCCGATATTGATCCTTGCATCTCTCGGAATAGAATTGCTTGCCAAATCCTTTTGGATATTCTTGTCCATCTTTGAACTCCATCCTGCAGATGGGACACTTTTTCTTGAAAATTTTGAACATGTGTTTTTGATATTTTATTTCACTGATTTGTCTTTTCGCCTCCACCGCGGAATGAACGCGGGCGTTTGCGCCGCATAAGCATCCCATTCTCTGCCAAATGCCGCTTGCGCTTCCCTCTCTTCGGTTCGCGCGAGATGCACGTACATCCACAAAAGCACCGGAAACATGGCAAGCGTGAGAATGGTCGGCCACTGGAACAAGAATCCGAGCATAACGAGTATGAATGCCACGTATTGTGGATGGCGAATGCGGGCATACGGCCCTGCGGTTGCAAGCGTATGTTCTTTCTGCGCTTTATAGAGGACAGTCCATGCGTCCATTAAGAGGAATATCCCTATGCCGATCAGGATGTAGCTCAGAATATGGAACGGCCCGAAGTGTGAGCGGAAAACCATACATCTCAGTGAATAACGCGACGATGAATGCGGAGAATGCGCCGAACGATCGCCAATCGCGCGGCGTCTTCGGTTTTGTGAAGCTGAACGCGAACACGATGAAGATTGCGGAATTGATGATGACGAGCGGCCAGAGGCCATAACTGTTGTCCATATCAGTGACAAGAGGAATGATCGTGTTTCATATCATGATGAGTTTCGGCCTTTGAGGATTGCTCATCGTCCGTAATGTGATTATCGTGCAGTACCTCATTGTGCGGCGGTTTCCGATGCCGCATCATCATGATGACGCACGCCACGAGAAGCACGAAAGCTATGAGCGGTAGGAATAATGCTGCTCCGCCGAACGCCGCGACACCGCCGCCCAAAAATAGGATGGCGAGAATCGGCACGGCGCAACAGGCGACCATCATCCACATCATTGAGGAGCCGTGGCCACCCTCATGATTGTGGTCACTATTGTTACTTTGGTTGTCCATAGTTTAGTTTGATTAATTTCTTTACCAGACTTTTACTGCATGTTCCACGTGAACGTCCTCACTGCTACCCCACCGACGTTGCTTACCGTGAGCGTTATCGTCTTTGGCGTCGACGATGGCGCAGGGAACGTAAGCGTGCCGTTGCGATGATGCCCACCTACAGCAGGGCCATCCCATGCGATGGATGCAAGTGAGTCGCCACGATCATCGGTCAGTACGGCAACTTTCGTCATATCCATATCGAGACTGCCCATGTGGGTATCGATCCCAAAGTTGAACGTCCACGTGCTTGTGCCGGGCGCGAGCGGCTGTGCGATGACTTCCGCCGTACCCTCGGAATTGGTCTGTGATTCGTAAGGCGACGATGCCGTGCCGGGTGCCTGCTGCGTTTGGCTTGCCGCTCCTCCATATTCCGTAGGCGTGCCCCTCGGTACGCTCAAAGCGTAGAGAAAAAACATCCCGGCAAGGACGGCAAGCCCAATAAGAGCGATGTTGATTTTCTTCATATTGTGCGATGTTTGAATTTCATGATCCGACTGATCATATATGCGATGCCCACGAGGTTGAACGCGATCCCGACCCAGAAAAGCTGTACTTGGTATGCCCCAATGAATGACGCGAACGCACTCACCCCGAGAACCGGCAAGATGTTCACGAGATAATGGGCGCAGCAGGAGATCATCGCGCCCGTGGACGTTGTTCCTGTCACGGCAAGCATTTTCCCGCTCGGATCCTTGGTGTGAATCTCGGCCTTCAGATAGCTGTACAACCCGATCTGGATGCCAAACCCAACCGCGAGACTTCCGAGATAGTACCAGTAACTTGAGAACTGGCTCGCGGCAAATCCAACGCCGGAGATGAGACCGACGACCAGGAAATATGCGCCGACCAAAGCTAGCGTTGCGGCTGCTCCCTTCGCGATCGATGTGATGACGGTGCGGTTCATGTTAATTCATCTGCGCGAGTTCGCCCGCGATCTTGTCGTTGTCGATACCCATGTTTGGGTCGTCGAAGACATAGCGGACGATGCCCTGCTTGTCGATAAGGACGAACGTGTGGCCCGGGTACGAACCGTAATGCATGGATGAGTTAACGGTAAGCATGCCGTACTCGTTCGATACGCTTTTGTCTGTGTCAAAGAGTACGGTTGCCGAGGCGAGCTGTGGCATCTTCTGGATCGCGCTTTGCCAATCCGACGGCTGATCGATCACCACCGAAAGCGCGACGGTATTCGAGCTATTGAGCTGCGGGAGTGCCACCATCTGATTCCAGCACGCCGGGTAGCACATGATACCTTCGTTGAAGAACAGCACCACATCTTCCCCCTTCAGACTGTCATTCGTGTACGTCGTGCCGTTCCGGTCTTGAAGCGAGAATTGCGGGGCTGGTTTGCCGACGAGGTCGTTAGGCGATCCCACCGAAGCGGCTGCGCTCCCCGAATGCATGGGGTCGCCGCCCGCCTGTGGACTGCCGCTTCCGCGACTCAGCATGTAGATGCCGCCGATAACGAATGCCGCGATAGCGATGATCGCCACAATGGCGGTCACATTAGATTTTTTCTGATAGTTTTTCATGTTGGTTTTATTTTTCTTTGTTTTGTTTAATTGCCATGGCCGTAAACCAGGCGAGAAGCCCAACGATCACAATCGCCCACACGAACTGCGGCACCCAGCCGATGAAGCGGTTGAGCGATTGCAAAATTTGCGTAATGAAGATGTCGACATCCACGGCCGTTGCCGAGTATCCCATCGGATTGTTCGCTGCCCATATGAGCGTGAAGGCACCCATGATGGTGAAGGTAGCTCCCGCTAAGAGGTCAGAGATCCGCGTCTTGAATTCCTTTCCAAACAGGGTGAACGTAAACGGCTTCCGCGCTTCGAAGAGGCGGTTCGTGAGTTTTGTGCGATCAATGATGGACGCCAAAATGAAGAGTGGCGTCACCATGCCGAGGACGTAGGCCAAGGTGTAGACGATGCCCCATGCGAAAGAACCCGGAAGCACGGAGAGCGCGAGCGCTCCAGCAAGAACAGGGGCGCAACAGGTCGTCGCGATGCCGGAGAATATGCCGAGGACGTAGACCGATGCCGCTGTTTCCTTCTCTTTCACTTCAAACTTAGGCTTCCACGATGACGGCATAGGTAATCGCTTCCCGAAAAAAAGTGAGATGCCCAGAGCGAGAAGCAACAGACCTACAACCGTAAAGATCTCGTGGTGATAATGCCCGAAGAACGTGCTCAAGGACGAGAATCCCAGCCCGAGCGGCAAGAATATGGTCAGGATGCCGAGGAAGAAGATAAACGTCATGAGAAATACCTTCCGCCGCGTCTCAAAGATTGAGCCGAAATAGGAGGGCAGAAGAACGGTCACGCAGCAGGGCGCAAAAAGGGCAGCGATTCCCGCCACGAATGCCGCTATGAGTGATGTGCTGATGAGGAGTTCCATGGTCGTTATTGCAACCCACAACCGCTAGGCTGACCGTAGGATGGGGCTTGGTTTTGCGCTTGCGACGATGGCGCGGCAATCTGATTTTCCTGGGTTACCGCGTTAGCACCGAATGGCCGGAACGCATAGGCCCACGCCGTACCGACGATGATCACGAAGAGCGCACTACTGATGAACAGCCAGAAATTGTCATTGGTTGGTTTCATGTTTTTTATTTCCGGTCATTGCACCCCGCAGCCGCCCGACGATTGCGTCTGCACCGGAGTGATTTTGTTTTCTATCTGCTGATACCCTTGCGCACTCGAATACGCGGCGCCGAGGACCGCCTTCGGATCCACCGCACTCCAGTCTATGCCCTGGCTTTGGAAGTAGGTCGCGAGGGTCATATAGGTATCCGGGAACCAGTAGGAATTCACCGCGAGCGCGGCTTTATACATGTCCGTTTCCGAGACGCCCTGCGACGCCATGAGCTCGAGGAGGGCGAGCATTGCCATGCCGTGATTGCAGTCCGGGAAGTACGTAGAGTTGCCGCAACACGGGCGATAGATATTCTGTGCAACGCGAACGACGAGCGCCTGCTGATCGGCCGTGAGCGTTATGAATTGATGTGCGCTATAGTGCGTCATCGCATCGCCGACCGAAAGCGTCCATCCGCCAGTCGAAGCAAAGTTCTTCGCGCTGCCGTATTGCGGATTTTGCATCGGACCGCTTGTGAGGATCGGATTGTTATTCCCAAGCCCAAGCGCCCATAGAAGATTCAGGATGACGCCGGAATTCTGTGGCGTGATGACGAGATCGCTGTTGTCCGTATTATCGAGAAGCGCTTGCATGTCGGGCGACAACCCGCCACGCCGTGCGTACAATGCCTCAAATTGCGGCTCGTCGATTACGCCGCTGGAAACCAACTGCTTCCCCAGGTCGCCCCAACGTGCGGGCAACGTCACGCCCACCGCCGGGATCACTTTTTCCTGAAGCGCAGAAACTGACGCGGTTTGCGTGGTCGTGGCCGAGGATCCTTTCGCCGAAAAAAGATTCTGACCTCCTGTTGATCTCTGGCTGCCGACATAAACGAACGCCGAAGCGATAAACAGTGCGGCAGCGAGAATACTAAGCGGCAAAAATAGATCTTTCCGGCCATCTTTTACCGCTCCTTCCGGGAGAATATCTTCCGCCGGTTCCGATTCGTGATGATGTGGTTCGTGTTCCATATGATTCATGCGTTATTCGTCGCAGCACGCGGCGAGTTTATTGACAAGCTCTTCGAATTGCGAGCTGCCTCTTGCTTCGTCTTTTATTTTCCGACCCGTAACTAGTTTCAATTTCAGCGCCCAAAAGATTGAATATACCTTGTAGGCACCCTCAAATGTCTGCTTCGCACGCTGCTTCTCGCCTTCCGACTGCAACTTATTGCCAACCTCGATAAGGCGCATAGTCGTCGCAAGGAGGTGTTTTGCGATACACCACGTCTCGCCTTCATTTTCCGGCATCAACTGCGCGAGAAATTGTTTGCGTAACTCCCTGATCTCCTGCGCCGTATCGAAATACTCGTCTTTTTTTGTTTTTACACCGGTAAAAACAAAGTGTTCTTCGAGGCTCACGAGATTCATGACGGCAATGCTCAGATCTTCCGTCGTTGAAAGATCGACGCCCGCTTTCGCCTTGACCGATTCTATTCTTTTGAGGAACTCTTCCAGTGTTGGTTTTGTATTCATGGTAGTTTAATGGAATGATTGCGCACCAAAAAACCGCATTCCTGCGGTTTATGGCGCTACGAACGACACGGCGAATCTGGTTCGCTTAGGCGTTCATAGCGCAAAATAACGACGGATCACGCTTTTCAAGGAGAGATATCCAGCGATGCTGTTTACGGATGCCGTTCGCCTTCCCTTCGGTAACGATACCCAACCGGCGTTGTGTTATAAATGGCAGATCTGCGACGACAGAGACTGTAAGCCACGCGAAAACTGCCAATAAAGCCAAAAATGTAAAAGCTAATGAACTTACAATGCCGAGCGATGCCCCAAGGAGCGCGTTGATATGTATTGTCGCGAATTGGAATGGGTTCATGCCGTTCACGCATTGCTGGCTCCCGGGAATCGCCGCGAGGCAATTCGCATGATTGCCCGCTCCCATATTGGCCATCGCAAAGCCGCCCGCCACGAGGGCAAGGACGGCTGTTAGGATGACCATGGTTGCGAGCGCCGATTTCATGCTATCTTCGTTGTGATAATTTATACACTTTCAAGATCTCGTCAGCGGCCTTTTTACCATGTCCTGCTTTCATCTGCATCGCTACGTGGGTAGCAAGATGATTCTCAAGGAGCAAGCCCTCAATGCCGGAAAGCGCCTGCTTGATAGCGGACGACTGCGTAATAACGTCAATACAGTACTTTTCCTCATCGATCATCTTTTCCAGGCCCTTGATCTGGCCTTTTACGATCTGTAATCGCCGCAGGGCTTTTTTCTTAATAACCTTATTCATATCTTCATGATACCCCTCTAGGGTATAAGTGTCAAATAAACCATCCATAATGATATCCATTCCCTATGGTAGGGTTGACAACATACCCCTGCGGGGTATCATGGAGAGGTAAACGTATTGTGGATACATCAATAATAAAGGTCGTCAACGCAAAAGCAATTCATTATGGAAGAACATACGCACGAATACGGTCATCACATATTGCTTCGCTGGGTACTCGGCATTCTTATTTTGGTCGTGGTCTTTTGGATGGGCGTCCAAGTGGGCGAGTTCAGAACCGCCTTCGGATACAGCTACGGAATGTGGCCGGGCATGATGGGGAATAATTACTACGGTGCCACTCCTTATCCTTATGGCTATCCGATGATGGGAGGATATTATTATGGAGGCCAGACTGCGGGTCCGTCCCAATCTACGACAACCACCGCGCCGACTTACTATTACGGCCCTGGCGGTATGATGCAGGGGTATTATCAGAACGCACCACAAACGACCAGCGCAAAGTAGCCAGCGATAAAAGAAACCGTACCGGACATTTTATCCGATACCCGCTATGCTTATATCTGGGCGGCAAGCAAAAATCCCGCGATGAGCGGGCATTTTTGTTCCTAATTTTATTCAATTCCCATCTTATCCAAGATGTGCGCCTCGATTTGGCGTATCCGTTCCCTCGTAACTCCGAACGCCCTGCCGGTCTCTTCAAGGGTTCTCGATCGTCCGTCCGCAATGCCGAACCGCAACTCGAAAATCTGCATCTCCCGCGGGGTTAATTTCAGGACCTTCTTCATAGCCTTATATCGTTCAATGACGGCATCACGATCCCGTTTCATATTGTTTATCATTATAGATTTATTTTAAAAATTGGCTACTTTCTAACTACATCCAATAGCATCCGAAAGTAGCCAATTTATCCGCCAACGTCCCGTATCGCTCTCATCACTTCCGCCGCCACCTGCGGCACAATGGCATTGCCCAAGGCTTTGATTCGCTCTACTCGGTGCTGTTTTACGGTGAGCTCGCATCCGTCCAGCCGGGCGGGAAGCCCATCATCCACTCGACAAAGATCGGTTGCAGCTTCAAGCCAGTCCGACCCTGCACCACCTCGCCAAAATTTGATTTTCCCCGGTCCGTATAGGAAGCCCTGCTGTCCTGCGCTTTGGGCGTAGGCAGGATTTCGTAGAGCCGCGGCAATATTTGCCCGAGCCGCGCGCCGTGCCGATCGCCAGTCCTCTTTGACTGCCGGAAAAATTGTCCGTTCCCGTAATGAACGGTCTTCGTGTATTCCGCGCCAACAACCTCGCTTGCGACCGGCGTGGGAAGCATCGTGGGCAACGATCCAGACCCGATCCCTCCGGTGCGGGGCTTCGACGGCACAAGCTGGAATAACAAACGATTGGACTTCGTAGTTTTGATCTTCCAGGTCAGATAGCACTTGGTCGAGCGCCAGGTTGATGATGCCAGCAACGTTCTCGCCAATGATCCAATGGGGCCGCGTTTCTTTGATAACTCTGAGCATTTCAGGCCAGAGATAACGGTCATCCAGTTTGCCTCGGCGCTTTCCGGCGAAACTGAAAGGCTGGCAAGGAAAGCCACCCGTGAGGAGGTCAAGTTGATAGCCTGCGGCAAGTTTATGCTGTGCTTGCTCCCCTTTTTCATTTGAGAGCTTTTGAGATTCGGTGTGAAGCTGTCCGACGCTGTGGGCGTCGGCAACAAGTCGTTCGATTGATAACTCCCTGATGTCATTGTAGATTTTCGCATGTTTGAAATTCTTTTTTATTATTGCTTGGCAGAATTTGTTGTTATCACAGAATCCGACGTTCTCATACTTGTCGCCCCACACCCATTGCGCGGCGAGTGCAAATCCGCCGATGCCGGAAAAAAGATCGAGGTGTTTCATGTCATGTGATGCCCGGGATCTTGCTGTAGACCCACCGCACGACTTTGTAGCTGAAATAGCCCGCTTCGATCACGAGCACGATCCCGAACGTGATAAACAGCTCCGGTATGGGCAGAAAGATGTCGAACAGCGCGAGGTAGTTCCCCGCCTGCGTAAGTGTACCCGCGAGATTGACGGAAAGCGTCGCCACGGGCAATAGCGTGAGCGGGGCCGTGATGAGCTGGATGAGATATATGAAAATCTGTAGAAGCCAGTAGATGATCATAGCGTGATGTGTTGCACGAAGCGCAATATCCAGAATCCAAGCATGAGGATCAGCATGAAGGATATTCCTGCCCTCAGCGGATCGAGCACCGACGAAAAGGCGGCGTAGGTGGTCGTACTCATGAGCGTGCTCGTGTTTGTACCTTCCTGAAAGTCCTGGAACGCCGTAATAATGATCTTCGCGTAGCCGAACGGTATCCGGTTGCCGAGATTGCCCCAGATTCCGTTGAAGGAATCAAAAAGGGCCGCCTGCTCCGACGTGTTCGGAATAAAGAGATTGCACCCTGCTTGTTCGAGATTGCCCACCGGATCATTAAGGAAGGTCGAGGTGGTGAATTGGCAGTTTGCGGGCGTCGAGGACGTTTCCCCGCCGCCGAAATTGAACATGCCATTAGGAAATGGCGCAAAGGCGGGCGCGTTGTTGCTGATCGTGAAGCTGATGACCGACCCCGTGATGTCGAAATTCGTCGAGGTGTTCGCCACTTCGAGATCGGCGTACCACACGCTCGAACTCGGCCCCTGCGGAGTGAGGAATTGGTAGGTTTGTGGAATCTTGAGCTCGGTGTCCGTGCCGGGCGGAAGATCGGTGTAGGTGGTCGATGCGGCGAGCGTAAGGTTGCCCGGACCCGTGCCGAAGTGGACGGTTACGACCCCGCTCTGAGTGCTCGTCGAATTGTTCGAGAGATAAAAATCCCAATTCGGGAATTGCCCGATCACCGCGCCATCGAAAGGCTGGAGGAACACAGGCTGCACGAGTTCCTGGATGGAGTTCACGTAGAAGATCTGCCAGTAGGTGCTGCCGTCGGTCGGCAATGATTCTCCCACGCCACAGGTATAGCCGTTGTAATAGAAAAAAGTGAGATAGATCGGCGTCGCCTGGGTAATGCTCAAAGTCGGCACGAATGAATTGGAATTGGCATTCCATACCGTGCTCATCGGGCCGTACGTGTTGCCGTACGGCGCCTGGCTCGCTCCCGCATAGCTGCTGCCGAAACCGCCCGCGCATCCGCCGCCCGTACCCACACCGCCATGCGTGAGGACGTGCCCGCCGGCCGACCATCCGGCATACGGGCCGTTGTAACTGAGCTCCGGATCGGTGCTTGTCCCATTGATCGAGACCATGATGCCACCGGGCAGGTCGTACCCGCCGAAGCCGAGCTGCACCTTGTGCCAGTCGATCACGAGGTTGCCGTTCTGGTCGAGGTAGATCGAATCGGGCTGGACGTAGGTCGAGGGCGCCGTGATGCTGAACGCGAGCGCGTCATGCGACGAGAATATGAAAATGCCGAGGAGCGCGGCGAGGCCGACAAAAATATATTTCTTCATGGTGGTGGGCGGGGAAATTCCATGTTTGTTATTGCCCGCGGTGGCGGATCGCGCTGATCACGAATTCGACGACGACGAGCGCGAGAAGGACGCCGATGATGAGCGACATGTACCCCTCAAGGCTCGTGAGAAGCGCGGTCGCTTGGGCGAGAATGTCGCCCGTGAGGTTGGACGGAAGCACGATGGTGTCGCTCGCCGTTTGCGCAAAAACGAAAGCAGGCGCAAAAAAGGCCAGCGAAACCAGCGATGAAACTGTGATAAATATTTTCTTCATGCGCATACGTGAAGGGACGCCTCACTGCATCCCCTCGCCTATGGGCTCTAGGTAGGGCGGCAAAACCGATACCTAGTGAGCGCGGGCTCGCGACTTCGGCAACAAGCCGATGACCTGCTTCGCGAAGTAGAACACGAGCGGGATCGCTGCGGCGACCACGACGAGGCCTAAAATGCCCTGATCCGTGAAGATGTTGGACACCGAGGCCAGGAGGTCCGTAACCGTCGAGGACGGCACCGTCAACGCTCCCGCCGGGATCGACTGCGCGTGCGCGGCCGCGACGGCAACGATGCCGAGGATGGTAGCGCCTGCGCCAGAAACCCACATGGAAATTTTCTTGACCATGGTTGTGTTAATTGGTTTATATTTGCGACCTTTATTTTTCTCATAGCCAGATGTCAATGAAAGTGAAGAAGAACGCGTGCAGCGTCGTCGCTGCGAACAGGAGCAAAATCCACGAGGGATTCACCACCTGCGACCACGCGAGGAATATTTGATCGAGCGGCTGCATCAGTGATTGAACCCGTCATTTTTGACCACGACCTTGAGCCACTTGTCTCCCGTGATACCGAGGAATATCCCCACCACGCCGTCAACGAGCGCCACGATGCAGAAATCGAGGGCGAACGTGAGCAGGATAAGTGCGATGAAATACTGGAAGGTCATGCGGGTTGAATATGGTTATGGTCGTCGTCAATCGGCTCGTAGTGATAATCGTCATCTCCGTCATCGTCGGCATTTTCGTCAACCGACCAGATGAGCGCGAACATGACGAGCATGAGAGAAAGCGCGCCGGACCAGAAGCCGTTGAAAAAATCCCAATTCATTTTCCAAGTAATTTTTGCCACCAGGACTTTTTCGGCGGGACGTAGAATCCCATCGGGCGCGGCGGGCGCTTGAGCGCCGCGAGGCGCTTTGCGAGCCAGTACAAGATGACGAAACCGATGATGGTAAGGATAGGTGTCATGGTGGTGATCTAATCTTCTTCGTCATCAATTTCCTCATCGTCTTCGTCGTCATCATCCAGATCGTCTTCGACATCGCCCAATTCATCGCCATATCCTTCATGGCAATGGCAGTTGCAAATATCCGGGCCATCACAGAAATCGGGGTTGGAACAAATTGAGCAGACGATCATGATTCCATTTTGAAGCGGTCGTTAAAAAGTTTCCGCGGGGCCAAAGTGTGCATAACTGCCGAAAAGGAATTTATCCACACTTTGGCATTGGAAACAAAAACCGAAAGGGGCAAATATAAATACAGACTACACAGAAAGGAAGACGAGGAACTACAGAAAAACGAGGAAGGGGCAAATCTTAATTAATTAAGAAATTAATTATATATTTGCCCCTATACAAGATAAAGAAAAATCCGCCTGATATGGACAGGCGGATTTTCTTGGAGCGTACCGTTAAAACTTGATCCGGTAGTAGGTCGCCTTCTTGAAAAAGCCTGATCCTTTTTTTGGATCTTTGAAGGTCGTTGTCCATTGCTGCAAAAATCCTTTTTTGACGAGGATATTTTTTGCGATTCGGGCACCTTTGTAACTCATCCCAAGTTTCAATGCTATTTTCTGGAGCTCGACAATTTTTGGCACGCGGATGTTACCGATCTCCTCGACGAACGCCTGGTATACGCGCGTTTGCCTATCCGTGAGCCGCCGCAGTAGCACGGATCGCGTGGCCGCGCTCGACACTTCGCCGAGAGGGATAAATCCTTCCATGATTTTTTGGCGTTATCGCCCTTGCACACGCACGACAAAGGATGGGGATCAGCTCCCCCTCTCTGCCGAAGTGATAAATCTTGCGACACCGACGATCGCATCGCGCGCATGTTTCCCAACGGGAAAATCGTTTTCTGTCCTTTTGCATCTCATAGGGGCGATTATTTTTCCGACCTTTGGATGCAACAAAAAACCAGTCAGTAATGACTGGTTTCCGCCGGAGTACCCAATGATAATTTTTGGGAAACTCCGATTTTTACAGACTTTTTAGATTACGTTAGCCCTCAACAGTGATTCCCATATTCTTCGCGGTACCCGCAATGATGCGCTCCGCCGCGTCGAGATTGTCCGTATTGAGGTCCGGCAGTTTGCGCTCCGCGATCTTGCGGACATCCGCTTTTGTGACCGTTCCCACTTTGCTCTTCAAGGAATCCGCAGCACCTTTCTCAATATGCGCAGCTTGTTTAAGGAGCGCTGATGCCGGCGGGGTCTTCAGAATGAAAGAGAATGAACGATCCTCATAGATCGTTATCTCCGCAGGAACCACGTCGCCCTTCATATCCTTTGTGGCGTCGTTGAACTGTTTGCAGAACTCCTGGATGTTGATGCCCTGGGGACCGAGCGCGGTACCCACCGGAGGCGCAGGATTCGCGCCGCCCGCGGGGAGTTGGAGCTTCAAGACGGTTTTAATCTTCTTGGCCATGGTATTTGATAACGTAAGGTATAATAACCGATATTTTCGGTTTAAGCAAGAGCATGCAACGACGTGCTTATTCTCCTCTTAAAACGGGATATCCTCCGGTTTTATCTCTTCGTCTTCAAGGTTGATCACGGGGATATCGTCCAGCGACGGCGTATCGGTACCCTTTGATGCATCGCTGCCCGGCTGCGCCCCGCCGGCGGGAGCACCTGCCCCTGCACCGCCGCGAAAGCCGCCTCCCTGCCCTCCCCCCCCGCCAGGGCCGCCCATCGGACGCGGACCGAGTTGGAAGCGCTCACACATAATCTCCGTCGTTTTGCGCTGCTGACCCTGCTTGTCGGTCCAACTGCGCGTCTGAAGGCGCCCTTCGACGAGCACCGTCGATCCTTTTGTAAGATATTGCCCGGCAATCTCGGCTTGGCGACCCCAGATCACGACATTATGAAACTCGGTCTCCTCCTGTCGGGCGCCCGCCTTGTCGGTCCAGGTGCGGTTCGTGGCGACGCCTATCGTGACGACCGACTGGCCGCCCGGGGTCGTACGAAGCTGGGGATCCGCCGTCACGCGGCCTACGATAATAGCTTTATTGAAATCCATGAGATAAGTGAGGGTTATTGGTTTTGTTCGACCCCTTTATGCTACCACTATACGCTAAAATTTCCCTTAGGAAAAGGTGAGTCTCCGATAAAACAAAACAGCCCCTTGCGGGGCCGTTTTCCTCATTATCCGAGTATCTCTTCGAGCTTCTTTTCGAGTGCCTCGTTGCTGAGCGGCTTCGGCGCCGCGGGGCGCGGCTCGGCCGCAGGACGCGTCGCGGAAGGCGAATAGCGTTCCACCGGCGCGGAACCGGGAATGCCTTTGGTAGACGCAACACGGAGCGAAGGCTTCGGAAGCTTGACGACAAGGGAGCGCAGAACGTCGGCACGGAGGCCGAGATCGTGCTCGAGCGCCTTCACTTCATCGCCGTAGGCTTTGAATGTGACGCTTGCGAAAACGCCTTCCTTGTGACCCTTGACCTCATATGCCATGGCGAGCCGCTTGGCGCGCGCCTCTGACGTGATTTCTACCTTATGTTCCGCGAGGAGCGCAATCACGCCCGGAAGATCCTCCTCCTGGCGGATCAGAATGCCGAGCTCGTATTCCTTTTTATCCTTTTCTTCGTTGGTCATATGGATGAAAGCAACGTTGGTCATTGTACCCGAAGCGGAACGGAATGTCCAGCACGGGCGTCATTCTTTTTTAGGCACTCGCTTCGGCCATTTCTTCCTCTTCCTGGATCTCTCCTTCGTGGAGGATCACATCGGGCGAAAGGTCCTGCTTACCCGCAGGGATGAGCCGCCCGATAATGACATTTTCCTTGAGACCGCGAAGTTTATCGATCTTGCCCTCAATGGCGGCCTTCACGAGCACGCGCGAGGTATCCTGGAAGGATGCCGCAGAAAGGAACGACTCTGCAGAAAGCGCGATGCGCGTAATGCCAAGGAGCGTCTCATCCGCCTTCGCAGGCTTGCCGCCTTCCTTCTTGATCAGGCGGTTCACCTCAAGGAAGCGGGACTTCTCGACGATCTCGCCCATCACAAAGTCCGGCGCGTCGCCCGCCTCGCGGATCTTCACGCGCGAGAACATCTGCCGCACGATCATTTCAATATGCTTGTTGTTGATGGAAGCGCCTTCCGAAGCGTAGATCTTCTGCACCTCGTTCACGATATACCGGCCCACCGCCGTCATTCCCCTGTGCTCGTAGAGCTCATGGATGTCGAGGTTACCTTCCGAAAGACGGTCACCCTTCGTCACCTTGTCGCCCGCCTGCATGAAGAGCACCGTGCCGCGGGGTACGCTCACGTCCGTCGCCTTGCCTTTCTTGCCCTCGGGGATGAAGCGCACCACCTTGAGCGTGCCCTTCTCCTCGATCTTGTCCACTACCCCGTCGAAGGGAGCCAGGATGGCTCGTCCCTTCGGGGCACGGGTCTCGAAGATCTCCTCCACGCGAGGGAGACCGTGCGTGATGTCGGCACCGGCGACGCCTCCCTGGTGGAAGGTACGCATGGTGAGCTGGGTGCCCGGTTCGCCGATGGACTGTGCAGCGAGCACGCCCACCGCAGTACCCAGGGCCACCTTCTTGTTGCTGCTAAGGTCCAAACCATAACATTTGGCACAAATACCGTAGAAGGTCTTGCAGGTGATCGGCGAACGCACGATGACGCTCTCCACCTTTTCAGCCGCATCGATCGCCTCGGCGATCTCGTGGTCGATCGTTTCGCCCGCGCGGATGAGTATCTTGTTCCCCGACTTCACGTCATCAAGCACCGTGCGGGAGAAAAGCCTTGACGCAAAGCTCTGATTGAACTCCTTGCCGTCGGCGCGCGAGATCTCGATGCCTTCCTTCGTGTGGCAGTCATCCTCGCGGATCGTAAGGTCCTGCGCAACATCCACGAGGCGTCGCGTAAGATAGCCGGCCTGTGCGGTCTTGAGCGCCGTGTCGGTCGTACCTTTGCGGGCGGCGTGGGTCATAATGAAGTACTCCAGAATGGAAAGGCCTTCTTTGAACGATGCCTTGATCGGGAGCTCGATCGTCTCGCCTTTCGGGTTCTGCACGAGACCCTTCATACCCATCATCTGAATCGGCTGGGACCATGAACCGCGGGACCCGGAATTGACGATCTGATAGATCGAGTTGTCCTCGGGGAAGATGTCCGCGATGAGCTTTGCGAGATCGTTCTTCGTCTTCTCCCACACGCTGATCACGCGCGAGCGGCGCTCGATCGGCGTAAGCAGACCTTCCGCGTACTGTTCGTGAATGAGCTCAACCTCTTTGTCCGCTTTCGCCACCATTTCCTTCTTCTGCGGAGGAACGATGAGATCCGCTATTGCCCATGTGATGCCGGAAGTGGTCGCCATGTCATATCCGAGCTGTTTCACCCTGTCGATGACATCGCGCGTGGCGTCCATGCCGTGCAATTCGAACACGCGGGCGAGGATCGCGTTGAGCTTCTTCTTCGTCACGAGATCGTTGTAGAACGGCACGGTACCGTCGAGCGCTTTGTTGAAGATAAGGCGGCCTGCGGTCGTCTCGACGTCGATCTCCCGTATCCTGAGCGGCGTATGAAGCGTAATCTGTCCGAAATGATACGCGAGCATTACCTCGTCGTAGTCGGTGAACCAGCGGATTGCAGCCCCTTCGGGAAGCTTCTCTATGCGCGTCATATAGTAGCTGCCGAGCACAACATCATTCCACGGGCCGGGAATGAGGTCACCCGTCGCCGGCTTCAGGAGATTCTTGCCTGCGGACATAATGTCGCGGGCCTCCTCTTGTGCCGCATCGGAGAGCGGGAGATGCACGGCCATCTGGTCGCCGTCGAAGTCCGCGTTGAATGCGGCGCAGACGAGCGGCGGAAGCTTGAGCGCAAGACCTTCAACGAGCTGCGGACGGAATGCCTGCACCGAAAGACGGTGGAGCGTCGGCGCGCGATTGAGGAGCACGTGCTTGTTTTTGATGATCTCTTCGAGGATGGCGAGCACTTCGGATGTGTGCTCTTCCATGAAGCGGGATGCGGAGCGCATGTTGTGCGCAAGTCCGCGCTTGATGATCTCGCTGATGACGAACGGGCGGAAAAGTTCGAGGCCCATGCGCTTCGGGATGCCCATCTCGTCGATCTTAAGCTTCGGACCGACCACGATCACGGAGCGGCCGGAATAATCCACGCGTTTGCCGAGCAGGTTCTGACGGAAGCGGCCCTGTTTGCCCTTGAGCATGTCGGCGAGCGAACGGAGCGGACGGCGCTGTGCGGACATCTGCTGGGTGCCGAAGCGCGCCGAGTTGTCGATGAGCGCGTCCACCGCCTCCTGGAGCATGCGCTTCTCGTTGCGAACGATGACGTCCGGCGCCTTGATCTCAAGGAGTTTCTTCAGGCGGTTATTGCGGTTGATGACGCGGCGATAAAGGTCGTTGAGGTCCGAGGTCGCATAGCGGCCGCCGTCGAGCGCCACCATCGGACGAAGGTCCGGCGGGAGCACCGGGAGCATGGTCATGATCATCCATTCCGGGCGCTGGCCGTTGCGGACCATGGACTTGAACATCTTGAGGCGGCGGAGCAGCTTCGACTGCGCCATCGGGTCGCGGGCGCCTTCGAGTTCCTTCTCGATTCCGACGATCTCCTTCTTGAGGTCCATCTTGTCGAGGATCTGCTGGACCGCTTCGGCGCCGCTCGAAGCCTTGAAGATATTGCCGAACTTGCGCGAAAGCGTGAAATATTCGTTCTCCGAGAGGATCTGGCCGATGCGGAGCTTCTCGAGATACTCCTTCGTGGTGTCGGCGGCCTCCATGATCTCCCCTTTCACCTCCTTGTCCTTGTTGCCGACGGTCTTCAGCTTGCCCTTCAGCTCGCGCTCCAATTCCTCGAGCGCGGCCTTGCGGTTCTCTTCTTTTATCTCGGTAATGATATATGCGGAATAGTAGATGACGCGCTCAAGCTTCTGTGCAGACACATCGAGCGCGAGCGAAAGCCGCGACGGGATGCTCTTGAGGAACCAGATGTGCGAAACCGGCGTCGCAAGCGCGATATGGCCGATGCGTTCGCGGCGGACGGCCGCGCGCGTCACTTCGACGCCGCACTTGTCGCAGACCACGCCTTTATAGCGGATCCTGCGATATTTACCGCAGTAGCACTCATAATCCTTCGTGGGACCGAAGATGCGCTCGCTAAAGAGGCCGTCCTTCTCCGGACGCTGGGTGCGGTAGTTGATGGTCTCCGGCTTCGTGACCTCGCCGTGCGACCAGCGGAGAATATCCTCCGGCGACGCAACGCTTATCTTGAGCGCCGAGAAATTGTCCTTGCGCTCCGCTTCCGATTCATAGAGCGGCTGAATGTTGAAGCCGAGCGATTTGAGTTCGTTCACGAGCACATTGAACGACGCAGGGACATTCGGCTCCTTGATCTGTTCGCCGCGGATGATCGATTCGTACGCCGCCGCACGGCCGACCACGTCGTCGGATTTGATGGTGAGCATCTCCTGGAGCGTATGGCGCGCGCCGTAGCCTTCGAGCGCCCACACTTCCATTTCTCCGAAACGCTGGCCGCCGAACTGTGCCTTGCCGCCGAGCGGCTGTTGGGTGATCAAAGAGTAAGGACCGATCGAACGCATGTGCGCCTTGTCTTCCACGAGATGGTTCAGTTTGAGCATGTAGATCTGCCCGACCATGACGCGGTTCTGGAACGCCTCGCCCGTGCGACCGTCAAAAAGCTTCACCTTGCCGTCCTCCGGGAGGCCGGCCTTCCTGAGCTCTTCGCGGATATCCGCTTCGGTCGCCGAGTCGAGACCCGGCGTGATCGCGCGGTAGCCGAGCCTTTGCGCGGCCCAACCAAGGTGTGTTTCAAGAATTTGCCCGAGGTTCATACGGGATACGACGCCAAGCGGGTTCAATATGATGTCCACCGGCGTGCCATCCTCAAGGTACGGCATGTCCTCCACGGAACGCACCTGCGAGATGACGCCTTTGTTGCCGTGACGTCCGGCGAGCTTGTCGCCCGCCTGCACCTTGCGGAGCTCGGCGATCTCCACCTGGATGCGGCGGATGATGCCCGGCTCGAGCTTATCGCCGCGCTCGCGATCGAATATCTTCACGTTCACGACGCGTCCCACCTTGCCGTGGGGAAGCGTAAGCGACGTATCTTTTACATCGCGCGCCTTCTCGCCAAAGATGGCGCGGAGCAGGCGCTCTTCGGATGTAAGCTCGGACTCGCCCTTCGGCGATATCTTGCCGACGAGGATATCCCCCGCCTTCACCTCCGCGCCGATGCGGACGATGCCTTCCTCATCGAGGTTCTTGAGTTTGTCCTCCGAAACGTTCGGAATATCATAGGTGGTCACTTCGGGACCGAGCTTCGTGTCGCGCACATCGCAGGAATATTCGTCGATGTGGATCGAGGTAAAACGGTCCTGCTGGACGACACGCTCGGAGATGATGATGGCGTCCTCGAAGTTCGCGCCCTCCCATGAAACAAAGGATACGAGGAGGTTCTGGCCGAGCGCGAGGATGCCGTTTTCGATGGACGGACCGTCCGCGAGGATCTGGCCTTTCTTCACCGTTTCGCCGCGCACCACAAGCGGCTTCTGCGAGATGCAGGTGAACTGGTTGGAACGCTTGAACTTCTCGAGAATGTAGGTCTTGGTCGCCTTTTCGTACTTCACTTTGATATGACTGCCATCGGCCTCCATCACCTCCCCCGATCCTTCCGCGAGAATGACGTATCCCGAATCGAGCGCCACTTTCTCTTCCTGGCCGGTCGAGACGTACGGCGCGTCAGGGCGCACGGACACTACGGCCTGCCGCTGCATGTTCGAACCCATGAGAGCGCGGTTCGCGTCGTCATGCTGGAGGAACGGGATGAGCGAGGTCGCGACCGAGATGAACTCGTTCGGCGCGATATCGATGAAATCCACTTCGTTCGGCACAACCGTTCCCGGCTCGCCCTTGATGCGGGTCTCAAGCGCCGTACCCAAGAGCTTTCCCTTTTCGTCACGCGGCGTGCCCGCGTGCGTGATCTTGTATTTTTCCTCTTCGGAAGCGTCCATCCAGACGATCTCGTCCGTCACGACGCCGTTCTTTACGCGCGCGTACGGCGCCTCAAGGAAGCCGAAATCGTTGATGCGGGTATAGCTTGCAAGATAGTTGATAAGACCCACATTCGAACCTTCCGGCGTCTGAATCGGACAGATGCGGCCGTAATGGGAACGATGCACGTCGCGCACTTCGAACGATGCGCGTTCACGCGTAAGGCCGCCGGGGCCGAGGGCCGAGATGCGGCGCTTGTGTTCAAGCTCGGCAAGCGGGTTCACCTGGTCCATGAACTGCGAAAGCTGGGACGAGGCGAAGAATTCCTTGATGACCGCCGCGATCGGGCGGAAATTCACGAGCTGGGCCGGCTGGAGCGAATCTTTGTCCTCTGTGGACATGCGGTCCTGGATGATGCGGCGGAGGCGCGCGAGACCGATACGGAGGCGTCCCTGGAGCAGCTCGCCCACCGCCTTCAGGCGGCGGTTGCCGAGATGGTCGATATCATCCGGCTCTGCTTCGGGTTCGTTGTTCAGTTTGATGATCTCTTTCACGATGGCAATAAGGTCCTCTTTTTCGAGGAGCTTCGTGCTCCGCTTGCGATCCAAATCAAGCCGCTGGTTCATTTTGTAACGGCCGACCTCGGAGAGATCGTAGCGATCGGGGCGCTCGAACATCGCCGCAATGAGGTTGCGCGCGGTCTCGGCATTCGCCGGGTCGCCGGGACGGAGGCGGCGATAGATCTCGACATACGATTCGTCGGCATCTTTCGCGACGTCCTTCCTGATCGTCGTCTCTATATATTTGATAAGGCCTTCATCCGAACCGGCGAACGCCTTTTTGATATCTTCGGTCGTCATGCCGAAGATGCGCAAAAGGTCCGTCACCGGAACTTTGCGGTGGCGGTCGATCTTCACGCTGATCTCACCGCTGATGTCGGTCTCGAACTCGAGCCACGCACCGCGATTCGGAATGATCTTCGCCCCGAAAAGCTGGTGACCGCGATACGGCACCGAGGTGAAGTACACGCCCGGCGAACGGACGAGCTGGGAAACGACGACGCGCTCCACGCCGTTGATGATGAACGTGCCGCGGCCCGTCATGATCGGGAAGTCGCCGAAGTAGACCTCCTGCTTCATCTCGCGGCCCGTGCGGTTGTTCACAAGACGGAGGGTGCAGCGGAGCGGCGCTTCATAGGTCGCCTCCTTGTAGCGCGCGGTGGTCTCGTCATATTTCGGCTCATCGAAACGATAGTCCGAAAAATAAAGCTCGAACTCCTTGCCGGTATGGTCGCGGATCGGGGAAATCTCTTCGAGTAATTCATTAAGGCCCTTCTTAAGGAACCACTCGTAGGAGTTCAGCTGCGCTTCGTTGAGATTGAACGGCGAGATGAGGGGTTTTGATTTTGCGAAACTCTTTGTGGAGGCGAATTTGGCCATAGTTATTAAAAGGTTTATTTTGTCAACACCCCAACGCGCAAAAAACGGCCTATCCCTTCTTTGTTTTCTCGAGGGATTCCGTTACCGATTGCTTTCTAAGTATTTAACTCTATTTGCTGTTTGTTCGTCAAGGGTCTTGGCGAATATGGTTTTTCCTGTTGCCGGGTCGCTCAGGTAATACCAATACGGGGAATTCTGGGGGTGGAGCGCTGCCACGATCGAGGAAGTTCCCGGATTCCCTATAGGACCGGGTGGCAGTCCCCCATATAGGTATGTATTGTAATGTGATTTTATTTTGAAGTCAAGCGCGGCAAGCGTCGGACAAGACGTGACAAACGAAGACTGGGTGCCTGTATTTTCTTCCATGAGCTTCGCATAACAAACCGTTGCATCCACGCCGAGCGGCATCCCCGCCTTCTCCCTCTTAAGCAGGATTCCCGCCACTATCTCGCGATCCTGCTGATCCGAAACCTCCTTTTCGAGTATGGATGCGACTGTAAGTGCCCGTTCCTCCGCCGCCTGTCCCGCCGTCGTTGACGCATCGACACCCGCCGCAGCGAGCAGCGGTTCCGCTTTTGAGGCAAAATTGTTCTCCATCTCCTTCACCACGGAGGTCGCGGTCGATCCGGTGTAGAACCGATAGGTATCCGGGAAAAGCCGCCCTTCAAGATCCCCTTGCGTACCCGATTCCTGGAGTGCCACGAGGGATCCCGGTTTTATGACAAGCGCCGCGCTCAAAATGGCGTCCACCTGATAGATATTCGATCCCTCGGGGATGGTGACAGTCGTCTCATCGGCGGCGCCGGCGGTGATGGCATCAACGATCTCTCCTGCGGACATCGCGGGATCCAGCCGGTACAGTCCCGGCTTTATCGCAAGTGCGCGGCCGCCGAGGAGCGCATAGGCATCGAATGCTGCTGCCGAGCGGATGAGGTGTGCCGCGGCGAGGCCATCCGCGACGGTCCGAAATCCTTCTCCCTGCGAAACCTCAAACGTCGTCGATGCGGCGTTCTGTGCATCCGCCGGCGAAAGTTCGTACAGGAACATCCCCACACCGGCGGTAATGACGATAAGCACCACGGCAGCGATCCATCCCGTTTTTTTCCATCCGATTGCATCCATGGGAGATTGCTATTTTAGGCAAGCCTTTTTCTTATCGAGTTTATGACCGCGAGCATGAACCCATCAGCAAGCATGCTCGATCCGCCGTAGCTCAAAAACGGGAACGTGACGCCGACAACGGGAGTGAGTCCTGTCGCCGAGCCGGCGTTCAAGAGGAATTGCGTGGCAAACATGATCGCCGTCCCCATGCAGACGAACTTCTCGAAGTTCTGGTCGGCAAGCATGCCGATGCGCAGGATCTGGAATACAAGAAAAAAGAACGCTGCACACACAAGGAGCGCGCCGACAAGACCCCACTCCTCCACCACCGCCGAAAACATGAAATCCTCCGTCGGCTCCGAAAGGAACCCGAGCTGGGTCTGCGTTCCCTGTCCATACCCCTTGCCGAACCATCCCGAATCGCCGATCGCGACCTTCGACTGGATCACGCTGTAGTTGATGCCAAGCGTATTCTCCTGCGGAGCAAGATATCCGGCGATGCGGGCGCGCTGATACCCTTTGAGCGCGAAGTTCCACGCCAGAACGCCGACGAGGATGAGCACGATGAGCGCGACGGCAACGCGCCGGAACGGAAGCCCGAGAAATATAAGAAATCCGAACCATACCGAGAAGAAAATGATCGCGGAACTGAGGTCGGGCAGCTTGATCGCGATCGCCGCAGGAATAATAAAAAACACGAACGACGTAAGGATCGTCTGCCAGCGCGCGATCGCAAGATGCCGCCTGCTGAAGTAGTTTGCAAAAAGAAGAATAAGCGCGATCTTCATGAACTCCACCGGCTGAAGCGTGAACGGGCCGATCACGATCCAACTGTGGGTATTGCGGACGAGCGGCGACGCGACGAGCGCGACGAGCATTAATAATCCCGCAGCACCGTAGATGCCCCATACCACCCACCGCGAATTGAATACGCTCCGCACATCCACTCTCATAAAGAGGACCACGAGGCATGCGGCGAGCGCCACCCATACGATCTGGAATATGAACAAATGGAGAGAGAGCGTCGAGAGCAGGATGAGTCCCATGCCTACAAGGACGCCCGCCGGAAGGAAGAGTGCAAGCATACGCTTAAATCCCGAATATAATACCTTTATTTGAGCCCGTAGACAACCACCTGACTCTTCGTCGGATCGATCGAACCGGTCTGCGGATACGAAACGGAGAAGTTCACGATCTGGTCCGGTGCTACATCATTGAGCTCCGTCTGCGACGCACCGGCCGGGCTGCCGTCGGTACCGACGAATATGACATCTACAAAGACGTAATGCGTCACGGAAAGATTGGCGTTCGTGATCTCACCTCCCACCGATACGGTCGATGACGTCCCTCCCACGGTAAGGTTTTCGGTCGTGAACGCCGGGATCGTTCCCAGCGATGACGTCGCGGTCCAATAGGCATCCTTTACCGAGAGACTCACGCTCACGGGCGGTTGGGAAACCTCCACATTCGGCACTACGAGATATTTCGTCTGGCCGGCATATATGAATGAATTCTCGGGTATGGACTGCAGGATCGTTCCCGACGAATCCTCAAGATCGATCGAATAATCGAAATACGAAACGGCATAATCCGAATCGGTATCCTGGACCTGCGCGAGGAACGTGTAGTGTCCCGGCGATGAAAGGAACGTCACCACGGGCGACACGGAGATCGGCGCGGTGCTCGTCGGCGCGCAGGTACTCGCGGTACACGGCGCAACGGCAGGCGCGGAAGGGACAAAAAGCCTCACCGCAAACCATACGATCGCAATGAATACGGCCCAAAGAACGAGATAGAACATACCGTAAACGATCTGCTTCGCACGCCTCGTGGACATATGTCCATTATACGGCAAGATGAATGATGATAAAATGGATGGGAAGGCGGTCCCCCAATTCCATCAAACCTTTTATTCCAATGCTTGCATTGACCATCGCCGCGTATGCCATCGGGATCGTCCTCTTGGGATGCGGAGGCGCGATTTTGATATCGATGCAGATCGCGCGGAAGAGCGCGGCGCCGTACTTCCCAAGCTCCGCGGAAACGGTGCGCCTCGCGCTTCGCACCGCAGAACTCAAACCCAAGGAAACATTCTACGACCTCGGTGCCGGCACCGGACAGGCGCTCGTGATCGCCGACAAACAATTCGGCGCGCATGCGATCGGCTCCGAGATAAGCCTGCTCCCCTACCTTATCGCAAAGCTCAGGATATTCTTTATGCGTTCGAAGGCGCACGTAACATTTGAAAATCTCTTCACGCAGGACGTGCGTGACGCCGATGTCGTTTTCTGCTTTCTCGCCGAACGCGTCCTCGGCCGCGTAGCGGACAAACTTAAACGCGAACTGAAACCCGGCGCGCGCGTAGTGAGCTATGCGTTCACCCTTCCCGGCATGACGCCGGACGCGGCCATTCCCGTGCATGGCGCGTGGAACCTTTACCTTTACCGCATCTAGGATTCTTCGCCGCGGATCGCCTCCTTCACAAGCCCTTCAACCAGCGTGTCGATTTCGATCGAGGCCACGGCGACCACCTTATCGGCGCCGCCGTAATAAACAAACAATCTGCCGCGGACCACGGCCGCGCCGCACGGGAAGACCACGTTCGAAACAATGCCGTTCTTTTCATATGGCATCTTTGGTTCGAGAAGCGGATCGTGCGTCCGGTAAAGAATCTTCCTCGGGTCGCGCTTATCGAGGAGAGCCGCACGAACATTGTAATGACCTGTGCGCTTTGAGATGCCATGATAGAGCAGAAGCCAGCCGTAGCGCGTCTCGATGGGAGGGGCTGTAATGCCGATGCGCCGCGAGTCCCATGCCGTTTCGCGCGGGCGCATGAGGATTTCGCCGTAAAGTTCCTTGCCGTCCGCGAACGAAAGATCGTCAACTTTATCTATCCATATCTCCGAACCAAGCCGATGCAGGAACACGTATTTTCCTCCTATCTTTTTTGAAAAAAGCGCCGTATCTTTATCATCCTTGCCTGCCGGTGAGATCAGCTTCGGCGCCGCCCATTTCTCCCAGCGATGCGCAAGGAAATCCTTCATGCCGATCGAGGTGAATGCGACGCGCGGCGGATCCTTTCCATCATACGCCGCATAGCACATAAAGAGCGTGTCGCCTATTTTTGTTATACGCGGGTCTTCGCAGCCGGAATTCCCTCCCGGCACCTTCTTGGCCTCAAAATCCGCGCGCGGTACGTATGCAGGCCTAGGCAGGCGCTCGTCGATCGTCACGCCGTCGCGCGACGATGCATAACCGATCACCGACGTATTATCCTCTCCCATCGCACGATACAGGATGTGAACCTTCCCGCCCTCGTAGATCGCCGCAGGATTGAATGTCGCCTTCGCCTCCCATGCGTGCGACGCGATGGGCTCGATGATGGGATTCCCCTCCGCACGTTTCAATTCCCGGTCCACGGTGAACTTCAGCTGGGCTATAAGGGACTTCTTGTTGAACGTCGCCATGCAGGATGTCGTATCCGCGGCGCCATAATAAAGATGGATGTTCGGGCCTTTTGCGAGAGCCCCCGAAGGGAAGACGATGCGCGGCACGCGGCCATAGCATTCGTACTCCTCCTGCGGCACAAGGAGCGGCCGCTTCACCTCGCCCACGATCTTCCGCGGATCCTTGAGATCAAGGAGCGCCGCCTGGATACCGAATGTCGGCGGCGGGGAGAAATAATTGAATATATAAGAATAGAAAAAGAGCCATCCGTCCTTTGTTTTTATGGGGGCCGAACCCACTTCGATATGGTCCTTATTATCGTTCCGCTCGATGCCGATCGCGTGGTCGTCGAGATGCGCATACCAATCGTCCCAATATTCCCTCGACCATATATCCTCTATTTCATCGAAGAGCGCAATGCAGACCCGCGACGGCGGATGATCGGTATTCACCGTCAGGATGGCCGCGATCTTTCCACCGATACGCTCAGGAAAGAGCGCCATCGCCTTCGCATTAAACGGCGTCACAAGATGCTTTTCATCCACCGATCCAAAATCTTCCGTAATGGCGACGGCGACCTTGATCCCGTCCGCAGAGAACTCGGAAACAGCCGTATAAAATATATAAAATTTCCCCTCGAATTCCGTGACGCGCGGATCCTCGCAACCGAACCGTTCCCAGGGCGCGTCGGGCGCCACCAGTTCTTCGCGCGGCCCGCGGAAATCCGCGCCGTTCGGTCCTGCCGTATGGCCTATCGTCGACACCTCGACCTCCCGTCCGTCCACGATCCTTTTCGCGCCGGCGGCGCGGAACAGCAGATGGGTCTTGCCGCCGTATTCGACCGCACATGGATTGAAGGTCGCCTCCGATTGCCACGGCGACGACGGGTCGGGCATCACTATCGGATTTTCCGGAGATCGTTTAGCGCCGGACATTGCGTGAAGTTCGGGTCATGGTTGGTTCTGTCGCGAGCTGCGGGGCACCGTGTGCCTTGAGCTCACGGAGGAATATTTGGAGATCGGCCATTGCGACGCAGGTCACCGCATCGGCGCCTCCATAATAGACAAAGAGTTCGCCGTCCTTGATCACCGCGCCGCAGGAATATACGACGCCGGACTTATAGCCGTTGTTCTCATACCCAAAATCCGGTTCGAGGATCGGCGATCGCGTACGGTATCGTATCTTCGTCGGATCGTCGAGGTCGAGGAGCATCGCGCCAAGCTTGTAACGGTTCGGATCCTTGAGATCCATCGCATGATACAGGAGAAGCCATCCGTCGTCCGTCCTGAGCGGCGGCGGCCCCACGCCGCGGATCCAACCATCCCATACCCCCTCCCTCATTTTCACCTTGTCATTGGAAGGCCGGCTGCTCTTTATATATTCTTCGGGAGCAAAATCCAGCGAGTCACGGTATTCGACGAGGATCTCCGGCGTGACGCCGTGCAGTATCGCGAACTTGCCGTGGATCTTTTCCGGAAAGATCACCCAGTTCTTGTGGATCTCCCCCGGCGGCGATATGAGCGCCGGCTTCCGCCATTTCCATCGCTTGTTCAAGAAGTCCTCGAGTCCGATCGAAGAAAGCGCTATGCGGACGGATCCCCAGCCGTCGAACGCCGTATACGTGAGATAGACGCGTCCCTCGAGGAGCGTGAGACGCGGATCCTCGGCACCGCCATTCCATCCGCCGCCGGAAAGATATGCCGGCGCCGGGACGGCACGGTCCTTTTCGGGCACCATCTCCTTCGTGGTATGCGGCATATACGCCGGCTCACTTGCGCGCTCGTCGAGCGTCATGCCGTCGCCGCTTGCAGCATAGCCGAGAACGGAAACATCATCACCGCCGATCGCACGGTAGAGAAGGTGTATGCGATGGTCGGCATAGACGGCGCCGGGATTGAATGTCGCTTTCATCTCCCACCAATTACCGCTCCGCGGTTCTATAATAGGATTGCTTTCATGCCGCTCGAGCCGGTGCGGCAGCGGTCTGTCGGGATGCGCGGTCGCGGCACGGCGTTCGACTGCTTTTAAAAGCGCACGCCGCCGGCGCATAAGCGTCGACGGCGTTGCATTTTTTTTCTTTCCGGCTACCGAAGCTGGCCTCTTTCCTGCAGGGGTCTTCCGTGCGTTCTTTCTCTGGGGAGATTTCGTGGACGGCATTTCAAAGAGAGTGGATACGACTAAACCGCCGACCAAATGGGCCTACGTTCGTATTATATACCCGAACGAAAGCTGAGCGACCCTTTTCCTGTGGATAAAAAGCTGCGTCACCGCACAAAGGCCCCTTGCGGGGCCTTTGTTATACATGCGGATATTACTGCCCCGAAGACGCGTTTGTGGGAGCCTGACCTCCTCCGGGAGAGCTCCTGAAGAAGCCTCCGTTGCCGATCTCGATCGACGATGCGGTCACACTTCCGTCGGAGTTTTGCGTACCCCTAACCGTGATATTCGATCCCGTCGCAACCTTTGAGATGGAAACATTCGTAGGCTCGGTAATTGGCGTGGAGCTCGAATACAGCACCACTTCGGAATTGCCGTTCTGAAGCTGAAGCGTTATGTCGGAGCCGCTGATCGCGGACACCTGTCCCTGAAAAACGCTCCCCGAAGAACCGGCCCTGAAGCCTCCGCGCGTGGAGGAGGAGTATCCGCTGTTCGCAAACTGCCCATTCCCTCCCACAGCCATCCCCTTTCCCCAGAAAATACCCGCTACAAGCGCGGCCACCGCCACTACGGCCCAGATACCATGCGTTTTGTATTTCATTTTACTCATGATTCATACCGACCTTTATTCGTACCGTAATGCCTCGATCGGATTCAGGCTTGCCGCGCGCCGCGCGGGATAGTAGCCGAACACGATACCGATTGCGGCCGAAACGAAAAATGATAGGAGGATATACGGGACCGAAACGGTGGTCGTGATGCCGGCGAAGAGCGATATCAGGAAAGCGCCGATCCATCCGCACACGATGCCGATCACCCCTCCCGTGAACGTGAGCATCACCGATTCCGCAAGGAACTGAAGCGTGATATCGCTTTTCTTCGCGCCGATCGCCTTTCGCAGACCGATCTCGCGCGTACGCTCGGTGACGGTCGTAAGCATCATGTTCATGATGCCGATGCCGCCGACAAGGAGCGAGATCGCGGCTATGGCCGCAAGGAGCGTGGTGAATGTCCCCGTCACGGATGACGCGGCCGATACGATGCTCGCCTGGTTAAGTACGGTGAAATCCGCCTGTGTCGGATCGCTGATACCGTGACGCTCGAGAAGGAGCGACGTGATGTCATTCTGTACCTGCGTCATCGACTGCTCCGTCGAAGCCTCAACGTCAACCTCCGTAAGATATCCGGTATTTCCGAGAAGGTAATGCTGGGCCGCTCCGAGCGGCACATAGATCACATCGTCCTGGTTGTTGAACCCGCTCCCCCCTTTCGAGACCGTCACGCCGATTACCGTGAACTGCGTTCCCTTTATCTGTATCGTCTGACCGATCGCCATGTCGGGCGTGGCGCTCGCGTTCGTGCTCGGCGCAAAAAGATCCTGAAGCACCGTTGGCCCGATCACGGCCACGCGGTTCGAATTCGTGACATCCGTATCACTGAAGAAGCTTCCCGTGTCCACGGACACATTCCTCACCTGTTCGTACGCCGGCGTCGTGCCGATCACATTCGTATTCGTGTTGTTCGCCTTATAGATGGTCTGATAGCGGCCGCTCACCTCGGGCGCCACTGCGGCGACGTTCTGCACGTCCGCCGCGATCGCGGCGGCATCATCGGGAGTGAGCGTCTCGCTGCTGCCTGCCGCCGAGCGGACCGTTGTCCCTATCGATTTCGTCGCACCCGGTATGACCATCACGAGGTTCGCGCCAAGCGATTCGATGTTCGCCTGCACCGCGGCCTGCGATCCTTGGCCGACGGCTACGAGTGCGATCACGCTTGCGATGCCGATAACGATACCGAGCATCGTCAAGCCCGACCGTACTTTGTTCACGGTCACCGCGCTATAGGTCTCTTCAAAAAGGTCCCGTGTCGTCATATAGGTATCTCTTTTTCGTTGCGCGCGATCCTTTTGTGCTCATTCTTCTCGTCGCTCACAATGTTCCCATCCCGGATGTGGATGATGCGGTCGGCATGCTCGGCCACGTACGGCTCGTGCGTGATGAGAATGATCGTCTTCCCCTGTCCCCTATTAAGCGATTGGAACGTATGGAGGACGATCTCGCCCGTCTTCGAATCAAGGTTGCCGGTCGGCTCATCGGCGAGAATGAGCGCCGGATTGTTCACGAGCGACCGCGCGATCGCCACACGCTGCATCATGCCTCCCGATAACTGGTTCGAATAGTACGGCCAGAACGCTTCGGGGAACGCCGCGTCGGCGAGGGCCTTCTGGGCCACCGTGACGCGTATTTCCTTCGGTATGTTCGCGTAGACGAGAGGCAGTTCCACGTTGCGGAGCACGCTCGTCCGCGGCAGTAGGTTGAATGCCTGAAACACAAATCCTATCTTCTCGCGGCGGATGTCCGCAAGCTCTTCGTCGGAAAGTTTCGAAACGTCCTTTCCATCCAGAAAGTATTCGCCGCTCGTCGGTGTGTCGAGAGCGCCCAGAATATGCATGAGGGTGGATTTTCCCGATCCTGACGGACCCATCACGGCAACGAACTCCCCCTCCTTTATGGAAAAGGTTATGCCCTTGAGAACAGTGACTGCCGTATCGCCGGTGCCATACACTTTTTTAATGTCCCTGCATGCGATGATATCTTCCTTCATTTATGATGTTTGTGATTGGGCGATCAGCCACCGCCGCCGGACGGGCCGCGGCCGCGGCCAAGCAATTGGAATGCGCTGCCACTTGAAGCGGACGCAGTGGTCTTCGAGGACGACCCCTTGATCGTCTGCGTAACGACCTGATCACCCACGCTCAGACCCGACGTGATCTCGGTCATCGTGTCATTCGAGATGCCGACCGTGACGGATACCCGTTTTGTACCCTGCGGGAGCTCGGTTCCGGAGGCCGCCGCCGCAAGATCCGCCGCGGAAAGCTGCGTCGCCGGCTCGGTCACATAGCTCGTACCGCTCACCGTTGTCACGGCCGCGTTCGGTACCGTAATGACGTTCTGCGCCGTCTGGGTCACGATATTTGCCGTAACACTCATACCCGGTTTTACCTGCATACTGCTCGTTGTATCCGCGGACTGGGAAAATCCGACCTGTACGTTATAGCTCACCACCCCCTGGCTCACCGTACCCACCGGATCGATCTCGACGACCGTTCCCGCAAGGGAAAGTCCGTTGATCGCGTCGAAGGTGAGCGTAGCCGGGTCGCCCACCTCGACCTTCGCCGCATCGATCTCGTTCAATGTCACCTCGGCAACCTCGCCGTCGCCGACGATCGTTATCGCATTGGATCCCGGCGTCTCACCCACCGTCGCGCCGATGGCCGATATCACGCCGGCGATCGGAGCGCGCACTGACGTATTCGCAAGATTCTGCTGGGCCGTCGTCAGATTGTTTTGCGCGCTTTGCACGCTGATCTGCGCCGAAAGGGTCTGAGTCTGCGTCGGACCCGCAACGAGTTCCGCAAGCGTCTCGCTCGCCTGCTCGAGTGACGCCTCATTATTCGCAAGGGTGTTTTTGTCGTTCGTGATGCCCGTGATCGTGCTCTGCACGCCCGATACGGCGGTCGTCACGGTGTTCGTATATGTATCGAAATTGTTCTGGAGCGTATTCGTGATCGCGGGCAGGGGCTTGGTACTGCTCGATACCGGATAGCTGTTTACAATATACGTAAGAAAATCCTTGCTTGCCTTCACTGCCGCGCTCACCGTATTCGCGGTGTTGTAGGTTTCGGCGAAGAGCGCGTCGAGCGACTGCGTGCTTGATGCCTGCGTGGTCGCATGGTAATCCACAAGGTTCTTCTCATATGCGGCGGCGGCGGCCTGATAGGTTGCCTGCACCTGATTCTTATACGGAAGCACCGCAGCCTGCATGTAACTCGGCATGAGGCCCACGTATGCATCGGGATCGTTCTGGGTCGCGTTGAGATCATTGCCCTGCACAAAGTTCTGGAGCCCGGTCATCACCGTCTGAAGATTCGCGAATGTACCGCCGAGATCCTGGAATCCACTCACATAATCCTGCGCGACCGTCGTCGAAGCGGTGACGATGTTCGTCTGCCCCTGCCGCACCGCATTCTGATCGGACAGGAGCGTCGAGGTCGTCACTTGCTGCAGTTCATCGAGCGAAAGCTGTGCATTCTGCAGCGAAAGCTGGTCTGCGCGCACCGCCTGTTCCTCGTTCGTCGAATCGAGTTGCATCAGAAGCTGGCCCTGCGACACGTGCTGCCCCACTTTGACCGGGATTGATGTCACGGTCTCGGTGACTTTCGGCGTCACGTCGATCGTCGTCCCCGCCTGGACCTGACCCGTTCCCGATACGGACGAGATGATCGAACCCTGCGATGCCGCTTCGACGATATATTTCGTGGGCGTTACCGTTGCATATGCGGCCTGATACCAATAGTACCCCGTCGCCGCAAGCGCGATTACGACAACGGCCGAGATTATTCTATGCGCACGCATATACAGTTTTAATTTTGTGAACATTATGGAAAGAAGTGAATATTGATTATCACTGCCCGGTCACGACGGACGTGGACACCGATGCCGGAACCCGATCCGGAACCTGCTGTGTCGGCTCGGTCAGCTGGGGAATCGACGAACTCCCCGTAAAAACCCTTATAAAGCGTGCAAGTACCTGTCCATGGCCATTCGGATCGCCTATGACGACGATCGTATTGCCCGGGATCACATCCGTAAGCGGGATGGTTTTATTCTCTTCGCGTATCATTGTTCCCCCGTCCACCACCACCCATCCCTCGTCGCCGCTCGGCCCTTCCACCGAGATGACGGAGCTCGAGGGATCGACGCCAAGCACGGTTCCGGCCATGCCGTATTGGTTGAGCGGCGGCGGGCCGCCGGGCATCACATCCGCCATCATTGATACGCCTCCCCGGAAGTTCGCAAGATAGTCCCTGCCGAAGTGAGATGCAAAAATACCCTGCCGATATCCGACGGCCATGCCCGCCCCAAACACAACGAACACTGTCGCAGTGCCACCGACGATCCAAAGTATGGCGCGGGTCTTTTTCGAATTCAGGATGGTATTCATGGGTATCGGAACTATTATCTTAGCGGGAGGCGGAGAACCTACGCCGCTCGACCGCCGAAAACTCATCAAACATCGCTGCGACCGACCATATCGCGAACGCGACACCACCGAATATCGCCGCGGCCGAGAACAACGGGAATGTCTCTATCATCGAAAGGAGAAATTCCGGCAGATTTGCGGCTATAAGGGAAAAGTCGGAGAAAAGAAGAGAACCGAACTGGAGGAATCCGCTTTGAGCAAGGCCTGTACGGAAGTCACCGAACCCGGCCCAGATCACGAGAAGCGATATGCCGAACACACAGACCGTCGCCACGATCTTGATAATAAGATTCCTCTGCTCCCGGCGCTCTATGCGGACGAGTATCGCCTGCGCCAAACCCATCGGAGGTTCCGGAATTTCTCTATTGGAAAAAAATTGCTCGTAATTCTTCATGGCGCCGGCGCCGTGCCGTTTCATCCTATATACGATATGTCCCTTTATTTGGGTGCGAAAACAAAAACGCCCGGGGAAACCGGGCGCATATAGAATAAGGTCGCACCGCTCAGAACGAGAAATCCTCGCGGGTACCGCCAATCGCCTTCTGGAGCAGCGCCAGGCCACGCCGGTGTTTGCTTTTTATCGTATCGATAGGTTCCTCGAGTATTTCCGCGATCTCGCGGAATTTGAGATGTTCGCCGTAGCGAAGCGTGAGCACGGTGCGGTAGGAAGGCGCAAGTCCCTGTAGAACCCCTTCAAGATGAGCCTTCATCTGCCTTTTTTCGAGCGCTTCGTCGGGGAGATCCGCTCCTTCGGATTCCGAAAGATAAGGCGCCAGGAACGTATCAAGATCACCATCCCCTTCTTCGATCTTGGAGAACAGCACCGGCCTCTTTTTTTTCAGAAAATCGAGCGCCGTGTTTTTCGCTATGGTAAGCAACCACGTCCTGAAATTGCGATTCACGTCGAATTTCTTGATATACTTCCATGCTTTAATGAACACTTCCTGTACGACGTCGTTCGTGTCGTCGACGTTCTGCAGATAGCGGTACGTGAACTTGTACGTCATGGAAAGGTGCCGTTCAAGGAGCGCCGCAAAACTGCCTTCGTCTCCGCCAAGGAATGATTCGATGAGTACGCGATCGGTCTCGCCGGCATATTCGCGCGCGACCGCGCCGAGATCCCTGCCTATTTCCCCCGCACGCGAACGCCCCGCGAGCGCGGCAAAGAACGGCATATCATTTTCGAGCCGATGTTCCATAATAACGTCACCTTATCACATCCCTCCCGATCCGTCACCCTTCGAATACAGCCCCGTGAGCAGTGCCTTCCCCACCACCCTCCCTTCCATGGATTCCATCAGATCATTCACCGATGACCCTTCGGGAATATCGATTGGTCCCGCAACCGCATACAGCCTGAACTCGTAATGATGGAAGTTGCCGGGCGGCGGGCATGGCCCCATATAACCGATCCTTCCTGCGCCATTTTTCCCCTCCATCGCACCCGGCGGCACGCTCTCCTCTTTGATGAGCACCGTTCCGGGATCGATGTTCCATACCACCCAATGAACGAACCCTCCTTCAATGGGAGCGTCGGGATCGTGGACGACAAGCGCAAGCGAACCTGCCTCGGGCGGGACGTTCTGGATCTGCAACTCCGGATTGATATCGCCCCCCTCGCAGGTGAACTTGCGCGGAATAGGATCCCCTTCGGCGAAAGACGGACTTGTAATGATCATCGTGTTGGTATGTATCGGATCATTATTATGATTTTTTCGAATATTCGTCATATTCGCGACGCATCGCGGCGAGCACGGCCGCGGCCCGGGGCTTTGTCACCCCCGGATAGCGCCAGGCGCTTATGACGCGCCGCTCTTTTGGCCCGTCCTGCACCATCACCCAGATCTCCTGCGTCCAGGCATCTTTCGATTTGAGCGATGACGGCTGCATGACCGCGACCGTCCTCGGCGCGACCCCTTCCTCGGTGCGCCGCGGCGAATGGAGCACGCGCCGGACGCGCGCCGGCGACAGCCGGTACTGCCGCATCTTCACCTGTGCGTGAACGGTCCATTCGAGCTGTACCGGTCCCTTTACGATCGGCATGTGATCATTATATTCCGGAGCGATCAATAAAATCCGAAGACGGCGCCTAGCGCGCGATGAGCTTTTTGAACTCTTCCACCATCGGCACCTGTTCCGGTTCCGTTCCGTACATTTTTGCCGTATAATAGGCCGTCCAGTCGGCGAGATTGAGCGCATTGAATATCTTTCCGATGCGCGTCTTGCCCTGAAGAAGCACCACGTCCGTCTTGAACCCGCGGTCGCGGTAAAGTTTCTCAAGTACGTTCATGCGCTTCGTGATTCTCCGATCATCATCGCCGTCCTTTAGGATGACAAAGTGAAAGTTGCGGGAGATCGCGGTCGCTTTCGCTTTGGCATCGAAGCCGGTCATTTCGTTGTGATTAAGCTCTGGCACCACATTGAAGAATGCCGGGATCTTTCCCGTCTCGTTGAATTTGATCTTCCAATTGTATGCGACCGCCCCGTTTCTGTCCGACGTATAAATGACGGGCACGTTGCCGTAAAGTTTGCGTGCAAGCTCTTTCGCCCGGTGCTCCTCCTGGATCGGATGGAGTTGATTCACGAGCGTCTTCGTTTCCGCAAGCAGAGCCTTCTCCCCCATGAGCGCGAGCGTCGCCCTGAGCATGCGCGGCGTCTCCATGCGCGGCTGGATATTCATGTGCGGGATCTGCACATACGGGATTTTGTTCTTTATTGCGAGCGAAAGGAGCTTGCCGTGGGAGGCGACCACCGCCATCGAGAGCTTCTTCGCCTTTGCAGCAGCGAATGCGTCAACCACCTCCTCCGTATTGCCGGAATACGAGCTTAGAATGACGAGCCGGTCCTTAAGGTCCTTGTCGGCCAGCTTCGGCAGGCCGTAATCCGACCATACGACGAGGTCCAGTTCCGGATGCCATATCTTGATAAGGTCGGCCGCAAGGTGCGATCCGCCCATTCCGATCACCAAAAACTTGGCGTATTTCTTGAGTTTTCCGGCATTTTCGACGACGGGTTCGTACTCGAACTGCTTATTGTAGGTTTTGATGTCGTTCGGCAGCATTCCTCTATTATACGCCCGATCGGCCCATTTCGTGCGCAAAGCTGTGGATTGCCGCCTGGATCCGATTTTTGCCCTATTTTCGGCCTTCGATCGAATGTCCGCCGAACCGATTGCGGAGCGCCGAGAGCACTTTGCCGACGTAGCTTGGCGAATGCTTGGAGCGGACACGGAATTTGAACGAATCCTCGATGACGGGCGTGGGCACTTTCAATTTTTTCCCCGTCTTTATCGTCCACTCCCCTTCGCCGGTGTAGTTCACCGATCCCGATATCTTTTTGAGGTCTTGACCGTATATCTGATACGCCTCTTCAAGCCATTTCACAAGATGCGACTCTATAACGGAGCCGTTATTGTACACATTCGCCACTTTCTCAAGATCGAGTTTGAATTTCGACTTCTTCATAATCGCAAATCCTTCGGCGATCGACTGCATCATGCCGTACTCGATGCCGTTGTGGACCATCTTTACGAAATGGCCCGCGCCCGCCTCGCCGAAATATGCGTAACCGCCCATTACGGAGAGGTCACGGAAGAGCGGCTCGAGATATGCGTAGGCCTTTTTGTCGCCGCCGATCATAAGCGAACCGCCGTGGCGCGCGCCTTCGGGTCCACCGGAAAATCCGACATCCACAAGATAGATGCCGCGCTTCTTGAGAAGCTTCGCGCGGCGAACGGTATCCTCATAGTATGCGTTCGCGGCATCGATCACGATATCGCCTTTTTTCAAATGGTGCACGATGCTCTCCGGGCCGCCTTTGCCGTTCCTGCCGAACAGCAGTTCATCATTCGCCTTGCCGGCGGTGATCATGAGCCACACGACACGCCCAAATCCCCCCGAAGGCGCCTTCGGCAGCTTTTCGATCATCTCGCCGAGCGTCGGCGCCGTTTCAATATCCTCCTTCGCGATCTCTTCGACCGGCTCCTGCGAACGGTTCGATGCAATTACCGTCCAACCCTTATCGTTAAGCTGGCGCACGATATTCGTTCCCATCTTGCCGAGTCCGAAAACGCCGATCATCTTCGGCAATGTTGCCATGGTTCCGTTCGACGATTTGCCCGCGCTCCCAATGTGTGCACCGTTCGTCGTCTCGTCAATCACCTGCGCCTCCGCCGCGATCGCGCGGCTGTCGGGAGTGTAGCGGTGAAGCGGAACGGCACCGGCGCGCCACGCATCCACGATCGGATCGATGAACCGCCACATATTGATGATCTCGCCGCTTGAGACAAAAAGCGTCTGGTCACCCATGATGCAGTCGAGTAAGAGCTTCGCATATTCCTCGGTATATTGTCCGACGCGCGGATCGTGCTGGTGCGTGAATTCGAATTTCCGCTCCTCCGCCACCATTCCGAATCCCGGCTTCTTCGCCCAGAAATGGATCGTGATCCCCTCGAACGGGTCCTGATGGAACACGATGCGGTCGCGGCAATGGGGGCCGCCGGACGGACAGAGGCACGGTTCCGAATGCCTGAAGACCACCTCGATCTCCGTTATCTCTTTATGTTCCGCCTTTTCCGCAGGCGACATAAGCCGTTTACCGGCCTCCATAATGATCGGCACACCCTCCCACGCAGGATGCGAAAGATAGCCGCGAATACGGAAATACGTCTCCGTCTGCGAATCGGCACGCACCCCTTTTATGGAGTGGTAACCCTCGTACTGCGCACGGAACGTCGAGGTTTTGATTTCCTTTGCCGTCGGCTTGCGCAGCATCCCGATAAGCTCGGCGCGTCGCGAACGCACCGCATCGGCGCTCCAATCGCGCGGGCGATCCATCGTCGTAAGCGCAAGCATCTGAAGAAGGTGGTTCTGGCCCACATCACGGAGTGCGCCGACGTCATCGTAGAACGCGCCACGCTCTTCCACTCCGATGTTCTCCAATTCCCGGATATAGATCTTCTCGATCAGCTCCTTTCCCCAGTTTTTTTCAAAAAGGTTGTTGTAGAAACGGAATGCGAGGATATTCTGAAACGTCTCCTTGGCGAGGTAATGGTCGATGCGGTAGATCTGGCCCTCCCGGAATATTTCGGCGAGGCGGGCGTCGAGCACTTTTACGGTTCGTTCGTCGCTGCCGAACGGCTTCTCGATGATGATGCGCGTCCATCCATCCAATACATCGGCGTTCCCGCGCCCCTTCGGAACGCATTCCTCGTTCAATCCCGCCTTTTTGAAATTCACCAGGATGAGGTCGTAGAACTGCGGCGGGACGGAAAGATAGAACAGCTTGTTCGAACACATTCCGAACGCATCGTCCGCCGCGCGAAGACGATCAGCAAGCGAGTGGTAATCCTCGGGCGCGTCGAACATGAGCTTATGATACGTGACTCTCGCGAGGAACCGCGCGACGGACGCCGCCGGCGCATCGGGTGCTTTCACACTGAGAATGGCCTCGATATGGCGTTTGAGATCTTCATCCGTCCAGTCGCGCCGCGAAACCCCGACGATCCGGAAATTCTCCGCAAGCGCTCCTTTTTCCTGGAGGCTGAAGAGCGATGGTACGATCTTTTTTGCCATCAAATCCCCCGTCGCGCCGAAAATAACGAAATGCGTGGGCACGCGCGAATGCCCGTTCATAATAGTTTCCATGGATTACATTATACTACGCCCGGAATCGGTACTCTTATGCACTGTCTCCGGAATGTATGGAATAACCGTAACCATATATCGTTTTTATCATCCTTTGCGATTCCGGCCTTCCGCGATCGATTTTGGCCCGCAAAAAGCTGATATGGACATCCACCGTGTTCGTGAAGGCATCCGCGTCCGCATTCCATATATGCCTAAAGATCGCATCCCGTGCGACCGGAACACCGGCGTTGCGCATGAGATACTCCAAAAGATCGAATTCCCTGCGGCCCAGCGCAAGCTGTTTTCCCTCCCGCATTACTCTGCGGGAGGCCGCTTCGAGGGTAATATCCCCGACCGCAAGCACCGTTCCCACCACTTTCTTCTCCCGCCGCAAAAGCGCGCGCAAGCGAGCAAGGATCTCGACCATCGCGAACGGCCTCGCTACGCAATCGTCCGCGCCAAGGTCAAGCACAAGCGCTTTCGATACGGGCGACGTTTCCGGTGAAATCACAAGGATCGGCAATCCTGCGCCTCGCTCCCGGAGCATGCGGATCGTCTCAAACCATCCTTCTTCCATCTGTCCGCTTCCCAGATCGATCACCGCCGCATCGCATTTCCCCTTTTTTTCGCACTCCCGAAATTCTCCGCCGGAAGCGGCGCCTTCCGCGGAAAAATTTCCACCTCGCAATCCTTTCATCAAGGAATCCCTTGCCGCTCCATCATCTCCCGCAACCAATATGCGCATGGTTTTTATCAAACTACCGCATATTACTTCAAGAAATCATAAAGATTTTATGAACGACATCAAAAAAGGCACGGCAGTACTGCCGTGCCTTTTCCGATGCCGGAGCTATCGCTTACTTCCCTGCAGGGTTCGACACTGAGACGAGCGTGATCGTAAAGTGGAGCGTTGAATTTGCCGGAATGGGCCCGTTGGCCTGCGACCCGTATCCGAGTGCCGGAGGGATCGTGAGCTCGCGAACGCCGCCCACGCGCATACCGAGCACGCCGAGATTCCATCCTTCAATGACGCCTCCGGGTCCCGAGTTGCCCAGAGTAAAACTGAACGACTGGCCGTGCGACGCCGAGCTGTCGAAAACGGTGCCGTTATCGAGTTTGCCGACATACTCGACGGTCACCATATCGCCGTTCTCGGCGACCGTTCCCGTACCGACCGTAAGGTCCTTTATCTGAAGTCCATCCATGGATTGTGATGATGTTACGTTTGTTGATGTTGCCGATGATGCAGCCGAAGCCTGCGTCTGCGGATTCGACGCCTGATCCGCGACGGTTGCCGGAATATTGGAAGGGTTGTTGATATTGGTGTTCACATACCACGATGCAACACCGATGATTACCGCCCCAAGCACCACGAACGCCGCAATAAGGAGTCCCTGTTTCATAAAGTTTTTGGTTATGAAATTTATTTTTATTTTGACCTATGATATCTTCGCACCCGGCGGCACATCACCCCCCGGCAGAAGCAATACCGGTGCTTCATCGGCACCGTGGGCCGCAAGAAGCATCCCCCGACTCTCGTGTCCCATGAGCATGCGCGGTTCGAGGTTCGCGATGATCACGACCTTCTTACCCACCAGGCTTTCCGGCTCATAATGCTTCGCTATCCCCGAAAGGATCTGCCGCGGTGCCTCTTCGCCGAGGTCAACATTAAGTTTGAGCAGTTTTTCGGATCCTTCCACGCGCTCCGCAGAAGTGATCTCGCCCACGCGGAGGTCGGCATTCTTGAATTCATCGATTGTCATACGCGAAATGATATCACAGAACCCCGGCACGCGGAAGCGGCGCGGCAAGCGTGCACAGTATGATTTCGGGTACTAGAGACCAATGGACGACGTTGCTATAGGAAGGGTCACCGTGACACCGGTCCCTCCCCCGCCGTTCCTGGCATTGGCATTGCCGTTGCCATTACCGCCGTCGCCGTCCGAGCCATCAGCACCGCTTCTTCCGCCGTTATCATTTCCATATACCGATGCCGAAGGAAGCGAAGGAGCGGGATTCTCCGTGGAAGATGTCATCGTCCCGGAAGCGTACGTATCGACGAAGACGGGGGCTTCGGTCCCGATCGCCGTCGAAGTGGCGGTCGACAACATATTCTCCGACGTATCCCCGTGCACATAATGGTCTTCTTTTATCCGAATCTGGATCTTATCGTGGAAATCCGCGGGTATGGAGACGGATGCATTTGACGGCACCGACGATGACGCGGAATCGGCGGATGCCGCTTCCGCTCCCGTTACCGCGGCGCAATCGGCGGATGCCGCCGCCGAAAGCGTTTGATTCACCCGCAAACGCTCCCCGATGCTGATCTCGTCGCCGTATCCCCTCCCGCCATGATCCGAAGACGATTCCATCGTCGAGGAAACCGACATCGGCGCCGGTGACACGATACTGCAGAATGACGAGAGCGCTTCGCCCTTCAAATGAACGTGTGCGGCAGCGACGATGGAACTGCTCACTTCGCTATCCATATTGCTGGTAAGGTTTGCGACGAGCGGCGCATATGCCGCGGCATCCGGGCTCGCCGTGAGCGCATTGATCTCCTGCGCGCGGCGCGCGGCGAAAGAAAGCTCGAGCGCCGGCTTCACCGAAGCCGGCGCGACGGCGAGGCTCACGTTTTCGGCGAGGCGCTTCAGCGGATAGAGCATGTTCGTCGGAGCGACATTCCGCACATCCGCATACACCGACGTTGCCGCAACGATCCCAAATGCGGCGGCCCCTGCACCCACGACTTTCCATACCGTACCCCAGGCCTCCCGACGTTTTTCTAAAAACCCGACTCCCTCCCTTCGGAAGGACTGATGCGCATCATAGGAACTCAAAAAACGCCGCTTCGCTCCTTCGGCAAAACGCCGGTCGGGCATAAGCGATTCCGTGATTTCCCGGCGAAGCTTTTTTGTTTTTTTGAACCATTTCATAATGCGCGTACAATTAAAATTTTGTGCGGCAGGCCATCATGCCGCGTCACCGAATTCCTTTCTTACCTTTTCCTTGACGCGCAGCGCGGCGACACGGAGCGATCCCTCCGATTTCGCAAGCACGACGGCAATATCCTTGTATGGCATTTCCACCACGTATCTCAGCTCGAAAAGTTCTCGTTCCTCATATTGGAGCGTGGCGAGAAAATCCTTCAGCTTACCGTATCTTATCCTCTCCTCCACATTGGGCATCTCGGTCACGGCCATTCCCTCAACCACATCATCTTCGAAAGACGAAAACGGCGCCGCTTTCTTTTCCCGATAATAATCAATGAGGACGTTGCGTGCCATTTGCCAGAACCATACCGTGAATCGTCCACGGCCTTTATTGAACGTTTCCACCTTTTCCACGAGTTTCAAAAATATATCCTGTGCGAGGTCCTCGGCGACCTCTTTCTTCCCCGTTCTTGCGAAAAGGAACCCGTACACTTTCGGCAGAAGTTCGTCATAAAGCTCGCCTGCGGCCTTGCGGTCACCCCGCTTCATCCGCAACGCGAGCTTGGTAAGACGATCCGCTGTCAAAATAGTACGTTCCATAGGAAATACGCACGGTCACGCGATTTGTTACGGTATGTATAACGGATCGGAAATGACGTTGGTTTCGTCATTTTTTTAAAAAATAAAGGCGGTAAATACGCAGGGTCGAAGCGGGTAACATCAGCCATCAAGACCCGCTTCCTATCTTTTGCAATGTGAGGTCAACGACCAGTCGGCCGGGCGTGCTCGTCGAATCATAGATGAAGCTCGCCAAGCCATTCTCGGCAAAGATATAGCCGAGCGGCGCATCCACCTCGACCTTATATTCCCCTTTCGCGCCGGAAGGACGCTCAAGCACGAACTCGTATTGCGCTCCATCGGAAGGAACGGCATACAGCGGATGCGAGTAATCGAACGTGACCTGCGTCGAACTTGCCGCATACGTACGGTCCCATACCGAAAACACCTCCTTCCCCGGGTCGACACCCTGCGCCGCACTCCCCGCAGGAGCGCTCCCGTCGCGCACCGCGACTGCGGGATAGGAGAATATCTGGGCAGTACTGGACTGCATCGCCCAAAGGAGCGGATCGGTCGAATAACCGTTCCGCGCATAATTTATCGGCTGCGCAACCTTTTTCACAAACCCTCCGTTCTCGTCCTCGAGCGTACTCCCCAGAGGAACGAACATCTGGAGATAGTCCTGATTCGTCGTGCGATACCACCAATCCGCACGGGGCGCCGCGTCGCCGTGATGGGCACGGGTGATCGCAACGTGGTCGGTCGCAGTGCCGTCCGCGCCCAACTGGACCGTCCATGCGACGGTCGACGAAACATAAAGTTCCGACTTGTCGCTGTTTACATCGGTGTTCGATACCGCAAGATAATCGCCGTTGAAATTTTGCGGGAATCGGAACTCGTCCCCTGCCGCACCCACCGTCCGCAGGAACGTTTCGATATCCGGATTCTTGAAATATATCATCGCATCCTTGTTCCCGACCCAATCGAATGCCAGGTTCAATAATTGCTGCTGGGTATCCGGCCCTGCCGAAGCGAGCTTCGCAAGCGCCGTCTGCCATAGGACGCCGATCACGCTTTTGGGCGACGAAACCGCCGCTTTCCCTTTTGCCTGACCTTCCTGCACTATCGCCTGTATCTGCTCCGTGAGGCCGTCCGCGGTGAAGATCGTCGAAGTCGGTGCATCCTTCGCAGGGACAATGCCGAGCTCCGCGTCAGGAATGGACACGGGACCGGTGAGCGAGAGGATATCCTGCGCCGCCCGGGGCGTAAGCGCGATGGCGGCATCGAACGTCGTCGATGATGCTCCATACAGTTTCGACTGTTCAAAGAGCGCGATCGTCTCCGATGCCGACGTCGGAAAATCGAAGAACCAGTTGCCGTCCGCGGGGCGCCATCCGGTCCCCTCAAGCATAAGCGGCACGGGCGGCACGATCTTCCCGCCGAACGCCGCGTCCGCTTCCGCGACATCGTGCACCGAAATTCCCGTGATCGCTCCGCCGCGCACCGAAACATCCGCATAACTTCCAATAAACCCGCCTCCGGGCCTCATCTCAGACGGATTCTCAAGGAGTACCAGCACGTGATGCGTTATTGAAGTATCCGCGAACCAGGGAATGAACGCATCCAGAAACTTCTCGGCTCCTCCGATCTCCGTGCGGAATGCAAGATAATCCGTACCGCCCGTCTGCGGCACCGCTATCCCGAGTGCACCCAGTTCCGCGGTCGCATTCGAAAGTTTGCCCATGTCGTCATTTATCCCGGCGAGGGACGTCCTTATATTCTCGAGGTCCCCTACAAGCGAGGTCGTTGTTGCATACTGCATGGGTGCGGCGGCCGCAGAGGATGATGATTCATTCGCATTCCCGACCGGCATTGACGCAAGCACGCTCCAAAGATCATTCTCAGCACTTCCAATATTCTGTGTAAGGGAAAACATCCTTCCCGAGAGGTCGCTCCATGCGCCGGCCGCGCCGCTGCCTCCCGAAATAACCGACGCGACCATACCGATCCATCCCGACGGGCTGCCGCCCTGCGCCGAAAATTCCTTTTCCGCCGAAACGATATCAAAACTGCGGAGATCCTCGACGCCCGCTTTGAGGGATGCTTCGCGCGTCGAAACGGCGGTTGCAAGTTCGCGGCGCGCGATCACGTACGATGCGCCGAACCCGGCAACAAAAAATACAATAAGACCCGCGGCGGCCCAAACAATTCCGCGCGGGAGAGGACGCCTGCGCCGAGGCGACATAAGCGACCCCTGGCGATCATTCTCCGAAGCATCCCTTCCTCCCGCGAACGTTTTTACAAGTTCGTCCGCGCGGATCTCTTCGTCAAGATGCGGCGTTTGCAGCCGCCTTTTTGGAATTTCACGGTTTTCCGGCATGTACAGGTATAGTGTACCATTGCTATACTGTTTTTATATGCCTACCTTCAAAAAACTCACCTCCGCGTGGGCCGTCACCGCGCTTTTTCTCATCTGCGCGGCATCGTTCGGTCTCATGTTTTGGGCCTCGCAGACCGATTCCCCCATCATTGACGAACAGGCACACATTCCCGCAGGATACGGATACGTCAGCCTTCTCGATTACCGGTTGAATCCCGAGCATCCCCCGCTCGTGAAGGCGCTCGCGATGCTCCCTGTCTATCTTTTCGTGCATCCGACATTCCCCGCCACAAGCACGGCATGGACGAACGAAGTGAACAGCGAATGGAATGTTGGTTATGACTTCCTTTATCGTTCCGGCAACAACGCAAACGCCATTGTCCAGGTGGGCCGTATCATGCCGATCCTCCTTACGATCCTCACCGCCATTCTCGTCTGGTTTCTCGCGCGAAGGATCATGGGTGCATTATGGGCGCTCCTCCCGGCCTTTCTTTTTGCGCTCGATCCCACAGTGCTCGCTCACGGACACTATGTGACGACCGATGTCGGCGCGGCATTCGGCGTCGTCCTTTCGCTCATATTCTTCTTACGCTTTGTCGAAAAACCTTCCACAAAGAACCTCTGGCTCTCAGGGATCGCGTTCGGCGTCGCCCAGCTTGCCAAATTCTCCTCACCGCTCCTCGCGCCGTTCTTTATCTTTCTCGGTATCGTGCTCTGGCTGCGCGACATCGTCCCGCACTGGCGCACGACCGAACGCGCGCGGCGCGCGGCGCTCTTTTGGCGACGATTCGGATGGTGGGCCGGCAGGATCGCGCTCATTTTCATCATTGGTTATGTAGTCATCGTCTATCCGGTCTACTTCCTCTTCACCGCCGGCGAACCCATCGCCAAACAGGCGTATGATACTCAATACATCCTCGGCACCGCCGCCGGCGGGCCGACCGTCCAGGGCGCGCTGTGCCACGGCATGCGCTGCCTCGACGATCTCGACGTCTGGATGTCCCACCATTATGCGACCCGGCCCCTCGCACAATATATGCTCGGCGTCCTTATGGTGCTTCAGCGCATCACCGGCGGGAATAGGATCTATTTCCTCGGCGAGGTGCGCAACTTCGGCGGCTGGATCTATTTCCCGCTGATATTCCTCCTTAAAGAACCGATCCCGACGCTCATCATCGTGATCCTCGGATTCCTTCTTGCCTCCTGGTGGACGCTCCGCACCATGCGCGCCCGGGCGCGGGCGGTGCGGATGAACGGCGCGGCGAACTCCGGACGCACCCCCTGGCAGGCATGGGGAGGCCAGTTCGGCGATTACATCACCCGCCACTTCGATGAATTTTCGATGGCATCGTTCGTCGTCCTTTACTGGGGCATCAGCATGCATACGGAACTCGACATCGGCATCCGCTATCTCCTGCCGACCATTCCCCTCATCTTCATCCTTGCCGCCGGCGTGTGGCGCAAATGGATCATGAACATTGACCTCTCGACCATCGGCACGGCCGTGCGCGGGGTAGGCGCCGCCGCCGCAAAATACGTATTCCTCATCGCGCTCCTCTCGTGGTTCCTTCTTGAAGTGCTTTTCGCCGCACCGCACTTCCTCTCCTACTTCAACGAGTTCGGCGGCGGCACCTGGGGCGGCTATCACTTTGTGACCGACTCGAACTACGACTGGGGCCAGGATCTCCTCCGCCTGCAATCATTCGTGGACGCCCATCCGGAGATCAACACGATCGCCGTGGACTACTTCGGCGGCGGCGACCCTTCTTACTCTATGCCCGGCAAAACGGTTGCATGGTCATCTTCCATGGGCAACCCCGCGGACCAAGGCATCCACTGGCTTGCGGTCTCGGTGAACACGCTCGAACTCGCCACCCAGCCGCTCGCGCCCGGCATGACGCGGAACGCTTCGGACACGTACTCGTGGCTCACCGCACTCCGTCCGCCCGCCGATGCCTCGGGCACCTGGCTCGGCGGCGGCATGGGCAATCTTCCGACGCCGGATTATCGGATCGGCACATCCCTCTTCGTATACCATCTCCGGTGATACGTTGACTATATTTTTCAAAAACGCTTTAATCGTGACAGTTGAAGCTCTTTGACGGGAGGATGATATGCCCCGGAGGTTTTTCGGAATCGTTGTGCGGATATTCTTCTTCGGGTGCCAGCTTTTGATGGAGATCGGCGCCGGTGCGATGGCCATCATGATCCTATGGGCCGTTTTTGGAAGCAATATTCCCCCATCCACAATCCTCGACTACCTTGCCTATCTGACCGTGGCGATCGCCGTTTTCTTCGCCGCCATCTTCAGCTGGCACATGACATTCCGCAAGCGGAAGATATGACGAACGACGGCATCTCTGATCCCAGAGATGCCTTTTTTATTTATAGAAAACCCTGTCTTGGGTCCTGCAGTCCACATATTGGAGCTTATCGAAGCCGGCCTGTCCTGCGAGCTGTTCGAGTACGGGAAGGTAATCGTTTGCCGGAAATCGAAGACTGAACTCGATCACGGGGCCGGCGACCGTCTGTGCATCCACCTCTTCAAGTGAAAGGTCGCGAAGATCTATTTCCCTCACACCGATGCCGGTCGCGCGGAGCACGTCCATTACGGAAATGAAATTTGCGTTGAACTCTTCCGGGAGCACCGTGTTTCCCAGACCCCTGTCGGCCTGGGAATAATCATTCACCACGAAGATGAGATTCCCTTGCGTGCTGAGCGACTTCTGGAAAAGCACGCCGTCGCCGTCGAACCAATAGCATTGGCCGCTTCCGCCAACCTCAGGAACGGAAGATGATGAAGAAAATGAGACCTGCGCCGCCCCCTTCGGCAGGAAGCACCATATTCCGAACGACTGTCGCTCCGTGGCGGCGATCGTCACGGTATGCGAGAAATAATCCTTGGAGACCGTCAAACCGGACAGTTCCGGCGCAAGCGCGAGCGTTGACGAAGGCACCCGATCGGGCCACGCAAACATATTCTTCCAGCCAAGCATGGCGCCAAGCCAGCCCGTCGTCATCGTTCCGGAAGGGTCCGCCTGCACGATGGCAATCACGTCGGCGGCCGCCATATCGGGTGCACCGGTCACGGCGACGCGCGCCACGCTGAAAAACGGGGCCCGCATCATGAACCACGCCACTCCGAAAAATATAAAGTAGAGGACGAACACCGCAAGCGCGCTGAAAACCCAGCGCCTCATTCTTTTGCGCCGCTTTCTTTTCTCGGAAACGTACGGGGCGATCTGCACCTCTCTATTCTACTATGACACCATCGTCTTCTACCACTTTCCCGAAAGCACAAAATCGCGGAATGCTTTCATCACCGCCTTCGTGACCGGGCCCGGCATCCCATTGCCGATCGGCGCACCGTCCATGTGGACTACGGGCATCACCTCCTTATTGCTCGCCGCAAGAAACATCTCGCCTGCTCCCTTCAATTCATCGAACGAGAAGTCCCGCTCCTCCACCGGGATGCCTGCGGACGGAAGAATCTCCAAAAGCACGCCGCGCGTCACGCCTCCGAGGATGTTCGACTTCGGCGTCACGAGCTTCCCGCCGATCACCGCGAAAATATTGCACGTGGAACCTTCGTATACCTGCGCATCATCGTAATAGACCGTTTCAATGGCGCCCTGCTTGGCCGCTTCCTGGGCCTTTTTCACACCCTCTATATAATTGTTCGACTTCGCTTCGGGCGCATAGCGGCGGAACTTATCCGTCACCACCGCGACCCCCTCCGTATAGTGCGTCGCCGGGAACTCGTAATCCTTCCGCGGGTCAATAAGGATCGCTATCGTCGGCTGTTTCTCCGGCAGGAGCGTATGCGACGCGCCGCCCGACAGGACGATCTTGATCGCCTTCTCCCCGCCATCCGCATTCGCGGCAAGCGCCTGCATGACCCACCCATGCACCTGCTCCTTGCTCCACGGCACCGCAAGGCCGATGAGCTCCGCCGACCGGAACAGCCGGTCAATATGACGGTCGAGATAGAACGGTTTTTGCCCGTTGTACGTTATCAGAAAGTCGAACACCGCAAAGCCGCGCATGAAGCCGAGGTCGCGGACGGAAACGACAAGTTCGCCCTCTTTCACCAGCCTCCCATCCAGGAAATGCGTCGCTGTTCCCGCGTCGTTCATGATGATGGTTTTTATGCTCCGATTATTTGTTTTCCGACGTATTTCTGCAGTACCTCCGGAATCTCGACGGCGCCTTCGGGCGTCTGATAATTCTCAAGGATGGCGATAAAGATGCGCGGCGACGGGAGCGCGGTGTTGTTGAGCATGTAGACGAACTTGCGCTCGCCCGTCTTCGGATCGGCATATTTGACGTTCAGGCGGCGCGACTGCCAATCGGTGAAGTTACTCGCCGATCCGGTCTCCGCCCAGCGGTTCATGCCCGGAAGCCACGCCTCGATATCAAACGCGCGATATTTTCCCGCGCTCATGTCGCCGGAACAGATCGCAAGCCGGCGGTACGGCAGGCCGAGCTCTTCATGCATCTCGCCGGAAATGCCGGTCATCTCGTCCTGCAGTTTATTCGCAAGCTCGATATCCGCGGGTGCGAGCACCACTTGTTCCACCTTCATGAATTCGTGTACGCGATAAAGTCCCTTCACGTCTCTGCTATAGCTCCCGATCTCGCTTCGGTAGCACTGGCTGTAACCGCACAGCTTGAGCGGAAGCTTTTCCGCCGGCACCGTTTCGTCGGCATAGTATGCGAGGAGGGACGGCTCGGCCGTTCCCACGAGGAACTTCTGATCCTTGCTCTTCTCCCCTGTTACCTCCTTGTCGGAGGTCGCCACCTGGTAGATCTCATCCACCTCGGGATCGTACTCGGTCCCTTTGAAATATCCCGATCCGAAAAGCGGGAATCCTTTGACGAGCGTCGGCGGGATCATGGGCGCAAATCCCTTCTCTATCAGTTTATTGAGGGCATACATCATGATACCCATCTGAAGAAGAACGCCGTCATTCTTCACATAATAGCCGCGGAAGCCGCCCACCTTCGTACCGCGGTCGAAGTCGAGGATATCGAGCGAAGTGCCGAGCTCGACATGCGTCTTCGGTGTGAAGTCGAATTTCCTTGGCTCGCCCCAATGATAAATATCCTTATTGTCCTCATCGCTCTTCCCCACCGGCGTATCGGGCGAGATCACGTTCGGCACGCGCGCCATGAGTTCGGCAAATCTCTGTTCGATCGGCTTCAGTTTTTCCTCCTGTTCTTTGAATTTTTCCTTGAGGGCCGCACCGGTCTCGCGATCTTTCGCCTTCTTCTGTTCCGCGCGGACCGCTTCCGCCGCCGCCATGAGTTCGCGGCGTTCGGCATCAACCTTCAGAAGCTCGTCAATGATCGCGGGGTCTATATTCTTTTTCGCGGCGGCGTCCCTCACCGCATCCGCATTCTCGCGGATGAATTTGATGTCCAGCATAGGAGTATCATAGCGCAGGAATGCCCGTTTTTTCAACTTTATAGAATATTTGCCTTTTTGCGATACAATGAAGGCAATGCCGGGAAAAGCGAAAAAGCCCAGTCTCAAGGAAACCTATCTGAAGGAACTCGCACGGCGCGGGAAGGAGTCGCACGTGTACCGCAAATACCAGCTCATGGGCCTTGAGATATCACAGACCCTCCGCGACGAACGGCACAAAGCGCTCTATATAAAACTTGCCAAAGAAAGCGACGGCGACCGCCTGCTTGCGCTCGCAAAGGACGTCGCCTCGCGCGACGACGTGAAGAACAAAGGCGCCTACTTTATGGCGATCCTCAAAAAAGAATCTTCAGCGCGGATCGAGGCTACCGAAAAAGCAGAGAAGGAGAGGAAAGGAAAAACCGCCGGGAATGGACAAAAGAACAGCAAATAAGTTTTAATAATCCCATGCCGACCCCTCACGTGCCCCCGGAGATGATGCTCATCGCCGATAAAAAAGGCGAAAAGATCCTGCGTAAAAAGACGGCGGCGTTCGATTTCTCCCGGTTCACGCCGAAGGACATCCGCGACCTCGTCGCGCGGATGCGCCGGATCATGCGCGAAGCGAACGGCATCGGACTTTCCGCGAATCAGATCGGTCTCGACCTCAAAATGTTCGTGGCCGAGGTGCCCGATGCGCAGGGCGGCCTCAAGTTCTATGCCATCTTCAATCCCGAACTTGAAAAGGCGAGCAAGGAGACCGTGATCGCCGAGGAAGGCTGTCTCAGCATCCCCGGAAAATTCGGCGATGTCGGGCGCGCGCAGCAGGTCACATTGAAGGGACAGGATAGGAACGGCCGTCCAGTGAAGATCAAAGCATGGGGACTCCTCGCGCGCGTATTCCAGCATGAGTGCGATCATCTGAACGGCACGGTGTTCACCGACCACGCAAAGAAGGTCCACGATGAAACGGTCTGACGATGGCACAATGAACTACGTTTTCTTTGGAACTCCGCGGTTCGCAGCGATCGTGCTCCAGAAACTGATCGGCGCCGGAATGCCGCCCGTAGCCGTCGTCTGCAATCCCGACCGTCCCGTCGGACGGAAGAAGGTCATCACCCCCCCGCCCGTCAAAGTGCTTGCGATCGCGCACGGCATCGCGGTGCTCCAGCCGGAGCGGCTCGACGCCGGATTCATAAAGACGCTCCGCGATCTTGCACCGGACGTATTCACCGTCGCCGCGTACGCCAAAATAATTCCTCAAGCTGTGCTTGACATTTCCCGCCTCGGCACGCTCGGTACGCATCCCTCGCTCCTTCCCCGATACCGCGGGGCATCGCCGATCCAGTCGGCGATCCTCCACGGCGACCGCGAGACCGGCGCCACCATTTATCTGATGGATGCAAAGGTGGACCACGGACCCATCCTTGCGCAGGAAGCGCTCGCGTTCGATGCAGACAAGGAAAATTATCTTTCGCTCGAAGAACGGCTTGCGGAACTTTCGGGCACACTGCTCGCCGGCGTCCTTCCGCAATTCCATGCCGGAACGGCCGAAACACGCGTGCAGGACGATGCCGCGGCAACCTTCACGAAAAAATTCACAACCGAGGACGGCTTCATTTCCGACGAGGATTTCCGCACCGCCGAAAGCAATGACGGGAACGGCACGGACCCGGGAGCCGCCCGCACCCTGCTCCACAAGATCAATGCGCTCAATCCCGAACCGGGCTGTTGGACCATGCGCGGCGGCAAGCGCATAAAACTCCTCGAGGCGAAACTCGACGGGCACGGCGCACTCGCGGTCACCGTCATCCAGGAAGAAGGCCAACGGCCGAAGCGCATTGCATAGCGGAAACGGGCCGCTTTTTGACTAATCATTTCCGTCACGCTATGGTGACGACAGTCCGCTTGGCGTTTTTACGGAGGTACCATCATGATCGTCGGCAGTATCGAGTTTTGGAACGCGTACGATGCGTTCTTCAATGAAGCCCATCTTAAAGAATTCACGGAGGGATCGCGGTCCCCGCTGGTAAGCGACCTGTGCACAGCACTCGCCACCGCGCACTATACGGGAGAGCTCCACAAGCTCATCCGCCCCGATCGCGGATGGCATATCATCAATGCCTGGGTCGCGCTCCGGGGGGAATATCTGCGCGATGAGGTCGGTCATCCCGTCATCACGGTACGGCAGGGCGACGTGATCGTCGTGCAGCACCAATGGGACCGCGACGTCTTCATCACTCATTGTCCCGCCACGGAATGCATATGCGGAGCGATCTTCGGGGGCATGCGCCGGTGGCCGGAGTCGTTCGGCACGTTCATGCCGCTTTTTTCCCAGGCGTCCATACTGGCATGCATCCAGCTCAGGCTCACCAAGAATCATAACGAAGGCATGGATGCCGCCTTCAAGGAAGCGACTGCGTGGAATTGGCCGTAACGAGGCCTTTTTCAAAACCCATCACCACAAGAGATCGGCTTTCACCGATCTCTTTTTTGTTCCTTTCCGTTCCACCCGGTTGCGGCGCTTATTTCGCCTCTTTGTATTTTTCCTCCACCTTGCTCCAATCAACCACGTTCCACCAATCGCCGATGTAACCCTTGCGATCGGCATTGTGCTTGAGATAGTAGGCGTGCTCCCACACATCGAGGCAAAGCACGGGTTTTTGTTTCTTTGAAAGCGGACTGTCCTGATTTGCAGTGGAGGCTACCGCAAGCTTGCCGTCGGTGCCGATGACGAGCCACGCCCATCCGGAACCGAACACGCCCGTCGCGGCCTTTTCGAATGCCGCTTTAAACTCCGCAAACGCACCAAACGTATCCGTGATCGCCTTGCCGACCTCCCCCGCCGGTTCCGCATTCGGATTCGCTTTCGACGCCGCCACGGCCTCGGGGCTCATGATCGTCCAGAAGAACGAATGGTTCACGTGGCCGCCACCGTGATTGCGCACCGCGGTGCGGATATCCTCCGGCACGCCGTCAATGTCCGCGAGGAGTTCCTCGAGCGGCTTATCCGCGATTTCGGGATGCTTCTCGAGTGCGGCGTTCAGGTTGTTCACGTATGCCTGATGATGTTTTGTATGATGGATCTCCATCGTCCTCGCATCAATGAACGGCTCGAGCGCATCGTACGCATACGGCAATTTTGGAAGTTCGTATTTCATATTTTTATTCAATGTTCAATGATTAATGGTGACCGTGTCCTCCTCCCCCTCCTCCCTTCGATCCGCCGCCGGACGGCTTGGATGGCGCCTTTGCGGGCGCCGCGCCATGGGAATCGCCGCCGCCCTTTTTGCCGTCCTTCCCGATTTTTATTTTCTTGACCCCATACGAGAATCCAAGGAGTCCCGCGAACAGTCCGACCTTGAGGACCTTTTTGAAGAAATTCCATCCGGCCTTGAAGACTTTTCCGATTTTTCCCCAGCCCGCACCGCCACCACCGGTCTGCGCATTTACCTCCGCATTCGCATCCGCGACACTCAGCTCATTGTGCGGACCCTCCGCTCCCAATATCTCCTGCCTCAAGGCGGTCATCTTTTCCGCCGGGGATCCCGTCTCGACGCCAGAAGCATGAGTCTCCGCCCTTTCTCCATGCGAATCCTCCACGCGTTTCATATTCGCCATCGCTTCGGGATCCGGGGGAAGAATTTCCGGCTTTTCTAGTTTTTCCATGTCATTCGTATCGGTTTCGATCCGGGACCTTTGCCCGGTATCCTTGTCACGTATTCCTTTATATAATACATTACACGGAGCGCTTTCTCCATCGCGCTCTTTCTTGGGGGATCGTCTAATGGTAGGACAGCGGCCTTTGAAGCCGTGAATCCAGGTTCGAATCCTGGTCCCCCAGCATCTGATATACTATCTTCATGCCTCCCCGCCTCATACTTTTCGAGGAATATGCGAAGATCGCGGTGATCTCCCTTGCGGGACTCGTCATGCTCATCGGCGGCGGGATCGCCCTTTCCTGGTACAACGGCCAGCAACCCGCGCCGTGCAATGTTGCGGACATCACCCTTTACGGCACGCTTGTCTACTATCCGAGCGAGAACAGCGGTGCGGCCTCGAGCGCCGCAGGCGACGGGACGCTCGACCAGACGGCGGCCGAAGACGTGCGGCAGCAGATCGAACAGGCCAATGCCGATCCGAACATCAAAGCGATCCTTCTCCAGATAGACTCCCCCGGCGGCGATCCTGTCGCCGGCGAAGACATCGCGGACGCCCTGAAGCAGTCCGGCAAGCCGACGGTGGCGTTCGTCGCCGACGAGGGAACCTCGGCAGCGTACTGGGCGGCGACGGGCGCCAACGCGATCTTCGCGTCGGCGGATTCCGCGCTCGGCGACATCGGCGTGACGAACTCATATCTCCAACAGACGCAGCAGGACACCGCGAACGGCCTTCAATTCATCTCGATCACCGCCGGACCGTACAAGGATATGGGCAACCCCGACTCTCCGCTCACGCCCGCCGAAAAGGACCTTCTTCAGCGCGACGTCAACATCACCTACCGGAACTTCGTCCAGCAGGTCGCCGCAAATCGGAACCTTTCCGTGGCAAGCGTGACGGCGATCGCCGACGGCTCATCCATGCTCGGCCAGATGGCGCTCCAGAACGGACTCATTGACCACATCGGGAGCATTTATGATACCGAGGATTATCTCGCCAAGAAGATCGGCGGCCCCGTTACGCTCTGCCAATAAGCAATTGTTTTTGCAGGAATTCCCCTATCGCCTCGTTCACGGCCGCAATCGCCTCCGGATAATACCGATAGTCGTGCGCGGCATCTATTATCCTGAACATTTTCGGTTCGGGAACCGAATCGTAGATCTCCCGGACTTTCTGCGATGAAATGAACTCGTCCTGCGTCGCGGAGATCATGAGCTTCGGCTTGGTGCATTGCCGAAGCACCGCGAGCGGATCGAATTGTTTTGCATCCTCCCAGTAACTGAGCGGCAGCCTGAACTCCTTCTGTTCCTCGGTTTCGCGGCCGCCCGGCGGCATGTCGCGGCGCGATATCTGGAAACCGATTTTGAGCTCATCTTCCGCGGGCAATGAAGGCATGCTGTAGTTCGAAAGGATGAGCACGATGCCCGTCACGGCGGGATTTGCATTGGCAAGTATCGCCGCAGTGCCTCCGCGGCTGTGCCCCAGAAGCAGTGTCGGCTTGTTCCCGAAATACGAAATCAACTCTTCGATTGATCTGATATAGTTCGCGGTCGTATACATCCCCATATCGCCCGGACTTTCCCATGTACCCGGCGGATCGAAGGCGATGGCATAGTATCCCCGCGCCGCAAGATATTCGGCATGGCTCACGAAATTTGCATAGTCCTTCGTATCGAGCCTTCCGGGAATAAGGATGGCGAGCTTGCCGGCGCTCTCCTCCCCTCTTGCGAGAACCGCGAGCTCAAATGATGCCGTACGGATCATGAAAATGTTATATATCCTTCCGCCCCGAAAATTCGCCGAGGTCCGCGAGCACCTGGGCCGCATGGACCTCCGGTTTTACGTCCTCATATACCTTCCTCACGACGCCATCCGGACCTATGAGAAACGATGTGCGCAGCGTTCCTTCGTACTCGTGTCCCATCATTTTTTTCTTCCCCCATACGCCGTACGCGCGGACGACCTCCTTTTCCGTATCGGCAAGAAGCGTAAACGGCAGGCCGTACTTTTCCGCGAATTTCCCGTGGCTCGCCACGGAATCGACGCTCACGCCGAAGACGACGGCATCGAGCCTGCCAAAATCAGGGAATGCATCGCGGATCATGCATGCTTCCTTCGTGCACCCCGGTGTGTCGTCTTTGGGATAAAAATACAGGAGGACCCACCGGCCTCTTTCGCCGGACAGCGTATGCGGCCTACCATCCTGGTCGGGAAGAGTAAAATCCGGCGCCCGTGAACCCTGTTTGAGGATGGCCATGTTTCTTATTACCTTTTTTCCCTGCGTTTTATTCCCCCGCATTCATCGCGGCCCGCGTGCCGGGGCCTACGTAACCCGCCGCTTTAATGCCATGCGCCGCCTGATATGCCTTGACCGCCTGCTCGGTCGCCGTACCGAAATAGCCCGTGGCCGTGCCGGTGAAGAATCCTTTCGCCGCAAGATAGTTCTGGAGGTCCTCCACCTGCGTACCCGTCGAACCAACATCAAGGAATTCGGTGAAGTCATACGAGGAAGATCGGGAAGAGGCCGACGTACTCCCCGTATTGGACGCCGTCCCCGACGATGCAGTGAGCGCATTCGCCGCCTGCGTGAGCGTCGTCGCCATGGACTGGAGCTGGGTCACCATCTGCGCGAGCTGGGACTGCACGGACTGTATCGCGGCGAGGAGCGTCGCGTTGGACGCGGATCCCCCCGAACTTGCAGTGCCGGAATTGGCTGCCGTCACCGTCGCGTAGATCGTACTGCAGTTCCCGCCGGATGCGCATACGGTGATTGATGCCGAACCCGCGCTCTCGCCGGTGAGTGTAAGCGTGCTCCCGTTCACGCTCCCCTGCAGGATGTTCGCATTCGCCGTGGCGGAAACGTAATAGGATGACGCGCCGGAAAGCGAAACGCTGTAGGTCTGACCCGCCACAACGGTCGGGTTTGTCACGCCGAATGTCACATATCCGCCAGATGAGGATCCGTTCACCGTCACAGTGAAAGTGCCACAGCCGTTCGATGCCGAACATACGGTGATCGTCGCCGAGCCGCTCGCTTGGCCCGTAAGCGTGATCGTATTACCGCTTACGGATTGCGAGACCGCGCTCGGATTCGTGTTGCCCGTCACATAATATCCGGAACCGCCGGATACCGTGAGCGTGGTTGCCTGCCCCACCGTGAGCGTCGGATTCGTATTGCTGAAATAGAGCGAACCGCTCGACGACGTGGTGCCGGTCGTCACATACAGCGTACCGCATCGCCCGTTCGAGTCGCACACGGTGATGTTCGCCGAACCGAGCGCGGAACCGTAGAGCGTGATCGTACTGCCGGAGAGCACCGCGGAAACGTCGGATGGATTCGAATTGTTCGTGACGGAATAGCTGCCGCTGCCGCCCGAGACCGTCACGGTCGTGTTCTGCCCCTGCGCGATCGTGATATTGTTCTGACTGAACGACAGCACGCTCCCCGACTGCACCGTAACGGCAAGCCCGATGCAATTCGATGCCGTTCCCGTATAGCAGATGTTCGCCACGGTGCCGCCGGTTTGGCTGCCGGTGACGGTGATCTGCGTCCCGCTCACGCTCACGGTTGCGATCGAAGGATTGGCATTCGACGCCATGTAGAGCGGCGCCGAACCGTTTGTCTCGTAGAGCGTCGCCTGCTGGCCGAGTCCGACCGTGACCGAGGTCTGGCTCAGGGTCGGCGTGCCCGAAGGCGTGGGCCACGGCTGCATCACCGACTGCGCACCATCCACCACGACATACACATTGTTGCCGGAGATAATTCCGTAGGACGACGCGTTCACGGTCGTCGTGAAGTAGCCGGCCGAGTTCGTTGAACCGAGCGTCGTCACTTGCATCCCCGACGCGCTTGCGACGTTATAATAGAACATCACGCTCTGATTCGCGTCGCCGTTCACGCTCACCTGCACCGAACCGCCGGACAGACTCGAGAGGGAGAGCGTCGGCGTGACGGCGGCAAATGCGGATTGGACGGCCGCGAATGCTCCAAAAAGCATAAGGATTGTCGGCACCGCGAGGGCTTTGATTGTTTTTTTAGTGAAGAACGAAGAGATCATATATGTAGCGTTTATTTAAAGGGCCTTTGGGGGGATCTTTCTACCTCTACTATAGTATACGCCTTTTTGACCGCGGAACGTTCCACCGGGAATCTCGTTCGATAAACAAAACACCGCTCCGGATCGCCGGGAGCGGCGTTATTTGGGCCATACTATGGAAACTCCTGCCTTAACGGTACCGTCCGCCGGGGCGGCGCGGGCTGTTGCGGCTGCGCGGCGCCGGTCCACTGCTCCGGCTTTCGCGGCCGCGTCCCGAAGGCCTCGATCCGCCGCGGGGCGAATATGGCGTGAACCGTGCGGGGGCCCGAGGCTCGAGCCGTGCGGGCGGAAGCTGAGGAAGCTTCGATTGCGGAAGCGCGACGCGCATCACGCGCTCGATATCCTGCACGTCGCGCCGCTCGTCGGGCATGGCAAAGGAGATGGCGTGCCCCGCGGCGCCCGCGCGCGCGGTGCGGCCGATGCGATGGACGTAATCCTCCGGCGTTGACGGAAGGTCGTAATTGATGACGAGCTCGATCCCCTTTACGTCTATGCCGCGCGCCGCGATGTCGGTCGCCACGAGCACGCGATACCTGCCGTTCTTGAATCCTTCGAGCGCTTCGCGCCGCTGGTTGAGCGACCGGTTCGAATGGATCTCCGCGGCGGTGTGCCCGATGTGCCGCGCAAGCGCGGCGATGCGCTTCGCCCCGAACTTGGTGCGCGTGAAGACAAGCACCGAGCCGCGGTATTCGCCGAGCACGCTCTCGAGGAGGCGCGGCTTATCGTTTTTCGATATGAAGAAAAGCTCCTGCGTCGCCCTGGCGGCCGCGGTGCCGGGCGGTGCGATCTCGATGCGGATCGGAAGCTTCATGTACGAGTTCGCGAGCTTCACGATGCCATCGGGCATCGTCGCCGAAAAGAGCATCGTCTGCCGCTTGTCCGCCGGCGGCACTTCCGCAAGGATGCGCTTGAGCTGGGGAGCGAAGCCCATGTCGAGCATGCGGTCCGCCTCGTCGAGGACGAGGATCGAAACGCGCTTCAGCGAGATCGTCTTCTGTTCGAGATGATCAATGATGCGTCCCGGCGTACCGATCACGACCGACGGCCCTCGACGCAGCTGATCGAGCTGGCGCCCCATCGGCGCACCGCCGATCAGAAGCGCGGTACGGATGCCGAGCGGCCCGCCCACTTTAATGAAGGTCTCCTCCACCTGGAGCGCGAGCTCGCGCGTCGGAAGGATGACGAGTCCCTGCGTACCCTGTACGCACGCCTGGATCATGGGAATGCCGAACGCAAGCGTCTTCCCGGTCCCCGTCTGCGCGAGACCCATAACGTCCTTGCCCTCGAGGCCCGCCGGGATCGCCTTCACCTGGATCGGCGTCGGTACCTTAAACCCTATCTTATCGAGGATAGCGAGAATATTCGGCGCGATGCCGAGACCGTAAAAATCGGGATTATGTTCCATACCTGTTTACCCTATCACGGAATCACGCCTGATGGAAACCGCCGGCCTGGATGCTCCAGAGTTTGTGGTACAGGCCGTTGTCCGCGAGCAGTTCCTTGTGCGTTCCCTGCGCGACGATGTCGCCGTGCTCGATGACGACGATATGGTCCATTTTCATGATCGTGGAAAGCCGGTGCGCGATAACGATCACCGTTTTCCCCTCCATAAGGGTTCGAAGCGCGTCCTGGATGAGCGCCTCCGATTCGGAATCGAGCGACGACGTCGCCTCGTCGAGGACGAGGATCGGCGCGTCTTTGAGTATCGCCCGCGCGATCGCGACGCGCTGACGCTCGCCGCCCGAAAGCTTCACTCCGCGCTCCCCCACGAACGTATCGTACTTCTCCGGAAGCCCTTCGATGAACTCCTGGCAGTGCGCTTTCTTCGCCGCCTCCATCACCTCCTCATCCGTTGCACTGCGGCGTCCATAGCGGATGTTCTCCATAAGCGTGCGGTGGAAAAGGATCGGCTCCTGCGGAACGAACGCAATCGCTTCGCGCAGGCTGTCCTGCGTGACCCCCGCGATATCCTGGCCATCAATCTCGATCCTTCCGCCAACGACGTCATAGAGGCGCAGGAGGAGCTTCGTCACCGTCGTTTTCCCGGCGCCCGAAGGGCCGACGAGTGCAAGCTTCTCGCCGCCGCGGACCGTAAGGTTGAAATTGCGGAGGATCGGTTTGTCCTCATAGAAATGGAACTGCACATCGCGGAACGCTATCTCGCGATTCGTCACGCGGAGCGCCTCCGCGCCCGGACGATCGGTCACGCCGTGCGGCGCTTCGAGGATCTCCATCATTTCGACCGCGTCCGCGAACGCGTCATGGAAACGCCGTATCTGCATGCTTATTCCCGTCAGCTGGCTGAAAAGGCCGATGAGATAGCTCTGGATGAGCACAAAGTCACCGACCGTGATGAGCCCTTTCTGCCAATACACGACCGCGCCATACAGAAGGCCGATGTTGATGCCCACGATGAGGATGCCTTGGACGGACCATATCAGCTCGTCGGCGTTCCACGAACGCATCGTCGCTTTCCGCCAAAGCTCGACGACGCCCCTGAAGAGTCCGCCCTCATAGGCGCTCCCCGAAAAGAGGGCGATCGTGTTCTGGTTCGAGATCGCATCAGCGAGCGTTCCCGTCATTTTACTGTCAGCCTCCGATCGCGCGACGCGGAGCGGACGGCGGAGATGCGCGACGTATATCTGAAATGCTATGAAGCATGCGATCCATACCGCGAGCGCGACCCCGAGCACATGGTTGCGGAGGAAAAGCACCGTCACCGCGCCGACAGCGAACACGGCCGTCGGGAAGAACGCGAGCATCACGTTGTCCATGATCGTCTCGAACGCCCCGGCGAACTTGCTCACCCGCCGCGTGAGCGTACCGCCGAAATGCGATACGAAAAACTGGTAGGAATGCCCGATGAGATAATCAAATGCGGACGCCGAAAGGTCGGCCATCCCCCGCGATTCGAGGTGGATGATGCTGTATGTCTGCACGCGCTGGGCGATCCAGCCGACGATCGAAAGCGCCGCGATGATAATGACAAGAGTGATAAGCTTTTGAAATACCGCAGGCGTCCCCGGCCCGGCGGCAACGGCATTGAAAAGCTCCTTCATATAGAGCGGCGAGATGATGCCGGCGATCTGCGCGCCGAGCGCTCCCATAAAAACGAGCGTGAACAGCACCCAGTGCTTGCGTACCTCACCCGCATACATGCGGAAAATATCCCTCGTGCGTATAAGGGGTTTTGCGGGCGCCGCTGCGGCACTTTTTGGTGCCGGGTCTTTCGGCGCGCTTTCCGCCGGAGATGGGGTTATTTTCTTTGTCATGGTTACTGCATCATTACGAATATACGTAGTATAATGGATATTAATGAAACTTATCAAAAGGATATTCCCTTTCGCCATCATTTTTTCGATCATCTTCGTCTTCATACGGCACAGCACGTTCTATGACACGCGCGTCCTTGTGGAAAGCCTCACCGGCGTCCAGACGCTCTTCGGCGCGATCGGCATCATCTTCAGCATCATCGCGGCGTTCGTGATCCAAAAGGAATGGGAGCAGTGGAACGCCCTTGTGGATGCCGTGAAGGGCGAGGTGGACGGCCTCGAGAAGCTCTATCTCTGGTCCAATAATTTTTCTCCCGACATCCGGGAAAAAGTGCACGGGAACATCGCCGATTATCTCCGCCTCATCATAAAGGAAGGCTGGCAGCTCAGCGAACGCGGCGAGCGCAGCCCCGAAATCGAACGCATCTTCGACGAGCTCTCGACCACGATCTATCACGTCTCCGCCACGGTGCCCCAGTTCGCAACCGCCACTTTTGCGCTCTTTTCGAGGATCATGGACGCCCGCTCCAAGCGCCTCCTTTACAGCGCCGAACATGTTCCCGACCTCCTCAACCATACGCTTGGATTCGCCGCATTCCTGCTCATCGGACTTTCCATGTTCGTCGGCGTACGCATCGAATGGCTCGCCTATCTCTTCACCATCAGCATCGCCTGTCTCGTCTATTCCGTCTTCCTCGTGCTCTACGACCTCAACCGTCCGCTTGAACCGGGCGACTGGCATATCACGACGAAAGAATACGAATATCTCCTCGCGCAGATAACGCAGTGATCCTGCCGCAATGACGGAATTCATCCTCCCCGCCATCACCTTCATCCTCGCCGTCACGGGCATCGCTTCGCGCGGTACGGCGCCCGTTTCCTCGTGGCTGTACCTCGCCGCAATCGCCATCGGCCTCATCACCCTCCTCATTGACTCCATCCGGAAACTTTTCGCGAAAAAATTCTCATTGGATTACATCGCCATCCTCACGATGGTCGTCGCGCTCGCCACGAATGAACTCCTCGCCGGCGCCGTCATCTCGCTCATGATCCTCGTCTCCGAATCGCTTGAAGCATACGGCTCGCGGGAGGCGGAAGCGGCGCTCAAGCATCTCGTCGAAAAGATACCGAAGGCGTGCGAGGTGAAGCGCGAGGGCGGATGGTCCGCCGTGCCCATCCAGGACGTCCGCGAGGGCGAAATTATTCTTGTTCGCGAGGGCGAAATCGTGCCGCTCGACGGTTATCTCCTTTCCGAGGACGCCCTTATGAACGAAGCGAACCTTACCGGCGAGTTCGAGCCGCAGCCGTACGGGAAGGGCAGGTTCATGAAAAGCGGCCTTGTGAACGCGGGCCGGTCATTCGAACTCCGCGTTTCAGGGACGCTTTCCACCTCCACCTACCAGAAGATCGTTGACCTCGTGCGCGAAGCGAAGAAACATCCGGCACGCATCGTACGGCTTGCCGAAAAATACAACTACGGTTTTACTGCGGTAACGCTCGTCCTTGCGGCGGCCGCATGGTACCTGTCCCATGGCGACCCATCCCGCTTCCTTGCCGTGCTCGTCATCGCGACCCCATGCCCCCTCCTCATCGCCGCACCGATCAGCTTTCTCGGCGGACTCAATATCGCCTCAAAGCGGACCATCATCGTAAAACGCCCCGCAGCGCTCGAAGATCTCGCGCAGGTCACCGCAATCTTTTTCGACAAGACCGGCACGCTCACGCTCGGTGAACCGGAGCTCCGCGCCATCAGGATTCTCGACACCGCATATTCCGAAGACGAGGTCCTTTCCGTCGCGGCCGCAATAGAATTCCATTCCCTCCATCCGCTCGCAAAAGCCGTCGTCCGCGCAAAGCAGGAACGCGACGGCATATCCGTTGCGGAAGCATCGCACATCGTGGAAACGGTCGGTGAAGGTATCGCCGGTTCCGTCGGCGGCACCGTCTGGCGATTAAAGAAAGCGGATCATTCGGCCGAGGAGGGTATCGTGATCGAAATGACGAAAGGGGCGTCCCCTGTCGTACGCTTCGTCTTCGACGACGTGATGAAGCCCGGCACGATGGCGCTCCTCGAAAAGCTTCGTGCGCGATATCGCGTCGCGATTCTTACCGGCGACACCATGGAGAACGCCGAACGAATGTTCAACCGTAAAGATGGCGGGCATGACGGCATTGAGATCCGCGCGCGCTGTACACCGGAAGACAAGTTCGCGGCCATCAAGGAAGCGCAGGCGCGTGGCGAAAAAGTGATGATGGTCGGCGACGGCCTGAACGACGCCCCGGCGCTCGCACTCGCCGATGTCGGCGTCGTTTTCAGCGGCACGGAGAACAGCGCCTCGATCGATGCGGCCGCAGTCGCGATCCTCGGCAGGGATATCACGCTCGTCGAAGCGACGCTTGATATCGCGAAGCGTTCCACCCGCATCGCGGAACAAAGCATCCTCTGGGGCATCGGCCTCTCCATTATCGGCATGATGATCGCCATGCTCGGCTACATCCCGCCGGTCGAAGGCGCCATCCTCCAGGAAGGAATAGACGTTTCGGTCATCCTGAACGCCTTGCGCTCCGCGTATGCGCCCAGAACGCCGCGGGCCTGATCATCCCCTAAACACAATATCGGCGAGTTCCGCCCGCACCGCATTGATGGCACCGCGTCCCTGACGGCGCGGCCAATCGCAGTTCGAAAGAAGCACGAGCGCGGTTTCCTTCGGAATGTTTGCGATCACGGAACACCCCGTGAACCCCGTCTTCCCGAACGTGTGCGCAGGGTCCGCTTTCCCCATGAACCA
>DAHVRZ010000030.1 GCA_027324805.1 Candidatus Parcubacteria bacterium
GAGTTTGAACCGGACACGGTTCGAACGAGATCCGCCTGGGTTCAAACATTTCACGGAGTTCCAAACCTATGTACCGAAGACTCAGATGGCGGAATTACCCCGCGTCACCAATTCAAAATTTAAAATTCAACATTTAGAATTCTTTACGCGGCATTCTGCAGCGTCTGTCGCGCGTCGTAGAGATCGCACGCCACCTGAAGATTCATCCAGAACTCCGCCGAGTTGCCGAACACTTCAGAAAGAAGAATTGCGGTCTCAGCGGTCATATCGCGTTTGCCGTTGATCAGCGTGTTTACCCTCTGGATCGGCACCTTCATCCGGCGCGCGAGCTCCACCTGACTCATGCCCTTTGGCTTCAGGAACTCTTCGAGCAGAATCTCTCCGGGATGAGTCGGTTTACGGTTCTTTGGTATCATGTCCTTTTCCTCAGTGATAATCGGTTATCGAAACGCCGCTTGCCGCGCCGTCGGCCCACCTAAACACGATGCGGAACTGGTCGTTTATCCGGATCGAGTGACAGCCTTTCAGCTCTCCCTTCAGAACTTCAAGCCTGTTCCCTGGCGGCACTCGCAGATCGGCTATTTCGTGAGCCGCGCGACACTCCAGATTGACTGCGGTATTCGTCGGGCCGCTTTCGTATCGAGCCCGTCGTATATATCCCTGGTTGTCTCATCAGCGAATCCGGCGATCACACGCCAAGTTAGCGCTTTAACGCCATACGTGCAACGGAGGCCCAACAGCCAAATCGCCCCTCTTCGTTCCGATTATGTCACAGAGAAGCACAGAGCGTGAAATTAGCTTTCGTTCCCAATTCAACATTTAGAATTCATAATTTAGAATTTCTTCCCTCTCTCCGTGTAATCATAAAGCCGGGGCTGTATCATTTCACAGAGTTCCACACCTGTGTGCCGAAGGCACAGAGGACGGAATCAACCCGCGCCACCAATTCAAAATTTAAAATTCAACATTTAACATTCTTCCCTTGTCCTCTTTCGTGCCGTCGAATATTTTGTATCGCTATCATACATCAAACCAATCGAGAATCTGCATCCATGAAAAGCGGAATATTATTCGAAGCATGCGTCGAAACACTTGAATCAGCGGTTGCAGCCGAAAAGGGCGGGGCAGGCAGGATCGAACTCTGCGTGAATCTCGACATCGGCGGCCTCACCCCTCCCGCCGGGATGATTCGCGAAACGTGCAAGGCCCTCTCCATCCCGGTCAACATTCTCATCCGCCCGCGCGGAGGAGATTTCAACTATTCATCCGAAGAATTCGAAACGATGAAGCGCGAGATAGAGGTCTCGAAGCAGGCCGGCGCCAATGGCGTGGTTGTCGGCGTACTCATGGCTGCCGACTCCGTCGACCTTGCGCGCGTGCGTCAGCTGGTGGAGATCGCCCGCCCCATGAGCTTTACGTTCCATCGCGCCTTCGACGAGGCAGCCGATCCTTTTCGCGCGCTAGAAGATATCATGAGCCTCGGCATCGAAAGACTCCTCACCTCCGGACAGAAGCCCGCGGCGAAACAAGGTATCCCGCTCCTCAAGCAGCTCGTCGAAAAAGGCGGCCGCCGGATCTCGATTATGCCGGGTGGTGGAGTCAACGAATCGAACGCAGACAGGATACTTTCGGAGACAGGCGCGCGAGAAATTCATGCCTCGCTCCGCGACTCTTCAGAGGATTTCGAGTCGAGGGTGAAGAATTTCGTCAACATAATTAGCCGTGCCCTCTAAGTCCTTCAAGGAATTCCAAAGTTGTCCGATCATTGACCCGCCGTTCGTCTCTATTTAACTTCTTTTAAGGATTTAAGGAACACGCCGTATAAATTGAACACCTACAAAGGATTCGCGTCATGTCACATAGAATAATCGCCTTCGCGGCGACAATATTTCTCGCAG
>DAHVRZ010000031.1 GCA_027324805.1 Candidatus Parcubacteria bacterium
ACTCGCGCGCGAACTCGGCTCGAAGATGGTCGCGATCGGACATATCCCGCGTCCAACCGTCGCCGATTAACCGTTGCAGCGCGTCGAGTTTCTCGGCGAGTCTTTGCACCTCATCAGGCATCGAGTATCTCCCTCGTTTTGCAGATTGGTAGATTTGGGCCGTGGTCGTGGTCGCATACACACGTTTCGCCTTGGCATCCGTCGTCGGCAACGTCGCAGCACAAGGTACAAACGTCGTACATTTTCTTGCATGAGAGTCCGGCGTCGCCAGCATCGACTATGCCGAGTATTTCGTCCTCTTCGGCGTGTTCGTGGCCGCATTCGTCGTAGATACCGTGCGGCTTATGCAGCTCGCGCAACTTCGCTTCGCGTTCACGCAGTCGGCGCACCTCGGCTTGCAAGCGTTCGAGTTCGTCGGCGGCTTCATGTGCGAAGGTGTCTCCCTGGTCGGGCAAGTACGTTCCGCCCATATTCCCAAGAAACCGCAAGTCCTTTACGATGCGCTCTGTATCAGGCATCGAGTATCTCCTTCAGTCGGTAAACAGTCATCCCCGGATAAACGCGGCCCTGCCGCTCGAAGTCCGCGATAACGCCGCGCAACTTCGCTTCGCGTTCGCGCAACCGACGCACCTCGGCGACGAGCGCGGGAATATCTAGAGACATACTGCGGAGAATATCGGCGTCGCAGGAGAGACACGGCCCCGTGCAACGCAGGATTTCCGAGTGGTTCAGGTGACTTTCGCCATATCTAGCACACGGCTCATATAGCGCCGCTTTTGCTCGCGCCTCAATCGCATCAACATCAGGTACAGGGGCTTGCGTTGGTTCACTCATTTAAGATGCCACTGACTTCCCACACGTCGAACGGGCGCTCAACGTGTTCGCTGTGCCCGAGCATTTCTCCGATATGGCTGGCGCACGATTGCGTAAAGCACGCGTACGGGTCGCTATCACTCATATCGCGAATCTCGAAGGCTGCTTGGGACTCGCATCCGATCCCGTTTGCCAAGTAACAACACGTCATTTCGTTACGCATTTCTCGCGGAAGCGTTTGTACCAGGTGATCTCTTCGCGCAACCGAGAGATTATGTTCTCCGCTAAATAACGGTAGTATTCGAGAACTTCCTCGGGGGTGCGGAAATATACGGTATCCGTAAAGTTCTTCGAATGCACCTGCGGGCAATCCGACGCGATTCGGCCCGACGGAGAAACTTTCAGGACTGTTCCTGAGAAAACTCGCGGCTCTCCGAAAAGGAAGTATCTTGCTCCTGTATACACCGTATCACCTACCGCGATAGCCTTCGCGCCTTCTGATTTGTTCATTTCGTTCTTCTCCTTCACGTTACGTGCAAGTTGCCGCACGGATTCGGCAGGTTGCAATAGGGGCACCGTCCGTTCGGTGCGGGGTACACGTTCGGTGCGGGGTACATAGGTTTCGGTGGCCCGACGACAACGGGGCCTGACGCGCAGTTTCGATTCATGCAAACCATCGCAAGCGGGCCATTTACTTGCCCGCAGCGCGGGCATATCCAAGGATTCATTTCGTTTCGCTTTCCCCGCCCAATGGCGGCGTTGCTTGGTTGTGCGGGTGCGGCATCACTCACCAGCGGGCACCTCGGGCGGTATGACGGCGAGCCAATGCTGCGCTTGCTCGCGAGGCGGCGTGATGATGGTCGTTGTTATTACGAAGTTGGCGCTGTGACTCATGCAGATGTCTTGCGGCGCGTAAGTCGTCGGCTGTGCGGCGCTCATGCAGCACCCCGCCGGGCGTGCATTTGCACAGGCGAGCCAGTCATCGATACGATTCGCCGC
>DAHVRZ010000032.1 GCA_027324805.1 Candidatus Parcubacteria bacterium
TCTCACGACACTCTCCTTTGAAGACGCCTTCCCGTAATACGCGCCGTTGAACGCGCGGACGGTGAACGCGTTGAGGAAGAAACCCGGGAACTCGAATGGGACCGCGAGCTCCCTGTTCGGCTTGAGCCTGAGAGGATCCGCGGCTTCTCCGACGTCGGATTTGGTCGCGTGCTCGCCGAGCATCAGCACGCTTCTCCCCAGGGATTTCCCCCCGGCGAGACAGTCTATCCACCCGACCGAGTAAGTCCAGCCCGACTCTTCATCGAATGCTTCGAGAGCTTCATCGAGGTTCTTTGTCTTGATCGTCCTCTCTCTCATGTATGCCGTCTCGATCTTCAGGAGTCGCACCGCGGCCCGGAGGATGACGCCTGTGAGTCCATATCCCGCGCACGTCGCGAGGAAGAGTTCCTCCCTTTCAAACTTCGAGCATCTCACGACGCTTCCGTCCGAGATGAGGAGGTCGATCCACGTCACATGGTTGCTGAAACTTCCCGCGTTATGGTGGTTCTTCCCGTGTACATCGCTCCCGATCGCTCCGCCGACAGTGACGAACCGCGTCCCTGGCGTGACGGGGAGGAACCATCCGCGCGGGACGAACACATCGAGTATCTCGGATAGGCTGACGCCTGACTCGCAGACGAGTTCGCCCGTCGCGTCGTCGAATGAAATGAACCGGTTCAGTCGTCTCGTGGAGAGGAGGTTTTCAGAAAGGGCGCTATCGCCGTACGACCTGCCGAGCCCCCGCGCGATGGCGTGGCCGCCGGAGACGCTTCCTAGTACCGCCCGCAGCTCCCCCTCGCCATCAAATGTGAAACTCTTCGCGTCGATTGAGGGATATCGCCCCCAGCCGTGAGCTAACACGGCTTAACACGCCCTGTCAAAGTTCCTTCCAACGCCTCTCGAGCAAACCTTGACGCGCTTTTCCCTTGACTGCTTCATTAGGACCCTGCCTCGCCCGGCGGGGTATGCAAAGTAATCATGCCGGCGTGCTCGCCGATCAGTCTCACGGCGCTCACAGGCACTTTAACGTTGAGCAGCTTATCGAGGCCCTCAATCCTTATGACGAAGCTCTTTCCATTTACCAGCTCAACCACCTCGCCCCGCAATCCGGTCAGCGGGCCCGCCGTCACTTCGGCTTCAGCTCCCGCGTAAGATCCCTCCAGCACTTCGATGTCGGTGGCGAAGTAATCCACGACTCTCCGTATGTCTTCGATCTGGCGATTGGGGATCACGCTCGGCTTCCCGTTCGTCGAGACGAACTTGACGAACCCCGGCGTCAGATAAACCCTGTTGAATTCCGCTGGATATACGTTGACGAAGACGTATGAAGAGAAGAGCGGGACTTCGATCCATTTCTTCCTGTCGCTCCACTTATGCACTTCCTTCCTGAGGGGAAGGTAAGATTCTATCTCCCGCGCGATCAGATCTGCGTGCACGCTCTTCTCGTGACGCGCCTTCACGTAAATCACATGCCAGACCCGTTTTTCCTCGTGCTTGGAATCGTCATTGCTCGTTATCAAACCACTCAATCTCTTTCGCCTTTTTTTTGTGTGATGATAATATCGATAAAAATTGAAGGAAGCACCATACGTTCCATTATCATCGATCTTACCCTTGACACCGCCCACTATTTTGCGAAAATGCAGACAAATTGTCAAACAGCAAAAGATATCGATAATGAATCCCGCATTTCTTGGAGTATCTATCTCCTTCTTTCTGTGCCATTGTACCGTTTCGACTACCCGCGCAATTTTTGAATCCACCGGCAACCAT
>DAHVRZ010000033.1 GCA_027324805.1 Candidatus Parcubacteria bacterium
CCCGTCTTCCGCTATTTTGACAACACCGGTACCGAGCTCACTATGCCGGTAAATATATCGAAGATAGCATCGATTGAGACGACGGTTGTCGTCGACGTGAATGTGAACCGGGCACCGGTCGCCTTTACGCTCTCCGGCGCCGCAACGCTGCGTAATCTCAAGAACCAATTATGAAAAATCGACTCCGCGGTTCTATCGTGCTCCTCGTGCTCATTTTCGGCGCCATCTTTTTCACGGTACTCGCCGCGCTTTCCGGTTTCGTTCTCGCTCAAAACCATGCGCAAGACATTACCCGCGCGCGCGCGGAGGGTTTCAGCATCGCGGACGCAGGCCTTGAATACTACCGCTGGTTCCTTTCACATTTCCCGGGTAATACGCAGGACGGTACCGGGCACGCCGGTCCGTATGTGACCTCGTACGCCGATCCGCAGGGCGGCACGGCGGGAACGTACTCACTCTCTATAACGGGCAATGTCGCCTGTGGCGTCGTGCAGTCGATCGACGTCACCAGTACCGGCGTGCCAAGCGATGCGCCCGGCATCTCAACGACGCTCTGGGCGCGCTACGCGGAGCCTTCAGTCGCCCGCTACAATATGGTCCTCAATGCGAGCACGTGGTTTGGGGCCGGGCCGATTTACGGACCGGTGCACAGCAATGGCGGTCTTCGCATGGACGGATCTCCGAACGCTCCGGTTACTTCGTCACTCTCCTCCTGGTACTGCGACTATTCTTTCGGTTGTAATCCCGGGCAAACCGTTCCGGGTGTTTTCGGCAGCGGGACGAACCAGGATTTTTGGAGTTATCCGACGCCGCAAGTCGATTTCACCGCCATTGCTTCAAGTTTCTCTTCCTTAAAAACAATAGCTCAGACCTCCGGTCTCTATTTCCCGCGCGTTTCAACGAATCAAAATCCGAATCTTGGTTATCACCTCATCTTCAATGGCGACGGTACCGTAACCGTGAAGCAAGTAACTGCGGTGAATCAAAATCTGTATTCCTATCCGGCTGACGGCTCCGCGAACTGGTTTGTACCCGACTATTCGCTCATTTCAAGCGAAACCACCCTTGGCACCTACACGATTCCTTCGCAATGCGGAGTGATCTTTGTCGAGGACAATGCCTGGATCGAGGGGTCTATTTCCTCCAAAGTGACGGTAGTCGCCGCCGACGTCGCAGATCAGGGCGTTTATCCAAACATCGTCGTGCCCAACAACATAACCTACACCGCCTTCGACGGTTCCGCCGGCCTCACTGCTATCGCGTCGCACGACCTCCTCATCGGTCCGAACACGCCCACGAACCTCACCATGGACGGAATCTTTGTCGCGCAATCAGGCGTATTCGGGCGCAATTTCTATTCGTGCAACAGCTCGTATGCTGATCGATCGGATCTCAATCAATTCGGTACCGTCGTTTCGACCCTGCGTCCCGTTACCGCGTGGCTTGTGGGCGGCTCATGCGCCGGCGGGATATCCGGCTATTCGGGCGGCACACAGGTGTTCGACAGGCAGAACTCGACTAATCCGCCGCCCTTTACGCCCACCACCTCGACGCAATGG
>DAHVRZ010000034.1 GCA_027324805.1 Candidatus Parcubacteria bacterium
GATAATGATCTTCCTGGTCTTGCAGCATGACATCGGCGGCGAGGCCGATTTCGTTGTTGACGTTCACCACCGGCAAGCTCTGCGCCCGCGCCGCCAGCGGCAAGAGAAGAGGCGCAAGAAAAGCCGCATACGCGGTCATGCGGTGGAAAAGGGGCATGAAAATCTCCGGAGAGCGCATGGGAGCAGTAACGAAAAAAGGATAGCGACCCTGACGTTTGGAGCAAGGCGCGGAGGTGCGGGTAACAAAAATGTGATTTTATAAAAAGTTTCTCCTCATCCCAAGCACTTCCATGGCGCGGCATGTGGGATGTCGAGAGCGGTGTCGTTCAACACAGAATGGATGGAATCAGCCTGTATTTGCATTTTACGAAAATGGATCAAAAACTGTTTTCACGGCTTTTCGCGCCGACGCTCGCCGTGTTGCGCCGGATGCCGGCCGGGGAGCGGGGGGAGCCGGCGGAGTCCGGGCCTTCCAAGCGCGAATGGGCGGAGTTTTTGGCGGCGATTGGGAGGGATTGACATGCATACGCGAATTGCGTATGAATTTGTGCATGACTGAGTACTTACTAACGATTTTCCAAGTGAATAAAAATCTTCGAGGTTATATTTTAGCAAGGCAACGTAACCTCGGGAGATTTTTTAATATGATAATTAATTTTGAAGAAACTGAAGGAAATACGGTTCGCATCCTTGTTGAATGGGGCGTCGATACACTCGAAATCGTCGCCGAGTTGGAAATGGATGGTAAAATCATGGTCGCTCGCGGCGTCCATATTCAAGGCCCAGGCAAGAATCGCCTTGGATGGCCGAAACTGCGTGGACTCGCCGAAGACCTTATGGAAAAGCTGGAACTCGATGAACTCAGAATTGAAGGTGCGACTCGCACGTCTGGCGCCGGTCCCGGCCGAAAACCCCGCCCCCGCGTTTTCCGCAGGGCGCAGCGTTATTCTCGCGCGTGAAGGACCGCTCGATCGCCCGATCGATGTTCTGCGCCGGTTGCGCGCTTCGGGCGTGTCGCTCCGCGCCGCGCATCAGGCGCTCAATCGTCTCGCCGAGGCGGGATCGGCAGTATGCACGCTTGATCCCGAGATGGATTTCCAGAGCCTGGCGCGCGATCTCGCGGGGCTCGGGATCGCCCTTCGGCTGCGGCGGGCGGAGAGGTGGCGGGCGATCGACATCGCCGCCTTGCGCGCGCGCCATGGCCTGTCGCAGCGGGAATTCGCTTCTCTTCTCGGCTTCGAACTTCGCACGCTGCAAAACTGGGAGCAGGGCCGAAACGCCCCCGATGAGGCGGCGCTTAGCCTGATCGCGTTGTTCGAGCGCGACCCGAAAGGAATCGCCGAGGCGCTGTCCGAACCGGTCACCGTTGAAGGATGAGACTGGAGCATCTCATTATCGCCAATAACCATCGGGTCATTTGAAACTTTACCGATCCCGCCGCGCATGCTTTACTTTCCGCCGAGGCCCGAAAGCGCCGGCTGCGGCCGGCTGGCCTCACCCAAGCCGTAAAGCGGAACATGGC
>DAHVRZ010000035.1 GCA_027324805.1 Candidatus Parcubacteria bacterium
ATCCTTTCGGCACTTCTTCGTGCATATCCTCGACGACGGTGCCGTCGATCTTCACCCCTTTCTGCTCGATGGCGCGGCGCGCTTCCGATTTCGACGAGACGATACCCGCGTCCACCAGCACCGATACAACATCGCGCGCGCCCTCCTTTGGAACAAACTCTGGCATCACTCCAGGAATCTCCTTTTCCGTAAACGTATGTTTGAAATATTCCTCCGCCGCGTCCGCCTCTTTCTCGGAGTGATACATCCGCACGATCTCGTGCGCGAGACGGACCTTTATGTCGCGCGGATTTTCGCCGCGGGCGAGGTCCATCTCATAGTTGCGCACCACCTCCATCGGCATGCGCGTAAGAAGAATGAAGTACCGGACGATCAGCTCGTCGCGGAGCGACATGATCTTTCCGAACATGTCATTCGGCGCATCGAGGAGATTCACCGTGTTGCCGTAGCTCGAACTCATCTTGCGTCCGTCGAGCCCTTCGATGATAGGCCCCATGAGAATATCCTGCGGCTCCTGACCGTACGCCCGCTGGAGGTCGCGGCCGGCGAGGAGATTGAACCGCTGGTCGGTGCCGCCGAGCTCCACGTCAGCCTTAACCTCCACGGAATCGTAGCCCTGCATGAGCGGATAGAGCAGTTCGCGGAGCGACACGCGCTTCCCCGCATCCATGCGTTTTTTGATGTTCTCGCGCGCAACAAAATCCGAGAGCGCGAAAACGTCGGCATGACGCCCGATCTCGCCATAACCGAGTTTAACGAGCCATTTGCTGTTGCGCACCACCTCCGTCTTTTTGATATCAATGATCTTCCCCGCCTGCGCGATGTACGTCTTCATATTCTCCGCAACAATATCTTCGGAGAGCATCGGACGCTCGCTGTCCTTGTCGGACGTGTCGCCGATCGTGCCCGTAAAGTCGCCGATGATAAGCACTATCGTATGCCCCAGCTCCTGGAAATCACGGAGTTTGAGGAGCGGCACGGACCGCCCGAGGTGGAGGTTGGGGCTTGTGGGATCGATGCCCAGCTTGATCCGCAAAGGCTTCCCGGCCTTCAGTTTCTTTTCGAGACTTGCGCGGTCAATGACCTCCTCAACGCCGCGCGTAAGAAGCTCTTCGATCTTCTGCTCTTTGGATCGCTCCATGCTTGAATTATATGGCGCTCACAGCCGAAATGCCACCCAAGAAATTTATGGACCGATAAGCTGAACGGTTGTTTGTCCGACATCCCAGCCGCTCGTAACAAGCTGGAGGGTGTAGGTACCGGACGTCGAAAGCGTGGAGCTGCTGATGACCGTCCCGTTCCCATTGACCCACGTACTCGCGATCTGATTTCCGTTCGGATCAATGAGATTCAGATGTTCGTCCCAACCGGGATAGGAACTATTGCTATATGTGATGGAAATCGTCGAACTCGCGGTACCGCTGAAGGTGAGCGAGTCGGTCTGGCCAGGGTAACTATTGTTCATCGTCGTCGACGTATTCGT
>DAHVRZ010000036.1 GCA_027324805.1 Candidatus Parcubacteria bacterium
CGGACATCATTGATAGCACCGTAGAAATTGGCCGTATCGTTGGGCGCGGAATTTCCGATCCGAACCGCATTACTGGTCGGATAAAATGTAAACTGCGAACCCGATCCGTCCGTTATTGTGAGCGATTGCCGGATACCATTCACATAGATGATCGGATCAGTGTCCCCATTTGAACAAGTGGCGGCAACAAAATACCATTGATTTAAGGAGAGTTGCGTATTTCCCCGCTCTGAGCGTCCAGCACCTTCAACCGACCTGAAATCGACGTAATTGCCGGTGCCGATATCCATTCCCCACTCCGATCCGTCATAACCCTCGATACCTTTTCTGATAACCCATTCTACATTGGAGTTCTGCGTAAGATATACCCAGGCCATAAGCGTCACATGAGATCCGGAACCGCTGATGTCTAAAGATGCGGCATTGGGAATATTCACATAATCAGTGCTTCCGTCAAAATCGCCCCCATACGCACCCACCTTGCCTCCGGTGTAATAGGTGCCGCCATTGCCAATGGCTGTTCCACTCCACGCACCATTATTACCGTTCCCGCTCGCATCGATTGCCACGCTTCCGCTTCCTTCGTTGAGCGGCCAGTATCCCGCAAGTCCGGATGAACTGTAGAGAAGCGATATGTTCGGACTCCCGCTATAAACCACGTCAGGGAACAAGGTTATCTGCGGATTATTCCCGTAATTCTGTTTGTATTTCGATGATTCGAAATTCGCGGTGATCTCGTATTTGGATCCGTTCGTATTATAAGCGTAGAAAAGGCCGGAAGAGGTCTGGTTCACCGGATCCACGGGAACGGAGCCGAAGGGGGCACCCGCACTAATGGATTGGAAGTTTATGGGAAGCCACCCTGAGTTCGATGCAACGCGGTAGTTCGAGGAGGAAGCGCAGGTCCAGGCATCGCCCGACGGAAGGACCGAGAGGGCAAGATCGCCGCACGTGGACGATGCGTCAGGGACGGAAATATACACGGATGATGCATTGCCCAAAGAATACGAAGGTGCCCCCGAGAGATCGGTTTGATAGAGGTTCATGGCCGAACTCAGGGTTGCCATATCGCTCACGCGGTTTGCGTCTCTCGATTGCGCAAGAAGCTGGGCGGGATTCAAAACAAGGACGACAACAACCGCGAGAATCGCGATGATGGCGATAACAACAAGGAGCTCGATAAGGGTGAATCCCCTTCGGGGATGCATAGGGGAAATTGTATCAAAAAGGACCTCAATAGACATATTGATCGACAAGAAGTCCGTTCTTGTCGAGAAGGTCAACGATGTCGTGATACTGGTTCACCACGTTGCCCCCGG
>DAHVRZ010000037.1 GCA_027324805.1 Candidatus Parcubacteria bacterium
TCCCGATCGACTGCATGAAATTTTCAAGGTGCTCGCCGAGCGAGTGCCACGCCTGGAAAAAGTTCTCGCGAAGGCGATGCCGGATGGAAGGCTGCTCCTACAGATCAAGGACGCGCCGTTCGACCGGCCGGTGCTGTCACGTTTTGCGTCCGACGGCACGCTCAAAATGCTCGCCTATCTCGTTTTACTCTACGATCCCGAACCGCCGCGCTTCATCGGCATCGAGGAGCCGGAGAATTTTCTCCATCCGCGCCTGCTCCGGCCGCTGGCGGAGGAGTGCCGGCGGGCGAGCGAGCATTCCCAATTGCTCATCACCACCCATTCGCCGTTTTTTCTCGATGCCATGAAGCCAAAGGAAGTCCGCGTTCTCTATCGCAATGAGCAAGGCTATACCCAGGTCAAACGCGCGTCCGATATCGATGGGATCAACGATTTCATGGAAACGGGCGCCAGTCTCGGCCAGCTCTGGAGCGAGGGGCATTTCGGACTCGGCGATCCGCTGGTGCGGTCCGGGGCGCCGGAGAGCCGCCGGAAATCCTGATGACGTCCGAGTATTTCAACGCCGAACACCTTGAAATCCTGGTCGAAGAGCCGTCAATGGAGGCTGCTCTGAGAGCAATACTGCCTAAAATGATCGGCGCCAAGAGTTTCAAAATCACGAATTACACCGATAAGCCGACATTTCTTAAAAGATTGCCGGACCGTTTGCGAGGATATAAAAAATCTTTACAAAAATCCCATGTCATTCTCATTCTCATCGACAGAGATAATGATGATTGCGGACAATTAAAAGCACGCATCGAAACCATGGCCCAACAAGCCAATTTGCGGATTCGCGACGATCATCGCGGCTCGGCCCAAATCATCGTCCGCATCGCCATCGAGGAGCTGGAAGCCTGGTATTTCGGGGATTGGCAGGCGGTGCAGGCGGCCTATCCGCGGGCCAGAAAGCCGGACAAGTATTGCCGCGCGCCGGATGCGATCAAAAGGGGAACCTGGGAAGCCTTCGAGGGGGTCATGAAAAAATCCGGCTATTTCGTCTCGGGCCTCAGAAAGATCGAGGCGGCGACGAGGATCGCGCCCCATATCGACCCCACTCGCAACGCGTCCCCGAGCTTTCAGGCGCTGCGGCGCGCGCTGGAAAGGGTGAATTGCCCATGACCGAAATCTCCGAAACCCTCGCCCGCTCCTTCGGCTTGAGCGCCGAGGAATATGCGCGCGTTCTGGCCATTCTCGGGCGCGCACCGAGCCTCACCGAGCTTGGCATCTTCTCGGTCATGTGGTCCGAGCATTGTTCGTACAAAT
>DAHVRZ010000038.1 GCA_027324805.1 Candidatus Parcubacteria bacterium
CGGCGCGCGTGCTGGCGCGACTGGGTTATCCGCGTTACCACCTCGATTTCGAGACCATCGCGTTCGCGGTTCCGCGCTGGGCGGGTACGCGGCCCTATCAGCAGATTCCGTTCCAATTCAGCGTCCATCGAATCGGTGCGCGTGGTGCGTTATCTCACGAACAGTTTCTTGATCTCTCCGGAGATGATCCCTCCAAGCCCTTCGCCGAGGCCTTGATCAGTGCATGCGGAGAACGCGGCCCAATTTTTGCTTACAACGCTACTTTCGAGAAAGGCCGCCTCACCGAACTCGCAGAACGCTTCCCGCGTATGAGACGTCAACTTCTCTCGATCGCCGGACGGGTCGTTGATCTACTTCCCATCGCACGAGCGCATTTTTACCATCCAGACCAGGAAGGCAGCTGGAGCATCAAAGCCGTCCTCCCTGCCGCATGTCCAGACCTGAGCTACGACGCCCTCGAAGGCGTACGAGACGGCGGCATGGCGCAGGAGGCGTTCCTCGAGGCACTGTCGCACGAAACCTCGCATGCTCGAAAAGCTGAACTGGAAAGGCAGCTGATAGCTTACTGCGCTTTGGACACTCATGCGTTGGTGCGATTGTGGAAACGGCTTTCCGTAACGCCTTGAGATCATGACGCGAAACAACGTCTGCTTCCATACCATGGCATGCCATACACCTTTAAAACGTCACATGGCAATCATATGAATACGTCTCATTACTCCGCTCTCTTTCGGTCTTGGCCGCGCATTGCGCTCATGTTCACTCCACATTATATTTCTGACGACCGATTGATAGAGGCTCCCTTATTTAGAGTCCTCCGTCGGGGATCCGTACCCCCCCGCATTCAGGCGGCCGAAAAGTCCGCGAAATGGGTCGATTGCGGTCAGATGTACGCACGAGGACGGTCAGGTTCTGGATGGTTTTGGGAGCTGAACAACGAGAGACGAAGGGGTGTGGGTCGAGCGGTTGGCCGTCCGCGCGGAATGTCGGCCGAATGGCCGACGATCACCGGCTTGAGCCGTATCGCCTAAACCCTCGCCTTCAGGCGAGGGTATGTTCATAACCGGTCGTCGCCGTGGGAGCACGGAAGAACCGTGTGTCCGGCGAGCTGCGGTGGGTGCGCTCCAGTAGCGCGCAGGCGGGTGAGTGCCGAAAGATGGCCGCTGGCGGCCGGCAGCCAGCGAATGCCAGCGACCGTCGGCGCAAGGAGGCGGGTCTGCCCGAGGTCGGAGTCACATATGGTTGCCTAAGTGACTGATATGTAAGGAAAGTAGTTTAT
>DAHVRZ010000039.1 GCA_027324805.1 Candidatus Parcubacteria bacterium
CCACACCGGGAAGCTCTATAGTGAACCTAAACCCACGCAATCTCGATGTCCGAGAGGCTCCCCGCAGAATTTCTATCTGAGGAAACACAACCTTCTCCCGAACGGCATTCCGGGCTGGTGCACATCATCAATGTCTCTCCGGAACAGGCGCAAGCAGGCCGCGATGCGTTTGCGAATCTCCTGCGTCATCAGTCATTTGAATCGTTCGAGCGCGAGAAAACCCCGGTTGAGCGGGAAATCATCGCTCGTATCCTAACGTCAATGCCGGAATTCGTTTCTCTGTACGGTGGCCGCCCGGTTACGGGTCTGACGGAAACGAACTTCCATATCATCGACGCGAATTTGCTTCCCGGCGATCAGCAAGAAGCCGTGCTCGGTGCGGATGTGGCCGGGCTCTACGACATGAGCCGCCAGCGGCTCCTGATCCTTCCTGATAGCCGCTCGCCCCTCACGACCGCACAGCGCATGGTACACGAAACGCTCCACCTGGAGAGCTTCCTTTCGTTCACTGCCGAAGATGGCACATCTATGGGCCAAGCGGGAAAAGTCCTACTGCATCCACGGAGAATTGGAATCAGCGCATTCAACCAGAAGCATACGAAGAGATTCTTTCGCGGCATCGACGAAGCTGTTATCGAAGAACTCACGGCCAGATTCGATGAGCAGTATTTCGCCCTGATCCCGGCTTTGGAGGCGGAAGTGCGACGGCGCGCGAGAGTGCGGAACACTACGGGCGCTCTTGATCGGAACCAGATCGCCAGCGTCGTGGACACGGAGCATTTTGGCGGACCATGGGAAACGTCAATCCATACATGGCGGTACGGAGCGGAACGAAAAATGCTCGCCGGTCTGATGGCGCAACTTCATGATGCGAACGCAGATCAATTCGCATCACGAGAGGCGGTATTTGCCCTCTTTGCGAAAGCGGTGTTTACGGGGAAACTGCTCGATCTGGCGCGGCTTATCGAAAAGACGCTGGGCAAGGGAACGATGCGTGCTCTCGCAGCGCAAACTATGCTTGCAAACGCCGAGGACGGCGTCTCTCCGGCGGGTTCGTGAGTTGTAGCACGGTTACGAGAATTCAATCTTTCTTGCCGCGCTCGTATTTTTCGCCGGCGTTCCGGTCGGCTTCATCTCGATCCCAGCCGTAGCCGGTGTAGGTGTCATCGTCTTTGTGGATAACGGTCTTATCCAAGAAAGGTTGATGGCCGATTACGAATTCGGTGCTGTGGGTAACAC
>DAHVRZ010000003.1 GCA_027324805.1 Candidatus Parcubacteria bacterium
TCGGATCTTTCCACGTTGAATTCCGCGATCAGCATGTATGAGGATGATGTTTCGGGAAGTGGAATAGGGACATCATCCGTCGTATACACCTCCCTCCCTTCGTCGCAAAGCAATTGCGGGGATCAAGGCCTTCCGACGCTCCCCGCAAGCTCAAGCTATGCATGTGCGTCTTCCCAGAATTACCGCTCCACGAACGGGTCGGGTTGGATCCCTGTCGATTTTCAGGCGATCAGTCAGGGAAGTCCGTTGGGAACCCTTCCCGTGGATCCGGTCAACCAAACCTCCACGGGTCTGTACTACACGTACATGGCGAGCGGGAACAGCTATGAGCTTACGGCCGGCATGGAATCCCAGAAATACAAGCAGGTGTGCGCCAATGAGAACGGGAAATATCCCGATCTTTGCATGGAGGGAACGAATCTCGCGCTTGCCCCGATCGATTTTTATGCGTCGAGCTCGTTTTTGGGAAGCCTCCCTGCGGGAACCTTGCTCTCGAATACTACGACCACATTTGGCAATACGACAGCGGGACAAACTTCCACCCTGACATTTTCCGGTAATGCCAACCAAATAATCGATCTTTATAATAACTTTACTGGATTTCCCGCATGGGGCGCCGATTTATATCTCAAAAGTTCAACGGGAACCATCCTTGGAGCAACCGGAGCGGGATACAGCGCATGGAATGGATACGTGGTCTCGCAATATGCATTGCCGTACACGGGGACCTATACATTGGAGCTGATGCCACTTTCTACGAATATTGGAGATGCCAACGTATATCTCGATAATCATATTTATTCCAACGAGGGTACGCTCGCATTTGGGACGTCAACCGTATTATCCATCACACAAACAAACCAGACAGCTATTGACACATTCTCCGGTACCGCGGGCCAGGTGATTGATGCCTACACCACATGGACCGGATTTCCAGGATATGGAGCAACCCTTTACTTTGAGAACGCAAGCGGAACCGATCTTTTCTGTACAGGTTCCGGATGCAACGGGTGGGGTGGCCAGGTTGCTTCGCAATATGCATTGCCGTACACGGGAACCTATATTGTGAAATTGCAACCAATATATCCGAATACCGGCAGTGTAAGTGTGGAATTAGAAAACCATATTTATACAACGGGTACGGTTCCCTTTGGAGCAACGACCACTATTCCTATTGCGGAATATTATGCGTCGGGATTGTATACATTCTCCGGTACTGCGGGTCAATCAATAAGTTTATACAACACCTTTACGGGATTCCCTACGTGGCTAGCAGATCTGTATCTCGAAAGTCCTACCGGTACCGTACTTGCGGCAAACGGAGGAAATTATAATACATGGAATGGATATCTGGTGTCGAATTATTCGCTTCCCTCAACCGGAACATATACGTTAAATCTTGTTCCAGTATATCCTTATACGGGAACTGCCGAAGTATATCTCACGAGCCCTTAGTGTAAAAATCATTAAAATAAGAAATTGTTTATTTTTTGATTTTATCGATAATAATGAAGTTTGGAACGTATTCTTATTGGAAAAGCAGAAGATATATTTAAATACCGGCTCAGAGCGACATTAATGGATTCCGACGCAATGCTTTCACTCTCATCGAGCTTTTCGTGATAATCGCGATTATCGCAGTCCTTGCGGTCGCAGTGGTGCTCGTCCTCAATCCCGCTCTCCGAGCGGCGGCGAGGAAGGGACTCGCGGGCGATTCCCCCCAGGGTCCACAGAAGGATTACATTGACCTTTTAAGTGTCTGTGATATTTTGGCAATAGGTCTTCCGACCTATAAGGAGGGGATTATGGGCAATCCGACCTATGGAGGTCTTGTACGGATCCAATCGCTTTTCGAAGGGTCACAATTTCCACTGCCCGACTTCCGGGTGGGGATCGACAAGGGACCGAAGCCGTTGTACGGGTGTGGTCTTCCGATGGAACATTACTTTACGAAGGGAGAACCCTCCGACCTTTCACTGCGTGCCGATGAAAGCGCGCACGAAGAGGTTGATGGCGTTGCTCTATGCTGCCTTGAGGGTGGCTATGGACTCCGTTTCATTCGAGAGGTGTTCCAGCAGGCGTGTCCGCTCAATGTTGACCTTTCGCTTCCGGTCAGGGCGTCGGGCGTCAGCGTCACAATGGAAGCATACGGCGACCCCGATTTCGTGGGGTATGTGTACCTCCATTACAACAAGCTTCGGGATGTTGGGCGGTACGGAGTGTCGGACCCGTCGTTCCTTGATAGGGTCAAAATGTCCATCGTGCCGTGGTGGTATGCATTCCCCGAGGCGGCATGAGGGTCGGTTCTATGGGGTCAGGGCGTGTCTTCGAGTGACACGCCTTTTCTATTTCACTGTCCACTGCGGCATCTTGAATTTGTTTCCGGCTTCTGATAAGATTCTTTCCTATGAGGCGCCACCCAGGCCTTTTTCTTTCCATCATCGTCATCGTCGCTGTTGCGGCGGGATTTTTTGTATGGCCGAAGGGGATAGGGCAGAAGGTCCTTCCCTGGAAGGAGGGCCTCGACCTTGTCGGCGGGAGTCATCTCGTGTATCAGATTGATCTTTCGAATGTATCATCCACTGACCAGGCTTCGGTAATCGCCGGCCTCCGTGACGTCATCGAAAAGCGCATAAACCTTTTTGGCGTCAGCGAGCCGAATATCTACACGACGCAGGCGGGTAACCAGGCCCAGCTTGTGGTGGAACTTGCGGGTGTGAAGGATCTTTCCCAGGCGATCAGCGAGATCGGCCAGACGCCATTCCTGCAATTTGAGGACGTTCAGACGAACGGTTCGAGTACGCAGTATATTCCGACGAATCTTACGGGTCAGTATGTGACGGGGGCAACCCTTTCTTTTGACGCGACGACGAATGCACCCCAGGTGGACATCAATTTCAACGGTGAAGGCGCTCAGATATTCGACGAAATGACGAAGGCGGATGTCGGTAAGCAGATTGCGATCTTCCTCGACGGCCAGCTCCTCGAGGCGCCGGTGGTCCAACAGGAGATCTCGGGCGGTAAGGCGACGATCAGCGGCAACTTCACCATCGCGACTGCTCAGCAGTTCGTCCAGCAGTTCAATGCGGGTGCACTTCCGGCGCCGATCACGCTCATCAGCCAGCAGACGATAAGCCCGACGCTCGGTTCGAATTCCCTGAAGGGTGTGCTCGTTGCCGGTCTCATCGGTACGCTTCTTGTCATGCTCTTCATGATCTTCTATTACCGGCTCTTCGGCCTTTTCGCCGCGATCGCGCTCGTTATCTATGTGGCGCTCACCCTCGGCATCTTCAAGCTTTTTGGCATAACAATGACCCTCGCCGGCCTCGCGGGTTTCATACTGACCATTGGTATGGCGGTGGACGCGAACGTCCTTATTTTTGAACGCATCAAGGAGGAGCTTAAACGCGGCCTGCCACGCGTCTCCGCTGTCGAAGAAGGATTCCGCCGCGCATGGCCTTCCATCCGCGATTCGAACGCATCAACGATCATCACCGCAATCATTCTCTATTACTTTACTTCGAGCTTCGTCCGGGGCTTCGCCCTCACGCTCCTTATCGGTGTTGTAGTGAGCCTCTTCAGCGCCATAACGACAACGCGGCTCTTCCTCCGTCTTTTTGTGAAGGATAAACCCGCTTCGGCGAAACAAGCCACAGCATAATCCTATGAACATCGTCGGACATAAAAAAATCTGGTTTGCCATCTCCATTCTGCTCGTCGGCGCAGCCCTTGTTTCTGTTGCACTTTTCCGGTTCAACCTGGGTACCGAATTTACGGGCGGTACGCTTTGGGAGTTTTCCGTTCCAGGGCAGAGCCTTTCGCTGTCCGATGTGCAGAACGAATTCGTAAACGGTCTCAAGATCGCCGATGCGAACGTTGCCTACGATTCAACAAGCCACTCCTTCCTCGTGACATTCGGCACGCTTAATGAGGTGGGCCACCAGGCAGATCTTTCGTCGCTCAAATCCGTATGGCCGTCGTTTACGGAACTGAGCTTCCAGTCCATCAGCCCGTCGGTCGGGGCAAATCTGTTGCAGAGTTCCATTATCGCAATCATTCTGGTGCTCCTTGGTATTTCGCTTTATATCGCTTTCGCATTCCGCAAGGCATCCCGTCCGATTAGTTCGTGGAAATATGGCTGGATAACCCTCCTCACCCTGTTCCATGACGTTTCCATTCCCGCCGGCATGCTCGCCCTTCTTGGACATTTCGGAGGGATCCAGATAACGAGTAACATCATCGTGGCGCTCCTTGTTGTCATGGGCTTTTCGGTTCACGATACGATCGTCGTATTCGATCGCATCCGTGAGAATATCCTCAATTACCGCGGTAAGGAATCGTTCCCGAAGATCGTGAACGACAGTGTGAACCAAACGCTCGCGCGTTCGATCAACACATCCTTTACGCTCATCCTTGTGCTTCTCGCGCTCTATTTTGTCGGCCCTGCCGATCTGCAGTATTTCGTACTCACGCTTCTTGTCGGCGTGGTTACCGGTATCTACTCCTCCATCTTTATTGCAAGCCCGGCGCTCGTCGTGATCAGTCCCAAGGAAGCAAAGAAGGGGATATAGGGATTTTCGGAAGGGCGGACGCCGTGAAATTGCTTGACTTATATAGAAAACTTCCCTATAATAGAAAAACATATAAGAGAATAGCATAACCATGGCGTCCATAACGAAGCTCGTAAACACCGCGGTTGCAGGACTTAACCCCCGTCAAAAGGAGGTTATTTATGCCCGTTTCGGAATCGACAATGTTTCAGGGAAAGGCGGACAGACGTTAGCGGCGATCGGCGAGAAGCTCCATGTGACCCGCGAGCGCGTGCGCCAAATCGAGAACGGTGCCATTGTCGTTATTAAGCGCAATATCGGGCGTAGCCCCGAATTGGAGGCTGCGTTGTCCAAAATCGCAAAATTCATCGCCGGTAAAGGAGGTGTTGCGAAGAAGTCCGAGGTGGTTCGCTATGCGGCGACCATCGCCACGGGTGCCAAGGAAAACCATATCGACTTCCTCGCCGACGCTTCGGGTGTGTTTCATCTCTATCGCGAGGACGACGCGTTCCACCCTTTCTATTATGTCACCGAAAAAGATCTCAAGAATGTCCGCACGTTCGTTGAGGGATGGGTTGCATTCCTGAAGAACCGGAGGGATAAGGTCTTTGCCGAATCCTACGAGGTCCAACTCGCCGGCTTCATGAAGACGAAGGCCATCGAGGGAGAGATCGCGGAAAATTACCTTTCTGTTTCAAAGCATATCCACAAGAACCCGTACGGGGACACCGGCCTCCGCGAATGGCCCGAGATCAGTCCGTCGACGGTGCGCGACAAAATTTATCTTGTACTCAAAAAGAACGGTGAGCCGCTCCATTTCGAGGATATTGCGCGGCACATTAATCTTGCGAAGTTCGATACCGAAAAGGCGCTTGCCCCTACGGTTCATAACGAACTTATAAAAGATAACCGCTTCGTGCTCGTTGGCCGCGGCCTTTACGGCCTGAAGGAGCACGGTTATGAACCGGGTACCGCGCGCGAAGTGATCGCGAAGATACTCAAGGGTAAAGGCGCTATGAACACCGCCGAGGTGATGGATGCGGTTAACAAGCAGCGCTTCTTCAAGCCGAACACGATCCTCATCAACCTCCAAAACCGGAACTTCTTCGAACGCATGCCGGACGGCAAGTATCGGGTCCGCGAATCCTAATAAACAGCCCTATCCGCGCTCCGGCGCGGATATCTGTTATAATTGCAGTATATGGATATAGTTTGGGGCATTCTGAGCGGTGCGGGAACCGTCCTTTATTACACCTGGTGGCTCTGGGTCTTTATCATTGCGGGACCGCTTTTTGTGGAGGTGTGGCTTTTTTGGAAACAGGAAACTTTCAAACATGATATCGATTGGGTGCTCCTTGAACTTCGGATGCCGCGCGAGGTGCGCAAAAGTCCGATGGCAATGGAGCAGGTGCTCGCAGCATTGCATTCCCTTAGGAATGCGCCGGGCGACTTCCAGGAAAAATATTTGAATGGTGAGATAACGCGATGGTTCTCGCTCGAACTGGTAAGTCTTGGCGGTGAGGTTCACTTTTATATTCGTGCACCGCGGGGACAAAAAGACCTCGTTGAGGCCGCATTTTTCTCATATTATTCCGACGTCGAGCTTGCGGAGGTGGATGATTATGTGAGCAATCTCCCGGAAAGTATGAATGAACTTTATGAAGGAGGATATGAGCTTTGGGGGACGGAGCTTGTCCTCGCCAAAAACGAGGCATATCCTATCAAAAGCTATCTTGACTTTGAAGCACCCGAGGAGGAAAAACAGTACGATCCCATTTCAATGTTTCTCGAGGTGCTCGGCAAGGCAAAGCGGGAGGAGTTCGTTGGCATCCAGTTCGAGATCGCGCCGGCAGGCGACGAATGGAAAACGCATGGCCAGCATGTGGTCGAGGAGCTTCGTTCGAAAAAAGAAGGCGGAGGACGCGGACCGGGCGCGAGTATGGGCATCGAATTCCCGCACATCCTTCCCACCTTTCCCGTCGAAAAGCACGACGGTAAAGAAGACAGTGCTATTTCGAAAATGTTTCTCCGAACTCCGGGCGAGACCGATGTATTGAAAGCGGTCGAAGAGAACCTTTCAAAGCCGGGATTCGAGACCGTAGTCCGTTTTGTCTACACCTCGCCCAAAGAGCTTTATGCCGACACGTTTGCCCGTCGCGGCGTCATCGGCGCTTTCAATCAATATGCTTCTAACGACCTCAATTCGTTCAAGCAGAACGAGTATATGAGTACAAGGGCGAAGGCATGGAAGTGGCCGCATATGTTTCCATCGCGTCGCGTGTATCTTCGTCGCGAGCGGATTCTGGAATACTATCGTCACCGCGAGATCCCACCGCACGTGGGCATCGGAAAGCATTTCCTCGGGAGGTTTATGAACGGCGAACATTCAGAGCACTTCATCATGACGACCCGGTCGCTTGCGACACTGTTCCACCCGCCGACCTATCTCGTGCTTACCGCGCCGCACGTCCGCCGCATCGAAAGCCGCAAGGCGGGTCCGCCGGCCGGTCTCCCGATCTATGGCGCCGAGGAAACTATCGAAAAATTCCGATGATACCCGCACCTCCTTCCTCATTTCCGACGACGTTCTGGGGCATCTACGATTTTGTCGGGGCGATGTTTATTATGGCCGACATCGTGCTCATTATAGGACTCGCGTATTCAGTGGCGCGATCATGGCGATTCCGACCCGGTTTCCATGCCAGCGCGGCGCATGAACACAAAGGACCAAGCAAAGCGCCTCACAAGCCGACGATGCACGATATCGTTATGCGTGAACGCTGGCAGTCGATCGTCCATAAATTCCACACCGGCACGCCTGAAGCGTCGCGTCTCGCAATCATCGAGGCCGATTCGCTTGTGGATACTGCACTTAAGAACATGCGGATCGAAGGAGAGCATCTCGCCGACCGGCTTTCGAATCTTGAGGATGAGGATATTAAATCCATGCAGAAGGTCTGGCGTGCACACCGCGTGCGCAATGACCTTGTGCACACGTCGGGATTCGCCATTGCGCCGCATGATGCGGAGCGGACCATGCAGGATTACGAAGCGTTTCTGCGGGAAATAAACGTGATCGAATAACGTCATGCCGAAACCGGGAAAGATCCAGATCATCAAATATGCGCCGCCGCCGCCGGAGCTTCCGATATACGGACAGGTGGACCCTGCAGAGGCTTCGTTCATTGGCCGTACGAACTACGTTGCCGCGCTCGAGGAAAAGAAGTTTGTGTTTGGCATCAAACGCGGGGATCGCAGGCGTCATCTTTATATTATCGGGAAGAGCGGGGTGGGCAAGTCGAAACTGCTCGAACTCCTGATCCGCCAGGACATCGGTTACGGCTACGGGCTTTGCCTCATGGACCCGCATGGCGACGTGATCGACGCGATCCTCGATTTTATTCCCGAAGACCGGATAAAGGACGTTGTGATCATCGATCCAACCGATCTCGATCATCCGGCATCCTTCAATCCACTCCAGAACATCGATCCCAGTTTCAAGCATCAGCTTGCGCAAGGACTCATCGAGGTGATGGAAAAGCAGTTCGGGGCCAACTGGACCCCGCGCCTCGAGCACGTGTTTCGTTTCACCGTCCTCGCACTCCTTGATTATCCGCACGCGACGATGCGCGGCATGATTTCCATGCTTACCGACCGAAATTACCGCCAGAAGGTCGTCGAATATATCGACGACGACATGGTGAAGCGCTTCTGGGCGATCGAATTCGCGGATTGGTCCGAGAAGTTCGATACCGATGCGATCATCCCTCTCGTGAACAAGCTCGGTCAGTTTTTGTCCGACCCGCTCCTACGTAATATCTTCGGGCAGAAGGAGAACAAGATAAACCTCGAGGAGTTGATGAATCAAAAAAAGATCATTCTCATCAATCTCTCGAAGGGGCGTCTCGGCGAGGAGAACGCATCGTTTCTTGGTGCGATGTTCATCACGAAGATCAAGCAGGCCGGCATGGCGCGCGCGGCGATCCCACAGAAGGATCGGCACGATTTCTATCTTTATGTGGACGAGTTCCATAATCTCGTGACCGAAACGTTCGAGAACATTCTTTCCGAGGCGCGCAAATATGGTCTATGCCTTACGGTTGCGCACCAATATATGGGCCAGCTCATCCCGCGCGTTCAGATGGCTGTGCTCGGCAACGTCGGCAGTATTATCGTATTCCGCGTCGGAGGCGAGGACGCCGTGCATCTTAAGCCGGAGATGGCCCCGATCTTCGACGTAAAGGATATGATCAACCTCGGCATGCAAGAGTTTTATATCAAGATGATGATCGATGGCGAAAGCTACGATCCCTTCTCGGCCGAGACGCTCAAGGTGCTCGAACCGCCGCACCGTTCGTTCCGCAAGGAGATCATCGAGGAATCGCGGCGGAGGTATACCATTTCCGCCGATGCCGCAAAAAAACTCATTCAGGAAGAGGAGGCGGGTATCCTGCGGAGCGCCCAGGAAAAAAGCATTATCACGGGCGGCCGCGGGACCCACGGAAACCTTTCGGGCATGGGCTCTTCCGATAATAACGGCATTGACCAACCTCCCGAGCCGTTGATATGATATAGTCATAAACCTTTAACGCACCAAGAGCATGTTCGTTCCCTGGTGGATCATCATTCTTGTGGGACTTCTACTTGTCTATTTGGTGCTTATGAATGCGCATCTTCACAAGCGCGTGCGGAAACTCGAATCCGTCGTCCGTCGTCTCGAAGGTGTGAGCGAGGAGGAGGTCAAGAAGCAGATCAAGGAGCGGATGACGCAATACGATGCCGGAGGGGATTAACGCTCCGACTGGCGAAACGCGCGCATGCGCGAACTGCGACACTCCGTTCGTCATTGAACCGGAGGATTTTTTGTTCTATGAACGGATGAAGGTGCCGCCACCGACATTCTGCCCGGACTGCCGGCTGCAGCGGCGGATGGTGTTTCGCAACGAGAGAGCACTCTATAAACGGACATGCGATCTTTGTAAAAAAGCATTGATCGGTATTTATTCGGAAGGGACGCCATTCCCGGTCTATTGCAGCGAGTGTTGGTGGAGCGACAAATGGGACCCGGAAGATTATGCGATGGAATACGATTTCGGGAAGCCGTTCTTCGCGCAATGGAAAGAACTTCAAGATCGCGTCCCTCGGCAGCATACGAACAATACGGTGACGAGCACCATTGTGAACAGTGTGTATACAAATTGCGCGGGTGATATGAAAAATTGCTATCTCGTCTTCGGTGCCATGAACGACGAGGATAGTATGTATTCCCATTATCTCAACTATTCCCGATTCTGTGTCGATGATTTGTACGTCCTGAATTCCGAACATTGCTATGAGTGCGTTGATGTCGAACAATGCAACAATGTCCGCTGGTCCCAGTCGTGCCTCGGGTGTCGGGATTCGGCGTTCCTCTTCGATTGCCGCAACTGCAATGACTGTATCGGGTGCGTCGGCCTCCGCAATAAGCAATATCATATTTTCAATAAGCCTTACTCGAAGGAAGGATATATAAAAGAAAAAGAGAGCCTCGGGCTCGACTCCCGCGCCGGCATCGGACGATTCCGCGAACGATTTATGCGCGAACTCTATTACAAACTTCCGCGCAAGCATTATCACGGACAGATGAATAAGGATTCGACGGGGGACTATCTTTCGAATTCCGAACGTACCGAGTCCGCCTTCTATACCAAAAATGCCCGCGGTTCGAAGTATATTTTCTGGGCGCAAAATGTAAATGACGTATACGATTATTTCGCATGGGGCGATATGGAACTTTGCTGCGAATGCGTTTCCGGCGGCTACGGCATGCATAACTGCAAATTCACCCACACATGCTGGACAGAGCTTCGCAATGTCGATTATTCAAGTCTTTGCTTTACAGGGTCGGACCTTTTCGGATGCATCGGTATGAGAAACAAGCGTTTCTGCGTGCTCAACAAGCAATATGGCGAAGCGGAATATCGCGATATGCGGGCGCGCATCCTGGCGCAGATGGATATTGTGCCGTATCGGGATGCACAAGGGATCGAATACCGTTATGGGGAGAATTTTCCGATCGAGCTTTCGCCTTTCGCATATGCCGATACGGTTGCACAGGAGCATTTTCCGCTTTCGTCTGACGAGATCGCGACGCGCGGTTACGGCAAGCAGGGGGCGCAGGATCATGCGAATAATGCAGTGACAAAGGGCGCGGTGGACCTCCCGGACTCCATCGAAAATGTTTCGGATACGATCCTTGATGAGGTCATCGGGTGCGCGCACAACGGGTTGTGCACGCATCAGTGTTCCAACGCATTCCGGATCATTCCCGCGGAATTGGAGTATTATCGCCACAAAGATATCCCACTACCCATGCTTTGCCATAATTGCCGCCACGGGGAGCGCGTGGCCCTCCGCAATCCTCTGAAACTTTGGCATCGGAAATGCCGCTGCTCCGGCGTACGGGATGAAGAGGGGTTGTATGTGAATAGGGGAGCTCATTTCCACGGCAAGGATGCATGCCCGAACGAATTTGAGACCTCCTATGCGCCAGACCGGCCCGAGATCGTCTATTGCGAACAGTGCTACAACAGCGAAATCGCCTGAGACTTTTTCCATGAACGCCGAAGAAAAGACCTGTCAGAATTGCAAAGCGGCGTTCACGGTTGAGCCGGAGGATTTTTCATATTATGAGAAAGTGAAGGTGCCGCCGCCGACGTTCTGCCCGGACTGCCGGCTGCAGCGCCGGCTCGCATTCATGAATCTCTCGAACCTTTACCGCCGGAAATGCGATCTTTGTAAAAAGGACGGGCTATCCATGTTCCACCTCTCTGCGCCGTACAGAGTATATTGCCACGAATGCTGGTGGTCGGACGCATGGGATCCTTTCGAGTATGGCCGCGATGTGGATTTCAGCAGGCCATTCCTAGAGCAATATAACGAGCTTTTGCACGAAGTGCCCGTTATTGGGCTTACGGTTGACACGACGAACGTGAATTCGCCATACGTGAACCTTGCGGGACACGTAAAGAATTCATATCTCATATTTCATGCCGACTTCGACGAGGATTGCCTCTATGGATTTTATGTCGTGAACAATAAGAGCCTCGTCGATTGCTCGCTCATGATGAACTCGGAGCTCTGCTACGATTCCATGCACGCGTACAAGTGCAGTGGATGTGTCGGATTGCGAAGCCAGGTGACGGAGTCGCTGAACAGCGCCTTCCTTAAGGATTGTGATAATTGCCAGGATTGCTTCGGGTCGGCGAATCTTCGAGGGAAGAAATACTATATCTTCAATGAGCCGTATTCCCGCGAGGGATATATCGAGGAGATGAAAAAGTGGAACCTTGGCTCATATGCGATTTACAAGGATGCCGAACGCCGCGCGAACGAGGCATGGAAGAGCGTGCCGCCATGCCCGTATTTCATGGATTTCTCGGTGAACTGTACGGGGAATAATATTTTCGAATCGAAGAACTGCAGGGATTCGTTCGAAGTGATCGCCGCCCAGGATTCGCGGTTTGTCATGATGCAATATCTGCCGACCACGAAAGATTGTTATGACACGACGAGTTGGGGGAATAATGCGTCGCTGTGCTATGAGGCATCGAATGTCGGAGAAGGTGCGGCACAGGTCCGTTTTTCGCAGGAGTCGGGGATTAATGCGTTCGATATCGAGTACTCGAAAGCGGCGCTGAACGGCGCGCGGCACCAGTTCGGATGCAGTGCCATCCGCAAAACGCCGTACTGCATCCTCAATAAGGCCTATTCGGAAAATGAATACAAGATACTTCGGAAGAAGGTGATCGCACATATGGACGCGATGCCGTATACCGATATGGCGGGAAATATTTATCGCTACGGTGAATTTTTTCCGCTGGAATTCATGCCGTTCCCGTACAATATTACCCTGGCAAACAGCTTCTTTCCGCTCGCCAAAGAAAAGGCGGTGGCGAAAGGATTGCGTTGGCATGATGACGAACCGTCGACGTATGCGACAACAATAAAGGCCGCCGACCTCCCCGATCATATCAGGGATATCGATGATGCCATCCTGAAGGAAGTGATTGCTTGTGCGAAGTGCGGTCGGGGGTATCGTGTCATCGAAGCAGAGCTGCGTTTTCTGAAGGGCCGCAATCTGCCGTTGCCGCGCGAGTGCCCGTTCTGCCGTATTGCGGAAAAGATAGGGCTTTGGGCGGCACGCCGGAAAATGACGGAGCGAAACTGCGCGGAATGCGGCGCGACATTCGAGGCGTGCTATACCCAGGCCGAAGCGCCGCGGATCCTTTGTAAAAGCTGCTGGCAGAAACAGCTTCCGTAACGCATAATGATAGAAAATATGGAAACAAAGGTTTGTGCGAATTGCGGAACGAAGTTCGAAGTCTCGTCCCAGGCGTCGGCGTTCCAGGCGAAGATCGGGGTGCCCTCGCCAACGTTCTGTCGCGACTGCCGCGTGGCGCGCCGCATGGCATTCCGCAATGAACGAGTGCTTTATAAAAAGAAGTGCGACGCGCCGGGGCACGATGAGATGATTGTTTCCGTCTTTGCGACGGAGAGCAAGCAACGCACCTACGACCACGCGGCATGGTGGGGTGACGCATGGGATCCTCTCGATTATGGTCGCGATATTGATTTCACCAAGCCGTTTCTCCAGCAGATCAGGGAGCTTTGGCCCGAGGTGCCTGACGTTTCGGTTCTCAATATCAACCCGGTAAACAGCGATTACTGCAACATCACCGAAGGTAACAAGAACTGCTATCTCGTTTACGGCGGCGACTTCAATGAGAACACGTCCTATTCGACCTATATCTTTCGCAGTAAGGAGTCGCTCGACACGTATTGGATACAGAACTCAGAATTCAATTATGAGACGATTGATTGCACCGAAGGTTCGAAGCTCCTCTGGAGCCGCTACTGCGAAGGCTGTTATAACAGTGCATTCTTGTTCAATTGTCGCCACTGCCACGACTGCTTTGGCTGCGCGAATCTCGTGAATAAATCCTACTGCTTTTTCAATGAGCAGCTTACCAAGGAGGAATATGAAAAAAGGATCAAGGAATTCGATCTCTCAAGCCATGAGGGTGTGGAGCGAGCAAGGGCCCGATTCGCGGAACATTCCCTCAAATATCCCCGGCGTTTTGCGCGGATGATCAAGGCGGTGAATTCGACCGGCGACAATATTGAGAATTGCCGCAATTGCGAGCGCTGTTTCGATGTTTTCCAGGGTGCCGAAAATTGCTCGGACGTTTTCCTTGTCTATTCGAACGTGAAGGACAGCATTGATGCGGACCACTGCGGACAGGCAAGCGAGCTCGCATACGAATCCTCGGCGGTGTATCCGGGCAGTCGCGTGCTTTTCTCGCGTTTCATCTTTAATGCGAATAATATCCAGTATTCCTACAACTGCCACAACTCCAACGATCTTTTCGGATGCATCGGTATCCGCAACAAGCAGTACTGCATCCTCAACAGGCAATATTCAAAAGAAGAGTACGAGGGACTGGTGCCGAAGATCATCCGGCATATGAAGGAAATGCCGTATATTGACAGTCGGGGCATAAAATACGGCTACGGAGAATTCTTTCCTGTGGAATTTTCACCGTTCGCATACAATGAGACGATCGCGCAGGAAATGTACCCGATCTCCCAAGGGCAGGCGGAACAGTATGGCCTCCCGTGGCGCGCCCCGGAAGAAAAAGGATATGCGCCGACGAAGCACGCAAATGAACTTCCTGATCGCATTGCGGATGTGGACGATTCGATCCTTAAGGAGATCATCGAGTGCTCGCACGGAGGAAATTGCAACGATCAGTGCACGAGGGCGTTCCGGATCATACCCTCAGAGCTTGCGTTCTACCGCCATCTTGGCATTCCGCTCCCGCGCCTTTGTCCGATGTGCCGACACTTCGAGCGTGTCCGCCGGCGCAATCCGTATCGCCTCTGGCACCGGAAGTGCCAGTGTGCCGGAGCGGCGACCGAGAGAGGGGATTATAAGAATCTTGGCATGCATGCGCACGGCCAAGCGCACTGCGCGAATGAATTCGAAACGAGCTACGATCCGAAGCGGCCGGAAGCCGTATATTGCGAGGAGTGCTACCAGCAGGAGGTTATGTGACAAAAAAAGACCCGCCAAACCAAAAAGGTTCGTCGGGTCAGGATAGAGCGATCATGGGACGCTGTTTCCGCTTCAGTATCCAAATGAAGACAAGAACAGTGGAGCACATCATCATGGCGCGGATGGGATAGAGCGTCGCAAGGAGATCGTGGCCCGAAGCCGCAACATAGATGCCAAGGATCGCGGCGGCCATTTCCGCGGTCCAAATGGACGGCGGCTCCGGCGTGCCCGGCCGCTTCCATGTCCACAGTCGGCGATAGGTCGGATAATAGGCGACCGTCATGACGACCTGGAACCCTCCGACGCCCACGAGCGGCATATGCACCTCCAGCCAGGCAATGAAGGTTGCGGCGGAGATGGCAAGGCATATCCATTCGTTCGGATGGAATCGGATGCCTTCCTTTCGGTTTTTCACAATGAGCGTCCCGAGAATGAAGGTCACTGCGAGACAGTCCGTCGTATTCGCGACGTTGCGCACAAGATCGTGCGACGGCGCCGAAAGATAGGTGACGAGGCTCATGATGACGCCTATTTCAAAGATGATCCAGGTTGCGATCGGCGGATGCGCTTCTCCGCGGGCGATCTTCAGACAATAGGCCCCTCCCATGAAAAGGATAAGGGAGGCGGACGCCATCGCCGCAAAGGATGGGAGCAGTCCCATAACATCCTCCAGGGAGTGGATTTGCTGGCCGAATTATAACCAATGTACGCAATTTATGCAATATGGTACGATAAGCGATATTGAGCATATGGATCAGACGACCGCAACCTGCACGAGCTGTAAATCGCCGTTCGTGATCGAATCCGATGACCTCATTTTCTATAAAAAATTCGGTGTCCCTGCGCCGAAGATGTGCTTTTTTTGCCGTTCGCGTCTCCGCCTCGCATTCAAGAATGAACGATCGTATTACCATCGAAGGTGCGACAAATGCGGTAAAGAAACCATCTCGATGTACAGCACGAATAAACCATATGCCGTATGGTGCTACGATTGCTGGTTCTCCGATGATTGGGATGCCGCGGAATATGCGCGGGACTATGATCCTTCAAAACCGTTTCTTGAACAATTCGCCGAACTTTGGCGCTCGATGCCCAAGGTAGCACTCATCGGCGTTCGCAACGTGAACTCCGAGTATGTGAATATTTCGGCGGACAATAAGGAATGTTATATGATCGTGGAATCTTCGAACAATGAGAATTGCGCCCATTGCTATTGGATCCAACAATGCCATGACTGCGTTGACACTTCGTTTGCGCACCGCACGGAACTTTCCTATGAGAGCGACGATTGCTATAGCTGCTATGGTTTACGCTACAGCAAAGGATGCAGTGACAGCCGGGACAGTTTTTTTCTCCTTGATTGTCGGGGATGTTCGGATTGCATCGGTTGCATGAATCTTCGCAATAGAAAATATTGCATATTCAACGAGCAACTCACAAAGGAGGAATATGAGAAGGCGAAGGACGGTATGCGGCTCGATACGGCGAGCGGTGTCGCGGCGGTCGGGAAGAATTTTTCAGACTTTGTGAAAACCCAGCCACTTCGTTATGCGGAGGTCTACAACGCTCCCGGATCGAGCGGCGATTATATCAACAATGCGAAAAATTGTCGTTATTGTTTTCATTGCTATGAATCCGAGGATTCTAAATACGGCGTCCATGTATGGGAAGGGGCGAAGGACTGCATGGATGTCGATACTGCCGGCCGCGGCGCCGAACACGTATACAATGCCATCAATTCCGGCATCAATGTTTCGCATTACGTAGGTACGGCCGTCTGCTGGAGCTGTTCGTTCATGGAATATTCCTATTATTGCTTCAATTCAAACCATTGCTTCGGTTCCGTTGGACTCAGGAAAAAAGATTATCACATTCTTAATAAGCCATATGAGAAGGAGGAATTTGAAGTGTTGAGAGGAAAAATAGTCGCCGAGATGCGGGGAAAAGGGGAATATGGAGAATTTTTCCCGCCGGCCATAAGCACATTCGGTTACAACGAAAGTGCTGCGCAGGAGCAGTTTCCCCTTACGAAGGAAGGGGCCATCGCGCTCGGATTCTCATGGGAAGATACGCCGCGCGGAACATTTGGCAAAGAGACCATAGCATGGGAGAGCATCCCCGACTCGATACGGGACCTCGGAGCCTTGGATCCGGCAAAGGAAGTGTTTTTGTGCACCAAGTGTTCGAAGAACTATCGGATTATCCCGGCCGAACTGCAATTCTATAAGCGGCTCGAGATACCTTTACCGCGGCTTTGCCCCGATTGCAGGCATGAACGCCGCTTTGCCGCGCGCGGACCGAACCAGCTCTTTGAGCGCTCATGTAGCTGTTCGGGGTATGGATTGGCCGGTAGCACCTATGCGAACGCTTCGCGCCATTTCCATGGCAATGGCGAATGTCCCAACAAATTTATGACAAATTATACTCCAGATTATGATGGCATGGTGTACTGTGAGCAATGCTATAACGCTGAAATTACATGATTGAAACCGACATAGCGAATGAAATAAATACGATTAAAGAACGTAATCGTCGCGTGGAAGCGGATAAGGCTTGGGAGAGGAGTATGCTTCGGATAGGCTCTATCACCGTTATCACATATATCATTGCGGCGTTCGTTATGTATACTATCGGGGTCAATGGATATCTCCTGAATGCACTCATCCCGTCCATTGGATATTTTCTCTCCACTCAATCGCTTCCTGCAATAAAACAATGGTGGATCCGCCGTTGCTATAAAAAAGAGAAATGAACGCCGCCGAAACAAAGATCTGCTTAAACTGCGATGCGGTCTTCACTATTGAGCTGGAGGATTTTGCGTTCTACGGTAAATTGAACGTTCCACCGCCAACGCGATGCCCCCGCTGCCGGCTTCGGCGACGGCTTTCCTTCATGAACGAGCGGTCGCTTTACCGAAGCATATGCGCACATTGCGGGAAGAAGATCCTCTCGGTTTTTTCGCCAGGCTCCCGCCGCCTCGTATACTGTCCTGCTTGCTGGTGGTCTGATGTCTGGGATCCGATGGACTACGGCACCCAATACGATTTTTCGCGCCCATTCTTCGCCCAATACAGGGAGCTTCTCGAAAGGATCCCGCATCCTTCGCGGGAAACGGTCGAAAGCACTCTCGTGAACAGTGATTATTGCAATATCACGTCGTACCTCAAAAATTCTTACCTCGTCTTCAATTCGGACTATGATGAGGATTGTGCGTACAGCTCTTACTTGGAACGAAGTTCCCGTTGTGTTGATATTACGATGGGAGATCTTTCGGAACTTTGCTACGAAAGCCATAATATCTACAAATGCAATCGCGTTATTTTCTCCGACAACTGCAATGAGTGTGTCGACGTCGCATTCTCGAAGGATTGCATTGGATGCGAACATTGCTTCGGATGCGTGAACCTGCGAAACAAGCAGTATTATATTTTCAACCGGCCATTCACCAAAGAGACGTATTTCCAGGAGATTGAAAAATACGACATTGGATCGTATAGGGTCCGGCAGGAACTGACCGAACGACTCAATGCGCTCAGCCGCTCCCTGCCCAAACGATATGCGCATGGCCTTAAAAATCTGAATGTGAAGGGGGATTTCATTTTCAATTCCAAAAATGTCACGGAAAGCTATGAGGTGACCGACGCGAAGGACTGCAAATACTGTCATTTCCTTTTCATCGCCTCCACAAACGATGCTTATGATTTTACGATGTGGGGCGGGGGTGCCGAGCGCGTATATGAATGCATGGGTACCGGAGGAGGGCAGAGCGATATCCGTTTCTGTTACGAATGCTGGTCCTCCGATACGCGCAATCTCGAATACTGTATGTATTCTCAAGGAAGCGACCTTTTCGGATGCATGGGGGTGCGAAAGAAACAGTATTGCATTCTCAATAAACAATATTCAAAAGAGGAATACGAGGCGCTCCACAGCCGGATACTTGAGCAGATGAGATCAATGCCTTACATTGACGCAAAGGGAAATACGTATTCGTACGGCGAATTTTTTCCATCGGAAATATCGCCATTCAATTATCGCGAGACGATGGCGCAGATGTACTTTCCGCTTACGCAGGCGGAAGTTGTCGCGCAGGGATTCAATGGCAAGCATTTTGACGAGGCGAAGCATTACGATATAAGCATTGACGCCCCCGGATTGCCGGACAACATAAAAGACGTTCGGGATTCTATAACCGATGAGATTATAGGATGCGTCCATCGGGGGACATGCGGGGAGCAGTGCACGACGGCGTTCAGGATCACGCCGACCGAACTTGAGTTCTATCGGCATATGGGCTTGCCTCTGCCGAGGTTATGTCCCAATTGCCGTCATTATGCACGGTTGTCCGACGGTCCCGGTTTGGATTTTTTCGAACGGCAATGCATGTGTCTTGGTCAAAGCTCCAAAGAGGGGCATTATCGGAACCTCTCGGTGCACGCTCACGGCGTTCATCCATGCACCAACACCTTTGAAACCGCGTATGCTCTCGATCGTCGCGAGACCGTCTATTGCGAACAGTGCTATCAGGCGGAAACGGTATGACCGCGGCTTCAGGCCGCGCCCAAATAGTGTTATAATTGTTTTGAGATATGGCTCCTTTGTCACCTCAATCGACCGAACTCGAGAACAACGTCATTTATTTTGCGAGGACGAATTTCAGGAATTCGAGCCATCTTTTCGGTATCAAGCGCGCCGACCGGAGGCAACATACCTATGTGGTAGGGAAGACGGGTACGGGCAAAAGCTCGATGCTCAATAATATGATCGTGCAGGACGTTGCGAATGGCGAAGGTGTTTGTGTGGTTGACCCCCACGGCGAGCTTGTCGAAGGCATCCTCGACAAAATCCCCGAGGAGCGCATGAAGGATGTGGTCTATTTCAATCCGGCCGATCCCGATTTTCACGTCGGTTTCAATATCCTTGAGCTTCCCGACCCGAAATATAAGCATCTTGTCGCCTCGGGCCTTATGGCCATCTTTACGAAAATATGGGCGGGTGTGTGGTCCGCCAGGATGGAATACATACTTAATAATTGCATTTTAGCGCTCCTCGATACGCCGGGCTCGACGCTTCTCGGCATTCCGCGGCTCCTGAGCGACAAAACCTACCGGCAGAAGATCATCGGGAATGTAAAAGATCCCGTGGTGAAGGCGTTTTGGATAAACGAGTTCGAGAGCTGGCAGGACCGGTTCCGCAATGAGGCGATCGCGCCGATCCAAAACAAAGTGGGACAGTTCCTTTCGACGTCGCTCGTACGCAACATCGTCGGACAGTCGAAGAGCACGATCGATGTGTTCGATATCATGAACGAAGGAAAGATATTCCTTGTGAACGTCTCGAAGGGGCGCATCGGCGAGGACAACTCCGCGCTTCTCGGCGCAATGCTCATCACGAAGATCCAGCTCGCCGCCATGGAACGCGTGCGTATCCCCGAAGAAGACCGCGTGGATTTTTATCTTTACGTCGACGAGTTCCAGAACTTTGCGACCGACTCCTTTGCGGGGATCTTGTCGGAAGCGCGCAAATACCGCCTTAACCTCACGCTCGCGCACCAGTATATCGGACAGCTTGTGACCGATACCTCGACGCGCGTACGCGATGCTATTTTCGGCAACGTGGGGACGATGATCGTATTCCGCGTCGGGGCTACGGATGCGGAATTCCTCGAAAACGAATTTTCCCCGGAGTTTACAATCGAGGACATTGTAAACCTGCCAAACTACCATATCTATATCAAACTCATGGTGGACGGGGTGACCGCAAGACCATTCTCGGCAATGACATTGCCGACATTCAAGGTAAAGTCCTCCGAGGTTATGCAGGAAGATATCATTAAGATGTCCCAGAAGTATTATGCCCGGCCGCGCGAGGCGATCGAGGCCGAGATCAATCGTTGGAGCGGCATTATGGACGCCGCCGGCTCTCCCGTCGAAGCCGCTCCAAGCGGAGGGGGGAGCGGCGGATCCGCGGAGCGGCCGGTGACGACGCCGGATGGCTTGGTGCAGAAGACCGCGCCGATTGCAACCGCTTCCGGCATCCGCTATCAGGCTGTTTGTTCGTCGTGCGGCAACCTTACGACGCTTCCGTTCGAACCGACACCCGGCCGCCCCGTCTATTGTCGGGATTGCATGAAGAAAATCGAATCAGGGGAGATAAAACCCGTCCGCGCAACATGGAGTCCTTCAAAAGGATCTTCGGTTCGCGCAAAAGAACGATCCACCGAGGCGCTGAGTCGTCTCGGCATCGAATTCGCCGCGGAAGAGCCATCGCATTCGTCCGACGGCTCTTCAATGCCTCCCCGACAACCTTCAATGCCGCTGCCCCGCCGTCCACGGAGACCGATCGGTCCGACACCCGCCCCTTCATCATTACCGGATTCGATCCCGTCGAAGAGTCCTTCGAAGCCCGTTGCGCCACGATCCTTGGCAACACAACCGTCTTCGGGAGGATCGGAGGCGCAACAAGAGACCATTTCGCTTGTCGAACTTACGAAGCCGCAAGAGAAATCGGTTCAAAAATCAAAACATCCTCCCCATGCCGAAGTGAATATCGCATCCCTGCGCGATGCCATCCGCGCATCGCTTGCCGCGGATCTCGGCGCCGCGTCGTCCGGTGATGCATCCGATGACGGTTTTGGAGTGACACCTCCGCTGTCGGAAAACGATGTCGCCCGGCCAAAGGAATCTCCGGCGGCGAATGTAAATAACGACGATGAAGACTACGAAGAAGACCATTCGCGCCGGAACCGTTAAAAGGAAAGCGTCCCACGGGGTGCAGTTCCATATTCTTACGGTTTTCCCGGAGATGTTCGGCTCGTACCTTGGCGAGTCGCTCTTTAAGCGAGCACAAAGAGAAGGTCTCGTTTCGGTGAATCTGATGAATATCAGGGATTTTACCGATGATCGCCATAATAAAGTGGACGACCGGCCTTTCGGGGGCGGACCCGGCATGGTGCTCAAGGTTCAGCCCATTTGGGCGGCCCACGAGGCAATCCTCAAAAACATAGCACGAAAGGGATCAAAAAAATCCAAAGGGAAGACGAAAACACGGACCGTTCTATTTTCCACGCGCGGAAAGAAACTCGATGCCGTGCACGCACGACGGCTGGCAATGTACGACCATCTTATCCTCGTGTGCGGACGCTATGAAGGCGTCGATGAGCGCGTGGCGGACCACATCGCCGATGAGGAGGTATCGATAGGGGATTACGTTCTTTCCGGCGGTGAGTTGCCGGCGCTTGTGCTTATGGAAACAGTAAGTCGACATATTCCTGGCTTTCTAGGAAAAGAAGAGTCACTCGAGGAGATCAATGGCTCGTTTCCGACCTTTACACGGCCTGAAGTTTTCGTTCCTGGAACAAAGAAAGGTAAGGCCTGGAAGGTCCCGGACGTCCTTCTGTCGGGAGACCATAAAAAGATAGCTGAATGGCGTACATCGCACGGCGATAAAAAACTTTAGCTTTCCTTGATCCCGCATCCGGTATGGTTGAAGGATGCGGACCTTCGTGCGCTCGGCGGATATTTTCCATGCGTGCATGGCGTCGTTCCTTCTGGGGGCGCTTGTTGTCGTGCACGGTTGGAACCGAGCGATGCCATTTTTCCTTTTGACAGCCGTGGTGATTGTCGGCATAGCAAGCTTGCGGATATCCGTGCGGACGGTGATGGTCGCCTGCGGCATATTGGCAACATTCCTTTTCTCAGTGATATATTGCCATGCCCGTCTTACGTTGCCATATTCAAACACATCATCCTATGTTTCCGGATTATCGCTTACGGAACGTTTGGCGCTTTCCCGCGGTTTTGCGTTGTTGTCATACCGAAATGCGGCGCTTCTCGGGGCATTCATCGGCGGATCGACGCGGAGGCTCCCTCCTGATATGAGGGGTGGGATGGCGAATTCGGGAACTTCCTATCTTGTGGGTATGTATGGATACAAATTACATCTGCTTGTTGAAACGATTGCCGCGGTCTGCGCGTTTGTCGTTCCTAAAATGGTCGGTAAAATTGCGGGACTTGCCATGGCCGCATGTTTTGTTATCACTGCAGGCGCGCCGATTTCCGCGGTCCGTGCGGGGATAATGATCATATTCGTATCGCTTGCCGAGCTTGCCGGAAGACGCGCTGATCGCATTGCCGCACTCACCCTTTCGGCGTTCGTTATGGTCGCATGGGATCCCGCAGTATGTGGAAGCGTGGGCTTTCTTCTTTCATTCCTTAGCCTTCTTGGAATATATACGCTCGCACCGGCGCTCAAAGAATGCGCTATTATTTATGCCACGCGTATCCGGTCTGCGATGGTTCCCGTCGTTGCGGATTCACGCATTGGACGCATGGTTGGTGCGATATTCGGATTCCATGCGACCGCTTCTGCTGCAGTGAATCTCGCGATCCTCCCCGTGATCGCGCGGCTGGATGGCTCCTTTCCTTTGATATCGTTCGCATCGAATGTTTTTGCCGCGTTGCCATTCGGGGTCATGCTCGGATTGGGTGCCGGGCTCGCCGCCGCAGGGGTTACCATTCCTTCTGTTGCTATTCTTTTCATATTTCCGCTCAATGTCATTCTTGGATACGAGACGATGGTTATTCGTGTGACCGCGGCTGTGCCCTTCGATATTTCCGGCATAGCATTCCCGCCGCCCGTAATGGCGATATATTATGCGGGACTTATGGTATTTGCGTGGCGATTCAGGAGGATAAAACGGCGTGCATAGAAGGGATACGGACGACCATGAAACAACCTATTCATCAAAGATTATTATTATTTTTGTTTATTGCGGCTTTTGTTATGGGGGATATCCTATCCTGGTATCGGATTCTTTTTGTGCCGCTGGTCGAAAATGCAGCGATATATCCGATCATGCATTTCTTCGACGTGGGACAGGGAGATGCCGAACTTGTCTCATTTGGGGACGGCACGAATATTCTCACCGACGCCGGCCCAAGCGGTCCCGTCATTCTTGGCGCACTTGATTCGGTCCTTGGTTCGCGGGACCGTTCGATAGATATCATCATCATTTCGCAACCATCCGCCTCCCACTTCGGAGGCCTTCAGGATATAGTGGACCATTATCGCGTTGGTGCGATCGTCTATAACGGGAGGGATGCACCGCCCGGTGTTTCGGCGTGGCCGACGCTCCTTGAAAAGATATCGGCCAAAATGATCCCGCTTATCACGCTGGGGGAAGGGGATCGTCTGCGCATCGGTACCTTGGGAGAGGTGGATATTCTTTCTCCGGGCCGTGAGCGTGCCGAAAGCCAGGAGCTCGGCGATACGGGCATCGTGCAGCTCGTTACAACAGACAAATTTCGGGCGCTTTTCACTGCCGATATAGGATCCGGCGTCGAAAATGCCCTCGTGGCGCGGTATGGGATGTCATTACATGCCGATATCCTTAAAATCTCGCACAACGGATCAAAAAACTCCTCGGGAGCGGCATTTCTTTCGGCAGTATCGCCGCACATGGCGATCATAGAGGTTGGCGCAAAGAATTTCTACCATCAGCCGTCTGCCGAGACGCTTATTCGCATCGTTTCATCGACATCCGCAAGGGTCTTCCGGACGGATGAGGATGGAACCGTGACGGTATTCCGGGCTTCGGACGGTATACTTTCCGCGGTTGCCGCGCGCTGATGGCGAGACTGATGGTATAATGGAACCATGACACTGCTCATTCGCAATGTGCGGATACTGGGAGGCGAAAAGGAATTCCCCGATCCCATCGATGTCTTTGTAAATGGCGATACGATCTCGGCAATCGGCAATTTTGCCAACAAGAAAGCCGATACGATTCTTGATGGCCAGGGCGGATACCTTACTCCGGGATTCATCGATATTGATTCCACATCGGACCATTATCTTACATTGTTCGATGACAGGGGACAGGAGGATTTTATCCGGCAGGGAGTAACGACCATTATTGGCGGTATGTGTGGAGCATCGCTCGCGCCGCTTGCATACGGAACGCTCGAATCCATCCAGAAATGGGGCGATCCTTCGCGCGTGAACGTGAACTGGCACACCATGGCGGAGTTCCTTTCCGTACTCGACGCGCGTCCGCTCGCCGTGAACTTCGGCACGCTTGCGGGGCACGCCACCATCCGTCGGGCGCTCGTCGGGGAAGCGCTCCGCGAACTCACGAAGAACGAGATGAATGTGTTCGCGCGCATGCTCGAAGAGGCGATGAAGCAAGGAGCCTTCGGCCTTTCGACGGGACTTTCCTATGTTCACGCCCGCGCCACGACCGATCTTGAACTCAATTTTTTCACGGACGTCGTTGCCCGGTTCGGCGGAGTGTATGCGACGCATCTGCGCGACGGTGCCGCCGGTGTCGTGCGGTCCATTGAGGAAACCGTGAGCCTCGCCAAAGAACGCGGCGTAAAAACCCTCATAAGCCATTTCATGCCGATGCTCGGCGCCGGCAAGGAATACGAAGCGGCGCTCGCGGAGATCGAAAGTCTTCCGGCAAACATGGAATTTCGCTTTGATGCGCATCCGTTCGCCGACTCACTCCTGCCGATCTATACATTCCTTCCCGAGTGGGCCCAAAACGGCGGTATCGGAGTGATGGTTGCGAACGTCAATGACCAGTGGCTCCTCACCCGCATAAAGAAGGATATGTCCGAACTTGATGAGGACCATTTCATCATTGCGCAGGCACCCGGGAACGAATTCCTTGTCGGCAAAACCCTTCGTGAGCTGGGAGTCACATACGGAACGGGCGATGCGCGCGATGCGGTCCTTAAGCTGATGGCGACGACAAAAATGAAGTGTTCGGTGCTCTACCGCAATATCGACGAAGTGCTCATTGCGAAGGCGATAGGAAGCCCGCGAAGCCTTGTCGCTTCCGCCGCGCCAAGCTGGAGTCGCAGCGGGCCTGCAGGAAAAAAACGAAGATTCCGCACGGAGCGCACCACCTCAACATTCACAAAGTTCCTCGGACTTGCCGCCGGCGGCCTCATGCCGCTTGATATGGCGGTCCGTAAAATCACCACTGAACCCGCCGCGCTATTTGGACTCAAAGGGAGGGGGGTGATTAGGGAGGGAAATATTGCCGATCTCGCATGTTTCAAAGTGGATGGACAAGCGGGCGATCCTGTCGAGGTTCTTTTTACGGTCGTGAATGGCATAACGGTCAGGGCGGGGGATGAATTCAAGGATGTCTTTCCTGGAAAGGTCTTGCGCCATAATGCCTCCTGAGCATGTCGCCACGCGCACGTTCTTCATCCTCAACCAAAGCGCCCACCGCGAAAAGACTTCGGGCGGGCGCCCCCGACTATTTTCTTCTTGCGATCTTTGCAATACTCATCGTCTTTGGCCTTGCCATGCTCGCTTCCGCATCTTCCGACCTGGGAAAGATCCAATTCAACAACAGTTATTACTACATCGAACACCAGTTGCTCTACGGGCTTACGATCGGCGTTCTGGGATTTTTTGTTGCATATAAAATAAATTATCAGAGATTCAAAAAACTGGCGTTTATCCTTCTTCTTGTCAGTCTTTTCTTCCTTGTGCTCGTGTTCACGCCCCTTGGATCGGTAGTGAACAGTACGAATCGTTGGCTCCGTTTCGGCCCGTTGAGCTTTCAGCCCGCCGAGCTTATGAAGCTTACCTATCTCATTTATCTTGGGGCGTGGCTATCAAATGCGAAATTCAAACGCGCCACAGACCTCCAGTCGGGGTTCCTTCCGTTCGCGATCGTTTCGGGTATTATTGCGGCGCTTCTTATTCTTCAGCCGGCGACGAGTACCGTTGCCATCCTCATTGCCTCGGGCCTCGTCGTTTACTTTGTAAGCGGTGCTCCTTTCAGATATATCCTCACATTCATTGGCATCGGCATTGCGGTCATCGCACTCGTCATTCTCGCTACGCCATACCGCCGCGCGCGCATCGAGGGATTCCTCAATAAAGGATCGAATGTCCAAGGGCAGAACTACCAGGTGGACCAGGCGCTTATCGCCATCGGCTCCGGCGGAGTTGCGGGTGTCGGCTACGGTCAGTCGGCGGTCAAAGCGAGCTATCTGCCCGACCCGATCGACGATTCGATCTTTGCCGTTATTGCCGAAGAACTCGGCTTCATCGGGGCCGCGTCGCTCGTCGTGCTTTTTGCGCTGCTCACCTTCCGGATGTTCCAGCTTGCACGGCGGATAGGGGATCAGTTCGGGCGGCTCCTCCTTATCGGCTTCGGCACCGTGATCGCGTTCCAGGCATTGGTGAATATGGCATCGATCTCCGGCGTTATTCCGCTCACCGGCGTACCGCTGCCCTTTGTAAGCTACGGCGGCACCGCGCTCGCCGTATTTACGACGATGATGGGATTATCACTGAACATCTCGCGATACGCATGATATCATTAGTGCTATGGCCGATACGGAAAAGTTTTTGATGGTCTTCACGGGCGGCGGAAGCGGTGGCCATGTCTATCCGCTCATCGCCGTTTCCGAAGCCCTCCGGAAGCGCCTCGCCGCGCTCAATGCGCCGTACGAGTATTTTTATATGGGGCCGAAGGACCAATATGCCTCGTTGCTTGCCGAGCAGGGGATGGCCATACGTCCGATCACTGCCGGCAAGGTGCGGCGCTACCTTTCACTTCAGAATATCCTCGACATCCCGAAGTTCATTATCGGGTTCATCCAGTCGCTTTGGGGATTATATGTGATCATGCCCGACATCGTTTTCTCGAAAGGAGGTACGGGATCGCTCGGGGTCGTCATAGCCGCGTGGTTCTATCGCATTCCCGTGCTCATCCATGAATCCGATGCCCAGCCGGGCCTTAATAACCTTCTCTCCGCGCGTTTTTCGCGCGAGATATTCGTGAGCTTTGATCGCGCGGCAAAGTATTTCAATCCCGCGATCACCAAAGTCGTCGGGTCGCCGCTCCGCCCCGACCTTCTCGCACAACGGACCACGCGCGAGCTTGCCAAGGAAAATCTCGGATTCGACCCCTCGAAACCGCTCGTTCTCATTCTTGGTGGTTCTCAGGGTTCGACACGCATCAATGAGTTTATTCTCGCGAATTTTGCCGAGCTTCTCAGGCGAACTCAGGTACTCCACCAGACCGGCCAAGCGAATTTCGCCGACGTTGAAAAGCTTTCCCACGCCGCTCTTCTTGAGACAGGCACGGAAAGCCGTTACCAGGCAGTGCCGTACTTCGCCGGCACTTTGGCCATGGCGATGACCGCGGCGGATCTCGTCATATCGCGCTCCGGCAGTTCCGTGTTCGAACTCGCGGCATTCGGCCTTCCCTCCATCCTTATTCCTCTTGCCGAATCGGCAAACGGACACCAGCTTATCGATGCGGAGGAGTTTGCAAAGACGGGCGCAGCAATCGTGATCGAAGAGGAAAATCTTTTGCCAGGAATCTTTTTCGGCCAGATCGATCGTATCCTTTCCGATGACGGTTTGCGCGCCAAAATGAGCGCGGCCTCGGCGAAGTTTTTTATTCCGAATGCGGCCGAAACGATAGCTGGCGACATCATCGCCATCGTTGCCGCGACCGAATAAAGCGCCCGAATAGCTATTGATCCGGATGGATTTTTCTTCGATTTTGTGGTAAAATAGGCCTCATGGAACTTTCTGCGGTAAAAACCGTGGCACCAAGCCTTGCGACCGAACCCGCGCTTGCTCCGGCAGAGGAGGATGAAAAGGTGCGCGTTCGCATCGCTCCGAGCCCGACGGGACCTCTCCATATCGGTACCGCTCGCACAGCCCTCTTTAATTGGCTTTTTGCCCGCCAGCAAGGCGGCAAATTTATTCTGCGCATCGAAGATACGGACAAGGAACGCTCCGAGAAGCAATATGAGCAGATGATCTTCGATGGCCTTTCCTGGCTCGGTTTCGATTGGGACGAAGGGCCGACCCTGAATACCGACGGGACCATCGGTCCGGACAAGGGCGCATTCGGTCCATATCGGCAGAGCGAACGAACCGCCATCTACCGCAAATACATCCAGGAACTTCTTGAAAAAGGGGAGGCGTATTATTGTTATTGCACCAAAGAGGATATTGAAGCCCAGCGGCAGGCGATGCTTGAGGCCGGCCTTCCGCCGCGCTACAGCGGTCATTGCCGCAACCTTACGCCGCCGCCCGACCGGAAGCCCGAAGTGATCCGTTTTAAGATACCGGAGATAAAAGTGGAGTTCACTGACATGATTCACGGCAAAGCGTCGTTCGATGCCGCACTGCTCGGCGACCAGGTGATCGCGAAGGACCTCGATACGCCGCTCTATAATTTTGCGGTCGTGGTGGACGATGCGCTCATGAGGATAACGCACGTCATCCGCGGTGACGATCATTTTTCGAATACACCGAAACAGATTCTCGTTCAACGCGCGCTTGGATTCCCGACGCCGCAATACGCCCATTTGCCGCTCATCCTGAACCCTGACCGGAGCAAGATGTCCAAACGGTTTTCTGACGTCGCACTCGCAAACTACCGCGAGCGGGGTTACCTGCCCGATGCAATAGTCAATTTCCTCGGCCTCCTTGGCTGGCATCCGAAGGATGACCATGAGATATTCGACCGTGCGTTCGCGGTGGCGAATTTCGATATCGCGCGCGTACAGAAGACCGGCGCCATCTTCAATGAGGAGAAGCTTGACTGGTTGAACCGCGAACATATGAAGGCCATGCCGATCGGTGAATTGGCCGCGCTCGTGAAGCCTTTCTTCGCAAAGGCCGGCATCGAAACCGCCGCGGCGGAGGTCCTCGATGATGGAAACGGATCAATGTTCGAACGGGCGGTTGCACTCCAGCTCGCCCGGGCTAAGACGCTTGCCGAGATCGCGGAGTCGGCCCGATTCCTTTTTGTGATGCCTTCCTACGAGCCAAAACTCCTGTGCTGGAAAGATTCTGCGCCGAACGATGCGCAGGACGCGCTTCGTGATGCCCAACAGGCGCTCACCGAACTTGATCAAGCGGGATTTTCATCTCGCGAAGCGCTCATGAATGCGCTCGCGCCCGCGACCGACGCACGAGGCAGGGGAGCGGTACTCTGGCCGCTCCGCGTTTCGCTCTCCGGCCAAAGCGCGTCTCCCGACCCCATGGAGATCATGCAGGTTCTCGGTAAAACCGAATCGCTTAGGCGGATCGCGTCCGCGATCGCCGCGCTCGGATCAATGGGATAGAGAGATTGTCGTATCAGTAAAAACGTTCTATCATAATTTCATAGGCAATGAACAAAACTTTTCCCGCGTTCGTTGCGTCGGTTATCGCAGCTATGCCGCTGGTCGTTTTTATTGTGTTTGTGGGTGCAGTTCCGAAAGAGGCTCACGCGTATGCCGTAGGACCCGTCGCCCCATCCGCGAACAATTCCGGAGCTCCCATCGGCCAGGGATACGATTTTACGAACTCATTTCAGAATCTTGTATCGTCATTTACATCATTTTTTAACAACATCAAAAGTACCAACAGCACCCTATCGATCTCCGGCAATTCCGCAGGGACATCGAACGGCGTGCCGCAAGGCGTCACGGTCACCGTGGATTGGCAATCGTATTTGAGTCGTTTCGATACATGGTTCTATGGCGCGACCGGCGTGAATATAGGAGGGCTGACCAATTTCGTGATCAACTTTTTCGCTTGGTTGTTCGGGATGCTACAAGGGGTTGTGGCATGGATTGCTAATTTTCTTACCGGAGCTATTCGACAGACCAGCGGGGCATAAGTTTCTCCTTTTTCATTCGCGCCTGAATATATGTCGTAAAATATATCTTGTGCGACAGATAGTATTTTGCGATTAGCTCTTTTCCCTTTTGATCCTGGCAACCTATTTTATAAGGATTGCTGAATCATATATAATTACCGCAATGATTTCACAAAAAAACCATTCTCCGCAACGATCGGCATATTTCATCGGTATTGGCGGTATTGGGATAAGCTATCTCGCCCGCTATTTGGCAGATAAAGGATGGCGCGTTTCCGGTTCCGATGCCCAAAGGAGTTCCATCACCAATGAACTCAATAAAGAAGGTATAAAGGTTAAAATTGGGCACAGTAAGGCCGATTTTGGCCTCAAAACGGCCCCAGGAGAGGTTTTTGACCGCATTATCTATAATAGAGCCATTCGACCGGATAACCCCGAATTTAAGGCTGCCCATAAGGCGAATATACCCCTTATTCCCTATGCCGAGGCACTCGGGGAGATTACGCAACAATATGAAACTATTGCCATAACCGGATCGCATGGGAAAAGCACGACCACCGCGTTGTCGGCGGTGACGCTTATACGTGCCAAACTCGATCCGACGGTCTTTGTGGGCACAAAGTTGCCGGATCTTGGGGGTAGGAATATTCGCATCGGTAAGAGCAAATGGCTCGTCCTTGAGGCCGACGATTACCAGGCTGCATTTCTCAGTTACTCCCCTTCGATCGCGATCGTCACGAATATTGACCGCGAGCACATGGATTTCTATAAAACATTCGTGAACGTAAAACGCGCGTTCCTTGGGTTCCTCGCTCGTACGCGACAAGGAGGCACGCTCATCCTGAACAGGGATGACGCGCCGCTATGGTCGCTCCGTGCAAAAATCACGGTCCTTGCCAAAAAAAATGCGCTCACGGTGATTTGGTATTCCCGTACCGATGCGGTGGCGGCGCGCGTTAAAAAGCATCTTTCCCTTTCCGGCCCGCACAACCTTTCGAATGCGCTCGCCGCGTATGCTCTCGGGAGACGGTTGAATATTCCGCAGACGAAGATACTCGCCGCGCTTCACTCCTATCGCGGCGCATGGCGGCGGATGGAATACCGCGGCGACGTAAAAATGGGCGTGACATCGGTGAAGATATTCGACGATTATGCGCACCATCCATCGGAGATCAAAGCTACCATCGCCGCATTCCGCGAAAAGTTTCCGCATGCGCCGCTCCTTGTGGCATTCCAGCCGCATCAGGCCCGCCGTCTCGAGGTGCTTTTCAAGGAATTCCAGGGTGCATTCGATGGCGCGGATGTGGTATGGATCTCGCCCATCTATAAGGTGGCCGGTCGGGATGAAGACGCAAGGCTCGATTCGGCCGCTCTCGTCCGCGCCATACAGAAGCGTTCCCCTGCTCGACTCGTGTTCTATCTCGAGGATCTGAAGCGTCTCGGTATCGCGCTAAAAGAAATCATTGCCACTCCCCTTTTTCGGAATCAAAAGCAGGCAGTGCTCGTTATGATGGGTGCCGGAAATATCGTTGGGCAGACTGACGGATTGCTGCTGAAACACAACTATAAAAAATGATCGAAGATCCGAAGACACTCGAAGAATTCAAGGAACAATCAGGGTACATCATTGATGATCTATGGTATCCGCGTGTCACAAAGATCGTGACGATCAAGGCAAAGCCGGCGCTCTATTATTACTATGGCGAAGCGAAAAGCTACAAGGCGGCGCAGCTCGCGACGGAGCAATCCGCGCGCGAAGGCACGATGATCCATGAAGCGGTCGAAGGGCTGCTCCTCGACAAGAATCCGCAGGTTCCAGCCGCTATCGTGCCGGCGGTCAAGTCGTTCAGTGCATTCATGATGGCAAATCGGATCGAGGTGGCACCGGAGCTCGTTGAGCGGCGCATCGTGAATTACGATCATCGTTACGCGGGTACTGTGGATGCAATCGCACGGATCGGCGGAAAGCTTGGCGTACTTGATATAAAAACATCGGCGTCCGTATATCGCGACTATTCCCTCCAGACATCGGCATATATGGATGCGTTGAAGGACGAATTCCCGGAACTTTCCACTCGCTGGATCCTGCGTATCGACCAGATCCAACGGTGCGTGCAATGCAATGCAATGCGGCGCGTAAAAGGAGGGGTTGAGAAAGTGAAAGTTGATTGGCGCGATCCCGCTATGCGTCGATGCATCCACGAGTGGGGTGATCCGTTCGGCGAGATCGAGCTTAAAGAATTTCCCGGCTGGCAGAATGATTTCCTCGCATTTTTGGGTGCAAAAAAGCTTTGGGAATGGGAGAACGAGGACTGGCTCACCAAGGCGGGATACCTTTGAAACACCGGAGGGCTCCATAGCGTATAATAAAAAGGAACAGCCGGAGTTTTAATGCCTTTCAAAGGTCGACAAAACAGAAAAGCAAAGGCATTGGCACCCCGACTTTTGAGTTTTTGGTCTTAAAACCCTTAATTAACCCCTATCTACTTAAACCATGCGAAAGACCATCCTTTGGGCGATTATAGCCATTATTGTGGTCGGCGGCGGAATATGGTGGTGGGCGGCGACCAGGAATCCCGCTGCGTCACCTTCCAATCCCCCGCTCTCGACGAATCAAGCAACAAATCCGGTTCCTACATCTTCCCTTCCCCAGGGCAACTCCAATCAGGCGATCTCTCAGGAAATGACGAGTATCAATGCGCAGATGAATGGCCTCAGTTCCGACACGGCCAACATCAGCTCCAGCCTGAACGATCAGCCGATACAGCAGGCGCAATAACGAACCATGCATACCATGAACAAACAATTCATCCATAAATTAGCGGGAATGGCCGCAGGTACGGCATTGCTTGCCGCCGGAGCGGCCATGCCGGCATTTGCCGTGACTGCGAACGTCGGCGCCGGGCTTGGCGCATCTGCGGGAATTTCCACGAGTGCCCCCGGTATCGGTCACGAACGCGCCGGTCTGTCGGCGAATGCGAGTGGCACGATCGGCATCGGCATTAAAGGAGCCTCGGTAACGACGATAATGAAGCGCGCGAATGAGGAGATCACTCGCCGCATTACGGCTCTTAATAATCTCAGTGTGCGCATAGGAGCTATGGTGCGATTGTCCAGCGGTGAACGGGAGAATCTTTCCTCTGCTATTGGGTCGCAGATTGCAGCGCTCAACGCGTTAAAAACGAAGATCGACGCCGATGTGTCCGCCAATAACACAACGACGCTTAAAGCGGATGTGCAATCGATTATAACGTCGTATCGCACTTTCATGCTTGTCATTCCGCAGGGCGCCATTGAAGCGGCCGCGGATCGGATACTCTCCATTTCCGGGATAATGAGTGACTTGAGCACCAAGCTTTCGTCTCGCATTTCCGCGGCGGCAGCCGCGGGCAATAATGTAAGCGCATCGCAGACGGCACTTGCGGACATGAATGCGAAGCTATCCGATGCGAATACACAGGTACAGGCCGCCAATGCAGAGGTGGTGTCCCTCACTTCCGACAATGGGAGTTCAACGATAATGCAGGCGAACACCGCAGCACTGCAGGATGCGCGTGCCAAAATCGTCGCATCCCAGCACGACCTTATCGCCGCGCGGACCGATGCAATGACGATCATCAAAGCGCTCGGCGGCTATAAGGTTCCGGTAAGCGCTACGACGACGGCAACGGTTTCATCTTCCGCCTCGACGAGCGCTCACTAAAAGAACCGTTCGTTGACCGGATAAAAAAGCCGCCGAAGGGCGGCTTTTTTTATGACCCGTTATATTATTTATTGCCAGACCTCGGTGATGGGGATCGTCGATGTCGATTTCACAATGGGCATTCCTGATGTCGAATTTGCGGGCGCTGCGGCTATCGTTCCCACCTCCGCCGTCCAAACACTCGAAGAATTATTGATAGTGAAGATATTCAGATCGCTTCCAAGCGGACCCGGTGCACATCCAAAAGAAGGAATATCGCCGCTTTGGGTTATGGGAAGGGTCCCGGTGTAGGGCGAGCAAAGCGTACCTCCTTGCAGTTCGATCAGCCATGCATTGTCGGAAGGCTGGTTGCCTTGTACTGGCTGTGACGCGGGAAGTGGTTTTGTGAGGGCGAGAACGAACGTCGAAGTGGAAGCGGGATCCAACGGATTTACATTGCAAAGCAATTTTTGCTGTCCGGGAATCTGGAAGCATGGATCACTGACCGCATTGCCGACCGTACATCGCCAAGCGTCGCCTCGAAACGGTGCCGAGATGGAATTGGTCCAGCAGGACCCTTGATGAACAGGGGTGGAGCTTGCCGGTATCGGTGCAACATATTGAATGATCTGGGTTGCCGCCGAAGCGGGCGCGGTCGTTGCCGAATTCGAGGATGTCGCTGATGGCGATATGGGAGCGCTTACTGGTCCCGCGAAAAATTCGCCGATGCCGAAAATGACGACAAGTACGAGAACGATGACGATGATGATTTTGTTCGTGTTCTTCATTGTGCGGATACCGGGGCGTTTATATGAACGTGAACGTGCTGATGATATTTTTCATGAGAGCGTCTATTGTTGCTCCGTTGAATGGTTTGAGATTATACGATTGCGGATAATTCATGATTTGTGCGGAATGGATGGTATATTCGATCGCGTAGCATTTGCCGGCGTGAAGGGTCCGATAGCTTGTCGTATCATAATAATTCCCCGCCCCGGCATCGGATGACTTGAATACGGTGAAGGTAACGCCGTTGATGGTCGTCGTCGAAGTGGCGTTTTGCAACGGTCCCCCATTCGTATCGGGTACAAGACATTGCGCGACCGCCGTATTTGCACCACTCGCGCCGATGGTGAGGGTCGCATCAATGAAATTCGTTTGTGGCTCGAACGCCCGCGGAACGGTGAGCGTAAAATATTGGATACCTTTCGTGCTGTTTGAACCGAGGCGCCAATCTGTTGATGGTGCGGTTGAATAATTATCCTGCGTATCGAAATCAATCGGATAAGCGACACTAAAACCGCCGCGCGTGTTGTTGGTATCAGTTTGCCATTCGGACGGCGTCACATAATACGGAATAAGCGCACCGGACGTGGATTGCGTTTGAATCGCTGATAGGCCGGCCGAGGAAAGGAATTCACTATTGGCCTGTCCGGCCATTTGCCCGTACAGGATTCCGAGCCAAAGGCCGATGAACGGAAAAATCACAAACAACGCCATCGAAAGAGCTTTGGAATACCAGGTCACCTTATGCCACTTTATTTTCATATTCATTGAATTATTATACCATACCGCAGGATATCATTGAAAAAAGGAGCCTTCTTGGATATGATATCCGCAGTTCCGCAATAGGAGGTACGTTTTTTGATGCTGATAAAAACAGCAACCATCGTTCTTGCATTTGCATTCTTCGCCGCGCTTACGATGACGAAAAAGAGCGGCGGACATCTCCGCCGGATGGGATATCCCCACAACGATCATCCCGTCTCTCGGCATAGACGATGGGGATTATGCACGGGCATGCTCATGGTGGTGACCGTGGGATTCATCGAGGGATTTGTCGTACGGCGCTTCGGCAGGCAGCACACTCCCCTTTTTTGGATGCACCTTGTCCCCTCGATCGCATGCGCCGTCTTCTTCGTCCTTGCTGCCGTATTCAATGGCAGATGGAACGAAAATGATCCCTCGCTCCATCGTATATTCGGCACAATCGCGTGGTATTGCGGTATTGTATCACTGATACTCGGTGTTGCAGACATCGCTTGGCTCCATCCTTGAAATTCCGGATGGGCCTTTTTTATCGTGAATCTCGTAAAAAACAGCTCAAAAGTGCGTCAGACCTGTATCTTCGAGAAAGAATAACTTGCAAGGGCAAGGAACACTATCGTGACGGAACCAAGCACGACGAGGTCCATGCCGATACCGAATATGCCGTTGTTCACAAGCAGGATGCGGAATGAATCAATGCCATATGAGAGAGGATCGAATCTCACGATCCCCGCAAGCACGGTGGGCAATCCCTGAACCGGGAAAAGTGCGCCGGAAAGGAAGAAGAGCGGCATGACAAGGAAATTCATGATGAGTTGGAACCCCTGCATATCGTCGAGGTTTGATGCGACGAACGCGCCAAGCGCCGCAAAAAGGAGTGCTACAAGGAGCATGAAAAGAATGGCGACGGGAACAAGTCCCCAATTGGCCGGGCGAAAGCCGGCGATTATGACAATCACGAGGACGACGACCCCTTGGATCGTTGCGACGGTGGCGCCGCCGAGCGTTCGGCCAAACATGATGGCAAGGCGGTTCACCGGTGCGACGAGTGTTTCTTTGAGGAAGCCGAATTGTCGATCCCAGATCATCTGAATGCCGGAGAAGATGGCGGTGAAAATAATACTCATACCGATAATGCCGGGTGCAAGAAAGTCGAAGTAGTTCCCCGCCCCCGCTTTCTGGAAGATCGGCCCAAGACCGTATCCCAATGCGAGCAGGAACAATATCGGCTGTCCAAGCGATCCGATGATGCGAGATTTCGATCGGAGATAGCGCTTTACTTCCCGCAGCCACATAATATAGATCGTTTTCATGGTCGTATGGTCTTTTTATCGCCTGCCGCCTCTCCACATCCTTCCGTGGGCGCGCATTCGTTCCGTGACACTCGACTCTTCTTCGCGGATCACCCGCCCCGTAAGTTCAAGGAATGCGTCTTCAAGAGATTCCTTACCGGTCTTATCCTTGAGCTCCTGGGCGGTACCCATCGCGATGATTTTTCCATGGTCAATGATCGCAATCCGCTGTGCGATCCGTTCCGCTTCTTCCATGTAGTGCGTAGTGAAAAAGACGGTAATGCCTTCCGTTCTATTGAGCTCCTCGAGATAGCTCCACATATGGTTGCGCGTCTGCGGGTCAAGACCGAGCGTCGGTTCGTCGAGAAAAATCACGGCGGGATGATGGAGTAGGCCTCGCGCGATCTCGAGACGGCGCTTCATGCCACCCGAAAATTCTTTGACAAGGCTTTTGCGGCGATCCCAGAGCTCCACGAATTCCATGAGTTGTTGTATCCGCTCTCGGCGGAGTTTCGTCGGAACGCCGTAAAGTACGCCGTGAAATTCCATATTTTCCTCTGCGGTGAGCTCGTCGTCGAGACTTGGATCCTGGAATACGATGCCGAACGAATGGCGTACAGCATCGGGATCCGTGGCGGCATCGTTGCCATTAAGCGTTATTTCGCCGCCCGTAGGAGCGAGTATGGTAGTGAGCATCTTGATGGTGGTGGACTTCCCTGCCCCGTTCGGTCCCAGGAACGCGAATATCTCGCCTTTTTTGACATTAAACGAGATATCGTCCACGGCGGTGAAATCGCCGAAGCGTTTGACCAGATTCTTCACTTGAATGATGTCCTCCATATTGCGTAAGTATGTTTATTATAATCTATAATTATTAAATTACTTAACTATCACTGTGGATAACTTTCTCAAGGGTTACAAAATACCGCTTCATATGGTATGATACGGCAATATGGATACATTAATAACACGGCTCGGATTTGGCAGGAAAAGGCTTATCATCACTGTCGTCGTCGTGCTTCTCGTCGTCGTGGGCATCTATTTTTTTATAGTGTCGAAGAGCGGCTCCAAATATCAGTTCGTATCGGTTTCGCGCGGAACGATCACTCAGGTGGTGAGCGTGACGGGCAATACAACACCCATCCATAGCGTTGATCTTTCTTTTCCTTCCGGAGGCACAATCGTCGCAGTATATAAAAACGCCGGGGATAACGTGAGTTCCGGAGGTGTTCTCGTTGAGCTCGATACGAGAGGGCTTCAGGCTCAGCTCGCGCAGGCCCAGGCGCAGGTTGATTCGGCCCAGGCGACACTCGAGAACCTCCAGGCCGGTTCGACACAGCAGGATATCCAAGTGTCCCAGGCAGCCCTTGCCGCTGCTCGGCAAACGCTCGCCAATACGTATATGAGCATTCCGAACGCCGTTATGGATGCGTATGCAAAAGCGAACGATGCGGTCCGAAACCAGATCGGCTCGTTCTACAGCAATCCGGATTCAAGCAATCCCCAGCTTACGTTCCCGGTGAGCGATTCGCAGGTGGTCAATAATGCACAGAGTGAACGCGTCCAGGTGGGAGGAGAACTGAATACGTGGGCGACGGAGACCGCCGCGCTATCCTCCTCGACCGCCACCTATTCAACCTCGACACTCAAGGCGGCGATAGCGGCGTCGGCATCGCACCTTGCGGTCATTTCGATAATGCTCAATACCGATGCGACGGCAGTGGTGGATGCCACGGGTATGAGTGCGAGCTCCTCGGCCACTTACAAGAATGCCATTGCAAATGCCATTACTGAGGTGAATGGGGCGGCTGACGCAATCACAACCCTCCAGCAGAACATCGCTTCAGAAGAAGCGGCAATCCTGCAGGCACAGGCCCAGCTCAATGTGACACTCTCGGGTTCGACTCCTCAGGCAATCGCTGCCCAGCAGGCTCAGGTGGAGCAGGCCCAGGCAAATGTGCAGGACATCAAAGTGCAGATCGCCAATGCGACGCTCTCCTCCCCCATCAATGGCGTGGTTACGGTACAAAACGCTAAGGTTGGGCAGGTCGCGGTTGCCGGTCAGACGATTACGTCGGTTATTTCCAATAATAATTTCGAGGTTGATGCCTATGTTCCTGAAACGGATATCGGCAAAGTGGCGATCGGAGATGCCGTCGATATGACGTTCGATGCGTTCCCCGGCGAGACGTTTGCGGGCAAAGTCTTCTATATTGACCCGGCAGAAACGATACAGAGCGGCGTCGTGGATTATCTCGTGAAGGTATCGTTCAATACATTGGACATGCGCATCAAAAGCGGACTTACGGCGAATCTCGATATAAAGACGCAGACCGATGAGAATGCCCTCATTCTTCCCCAGTATGCGGTCGTCCAGAATGTGAGCGGCACGTACGTGGATGTCCTCCAAAATGGCAAAGAGATGCAGATTCCGGTGACACTCGGCATACGTGACCAGAACGGCAACGTGGAGGTATCCTCGGGTGTAACGGAAGGCGAACAGGTCATCAATGTCGGATTAAAGACGCAATAGCGGATGATCGACGTAAGGGATCTCAAGAAGGACTATATCGACGAAGGTGAGGTCACTTCGGCACTGCGGGGCGTCTCATTCACCATCAATAAGGGTGATTTTGTTTCCATCATGGGACCATCGGGTTCCGGGAAGTCCACGCTCGTGCAGATATTGAGCTTTCTCGACCGCCCCACCGGCGGAACGTATACGTTCTTTGGTCGGAAGACGGACGATCTTTCGGACATTGAGCTTGCCCATATCCGCAACAAAAGTATCGGATTCGTGTTTCAATCCTTCAATCTCCTGACGCGCCTCACCTCGTACGAAAACGTGGAGATCCCGCTCATCTACTCGGGTGTGCCGGTGGCATCACGAAAAAAAATGATCGAGGATGCGATCCGTTCGGTCGGACTTGAGGAAAAAATATATGTGGAGACCGCGAAGTTGTCCGGTGGCCAGAAGCAACGCATTGCGATCGCTCGCGCGCTCGTGAACGACCCCGACATCATCTTTGCCGACGAGCCGACCGGAAACCTTGATTCGGTCTCCGGCGCCCAGGTTATGAGCATCCTCGATGGTCTGAACCGCAATGGTCGCACCGTGATTCTTGTCACCCATGAGACCAATACGGCGGAATTCGCCGACAGGATCATCCGCCTCCGCGACGGGGTGCTTGAGAGCGATACGCCGGTCAAAAATCCCCATCGTTCCCGGGAACAATTTGCAAAATAACCCACAACACGACAATGCGCGTTTCCGACCTCGTACGATCATCCAAAGCAACCCTGAAACACGGAAAGATGCGTTCGCTTTTGACGATGCTCGGCATCGTGATCGGTATCTCCTCCGTCATTATCCTCATGTCGATCGGCGCGTCTGCTCAGGACTATATTCTGAATCAGGTACAGGGACTCGGTTCGAACCTCGTCATCATCATCCCCGGCGGCTCGAATAACGGCCGCCTTTCGTCCCCCGCCCAAGCGCAGGGCATCATCATTACGAGCCTGAAGCAGCAGGATGCCGATGCGCTCGCGCGCGATCCATCGATATCGGCGGTGACGGAAGAGGTTCGGGGACAGGCTGCGGCCACGTTTCAGGACAACAGTCTGACCGTAACATTCGACGGCGTCCCCGCAAACTTTTTCACCGTACGCAACTTCGGCGTTGCAAAAGGCTATCCTTTTACCGCCGATGATGTTGCGTCATACAACCACGTTGCGGTCATCGGTTCGTCCCTTGCCGATACGCTCTTCGGGGCCGGATCAAATCCAGTTGGACAGTATATCAACGTAAAAAACATTCAATTCCGTGTGGTCGGGGTACTCGAGAAGAAAGGTACCGGTGCATTCGGTATCGACCAGGATAATCTTGTGCTGGTGCCGATCACGGTAGCGCAGACACAGATGCTGGGTATCACCTATTTCAACGACATCATGGTACAGGCGAACGATGCCTACAATATCGATTTCGTGAAAGCGCGCGTCCAAACAATTCTGGAGCAAGACCACGGGATTACCGACCCCAATAAGGATGATTTCACCATCGAAACCCAGCAGGACGTTCTGTCGCTCCTTGGTAATATCACATCCATATTGACGCTTTTTCTCGCCGCAATAGCCTCCATCTCGCTCATTGTCGGCGGCATCGGTATTATGAACATCATGCTCGTTTCGGTCATTGAACGTACGCGGGAGATCGGACTCAGGAAATCCGTCGGCGCGACCGACGGGGATATCCTTCAGCAGTTTCTTGTAGAATCGGTCATGCTCACGTTCGTAGGCGGAGTGATCGGTATCGCGCTCGGTGCGCTTGTCGTAAGTGCGGCATGGCTTATTATCAATAATATTGCCGCCATCTCCTGGACCTTCGAGTTCCCGCTTTCCGCGATTATGCTCGCAGTCGCCGTATCGTCCGTGACCGGCATCGCGTTCGGACTTTATCCCGCGCGGCAGGCGGCAAAGAAAAGTCCAGTGGAAGCTCTTAGGTACGAATAGCAAAAAATCCCCGCATCATCGTTCGGGATGCGGGGATTTTGTGTGGCTATTATTTCCTTCGGACCACCTTCTTTTTCACTGCCTTCGTTGCTGCGGAACGTCGGCGGACCGCTTTTTTGGGAGCCGCCTTCCCCTTGGCAAACTGCTGTGCATTCTTCTGTATCGCATTCCATTGCGCCTTGAGTTCCTTGCCGGCGACAACGAGATCGCGCGCGCTCACATCTTCAAGAGAACCGTAGTGCTTGATAACTTCGTCGACAATTGTCTTGTACTGCGCTTCGCCAAGGCGTTTGGCGGCCTTTGTTCTTTTGGCCACCTCAACGCGTGCCTTCTTTGCCCACGACTTCATTTTCGCCTGGTTCTTTTTGTCCGAAAGGAGATATGCGCCTGCCGATGCGGCGAGCAACGCCGCCGTGATCGCGCCGCCGATTTCGGCACCTTTCACTATTTTTGCCTTTTTTGCCTTATTCATAATATGAATCTTATTTCCTTGTCTTTGATACCGACCTTTTTGATGATGGCTTGACCCTCTTCATGAGTGTTTTGAAAAAAAGCATGAGCCGCTCCAGTCGAAACCCTTCGCGTTTTACATCATCGCGCAGGCCGGCAATGTCCCCGCGGAACAATATCGTTTCTTCCTTCACTTGTTTCGTTATCTCGCGCACGTCGGAAAGGACTTTTGAGAGATAGATCAGCGCAACCGTAAGAGCCGTTCCGACAAGGACAACCACGATGGTCGTCACGAAGAAAAAGATATCCGCATGGATCAGTGTGCTCATAGGAAGATTATACCACAGAAAAAACGGCGTACATCATATCTTCATATCCCCAATCGATCAAGAGCCTTCCGCTTGTCCGCAAGCGGGAGGCGGGTTTTTCGCACGGCTTCGCCGAGTATTGATATTGTTTGGTCGTACGTGCGCCGATCGACGGGATACGGGGTTGCGTCCTTGCCGCCGTGAGCAAAGCTATAGCGCGCCGGATCCTCGTATGATGGCGCCGCCCCGTAAATGATCTCGCCGACGAGCGCGAGAGCCCGGACAGTCTTTGCGCCGACGCCTTCCGTCGCCACGAATTTCTCATAATTCTCCGGTTTTTCGTCGGTTACTTTCGCCAATATTTTTTCAAGATAGTTGCTTTTGGCGAAATCCTCATGGATGACGGGATGATATTTGAACTCGCTCGTCTCGAGATTGAGAAGGGTAAGCTGCTGGCTCGGTCGGCCATCGCCGCCGATCCGAACCTTTGCCATTTGGGAAAGCCGTGATGAATATTTTCTGAGAAGCTGGATATCTTTCATGAGTGTCGCGTAGCCTGCTTTCACGAGTTCCGTCGAAATATCGCGCGATTTGTCGCTTTTCGCCGCGCTCATATCAAGTACGGTCTTTAATGTGATCGGCGACGATATGCCCGAATGCGGATCGGAAACGAGATCGCTCACGTTTTCCGAAAACCAATGATATCGCCGCGCCGTCTGTGCTTCGGTATTCATTCCCTGCTGTACGACCGCCCATGCACCATTACGCGAAAAAAAGAATGCATGATGGTAAAGTTGGAAACCGTCCTGCACGAGCGCGGAATCCACTTTCGCGCTCATCTTCGAGTTATAGACGAGATTATTCGTCTGTGAGACGGGTAATGCCAGCCGTTCGCCCCATTGCATAATCTCGTCCGGCGTTTTGCGGGATGTCTTTCCTTTGCCGCCCGCGATCACGATACCGAAGTCCGCTTCATGTCCGCGGATTGCTTCTTTGAGTGCCGCAGTGAGAATCGTGGTGAGCCCACTCGCGTTCCAATCGAACGCGAGTACTGTTCCGAGCGACTGGAACCAAACCGGGTCGGCGATCCGCTTCACAAATTCATCCGGACCGTATTCGGCAACGAGCACATACATCATTTCGCGCCCAAGCTTCACCATACGCTCGAAAAGCCATGGCGGACAATGGCCGCTGTCGAGTCCGAACGAGGCTATCCCGCGCTGGATCATGCCTTTATTATACTCCTTCGCCGAACCGAATTATCGGATCATTGCTCCCCTTCCAAAAGCCTTGCAAGAAGGCGCACCGGCGTACCGAGACCGCCTTTTGCGAGATGCTCCTCTTCGATCGAGGTCATGCGCGGCGCAATATCGAGATGAACCCAGGGATAGATCTGTTTCCCTTTTTCATCCTTCGTAAACTGCCAGAGAAATGTCGCTGCCGTACTTGCACCGCCGCCAGCGCCGGGCTTGCCCGCATTCGCCCAGTCAGCGAAGGTCCCTCGTATGTCATTTTCGTAATCGGCGGAAAGCGGAAGCGGCCATACGGGGTCGACGACCGCGTCGCCGAGCGCGCGGAACTTTTCCTCCAGTTCTTTGTCCGTGGTGAAAAGGCCCGTATAGCGCAGACCGAGTGCTGCCATAGCGGCGCCGGTGAGGGTTGCGACATCGACGACAAGTGAAGGGTCGTATCTCTTTGCGTACTCGAGCGCATCCGAAAGGATCACGCGCCCTTCGGCATCCGTGTTCAATACCTCGATCGTTTTGCCGTTCATGGTGCGGAGAAGGTCGCCGGGGCGATAGCTCGATCCGGACGGCATATTCTCGACTGCCGGAACGAGAGCTACGATGTTTTTTTTGACGCCCAGCCGCGCCGCAGCCGCAAGCGCATGGATCACTGCGGCTCCGCCGCTCATGTCCATATGCATCTCATAAATATGGTCGCTGCCTTTCAGGTTGAGGCCGCCGGTATCGAAGGTTACACCCTTGCCGACAAGCACGATCGGTTTCTCGCCCTTCGCGCCGGCCATGTATTCGAGGATGATGAAGCGAGGCGGTACCACCGAGCCTTGACCCACGCCAAGGACGCCGCCCATACCGAGCCTTTTCATTTCCGGTACGCCGAGAATGGTCGCCTTTACGGCCTTACCGAGGGATTTGGCCGTATCCTGCGCGTGCTTCGCGAGCAGATCCGGCGTCATATCGCCGCCGGGCATGTTCTGCAGCGTTCGACACATGTTCGTCTCTTCGCCGATCACAAGGCCTCGGCGGATACCCTCTTTCATCGCGGCGAATTGCTCCTTTGAAGGTTCCTTTGGGACAAGGAATTGTATTTCCGAAAGCGGCTTGGGTGCCGAAGGGGCTTTCGTCTTATATTCGTCGTAGGCGAAATTGGCCATGACGGCATTCGTCGAGCAAACTTCATAAATGTCCGCGGTCATTGTCGCTGTCGGCGCAACGCCCGCTTCACAGGCGATGCGTGCGATATGTTCCCGCCGTGCGGTCTGCACCGCGATACGCACTCCCATAGCGGCAGCCTTCGTTTCCTTTGCCGCATCTCCCGACCGCGCCCCAAGCCCCACGGCAATGATCCGCCTTCCGGTTCCGGGAAGCGTGAACACCTTTGAATCCCCTTCTCTCAATTTCAATTGGTCCGCGAGGGCAGGGGCGGAAAGATACTTCCGTTCCGCCGCATTCAAAATCTTCCATAAAAGGCTGGCGGTCGGGGCTTCTTTCTCCCAAAGGAGGAATACCGGTGCGGCGTCCTTTTTCAGCGTATCGGAAATTAAAATGGAAAATGGCATGGTTAAGCGAGATTTTTAAGATAATATTCTTCCGTCTCTTTGTGATAGCCCAATATCCCCATCGCGCAAAGCTGCTTCATTCCCTCGGAAAACGCCGATTCGGTGAATGCGGGAGTTCTTTTGTCGGCTTCGAAAACCTTTTTTAATTCGGCGGCGGTAAACGGGCGGCGGCTGATCGGATCGATGCCATTCTCTATGAAATTACCTATTTCCGCGGTTGCAACATCGGCATCGCTGATAACCTCATTGCCTTCGGGAAAACCGTTTTCGTATGAATTTGTCGCCATATCCCATCACTATCGCACAATCATTATATGATGGCAATTCGATCCAAAAAACATCAAAGAAGCCCACTCACATCCCGTATGGTGAGTGCGATCATCAGCGCAAGGAGGAGTGCAAAACCGATTCCGTTCACCCACGCCTCCACCTTATACGGCAGCGGCGACCGTTTGATCTTTTCGATAAGGATGACGACAAAACGTCCACCATCGAGCGCGGGGAATGGGATAAGGTTCACAACCATAAGATTGAGCGATATGACGCCGATGAATTGAAGGAGATATGCGAGGCCGATGCTGCCGGTCTCTTCGGCGACGGAAAATATTCCGACCGGGCCGACGATGCCGGCAGGGATGGATGCGTGCGTGAAGACCTGCTGGATGAGGGTCCAGAATGCTTGTATGGTCATGATGGAAATATCCCACGCAGCAACGATTCCATCGCGGAATGCCGCGAAAACCCCTTCCCGCGGAGCGCCGCCTTCTTCGAGTGCCACGCCGATGGCGCCCTGATCAGGCCCGACATTCGTCCGTGGCGTCACCGTAAAGTCCAACTCTTTATTGTTCCTCAGAACGACAACCGTAACAGGCGTTCCTTTATGAGCATTGATGTAATCGATGAACGATTGCATGTTGGTGTAGCCTTTCACGATATCGCCCGCCTGGAAGCCTGCAGCTGCAGCAGGAGACCCCTGCTGGGTTCCGGCGATGATGAGCGATTGCGGCACGCCTACCATGAGAACGATGGATATGAACAGCCATCCAAGAATGAAATTGGTGAAGACGCCCGCAAGAATGATCGCGCTCTTCTTCCATGCCGGTTGGGTATAGAATTGGCGCCGAGGATCCGCAGGCGTTGCGGGAGTGATCGGCTTCGGCAGTGCAGGATTTCGCAATGCAGGATTGCCGGGATCTCCGCCTCCCTCAAGCATCTCGAACTCGCCGCGCTCGCCTGCAATCCGCACAAAACCACCGAACGGCAGCCAGTTTATGCTGTATTCCGTATCCCCGATCTTCTTGGCGGCGATGCGCGGCGGAAAACCGAAACCGAACTCGTCAACCTGGAGTCCGAAGATTTTCGCCGCAAAAAAATGGCCGGCTTCGTGACCGAGCACAAGGAGCGAAAGTCCGACGATGACGATGATTGCGATCAGCATGTATATGGATATTATTCTCCAAGTTCGCCGATCTTATTCTTGAACATGCTTTCGATGTCGCCGTTCGCTTTATCGGTCGCCTTCTGGACCTTTTCGCGGCCACGGAAGTCGTCATCCTCGGTGATGATCCCGGAAGTCTTCGAATCCTTGAGGCGCTTCATTGCATCTTCGCGCCTCGCGCGGATCTGGATGCGCGCGGATTCCGCCATCTTGCCGACAAGTTTACCGAGCTCCTCCCTGCGTTCGTTTCCAAGCGGCGAAAGCGTGCAGCGGATATTTTGGCCGTCATTCGTTGTTGAAAGGCCGAGATGGGCAGCTTCGATCGCTTTCACGATCGGCGCGGTCGCGCCGGAATCCCAGACGGTTATCTGGATCGTGCGTGGCGGAAGTACCGAAAGCGATCCAAGCTCACGAATGCTGAGCGTCTGGTCGTAAAGGCTGAGGCGGATATCCTGTACCATGTCCGGCGAAGGCTTATTGCCTCTGATCTGCGCGATCTCCTGTTTGAATTTTCCGGTAACGCCGGCAAGAGCCGCCTCAAAATCTTTTATTATATCTTCCGTTATGGTCATTGAGAGAGGTTTTAATGGTGAAGACTCGCTTATTTTAACGCATAAGCGCTTCAAGCTGCAACCGTGGGTTTAATGTGAAGTTTCCCGCATTTTCCGAAAGGCGGAGGGCTTTATGCCAGAATGCCGCCTTGGCGGCCGAAGGGGTTTCCCAGGCAAGTACCGTGACGAGAGTCTCAAGGAATCTCCGCATGCTGAAATCTTCCGGCTCGATCAATTTCTTTATGAAGTCCTTGCGGGTTGCAGGCGTTGTTTTGATAAACTGTTCGGCGCGTTCAAGTTCGGCGCGGAATGCGTCGTCGTTTGCGAGTCGCCATGCAAGGCCTGGCTTCCCGAGTGCACGCTTTGCGAACGTCACTGCTTTTGTTTTTGCAATACCTTGGTCTTGGATAAGCCATCGCTCGACCGTCGCCCGTGGAATCGTCCCGAGATACAACCGGGGAAGGCGCGATAAGATCGTCGGGAGAATGGCATCCGGATCGGATGTGGCAAGGATAAGGAGGGATGATGACGGAGGCTCCTCGGTGATCTTGAGAAGCGCGTTCTGCGCTTCGATCGTAAGGAGGTCGGCGTTGTCGATGACGAGCGTCCGCCGCATGCTCGTATTGGGCTTTTGCCAGAGGAAATTCTTTACTTCGCGTACGGCATCGATGCCTATCGTGTCGCCGCTCGCATCCGGATCGAGTCTGTGCATGAACGCAAGGTCGATGACCTTAATATCCTGCAGTACCTCATTCTCAGCCGGCGGAGAGAATACTCCCTTCTCAAGGAATTTCCCGAGTGCGAGGGCGACGGTTCGTTTGCCGACCATGGACGGACCATGAAAAATATAACCGTGACCGAGTCGGCCGGCTTCGATCAATCCATTCAGATCCTTGATGATTACTTCGTGGCCAATGAGTGCCATATGGCCTTAGTTTAACGTAAAACCTATCGCTTGTTCAAAAGCGTCCGCTTATAGGTGTCGAGATGGTTCAAAATAAGTCCGGTACCCTTCGCGACGCAGAACAGCGGATCTTCGGCAACATATGCCTGCACGCCAAGGAAGCGTTCGAAGAATTCGGGGAGGTGATGAAGCTGGACCGAGCCGCCCGAAAGGATGATCCCCTTCTCCATAATGTCCGCCACAAGCTCGGGCGGCGTCACGTTGAAAACATTTTGCACCGAGGTTGCGATGTCGATGAGAAGCGGATTGAGCGCCTCGGCGATCTCGTTTGAATTGATGACGATATCCTTCGGAAGGCCGGTCACAAGGTCGCGGCCGCGCACCTGGTATTCCATCTTTTCCTTGGTCGGCATAGCCGAACCGATCTCTATCTTCACTTGTTCGGCGGTCTGTTCGCCGATCGCGAGCGCATATTTCTTCTTTACGTAATCCATGATCGCCTGATCGAACTTGTTGCCGGCAATGCGAAGCGAGTTCCAGGAAACGATGTTACCGAGTGCGATCACCGCTTGTTCAGAAGTGCCGCCACCGATATTGATGATCATATTCCCAGAACGCGCATTGATCGGAATGCCGGCGCCCAGTGCTGCAAGAATCGGCTCGCGAACAATGAATGCATTTCCGGCTCCCGCTTCTCGGGCCGCATTCATCACGGCACGGCGTTCGGTCTGCGTGATGCCCGCCGGCACGGAAATCACAACGTCCGGCTTGATTATATTAAACCAGCCCGATGCCTTGCTGATGAAATAGGTGAGCATCGCCTTCGTTATGTAATAATCGGCAATCACGCCGTCTTTTAAAGGACGATATGCCACGATCTCGTCGGGTGTCCGTCCGATCATCTCCTTCGCCTCGGAACCGACGGCGAGCACCCCATTATCGGGCTTTGTGAGGGCGACGATCGTTGGTTCATTGATGATGAAGCCGCGCCCAGGCACGAAAACAACGGTATTGGCCGTTCCCAAATCGATGCCGATTTTCTTTCCAAACATGCTGCTTATTGTAGGCGAAATCGGGCGAAATTGCAAAAATAAATACAAAGATAGAACTGCCTCAAAACCGTCATCAATTAAAAAGCCCGTACGTCTTCTGCGTACGGGCACCTCCTTCCTGCCACGGCTGTTGTCATGCCGGGATCCGTTCCTGCGCGGAAACGGTCATTGTGGTTTCCGGGACATTTTCATATCGGGGAATTTTTCCGGGGACAAATGACCCCTTCACGAGCCGGAACGCGGCTTCGAGAGAAACAGGAATGAATCCATGGCGCGGATCATCGAATTTCGGAATGAAAAGATACGCGTCCTCTACCTCGCAACCGCATATCAGTTTCGCATGATCATCCATTGAACCCGTAACAAGCTCTCCCAGCGCTTCCTGGCGCGCGGGATTGTCGGTGAAAAACATGGTGAGACGCGGCATGGCGCGCCTCTCGTCCGCCTCTCCTTGTCCGGCGAGGACCGACCGCGGATGCTCGTATAGCCACCATTCCCGGAAATCGATTTCTGCAACGATTGCAACGACGCCATTGCTCTCGCATTGGCGAATTTTCGGTTTGCCCATGGGATAACCCTCCAAAACAGCTGGCCAAAGTATAGCCCAAACAGATTGCCGATTCAATTCGACGGCATTATCCTCGGGCGATGTCCGCCCCAAGCTGCCGAAGGCGGTCATCGATGCGTTCGTACCCCCGATCGATTTCCTCGGCGCCGTTGATCTCGGAAACGCCCTTTGCGACGAGCGCTGCAAGAATATCCACGATCCCGGACCGGAGATCGCGCACGGTAAGGTTTGCCGACTCGAGCGGTGTCGGTCCTTCGATAATGGCGAAATGATGGAACCCCTTCCCCTCAAAGCGGCAGGGATCGTTCGGCGGGCAGGCATCGGAAACTTTTATGTTCGCTCCCATTCGGTTCAGGTCTTCCGCATATGCAAAACGGTTCTCATAGATGGTCTCGTGGATGGTCGAAATTCCTTTCGCCTGGGTGAGGAGCACCGCAAGCGGCTGCTGCCAGTCGGTCATGAAACCGGGATGGGTATCGGTGCGTACGTCGAGCGGCGTAAGGTGGCCGCCAAATGAACTGTTCGGTGCACGCCAGAATGCGATGCCGTCCTCCGCAACCTCATATTCGCCGCCGAGCCGCCGCACGGTATTGAGGAATGTGATGAGATGTTCCTGCACGGCGCCCTTCAGTTTGATGCGGCCGTTGGTCGCAATCGCGAGGCATGCCAGCGAAACAGCCTCGTTGCGGTCGGGCATCACGCGGTGCGTTGTGCCATGGAGCTTCGACACGCCCTCGATCATGATCGTCCTTGGCGGACAAAGCTCGATGATTGCGCCCATCTTCTGGAGCAGCTTCACAAGATCGATGATCTCGGGCTCGAGCGCCGCGTTCTTGATGACGGTCTTCCCCTTGGCGAGCACCGCGGCGAGCATGACATTCTCTGTTGCACCGACGCTCGGGAAACGCAGTTCGATCTCGGCGCCGCGGAGGCCGCCATCCGGCGCCCATGCATGGAAACTCGTCGGCGTTTCTTCAATGCGCACTCCGAGCTTTTGGAGCCCTGAAAGGTGGATATCCACCGGCCTCGGACCTATTTTATCCCCTCCCAGTACCGGCACTTCCGCTTCGCCGGTCCGCGCAAGGAGCGGACCGAGCGCGAGGATCGGAATACGGTTGCGGCGGGAAAGCTGCGTAACCCGGTTGTTCTTTATGGAAGGCGTGGCGATGCTTGCGGTCGGACCGGCGATATCGACTTCGCTCCCGATGGATCGCAGCAGCTCGTAAACGATATCAAGTTCCCCTATTGCCGGAACGCTTTTGAAAATGCATTGTTCCTCGGTAAGAAGCGATGCGACGAACATTTTCGATGCGGCGTTTTTCGCGCCGCCCACGGCCACTTCGCCAAAAAGCGGTTTTCCGCCTTTAACGATAAACGTTGCCATGGAGATATTCGCCGAGATTCGTAATGGGCACGCGCTCCTGTTCGCCGGTGTCGCGGTCGCGGACGGTCACGGTATCCTTTTTTTCATTCCCGCCTTCACCGAGCGTGTCGAAATCCACAGTTACGCAGAACGGCGTCCCGATCTCATCTTGCGCATAATAGCGTTTGCCGATGTTCCCGCGGTCATCCCATGCCACCGGAAAGCGTTTCTGAAGCTCATCATGGATGTCGCGGGCCTTTTCAACGAGCGCCGGCTTGTTCGCCAGGAGCGGGAACACGGCGACTTTGTATGGTGCGATGCGCGGAGGCAGTTTGAGGTAAACGCGATCATTCTCCTCGCGATAGCTTTCGAGCATTGTCATTGCCATAAGGCGGTTTATCCCCACCGCCGGTTCGATCACGTGCGGTACGAATTTTTTACCGGTTGCGGGATCGGTATAGGAAAGATCGATACCGGAAAATTTCATATGCTGGTTAAGATCATAATCGGTCCTATAAGCAAGGCCCCAGAGTTCTTTGAAACCAAACGGGAATCGGTACTCAAGGTCCTCCGTCCGTTTGCTGTAAAAACTGCGCTCCTCGTCGCCGTGCTCACGCCAGCGGAGATTTTCCTTTGAAACGCCAAGCGTACCCGTCACGAACGCCTCCATATCCTCCTTCCACTTTTCAAAAAGCGGCTTCCATTCGGTCAACTCGGGATTGAAGAAATACTCGATCTCCGCTTGCTCGAATTCGAGTGTGCGGAATATCCAATTCCCTTTTGTGATCTCGTTACGGAAACTCTTGCCGAGCTGGCCGACGCCAAACGGCAGTTTTACGCGCGTTGAGTCGGTGATGTTCTTGAAAGCCACGAAAATACCCTGCGCCGTCTCACCGCGGAGATATACCTTCGATTGCGACTCCGGCACGATGCCGACATGCGTCTCGAAAAGGAGGTTGAATTTGCGCACCGGCGTCCAATCGAATGAGCCGCATACGGGACATTTTATCTTGTTTGTCTGGATGATCTCGTCAAGCTCAAACTCCTTCTTTCCCTCGACGCCCATGCTCTCATTTCTCTCCTCGAAGTGATTTTCAATAAGATGGTCTGCGCGCGTGCGCGTGTGGCATTTTTTGCACTCGATCATGGCATCCGAAAACCCCGAAGCATGACCCGACGCTTCCCAAACTTTGGGATGGAGGATGATGGATGAGTCGAGTCCCACCATATCGCCCCGCCCTTGCACGAACGTCCGCCACCATTCGTTCTGAATGTTGCGCTTCAGCTCCGCGCCCACCGGCCCGTATTCATAGGAATTGGCAAGCCCGCCGTAGATTTCCGAGCCGGGAAAGACAAAACCGCGCCTCTTTGCGAGCGCCACTATTTTTTCCATCAATATGTCGGTCTTTTTCTCATCCATGGGTTTGGTTTATTATTTGGAATTCTCTGTTCCGTTGAGCAATACAATTTGGAGTTCTGAAGTGCGGCGATCCCTATGGTGTGACGGTACGAGCACCGCTGCCGCCGACCGAATGGTCGTTTGGCAGCGCGGTCGTCACCGCATCTGCGCTTATATCGAACGAACCTCCCGTCCATGTATCGCTCGCCACAAGCGTCGCTTTTCCAAGAAGTGTCACGTCGCTCCCAACCTGATTGACTGCCGGCGTATTCGCCACCGTGAATACTGCCTTGATTGGTGCGTCAATGACTCCCGTACCCGCGGGGATATAAGGAATGGTCCACGTGACAAGTCCTGTCCCGGAATCATAGGTTGGCGTCGAGGTCGTTCCGGTGCTCGAGGCAACGGCAAGGAGGGTGGTTCCCGACTGGAGATAAGCGGATACGGTGACGCTCGAAGCATCCGTCGAATAGTTCGTTATTGCCCAATCAATCGTATAGTCCGTTTCCTGGTTCACTTTTGGCGGATACGGACCGGACTTCCAATACCCCCCAGAAGTGAATGCCATCTCCCCGCCAACTTTGTTCCGGATGGCAATCGTAGAGACGGTACTTGAACCGGAAGCTCCCGGGATGACCGACGGCGATTGAATGGTCCCCGTGAGGGTAAGCGAATAGTCTTTATCGCTCGCCAGACGGATCGGGAACTTCGATTGCGTCTTTATGTCAAACGAAACCGAGCCGGACTGTCCGGGGGCGAGTGATGCGAGTGCGGGTGTGTTTGCCGTATACCATGTGATCGTATTCGTCCGTGAATTGAACGCGCCGGAGGTTTGAAGGGAGGCAAAATCATACATTGAACCCGAAAGTGCAGCAGATATTTTAACACTCGAAAGGGTTACGGCTGAATTGTTCGTATAGGTGAGGATGTAATGAATACTATCACCCACCGTAGAAACATATCCCTGTTTATTGTTCGCGCTGATTTCAAGTTCAAGCGGAGAAGGCACGAGCGTGAAACTTACCGGCTGGATGTTTGATGCATACTTCGTACCGCCGAGTACGGTGTATGCCGTCCCGGTAAACTGGTATTGCGCCTGGGACGGACCGACAATCGCTCCGGTGACCGTAATGGAACCTCCCTGTCCCGGTGAAAGTTTGCCGACATCCCACATGCCTTCCGATGATGCCGTCGCCGCAGTGTCCGTCGCCAGTGCGACACTGCTCGTCGCGAACGTATATGCCGGCGGATATTGGAGGACGATTTCCGCATCATCGATCGTCTGTCCGCTGTTATTCGAATAGCTCATGGTGATTGGGAATGGCTGTCCGCTCACGATATTGGTCGGCGCGGAATAATTCAGCCCGAACTGCGATTGATCCGGCGTGAAGCTTGCCGACTGCGTACTTTGATAAGTCGTCGAAGGTGTCTTCGGAGTGCTGTAAATAAGCTTTGCGGAAAGTGAATAAAGCTGCGAGGCGGTTCCCGTAACGATGAGGGTCGAGCTCTGCGATGCTACGGCGCCGGGTGCGATATCGCCAAGGGAATATTCCTGGACCTGTGTCGAGGAATCGCTTCCGAGGAACTGGACGCCCTGCGGAAGCTGAAGTGTGACCACCGCGCCGGTAAGGGTCGATTTGGAATCGTTCGCTGCGGAAATCAAAACGGTGAATGGTATGCCGACGGAAATGCCTGAGGGAGGCGCGATGGTAAGTACCGTGGCAGGCTGAGCGGGCGGGCGCGTGAGAATGAATGCTGCCGCAACGGCGCCTATTACGACAACGATACCGATTCCAAAAACCCAGAGCCCCCAGCGGCTCATAAAAGAACGCTTATGGGGAGGCTCGATATTGAGCGTCTCGCGCGGTTCCGCATCCGAAAGCGATCCTCCATTCGATGGCGCCGAGGAAGACGAAGGAGATGCGGCGGGTGTGACGGACGAAATCGGCGATTTCTCCGTCAATGAGCGTGCCGCGCCCGGAAGGTTCGGGTTATCTTTGCCCGTCCAAACACCGTTGGGATTATAGGGAGACATGTAATGATATTACCGCACTCTCGCGGGTTTTCAAAGGGAGTTTGCGGATGCAAGTATCACAGAAAAATTCCTGGCGCGGAATATAGAAATGCATCCCCTTGCGCGTCCCGCACGACGCGCAAAGTGCATCCTCGGGGTCCCAACCAAGCACGGCGAATGCCGCTCTCCAGGAAAAACTCCTCTCGGCGATCATACGCCATATCCCCGGTTCGGGCTGCCCTTCGGGCAAAAGCATACTTAAAAATTGCAGGTTAATAATGGAAATACCGGCCATCCCTTCTTTTAATGCATCGATGATCTGTGTCCCGTGCGCCTCAATAAAACGCACACGGAGCACCGTTCCGGGCTCGAGATGTGGCGCAAGCTTTGATGTGATCTTTCGGGAACTCTTCGCTTTGCCGGTCATCCTGCCGAACCGTTCGGTGAACAGTGTATACCGTCCGTCGAGGTCACCCTGTGGATATTTCCTGAGCGAAACGGCGGACGTGACATATTCCTGCATACGAGCCATTGTAGCACAATGACCGGTCGTGTTTACGGATGATCACAACCCTATTTACCGGCGTTGTAAAGAATTTTGACCTCGGGAGAGCTTAGGGCGCTACTGTACATCCGGACCCCTTCGATCTGTCCGCTGAAATAATTACCACCACAGGGATCGGTCCCTATGTCAATATTGGGTGGAGACGTCAACGATCCCGTATTGCTCACGACTCCGGTCGCCTGTACTGCGCCATCAACATAGAGGACGATAGCGCCCGTACTTTTCACGCGGGTTGCGGTCAAAAAATGCCAATTTCCGTCGGCGAAGTTCGTACTGCCGGTGATGGTCGTGTCGGGATTCCCGATTCCGAACATGATCTGTCCCGAGCTGTTTATTGATGTACCAAAATCATTGACAACACCGCAAACTTCGCCGCTCACGATCTGCCGGCCGTTGTACCATTGACCGCTTCCGCCTCCCACGGTCGTTGTTTTGAACCACGCGGTCATAGTGAAATCATCCTGAATAACCCTTGGCAGTGAAACGTAATCGTTACTGCCGTTGAAATTCCCGGCATAGGCCTGATTGTTTCCCGGGCTGTAATAATAAGGAGTCGATCCACCCCATGTTCCGTTTTGATTGTTTCCGGAACTATCTATCGCTGTTGTACCGGATCCTTCATTGAGCGGCCAATAACCGACGATGCCTTGTATATTGTAAATGCTGCCGGGACCGTAATCCAAAGGCTCGAGTGTAAGGCTCGTACCTTTGGCATAAACGCTGGACAGAGATGCTCCGTCCTTTGAGATCACATCGCCGCTCCCTCCTTTTTGATATTTAGTCGATTCCATCGCAGCGGTTACCTCGTAATAGGTACCGTCGGTGGTGTAGGTATAGTAAAGATCGGAAGAAGGGTTATTTGTCGGATCGACCGGGAGGGATCCGAAAGGGGCGCCGGCGCTGATGGCCGAGAAATTGACAGGAACCCATCCGGTACCATTTACATTCCTATAACTTCCGAAAGGGGCACAACCCCAGACATTTCCGGAACCTAAGAATGGCAAACCGAGATCGCCACAAGTGGAGGATGCATCGGGAACGGACATCTGGACGGTGTAAGGAGTGCCCACGGAATATCCCGCCGCGCTCAGCTGGTCGGTCTGATAGACGCTCAAAGCCGAATCAAGGGTCGCCATATCGGCAACACGGGTCGCATCGCGGGACTGTGCCAATAATTGGCCGGGGTTGAGGGCTATCACGACAACAATCGCGAGGATCGATATGATGGCGATGACGACAAGGAGCTCAAGAAGGGTGAAACCGGAAGAATTTTTCATGATATTCCTAGTTGCCGGCGTTATAGAGAGATTTGATCTCCGAAGCGCTGAGGGCGCGATTGTAGACCCGCATATCTTGCATGGCACCATTGAAATATTCCACTCCGTCATACCCCTTGCCCAACTGCTCATGATCGGTGCCATAGGAGAATGTCTGCTTGTTCGTACCGCTTCCCACAGCAGTACCGTTGATATAGAAAACATAATTACCATTGCTGTCGTATGTTACAGCAACAAAAACCCATGTCCCTGCCGGGACGGTGCTGGCCGAAGACCCAATGCTCACTTGACCCTGCTTTAAAAGTTCGAGATCATTCGCGGAATTATCGCGAAATTCATAATAACCATCACCCCAACCGCTCCCGCCGAACATTGCACGAGTGGCATTATTATTGACCGCATCAATCCATGCGGTCAATGTAAAAGTTTGGAGTTGGAGCGATGCGGGAATTCCGAGATCAACGACATCGTTTGATCCGTTGAAATTTCCCGCATACGACCCATTCCTTCCCGTTGTGTAGTATGGGGTCGTACCACCCCAAGTTCCGTTATTCCCGCTCCCCGACAGGTCGGCGGCCGTCGTACCGGCACCTTCATTGAGCGGCCAATAACCGACGAGACCTGGGACACTGCCAGGACCGTAATCCAGCGGTTCGAGGGCAACATTGGTGCCTTCCGCATAGACCGTAGAAAGGGCTGCTCCATCTCCAGTAATGACATCCGCGCCCCCTCCTTTTTGATATTTGGCCGACTCCATCGCAGCCGTAACCTCATATTGAGTGCCGTTTGTTGTGTAGGTATAAAAAAGATGGGAAGAGGTGTTATTGGTAGGATCGATAGGAAGCGATCCGAAAGGGGCGCCACCGGCAATAGCGGAGAAATTCACGGGAATCCAACCGGTACCATTGACATTGCGAAACGTGGAAAAAGGAGAACAACCCCAGGTATATCCTGCAGGCATGGACATAAGCTGCAGATCGCCGCAGGTTGAAGAAGAGTCGGGAATCGACATATAAACCGTAAAGGGCGTACCAAGCGAATATGTCTTCGTTCTCGCCTGATCGGCCGAATAAAGGTCCAATGCAGAATTGATGGTTGCTATATCCGATATCCGACTGGCGTCGTGGGACTGCGCGATCAGCTGGACAGGCTTGATGACAAGGACCACCATAACGGCAAGGATCGTAATGATGGCAACCACAATGAGAAGCTCGATAAGAGTGAAGGCCTTGCGGGAAATCATTATTAAATTGTATCAGATTCGAACGTTGTGCGTCGGGTAGGATTCGAACCTACGTAGCCCAATGGGCGACAGATTTACAGTCTGTTGCGATTGACCACTCCGCCACCGACGCAATTATTCCCTGGGATCCGGCGAAGAAGGATGTTCTTCTTTGCCCTCACTATTCTGCCCCGAAATCTCCTTGAAATCAATATTCGTATTCGCTCGATTCTCCTTCGGTTGGACCTTCCGCAGGCCTTTCGCGATGGAGTTGTCCAGACGAAGAAGGATGATCTTCGCGCGTCGAAGGAACTTCAGTACGAAATTATTGAATGCCGCGTCGATCTTTTCCGGAAGTTCGGAATGGGCCCAGCGTTCGAATGCACTCTTCGTGTCGGCATCCGCACTGGATTCCTCGATGCGCGGCAATGCACGCACGGTGATGTAAAGCACCGTACCAAGACAGATCATAAGGATGAGCGAAAAGATGAACTCAACCATCCTTCTATTATACCTCCAAACGGAAGAACTTGTTCACGGTGATGTTCTCGCCAGTCTTTGCTATTACCTCACCGATAATATCCTTCACGGTTTTTGATTCATCCCGCACATATGGCTGGGCAAGGAGCTCATCCACGGTTTCGGGAGCGGCAGCCGCAATATGCATCGCAAGGTCATGCGCCATGGCGCGGAACGGTTCGGAGCGGACAACAAAATCGGTTTCGGCCCGGATATCGAGGAGTACGCCGATACGCTCGTTGTGCACATACGATTCGACGAGACCTGCGCCCGCTTCGCGGCCGGCTCTCTTTTCCACCTTCTCGAGGCCCTTCTCGGCAATGATGGCCTTGGCGCGATCAAAATCGCCTTCGGCATCAATGAGCGCCTTGCGGCAATCCATTACGCCGGCACCCGTCGCCTCGCGAAGTTTCTGCACCGCTTCCGCGGTAACTTTGTTCGTTTCCGCCATGATGTTAAATTTTTAAAAATTGGTTCTTACTTTCCGGAATCCTTCGCTTCTTCCTTCGGGGCAGCATCTTTTGCGGCAGCCGCCTTGGCCGCGGCAGCAGCGCGGAGCTTCATGCCTTCTGCGACCGCGCCATCAATCTTGCCAAGGAACCACTCGATACTGAGTTTCGCCTTATCGTTTCCGGGCACGAGGTAATCGATCATATCCGGATCGACATCCACATTGGCGAACGAAACGACAGGGATCTTCTTGATCATCGCCTCGCGCACCGCGGTATCGTGCAGTACAGGATCCACTACGATAAGGATATCCGGCTCGCGGGTCAGCATTTCAAGCCCTCCCATAAGCTCCTCGAGGCGCGCAAGGTCCTTTTCAAGCTCCAAGCGCTCCTTCTTCGTATATTTATCAAGTGCATGGGACGCTATGTCGGCGCGAAGCTTCTTCATATAATCGATCCGTTTGGCGATGTTGCGATAATTCGTTATCGTACCGCCGACCCAACGGGTCGTCACATACGGGAAGGCGTACTTCTTCGCGAGATCGGTGATCGCCTTGTCCGCGGCGGCGACCGCACCGACAAAAAGTACGAGTGCACCCGAGCCAACTTTCTCAGTCACGAATCCCGCGGCTTCCGCCACGGCATCTTCCGTCTTCTGTAGATTGATGATCTCGATGCCGCCACGGTTCGCGAGGACATACTGCTTCATCTTCGGATTCGTCTTATTTTTCTTGCGGCCATAGAAAACACCCGCGTCCATCATTTCGCGGGAAGCTTCCGTAGGATACGCCGCCTGAGGCGCCTCGGTCTGGGTGGGGGTGATTATCTCGTCTGCCATACGAAGGACATTATAGCAGACGGTTAAGAATGGTCAAGCTGTGGAAATGCGGGTGGCTGAAAGGATCAATGCGAAAGGAAAAAAATCACGAGCCCGAGGCCTACAAAAAGCGCCGAGATGATCCAAAAGCGCATCGTCACCTGGGATTCCGGCCAGCCAAGAGCTTCAAAGTGATGGTGTATCGGCGCCGATCGGAACACTTTTTTGCCGTGGCGAAGCTTCTTTGAGGCAACCTGGATGATGACCGACAGCGATTCCATAACAAGAATGACGGCGAAAAACGGCAGGAGGAGTGTCGTGTTTGTGAGCATTGCGATCGTACCGATCGTCACGCCGAGCGCCATCGAGCCGGTATCCCCCATGATGAATTTCGCCGGATAGATGTTGTACCAAAGGAATGCGAGGAGGGCACCGACCGTGACGCCGCCGAACGCGGCAAGGTTATAGAGATGAAGATGGAACGCGACCGCGACAAGCGCAAGGAATGTGAAAAGCGATACACCGCCAAGGAGACCGTCGAGGCCGTCGGTCTCGTTGGCGCTGAAAGCGCTCGCAAAAATAATGAAAATGAAAAGCGGTAAATACCACCAGCCGATCGTCACGTCGCCGATGAACGGAATATCGAGGGTGTTCCAGCCAAGGCGGAAGTAGAACCACCATGCGCCGATCGCAGCAGCGATGAGATACATGATCGATTTATGCCGCACTTTAAGGCCGCCGCCGTTCGCGCCGCCGATATGAAGGACCCCAAGCCAGTCATCGAGGAGGCCGAGAATCGCGGCAATGAGCATCGCGGCGATCGGCAAATAGGTTTCCCCGCGATCCACGAAACTGAAGTAATGCCACCATCCGTCGAAGATATGATTACCGATGTCAAAAATGAGCGCAAGACCGAGCACCGTAGACCAGACAATGACGCCGGCGCCCGTGATCGCCCCTTCCTTGTTCTTGTGGAGGCTTTGGAAGACCGGCGTGTCGTCGCCGTTGCGGAGCTGCTTCCCAAAATGGTAATGCCGAAGGAACTTCAGCCAAAGGGGAGTTACCGCGAGTGCCACAACGAACGCGACGGCGGTAAGGATCGTTACGCGCTCCGCCTGCAGAAGAAGAAGTGAATGGAAGATGGGGGTCATTTATAATTCATTGTAAACCAATCCAGGAGTTTTGTGGTATCGGAAAAACGTTCGGCGGTATCGCCGGCACCAAGGACGATGATGAGTACGGGCTTCCCGCCATAGCGAAACATTGAAAGCAAATTGTCGCGGGCCTCGGGAATATAGCCCGTTTTCCCGCCGATAAAGTTCGCATCTCCCGCGAACTGGTTGATGCTTCTCACATCAACATTGGTATTGTTTGCGAAATTCGTGATCACAATATCCGGGGTATCCGTGAATTGCAAAATGGTCGGATAGCTCTCATAGACATGTGTCGCAAGGATCGCGAGGTCGTGTGCCGTGGATTCGTTCGCGGACGAAAGACCGGATGGGTCGTTGAAATAAGTATCCGTCATCCCCCACTCCGCGGCACGCTGGTTCATCGCCGCGAGGAACTGCGAACGGCCGTAATAATCGGCGAGTGCTTCGGCTGCGACATTGCTCGACGGCATGAGCATCACATGAAGCAGGTCATAGACGGTATAGGTTCCATCCACCACGAGATGGCCCTCTTCGGGATCCACCGCCATCATCTGCGGCGTAATAGTGATCTTCGTATCCATGCTCAGATGATCAAGTACGACCGTGGCGGTCATAAGCTTGGTAAGCGAAGCGGTCGGCCATCGGACATTCTCGTTTATATCGGCAAGATCCACACCATTCGTAATATCGCGCACAAGGATCGCCTCGCGTTCAAAATTGGGTACCGTGGTCGTTGCAATACGAGTAAACACTGAATCTGCGGTATTCGGTTCTCCGTAATAGGGCGCGGAAGGTGTCGCTGAAGTGGCTGAAGAGCCGTCCGTTCCGGCGGGGTCGGTACTCGCGAGTGCGGCGGGCGTACCGAGCGATGAAGAAGCCGAAGTGGGGCCGAGGACGAGATGCGGCGGAATCGTCCCTGTTGCAGTACCGGATGCATCACCGGTGCCGGAAGGTGTCGCTGAAAGACCTACATACCACATTCGCGCAACAAGGATCACTATTACGGCCGTAAATAAAAAAATGAATAATTGTGGTTTCTTTCCCCTCATGACGATACGAAAATAAAAAATATCACTCACGCGGTCCCCCGTTCTCAATGCGCACCTCCCCGCTCACCGGCTGCTTGTTTTCGGCCTGTCCACCCTCCATTTTCCCTTCTTCGTTTTGCCCGCCTGCCGTCTCGAAAACGGTGAGTAATTCCTGGAATTTGCCGTATTCCGGCAGTTCTCCTCCCTCCTTCACGCCGAGGTGCTTCATAAGTTCGAAGGTTGGACGATAAAGGAATGAAGAGGGGTGTTCGGAATCCGAGAAGCGTTCCACAAGCCCGCGAATGGCAAGGCTGCGCAAAATGACGCTCGAGTTCACGCCGCGCAGATATTCGAGCTTTGCGCGTGAAATCGGTCCGAGATATGTAACGATGGCAAGTGCCTCAAGCGACGCAGGCGAGAGATCCTCCGAAACCTCCTCCTTCACGAATGCCTCAAGGATGCTGTTGAATTCGGGTTTGGTGGTCAGCTGGATCTTCTCGCGGTCGGAGATAAGCTGGAGGCCGCGATCGTTGGAAGCCAATCTTCCTTCGAGTTCCGCGACAAGCGCATCAACATCCTCTTTTTTCTCGATGCCAAGCACCGCCTGGATCTTCTTGTAGGTCAGCGGTTCGCCATGGATGAAAAGCAGGGCTTCGAGCGCGGCGCGTTGATCGGATGTTCCTTTTTCCGTCGTGGATTCGCTCATTTTTTCTTCACAAGTATATCAGAAAATGCATCCATTTGCTCGAGGAGTATGAGCTGTTCGCGCGCGAGATGCAGAAGCGCGAGAAAGACGACGATGCGCTCGCCGCGCGACTTATCTCCCGAAAGGCTCCCAAAATGCATATCTCCTTCTTTCTGGATTCGGTCCAGCACCTCCGAGATCTTTTCCTCGAGCGTCACGATCCGTTCCCGTATCGTTTCCGTCTCGAGTTCGTAGGTCTTTATCGTTTCGAATATCTGCTCAAGTGCCGAAGCGAGCGCCGAGGCATCGAGATTCGATCCCGGATAGAAGATGGAGTGTTCGGCAAGGAGCGCGCTTTTGCCGGCAAGATACGGCCTGCTGTAGGAACGGTGGCTCTCGTGCCAGAGTTTGTTCAATGTCTTGAGCGCCGGCTTCAACTGCTGGTAGATCTGCAATCGCGCTTCGAGGTCTTTGATGTCCGCCTCTTCCTCTTCTGTGAGCTCGAGGCCGGGAAGGAGATATTTTGATTTCAAAAAGATCAGCTTGCTCGCCACGGCAACGAAGTCGGCGAGCAGGCGCAGGTCGGCGCGGAATGCGGTCGTATTTTTATCGTCCGTTTTGCCCGATGCGTCGGATGTATCGATGGAAGCGATGCCGATCGCGCTCTTCAGGTCTTCCAGATAGCGCAAAAAACCATCCGTGACCTTTGCAAGGCTCACGGTGTTGATGTCCATCTTTTCCGCTTCGATCAGTTCGAGCAGTTTGTCGAGCGGTCCTTTGAATTCACCGATTTGGAGTTCGTATGCCATAACTGCATTACCCAACCATCATAAAAGAAAAGGATATAAGGGGCAAACCGCGCCGGTGCGCAAATATTGACTATTTTTTGTATAAAAGATATAACAATTCCGAAGGGAGATTTTCGTGGAACATTTCAATCACGTGAAGACGGTTGTCGTGGCGAACGTACGCGCGAGCAACGAAACAATGAGGACGGACGAGATCATTGTCGATCCGGTCGCAAATCCCGCCCTCGACGAAGACATCAAGAACGGCTGGCGGATCGTGAGCGTTTTCCCGTGCGTACTTCCGAATGCCGCGGCCATCATCGCGGTGCTTGGCAAGTGCTGATCCGCCCTTTTTTTCGGTCCGGCGCCTCCTTATTATCATGGAGACGCCGTTTTCTTTACCCGAACCTGCTGGTGTATAATGGTCGCATGGCACAAGCGCTTTACCGCAAATACCGCCCCAAACGGCTCGAGGACGTGCTCGGACAGGACACGAACGTCGAGATACTGAAGAACGCCGCGAAGGCCGGGCGGCTCGGTCATGCCTATATTTTTTACGGTGCCCGTGGAACGGGCAAGACGACAACCGCGCGGCTCATTGCAAAGCTCCTCAACTGCGAAAAGCGCCGGAAGGAGCCTGCGTTTGCCGCCGAGGGAGAGCCGTGCAATGAATGCCGCGAATGCCTCGCGATCGACGCGCAGAACTCGATGGATGTGATCGAGATCGACGCCGCATCGAACCGGGGCATTGATGAGATCCGCAACCTCAAAGAAAGCATCAAGACCTCTCCCGCTACGGGAGCGTACAAGGTCTATATCATCGACGAAGCGCACATGCTTACCGGCGCCGCGTTCAACGCCCTCCTGAAGACGCTTGAGGAGCCGCCGGCGCATGCGGTGATCATTATGGCGACGACTGAATTCGAAAAGTTGCCGCCCACGATCACCTCGCGCGCCCAGCGGTTCACATTCCGCAAACAACCTAAGGCGGTTATTATGGCGAAGCTCAATACCATCGCCAAAGAGGAAAAGATAAAAATCGAGCCCGCCGCATTGGAGCTCATCGCCGCCATCGGCGAAGGCAGTTTCCGCGACGCCGAATCGCTCCTTGAACAGGTATCGTCATTCTCGGACGGCGGTGCGAAAACCGCGGCGATCACGCTCGCCGACACCGAACGCATCACTGGACGCACCGGCCTGCGGAAAGTGCACGCGTTTGCGGAACTCATGATCGCAAAGGATGCGAAGGGCGCGCTCGCCTATCTCGCGGAACTGAACGACGAAGGGCATAATATCGTTCAATTTACAAAGGACCTTATCCATTATCTCCGCAAAACACTCTCGCTTGCGATCAATCCTTCGCTCGAACAGTCGTTCGAGAAGGACCTCACGAAGGATGAACTCGCAGCCATGCGAACGCTTGGTACCTCAACCAAAGATGGTGAAGGTGCGGATAGTGCAACGCTCGTAAAGCTCATCAAAGCCCTCATCCGCGCCTACGCCGAGATGCGCTACTCCCCCTTCGCCATCGTGCCTCTCGAAGTCATGCTCGTGGAGCAGCTCGCCTGAACGGCGAAGCGAACGGTTGAAAAATTCCCGAACCTCCGTATAATAAGGAGGTTCGTTTTATCCCCTTGCCGGGTCGTCTAATGGTAGGACTCCAGGTTCTGGCCCTGGGTATCTTGGTTCGAATCCAGGCCCGGCAGCATATTGACATAAATTATTTATTGTATTATTATATTTATGCCCCAGCACGGGCGCAAGCAACTTGAAATTTGAATTTTGGAAGGGAGAAGTATGAGTGCAGAAACGCTGATCGCTTCGGCGGAGCAAAAACGGTACCCGCTTATCGAGGCAGGTCAATACGAGAGCGTCTATGAGTCCGCATATCGCGACCTTGAATCCTGCGTTAAAAGCAAAAAGGGATTCATCGCGAAGATTTTCTCATTCAATGATCTCTACACCATTGAAAAGAGGACATTCACCGACAAGATCATTCGCCGCAAAAAAGAAATCTTTGCTGGCGACATGATCGAGGTGATCCAAAAAAGGATTACGGAAGCCGGCTGGAAAGCGGCGACATTGGCTGAATTGATCGCTTACGAGGCCCATAATATCGATCAGCATACCTACCCCCTCTTCGCAATCGGCCTTTTCTATCGACACGGCTGGAGTTGCGGGGAACTCTCTCGAATACCCCCAACGACAGTGATCCCATTCATTCGGAAAACGGAGACTGGGAATCGCCGGCTCGATGAATACATCGTGGCCAGTCCTTTCGGAGGCATTTCGAAACCCGACGATTTGCTGAGGCAAGGCTCCTTCCTTGCGGTACGCTGATCTCCGAGAGCAATTCAGGCGGTCCTACGTCAAACTATTCGTAGTGGCCGCCTTTTTCTTAATGCGGTTCGAACATCGTCTAAGCCGGCAGCACTCTCGATATAAAAAGAGGAGCGCAATAAACATTGCGCCCCTCGGATGATGAGCGGAAAACTATCTCGGCTTATGGGAACGGTACCAGATCGGGAGGGATATCCTTCACGCCAATACCTTTTGCTTTGGCATATCCCTTCATCCACTGAACGTTAAGGGATGCGTCCGAATCGGGCATGATCCGAAGTTCGCCGACGAGTCCGGATGCGAAAATGGGAGCATAGAATTCGTCGCGCAGCCGCTCCTGCACCTTCAGGCGCTGCCGGTCCGTAAAATCCATGCCCCTGCTCGTCTCCCACTCCAATATCTCCCTTGCCCTTCTTTCGAACGGAAGATAATTGAATGTGATCGTACCCCGAACTTTGTATCGCAGGATGGCTCGGTGCAACCGCTTCCGATTTTCGGATGGAGACAGGCTTCCCGACGTAAGCGGTCCTGCCACCCATCGAACAGGTTTTGGCATTCGCCCAAGAACTTCGATGGCCCTCTTCGCCAACTGCTTTAACGTGACCGCGGTTCGAATGTATTCGACATCCTTCATTTGGAGATAACTGATCCTCGGCACGTGCTCCAGTCTCTTCATGTGACGCTCCTTTCAATGGAACAACAAATCAAAAAACCGGGGAAATTATACCGCATAATAACTTTCCGGTCAAAAAAATCACGGCTGAAACCGTGATTTTGCTCATTTTGCTATTTCTTCCTTCGCTTGTTCGCCTTGGCTTCGAGCATCACCCTCTTCGCCTCAAGCCGTTTTTTTGTCTTCTTGCTGTGCGGCTTGCTCCGCTTCAGCCATCCCGATGATCGTTTTGCCATGGTTATGATGGTTATTGTGTTACCGATTATAGCAGGATTCACCAACAAAGTAAACTGACTGCGCGCGGACCATTCGGGCTTCGGCAAATAGGACCGCGAATGACTATTTCGGCTCCACCACTACGGCCGTACCGTATGCAAGCACTTCGGTGACTCCGCGGGTTATCTCGTTCGCATCGTAACGGGCGCCAATGACGGCGTTCGCCCCCATCTCCCCCGCGTGCTCGAGCATAAGATTGAAAGCATCCTCGCGCGTTCTCTCGCAAAGCTTCGTGAATAGGGAGATATTGCCTCCGACAATCGTCTGGAGTCCGGCGCCGATCGAACCAAAAATATTGCGCGAACGGACGACGATTCCCCGCGCCACGCCGAGGCTTTTAACGATGCGGTAATTGTCCAACTCGAATGCCATCGTCACCATATTGTGCGGAACGGTTCTTGTATCCATGCCCTCTATTATACCACAAAAAATATAGCGTTATTCCAATCCCGGCCATACGGCTCAATATTGACAATATAATAAATATGGATTATAATATAAGCAGAATCGAAACGCCGCCGGAAAGAATCAACACCATGGATATCAGCCGAAACGCTGATATGCACGGGATCTTTCTCCCGTTATCCCTTATAATCAACTCAGAGATTTCTTCGCTCTGAATCCAAGCCGCCAAAGGAGGTGCGCAATGAGTACGAGTATAAAAGAAAAAGAAGGGGGCATTGCGATCGAGCTCGAGATGGATCATGACGATATGATCCATCCGACCATTGTATTTAAACTTGCGATCGAAGAGGGGGAAACAAATTATCTCTTTTCGATCGGGGAAGTGTGCGGCGTCGTAGGCGCTCACAACATGCCCAAGGTTTTCAGAGTGCTCCACAGACTCCTGCCGCGGATACCGGCAACCCATCGCCAGATATTCTTCCGCGGACTAACAGCCGCGGAAACCATCTTCGTTTATTAACCCGCCAACGACTTTCCAACCCGGAAACCCATCGTTCGGCGGGTTTCCTTATTCTATACCGCCGTTCGATGCAAAGACGCCATAGTACAATCGAGACGGCATTTTCGTATAATACATAGAGAGATGAACATCTCGACAAATAATAAAAAAGGTGGTTCCTTGCGCCAATGGCTCTATCGCTCTCTTGCCGACGGTGTAGTGGCGTTCCACATCCTTTGGACCCTTCTTGTGTTTGGAGGAGCTATCGCGATGATAGTGTATCCGCCGTATGCTTTTATGGAGATTCTGATACTTTCGATAACCCTCCTCGCAAGCCTTCCCTTGCGGTTCACCTGTCCCATTACACTCCTTGAAGCGAAGCTCCGTCGCAAACTTGATCCGTCATATAATAACGAGGGTTCGTTTATGGCAACGTATTTGAACAGGATCGCCGGGACGAAAATCAGCCGACGCGCCATGGATACGGCGATTGGAATCGTTTATCTGTTCGTGTATGCCTACGGCGTGCTTATGCTTATTTATAAATAAAGATTCCTTCGGAAACACTATGATCACCCCGCCAAAACGCCGATGGCATACAATACCTTCCCTTGATGACAAGGGTGAGATTCCTCTCACTCCGGAAGCTCATGCCCGCATGAAGGAAAGGCTTGCCAGGCTCAAAACGCAAATTCCCTCACTCGCGGCGGAAGCAGGCGAAGCTGCTGCGCAGGGAGATCGCTCCGAAAACGACGCTTATAAGGAAGCGAAGGGATTATTACGGCGCGCGCAACGGCAGATACTCACGCTCGAAGATCAATTGAAGAGGGTGGTCGAGATATCTTCCGGATCAGGCAAGGATGGACTGGTAAGACTTGGCTCGACCGTAAAACTCGAATTGACCAACGGCAAAGATAAAAATACTGGCCGGGGCCGCAAAAAAAACGATGACTCCTCAAGGAAAATGGTTTTTCGCATTGTCGGACCATTCGAGACCGATCCTACTTCCGGTCGCATCTCCAACAAATCACCCCTTGGGGCGGCACTCCTCGGCCATGCCGAAGGTGACGTTGTGACGGTCCGCGCCGCAAACGGCACGATTCACTACCACATCATCGCCATCCACTAAAGATACCCGCACTTTGCATTATTACGCCACTCATCATTCCACTCCGCGAAGACGCGGCGTGCTTTAATTGCGTTACAAATTCCCTTCCCCGGAGTATTATTATGAAAAGACCCGTCAGTCCCCGCATTGTAAATATAATCAAATAATTTCATGTTCAAAAAAACAATACTTTGGATTATAACTGCCGTTGCAGTCGTCGCGATTGCAGGAATATCATTCTCTTTCATCCACAAACCATCCACTCCATTAGAAAGTTCCGCTTCATCGGCCGCAACCATGGTGAATTATTCGTGCGATTATGGGAATAAGATCGTGGCGGCATACAGTTCGTCGAGCGTCACGCTCACACTCTCCGATGGTCGGTCGCTCACCCTCCCTCAGACGCTCTCCGGTTCGGGAATCCGGTATGAGGCCGGCAGCGGTACGGGCGACGACGTCGTATTCGTAAGCAAGGGCGACAATGCATTCATAACCGAGAATGGCACGACAACCTACAACAACTGCGTTGCAGGGAACCTCCAGGCATCGACCGCGGCAAGCACCTCGCTCACGACGTTCGTCAGCCAGGGCAATACGTTCAATTTCGACTACCCGTCGCAGTTCGCGCTCTCGGGCGGCGGTCCCGGCTACACGACACAATGGATGCAGAACACGACAAGCTCGGGCATGATCCTCGCAAAAATAGATATCCTGCCATCCTTTGAGCCGAACACGAACTTCCAGGGTGCGACCTTCACGGTCGGAACGAGCGCGGATCCTTCGGCGGTCGCAAATTGCCTTACCCAAAAGAACGGCAGTGTTTCGACGAGTACGCAGGTCTCCATTAACGGCGTTCCATTCACCGAGATTACATATGGCGATGCCGGAGCGGGTAACTTCTACGATATCGTGAGCTATCGCACGATTCGGAATAACCAGTGCTATGCCATCGAATACGTTATCCATTCGACGGATATCCTCAACTATCCCTCCGGGACTGTCACACAGTTCAACGGGACGCAGGTGGACAATATCTTGAACAACATCGTCCAAAGCTTCCGCTTTATGTAGTTCAAATAGTTTCGCCACGCACGACGCGTACCGCATTCGTGATATAATTGGCGCATACCGTCTCCCTTTATGGACCGCAAAAGCCCATCGCAACCTAAAATAAAGAGAAAGACCCCTCTAACTCGCGGCTCGACGGGTAGTTTGGTAGTGGGCGGTATTGCCATAATTGCCGTTGCAGTGGCCGTGATCGCGTTCATGAGATTCCCCCGCACGTTCAATGTGGATATCATCGGCGATAATGCGACATCCACCGGCATGGGAGGAGGAAATCCTTCCGTACAGCAGTCAGGAAGCGGCATTCTTGCGGCCGTCGGCACGTATGCAAATCCCGCCATGCCGCTTCCGGGGATTGACCACGCCTCCTACGATGCAAAAATACTTGCCCTTGCGCATATACCTCCCGCTCCCCCGGTTATAGTGACATCAACGCGTACCGCTACGGGAACGTTTTCCTCCGGCACGCTCAAGACCGCCGCTACGAACATATCGGCGGAAAGCACCGAGGAATATCCTCCTTTTGCGATGGCACCGCCACGATCACAGATTATGTCGCTTTGGCCGGTGCCCATCACCAAAGCTCCCTATCCAAATGCCGGAGCACTGCTCCCCTTCAATCGGATCGTTGCGTATTACGGCAACCTTTACTCGAAACAAATGGGAGTTCTCGGCCAATATCCCGAACCGCAGATGCTTGCAATGCTCGCGAGCACAACGGCGATGTGGCAGGCTGCCGACACTTCGACACACGTCATCCCCGCCCTCGACTACATCGCCGTTACCGCACAGGGAAGTGCCGGTACCGACGGTAAGTATCGGGCGCGGATGCCCGCTGATCAGATCGATGAAGTCCTCCGTATGGCGGAACAGATAAACGGCATCGTTGTCCTCGACGTCCAAGTGGGCTTAAGCAATGCGGAAACTGAAGTGCCCCTCCTTGAGCCATACCTCAAGCTTCCCCAGGTTGAACTTGCGCTCGATCCCGAATTCGCCATGCATAATGGCGCACGGCCGGGAACGGTCATTGGCACGATGGATGCCTCGGACATCAATTGGACTGCAAACTATCTTGCAAATCTTGTCGATCAATATCATCTCCCCCCAAAAATTCTTATTGTCCACCGTTTCACCCAGGACATGGTGACGCATACGGCGGACATCACGCCCCTTCCGGAAGTCCAGCTCGTGATGGATATGGATGGTTTTGGCTCGGAGATGAAAAAGCTTAATACCTATTATTCGGTGATCGAGCCGGAGCCGGTGGAATTCACGGGATTCAAACTTTTTTATAAAAACGATACGGACGCGGGACACCTTATGACCCCGCAGGACGTACTGCGTTTGAGCCCTCAACCGAGTTTTATACAATATCAGTAGGCAACAAATGCGGCACCGAGAACGGTGCCGCATCTTATTCCCCAAGGGTCATACAATTGAGAAAATACTTTTTAGATTTATATTTTAGAGGATCAATCTCATATGCCGTATTTCATTACATGGCATAACCCAGTATCTGCTTCTGCCGCGCCATTCTGACGAGCGCGCTGATAAGCTGGGATTCCACGTCGAGCACCTCCTTGATTTCCGCGAGATCGCGGAGCAGTTTGTTGGTGAGGGCATGCTGCGTGGTAGATCGGGTGTGTTGCTTGATCATTGATTCTATGCGAAATCGAAATTAATTTATTTAACCCACGACCTTTTCGTGTTGTACTTGATACTACGAAACATATGCATAAAATATTACGCACGATATAATAAATAATAATAGAACTCCACCGTCAATGGAAAATCCCCTTTATTTGCGATAAAATAGATTGGTAATGCACGATTTCCCAAAGAATACTCGCAACGCGACCGAAACAAGAAAACACGGCATTGTAGCACGGGTCGGTCAATGGTATGTACGCTGGGAACGGCCCATTTCTTCGATATCGCTCATAAGCGGTTTCGTATTCGATGCGATTACCCTTACGCGCGTTGACCTTTTCTGGGAAAACGTCTGGGTGCTCGCCCACATGCTCGCGGTAGCCGTATGCATCGTTCTTATAAACTTTACGGAAAATATGCGCCTTAAAGGGAAGGATCCGGAAAAGGTCCATTTCTGGCTCATCAACATCCTCCAATTCTTCTTCGGAGGTATCCTGAGCACCTTCCTCGTCTACTATTTCCGTTCCGGCACGATCACGGTCAGTTGGCCATTCATCCTTATCCTTGCAGGCGCATTCGTTGCGAACGAACGGCTCAAACATCACTACAGTCGCCTCGTGTTCCAAGTCAGCCTTTTCTTTCTTTCCGTTTTCGCCTTCGCGATATTCATCGTACCGGTGATTGTCCACAGCATCGGCCCATGGATATTCATTTTGTGTGGGGTTGTAAGTATTGCGGTGATCTGGCTCTTTATTCTCATCCTCCGTTCGGCATCGCATGAACGATTTCGCAAGAGCAAGTGGCCGTTGCTCATTTCCCTTGCGACGATATTCATTTCCATAAACTTCCTATATTTTTACAACCTCATCCCCCCTCTCCCTCTTTCCCTTAAAGACGGCGGTATCTACCACTCGCTTACCGTGAACGCCCCGGGGAACTATACCGTCACCTCCGAACCAGCGGCGCCATGGTGGGATTTCTTCGAGATATACAAACCGGTGCATATCGCCACCGGTACGCCTCTTTTTGCATATACCGCCGTCTTTTCACCGGCGCAGTTCCAATTCAACGTGACCCACGAGTGGCAGCGTTACGATACCGCCACGGGACAATGGATCACGATGGCACGCATTCCGCTCGGTGTCGCCGGAGGCGCCGATGGAGGCTGGCGCACATTTTCCGAAATAATACCCACCCTTCCAGGAAAATGGCGGGTTAATGTAAAGACTCCCGGAGGCGCTGTTATCGGACGTATCGATTTTGCGGTGATCTTCTCAAACAGCACACCGCCGCTCGAAACCTCGTCCATAGACTAACGGATTCGATCAATCCGCTGGTCTGCCGCTTTTTCCTCCTCGCCATCCTCGGAACTTTCATCTCCGCTTTTTTCCTCGATCACATCATCCTCGGGATCCACGCGGGAGACGGAATTTTCGGCGCGAAATGCATCGTTCACCGCAAATGATTCTCGTTTCATTTTTCTTTCGATTTATTTTTTTTACTTTTACGGGCATATGCTTTTTACGTTTATGCCGTCATAAACGACCTTTCCCATGCATTATTACACGGAACCTTTAAAAAATAATTCAAGACGATATCAAGGGATATACTCGGTTTTACAATTTCCGTTTCAAAGGAATTCAATGCGTACCACCTCCGAACGCGTACCAAAACGTATGGGCGGCCCCCAGGTACCGACGCCGCTCGAGGTATAGATATGTGTTGAGCCGTATGCATGCAATCCATAACCATAACCCCGGAACAGCCTCCGCACGATCCACTGAAACGGGAATATCTGGCCATTATGGGTATGACCGCAAAGCTCGAGAGATATGCCGTGTTCCGCCGCCACATCGACATCGGATGGGACGTGTTTCAGGAGAATGCTGGGACGTGCCGGATCGATCGGGATGCTCGAAAGGACCGCATGCAAACTTCCGGCGACATGGGTATTCCTGTCATCAACCCCAATAAGACAGATGCCATCGATATCCGCCTTTTCGTTAGCAAGGATCCTTATTCCCGCCTCACGTACTGCACGAATCGCTCGATCGGGTTCGGCAAGAATATATTCATGATTACCCGTTACAAACCATGCCCCTCCGGGCAACTCGCCTGCAAGCTTCGCAAGCGGCGCAATAACGGCCATTTCATCACACGCAGGTCCGTCAAAAAGATCCCCGCCAATGAAAAGTGCATATGGGGACATTTCGCGGATCTTTTTGGCCACCTTCGCGGCGAACCGTATTCCGCGTACCTGTCCCAAATGGACATCGGATATGAAAACGACCTTCCGTCCATGCCAGGATTCGGGAAGTCCCGGAAGTGTCACGGCAATATCAACCGCCTCCGCCCTGCCGCCCTGCCAGACGGAATAAAGCCACGCGACAATAGCCGCACCGAAAATAACTCCACCGATGACATCGGGAGCGATATATATATTTTGCGGATAAAGTATTCTCACAACAATAAAAAATCCCACCGCACCGACAAATAGGAAGCTTATAAGTCCAAACCAATATGCCGCGAAGGCGTAATATGCAGCCACGATCGGATTACGGGAACGACGAGATGCCACCGAAGCAGAGACAAACGTGAATGAAAGCGCCACAAAACACCACATAAAGACAAAGTCCCACGGAGCAGGAGCCGCACCGAATGCCGCCTCAAACGTACGGTAGACGGCAAGATGTAAGGCAATAAGAAGTGCCTGAAATATGGTAAGGCTTGCAATAAACCGTTTCATATCCGGATCGTTTTTGGATTAGTCGAGTATCATAATATGCTCTCCCGCTCCGGCGGCTTCCCGCGGCGTTCGAATAAGGAAGGCCGCAAACGAGCCGAGAATAATAATCCACGCAGCCACCTCGAATACCGTTGCATAGCCTGCAACCTGAGCCTTGAGCTCGATAAGCGCGATGAATTGCTGGGTAAGTTGCTCTCCGGTTCCGTTCAGGAAACTATGCGCCGATATCGCAAGGACGTTCATGTTTGTGGCGGTATTAAGGAGCGTACTGAAAATGGCGGTTCCGAACGCACCGGCAATATTGCGTACAAGCGCGAGCACCGCCGAAGCTTCGCCTATCTCCTCATGTTTTACAGCGACGGCAACGAGGTTCGTTCGTTGAGCCATACCGAAACCCATACCAAACGCCATGATGGACATTGGAATGATGAGGTCTATAACGGTCGAACGCGGATCGATCCTGGAGAGCAGTAATATCCCAAGACCGGCAACAAGCGTGCTCGCGAATATCACTATGCTCGGCTTTATCTTACCGACAAGACGTCCGCCGAGCGGCGCCGAGGCCATCATCGCAACGGCAAGAGGAATGAAAAGATAGCCGGTTTGCGTGGCATTATATCCAAGGAATGTTTCCGCAAAGATAGGGATAAGAAAAATTGCGCCAATAAGCCCCATGAATACGATGAAATTATTCACCAACGTGTTCACGAAAAGCCCGTTCTTGAAAAATCCGAGATCTACCACAGGTTCGTCCTGTTTCACCTCTATGAAATAAAATGCTATGCCGAACGCGATCGTGACCACATACCAGAAGATACTTGCAAAAGACATCCATCCCCATGACTGACCCTGATCGAGCACGAGTGTGAGGCCGAAAAGTGAAGCGGCGAGCGTTGTCGAACCCAGCCAATCGAATTTCACCGTGCGTTTATCCCCGACCGATTCATCAATAAACGTGAGCGCAAGGAAAAGGCCGATAATGCCAAGTGGGATATTGATGAAAAATACCGCCCGCCAATTGAAATTATCGATGAGCGGGCCGCCGATGAGCGGACCGAACACCGATGCGGCGGCGAACGCCGAAGACCAGATTCCCAATGCCTGAGCTCGCTCCTTCATATCGCGGAACGTCACCGCAATGATCGCCATGGCCGTTGGATAATCGGCGGATACAGCAAAGCCCTGTATGATGCGGAATATGAGCATGGACGTCAGGTTCCATGCAATAGCGCACAGTCCCGAAGCGACGGTGAACCCGATAAAACCGATCAGATAGATGCGCTTCCGTCCGGCCGTATCGCCAAGCTTTCCCCATACGGGAACAAAAACCGCGTTGGCCAGGATATATGCCGTTGAAATCCATGCGGCGTCCGTTACATTGATTCCAAAATCACCGATGATTTTCGGTAATGCAAGGTTCACAACCGTCTGATCGAGACGGCCAAGAAAGGTCCCGAAAATGACGGTAAAAAGGACCCACCATCGCAGATTATCTTTTATAGCTGTCCCGTTCACTATTGCGTATACACCCAGATACGGGCACTCATGCCGTTCTTAAGTTCCGGATATTGCGATGGGTCAAAACGCACCTTGATTGCGAACTGTTCGGTGGGACGCTGATCCGATATATTGAATACAACACTCCCCGATTCTGCGGTCGGTGCCACCTCATCCACCACTCCTTTGAAAACGCGCGAACCAAAAGCGTCCACGGTAAACGTCGCAGGATCGCCCACTTGTATATTCGCAAGTCCTTTATTTTCGTCAAGATTTCCGACCACGCGAAGCTGGGTTGGATCGATCATCGTCGCTACCGAACCGGTACCGGCCAAAACATTCATATACTGGCCAATATTATTATTCACCGAAACGATCTCGCCGGCGGTTTTTGCTTTTACGATCTCGTCGCCGACCTGTGCGATCGGTTCGTTTGCCGTCACCATATCGCCATCCTGCACATAAACCGCCTCAAGCACGCCCGAATTCACCGGCGAAAGAGTGATGAGCGGAGCCTCTATTTGCGACTGGTCGATATAGACCGTCTTGCCGCTCACGTACCAATAAATGCCGCCCCCGACGACGCCCAGCACAAAAATGGCAATGAGCGTCCGTATCATCAGTTTTCCACGCCCATTCTTCTTCTGCTCTTGCTTCGATGCCTGGATCGGAGCATTCATTTCCTGGTTTTTATCCTGATCACTCATTGGATGAAATAATGATTGTTCCTTAGAAGTTTACGATCCGGTCTCCGACATTCAATCCGGAAAGAACCTCGGTCATGCCGTTATCTCCCTGGATGCCGACGGTGATGGTTCGCTGTTCATTACCACCGACTCCGGGCACGAGAACGAAACTGCTGGTCCCGTTCGTAATAATAAGATTCGTCGGAACTTCGATCACGCCGTCGTGTTCGGCCTCAATGATGCGCACATTACCCGACATGCCGTCCTTCACGCCGGAAACCTTCCCGGAAAAATGCATCGTAACAAGATACGCCGGGGAACCGTTCACAGTGGTCTCTCCCGGATCCACCGTAGTCACCGTCGCAGGGAATATTATCCCCGTACCAAAGGCATCAAGGGTCACCTGGGCCTTATCGCCCGTCGTGACATTTGCGATATCCGTTTCAGGAACATATGCCTCGATCTTGAGACCGCTCTGATTCACGAGCGTGAGCACCGGGGTCCCCGCAGCGACCACCTGCCCCACCTGAGCGGTAAGGCTCTGCACCGTGCCATTGAAAGGCGCAACGAGCGAAGCATGATCGAGCGCCACCTGGGCGCTCGTCGCAGCGGCCTGTGCCTGTGCCACCGCCGCCTTTGCCTGGTCGACGACCGCTTGCTGGGCCGCGATATCCTGCGGCGTCGAACCCGCCTCCGCAAGCGCAAGCGCGTCCTGTGCCGACGTAAGCGATGATATATTGGAAGTATCCGTACCGATTGCCGCTTCAACTTCGGATCGCGCGGCGGCAACATACGCTTTATCCTCTGCAAGTTGGGTAGGTGACAAGCCTGCGGCAGCCGGGGCGCCATTCACGGCAAGCGATATCTCGTTAATGAATGAATCGATTTTGCTTAATGTGGCATCCGCCTCCGAATAAAGTGCTGAAGGGTCGGTTCCGGTTGCAGAAAGACCGCTGTACCAGTTGGCGAGCGCAGTGCCAATGATCACGCGCTGGCTCGAAAGATCATTCTGGGCTTGAGAGTCCGAAGTTGGAACGAGAAACAACGGATTGTTTGTTTTGGGATTCGAAAAAAGATTGTCGGTCTGATTTTCGATCGCGTCGGCCGCAGCACTGTAGGCATTGCTTACGGCAACGGCGAGCGAACTCCTCGCGTTCGTGACCGCGGTCTGGTCTATTTGCAGCTGCTCCGGCCGCGTGCCGCTCGCGAGGCCGTCAAGTTTTGCCTGCGCAGCCGCAACAGAGGCTTGTGCAGCTGCTACTGCGGCATTCGCCTGTTGGAGTGCCGCTGAAAACTGGGAGGCGTCGAGCGAGGCGAGCACTTCGCCGGCGTTCACCACACTCCCCTCGTGCACATTCACCGAAGCAATCTGCCCTCCCTCCTGGAAAGCGATGCCCGCATTCTGTTCTGTCATGACGTTTGCCGACTCATCGACCGACTCAATAACATCCCCCCTCCCTACCGTCACAGAGGCAAACGCCGGTGCATCCGACGAGTGGATATACCACCACACGCCCCCGACGACAACAACTGCCGCAACCGCGATCATGGCGATGCGGTACTTCATGATAAATCCCATCATCAGTTGGTTTTGGTTATTTTTTTCAAAATCATCGCAAACTGTGTGCGTTCTTCCGGCGTAAGGACGCCGAATACCTTTTTTAGTTCACGCACCCGTCGCGCCATGCCAAGATCGAGAAGCTGCTTTCCTTTTCGTGTCAGCCCTATGCGCACCGAGCGTCGGTCTGCGGCATCAACAAACCGTTCAAGCATTTTCTGCTTCACCAATCCATCAATAAGAAGGGTCGCTGCCGGAGGCGTAACATGGAACTTTCGGGCAATATCGCTCATAAGGGGGCGTTTTCCGGCCTCAACATACCGCAATGCCTCGAATTCCAGAAGTGAGCAGTGTCCGTGGTCGAGTTTCTTATGCATCTTCTCTTTCATGAACTGCCCCATCATGAAGACGAGCGAAATGATCTCGGAAAGATTCGCATGAGAACCTCCTTTTTTCACCGGCATCCCGCGACGGATACGCTGCATAGTTTTAAAATTGAAATATTATACTACTTAACTATTCTACCCCTGGAAAAGGGCGCGGTCAAGCGCACGCAATAAGGCGCCATGAAGGTATTAAAAAAACGGCACTTTGATGTCGGCACATCCTACTTTCCCCATAAAATGAGTATCATCGGATCGGAGTGCTTTCACTTCTCTGTTCGGAATGGGAAGAGGTGGGGCACACCCTAATAAAGCACCGACATCAAAAAGCCGTTTTTGCTTTTTGATCAGTTGTAGAATTTTCGCGATTGCTCGCTATGCAAGTCAGCATTGGGATGGTTGGCGGGGTTATTAGTACGCCTCGGCTAAAATCCTTACGGACATTACACCTAGCGCCTATCAACGTGGTAGTCTGCCACGAAACCACATATACCTAATCTCGGGGTGGGCTTCGCGCTTAGATGCTTTCAGCGCTTATCCCTTCCATACATAGCTACCCGGCAATTCACCTGGTGGCAAAGCCGGTAGACCAGAGGTATGTTCAGCCCAGTCCTCTCGTACTAAGGCCAACTCCCCTCAAGTATAAACGCCTGCAGCAGATAGAGACCGACCTGTCTCACGACGGTCTGAACCCAGCTCACGTGCCACTTTAATTGGCGAACAGCCAAACGCTTGGGAGCTTCTCCACCCCCGCGCTGTGGCGAGCCGACATCGAGGTGCCGAGCATTGTCGTCGCTAGGGACGCTCGGACAATACTAGCCTGTTATCCCCGGAGTAGCTTTTATCCGGTGTCTCCGGCCTTCCTATAAAGAAGCCGTCGGGTCACTAACTTCTGCTTTCGCACCTGCTCGACTTGTAGGTCTCGCAGTCAAGCCGGCTTTTGCGTTTGCACGTCCTGCCCGATTTCCATCCGGGCTAAGCCGACCTTAATAAACTCCTCCGTTACTCTTTTGGAGGAAAACGCCCCATTTAAACTGCCTACCAAGCACTGTCTCAGCAAGGTTTCCTTTCGGTCCCTTGCCGGTTAGACGTCAAAGCGGTAAAGATGGCTGTTTCATTGACGCCTCCACGATCCCCGAGAGGACCGCTTCAAAGGCTGACCACTACGCTACGCATTACAACTCTGAAATCAATACCAAGCTGCAGTAAAGCTTCCGGGGTCTTTTCGTCCCGCTGCAGGTATCCCGCATCTTCACGGGAATTGCATTTTCACCGAGCTCATCGTTGAGACAGTTCTCCGGTCGTTACGCCTTTCGTGCGCTTCGGAACTTACCCGAAAAGGAATTGCGCTACCTTAGAACGATTATAGTTATCGCTGACATTGACGAGGGCTTGAATCAGTGAGCAAACGCATTGCTGCGCCACCCCCAATCTTGACCTTCTCGCATCGGTCAGGCGTCACCCCCTATACATCCTCTTGCGAGTTAGCAGGGAGCTG
>DAHVRZ010000040.1 GCA_027324805.1 Candidatus Parcubacteria bacterium
CCGCCGGTTCAATCGCGATTCTCTGCCCCGGTTTCACGCGTGTCACGCCGCTCCCGATCCTCTCCACTACGCCGGCCGCTTCGTGTCCGACGATGAAAGGGTATTGTACGATCTGCGAGCCGATCCTTCCCGTGGTATAGTAATGCATGTCAGATCCGCAGACGCCGACAGTCTTTATCCGGATAAGCACGTCGGTGTCGTTTACTATTTTCGGATCGGGAACTTCCCTTGTCTCGAATCTTCCAGGTGCAGTTAGTAGCGCAGCTTTCATGTCGAAATATTCCAGTGAGTCATTGTCATTTCCTTTGCGGATATCGATCAACCAACCTTCTGCATCGGCTCAATATGCTAACAAATCCGTTCGAACGTTACAAACGCGAAAAGATCAAAACATGACAGACGGCGAACCCTATACCCCGCGCTCTATGCACCAGCACTTCTCTCCATCCACCCGGCCCTTCAACCGGTTGATAATCCGGCGATGGCAGTCAAAATTTGAACAAGACGATCCAGGGCGATTGGGGATCATTGAATAGAGGCGTCAAGCTAAAGGGGCTGATGTCGCTCGCGGAATTATGATCGATAAAATCACACAAGGATTGCCATGCCAGTAGAACGGCAGAGTGTCGCGCGCTGTTCGCTCGGTACTCTCCTGGCCTTCATCGCGCTGAACGCGTTAGGAGGAGGGTACTATGGTCTTTCCGGGGCAGAAGGTATCCCGACGGTACCCCACCCGAGTGCAGGACAACAGAAGAAGCTCAGGAATGGAGACTCTAAATGAAATCCAGTAAAGCCGCGAGCTATCTGGTTTCACCAGCTCCCTTCGCGCTTCTGGCGTTCACCCTTCTCATGGCGACGGCAAACAATTACGGCATCTTCACGGATGAGCTGTATTTTTATGCCTGCGCGCAGCACCTCGCCTTCGGTTATGTCGACCAGCCGCCGTTCATCGCCTGGGTCACGAGATTCAGCATGATGCTCGGCAATTCGTTATATGTCTTGCGCTTCTTCCCCGCGCTCGCCGGTGCCGGAACGGTACTGCTCGCGGCAGCTGTTGCCCGCGCTCTCGGCGATAAGCGCTTCGCCGCTTCGCCGCTTCGCTCGCGTCGCTCTCAATCCTCTGCGGCTCCGCGTTCTGGATAGTGTTCGGGTACGTGTCGATGAACGCTTACGACATCTTCTTCATCACGCTCGTATCATACCTCTTCATATT
>DAHVRZ010000041.1 GCA_027324805.1 Candidatus Parcubacteria bacterium
CGGCCGATGTTTACGGAGCGGGCGCGAACGAGATCCTTGTGGGCAAGGCGTTGAAGCCCTTCAGAAACAAGGTCATGATCGCGACGAAGTTTGGAAACGTCAGGACGGCAGACGGCACGAGGTTAGGGATCAATGGCAAGCCGGAATACGTACGCCAGGCGTGCGAGGCCAGCCTGAAACGGCTCGGCATCGATACAATTGATCTCTATTATCAGCACCGCGTTGATCCGAACACGCCGATCGAAGAAACGATTGGTGCAATGTCGAAGCTCGTCGAGGAGGGTAAGATAAGATTCATCGGGATGTCGGAGGCGTCCGCCAAGACGCTCAGGCGCGCGAACAAAGTCCATAAGGTGACCGCGCTTCAGAGCGAATACTCGCTTTGGACGCGCGATGTCGAAAATGAAATCCTTCCGACATGCCGCAAGCTCGGGATCGGATTCGTGCCGTTCAGTCCGCTCGGTCGAGGCTTCCTCACGGGGCAAATCAAAGACACTGCGGCTTTCGGGGAAAAGGACTTCCGGAAGGATAATCCTCGCTTTGTAGGCGACAATTTCAAGAAGAATCTGGATCTCGTGAAGAAGTTGGAAGATATGGCGACAGCCAGGAAATGCACCGCGGGCCAGATCGCGCTTGCATGGGTCATGGCACAAGGCAGCGACATCGTTCCCATCCCCGGCACGAAACGAAGGAAGTACATCGAGGAGAACGTGGCAGCCGTCGATTTGAAGCTCTCGAGGGACGATCTTGCGCGGCTAAATCAGATCGCTCCGATGGGTGTCGCGGCCGGCGCGAGATATACCGACGAGATGATGAAGGCAGTCGACAGGTAAGCTTAAGAATGAGTTGCGTGGCGGGCGTTAAGCGGCGTTCGCCTACGCCTCTTTTCCCTCTGGTTTGAAAAGTGATGCGATCACGGATATTGCGAGTGTAGTCAAAACAACGCCGAGCGCGACAGCAACGGGAACTTCAAAAATGCCGGAAACTAGCATTTTGCCCCCGATGAATGCCAGTATGAAAGAAAGCCCGTAACGCAGAAATCTGAATATCTTCATTGTGCCTGCAAGAGCGAAGTATAAAGCTCGCAACCCAAGTATCGCAAACACGTTTGAAGTGTAAACTATAAACGGGTCGCGGGTGATGGCGATTATCGCGGGAATCGAATCGACCGCGAAGACAATATCGG
>DAHVRZ010000042.1 GCA_027324805.1 Candidatus Parcubacteria bacterium
GGTGCGACATCACGACTTGCCCGATTTGAGGATCTTCTGAACAACCTTCATGACTTCCGATGCCCGAGCGCCGGCTTCCTCGCGAGAGGCGGCTTCCGAGATGACTCTTATGATCGGTTCAGTATTGGATTTGCGCAGGTGGATCCAATAGTCCGGCGCGTCGATCTTGAGTCCGTCTTCGGTGTTCGTCTTGAACTTCGAATAACTCTTTCTCACCGCTTCGATCACCTTATCGGGATTCCCCTTCCCAATGTCGATCCTCATCTTTACGATTTCAAATTTCGGGAGCGACTCCTTCAGCTCGGACAGCGTGCCACCGAATTCGAGGAGATGCTGGAGCGTGATGCCGATGCCGACCAGAGCGTCGCGGCCGTAATGCACTTCGGGAAGTATGACGCCTCCACTCCCTTCACCACCGACAACTGCGCCGACACTCTTCATTTTCTTCACCACGTTAATTTCACCGACGGCCGATCGGTGCACTTTGCCATCTAGCTCCTGCGCGATGACGTCCACCGCCCGGGTCGTCGATAGATTTACCGCCGCGACGCGTTTCTCCTTCGGAGTTTTCGAGAATATGAATTTCACCGCCTGCGCGACAGTGTATTCTTCGCTGAACGGCTCGCCCTTCTCGGTGATAAGCACCAGCCTGTCGACATCAGGATCGACGACAATCCCGAGGTCCGCTTTTTCGAGCCTGATCCGTTCCATGACGGCGCCGAGATTTTCCGGGATTGGTTCCGGCTTTCTCGGAAATTCGCCGGTCGGCTCGCAGTTCATCTTAACCAAACTGCAACCCAGCTCGTTAAGAAGCGCTGGCACCACGGTCGCCCCTCCCGCATTCACGCAATCGACGACGACCTTAAAATGTCTTTTTCGGATTGCCTCAACGTCTATCGATTTTATGGCCAGGACTCGTCTTATATGATCGTGCAGAAAGAAATCATTGTGTTCAATTTTCCCAGTAGTGTCAAACGGGGCGTACTTCGGACTCATCTCGGCGTACTTCCAAAGCTCTTTGTTTTCAGCGGCGTCGAGGAAGACTCCCTTCTCGTTTATGAACTTGAGGCCGTTCCATTCCATCGGATTGTGGCTCGCGGTCACGGCAACTCCGCCCACCGCGTCCGAATGTTCCGCCGCCAGCTGTACGGTCGGCGTAGGACATATTCCTATGTCGACCACGT
>DAHVRZ010000043.1 GCA_027324805.1 Candidatus Parcubacteria bacterium
GTTCTTCTAACCTTTGCATCGAAATTAACGCCGCCTTTACCAAAGCCGCCGGCTTCGGCAATTACAAGCATCGCTTCAATAAGCTCGTAAAGATTTACCGGGAACTGGTCGGTATCCCAGCCGTTCTGGTAGTCGCCGCGGTTCGCGTCGATGCTGCCGAGGAGGCCGGCGTTGGCGGCGAATTGCAGCTCGTGCTGGAACGTGTGCGAAGCTAGCGTCGCGTGGTTCACCTCGATGTTCAGTTTGAAGTCCTTCGTCAGGTCGAACTGGCGCAGGAAACCTATCACGGTGGCGGCATCGAAATCGTACTGGTGCTTCATCGGCTCCATCGGCTTCGGCTCGATGAGGAACGGTCCCTTGAACCCCTGCTTCCTCGCGTAGTCCCTTGCCATATGGAGGAAGGTGGCAAAATGATCGAGCTCGCGCTTCATGTCGGTGTTGAGGAGCGACATGTACCCCTCTCGTCCGCCCCAGAAAACGTAGTTCGCGCCACCGAGCGCGATCGTGGCGTCGATGGCGTTCTTGAGCTGCGCCCCGGCATAAGCTACGACGGAAAAGTCAGGGTTTGTTCCAGCCCCGTTCATGTAGCGGATGTTCGAGAAGAGGTTGGAAGTGCCCCAGAGAAGCTTAACGCCGGAGGCTTTCTGCTTTTCCTTCGCGTAGTCTACGATCGCCGCGAGCCTCTTCTCAGAGTCGGCGACCGACTCCCCTTCCTGGACGAGATCGAAGTCGTGGAAGCAGTAGAACGGCGCGCCGAGCTTCGTTATGAACTCGAACGCGGCGTCCATCTTCTCCTTCGCCTTGCCGACGGGATCCTGGTGCATGAGCCATGGAAGCTCGCGCGCGCTCGGACCGAACGGGTCGGCGCCGCTCTCGCCGAACGAGTGCCAGTATGCTACTGCGAACCGGAAATGATCCTGCATCTTCTTGCCTGCGACAACCTTTTCCGGATCGTAATACTTGAAGGCAAGCGGATTTTTCGAATCTTTGCCTTCGAAATTTATTTTTCCTATCCCCGGAAAAAATTCCTTGTCTCCTGTCGTTACCTTCAACGTCATTTTGAACCTTTTGAATTTAGTTTTGAATTCAGTAAACCCAGCCAGTCCG
>DAHVRZ010000044.1 GCA_027324805.1 Candidatus Parcubacteria bacterium
TGCCGGAACAGTTCATGGGGGACATTACGGGGAACCTCTCGGGGAAGCGCGGCCAGATAGAAGGCATGGAGGATCGCGGCATGAGCAAGGCGGTGCACGCCAAAGTGCCGCTTTCCGAGATGTTCGGCTACACCACGGTCCTGCGTTCAATGACCGAAGGGCGCGGGAGCATGACCATGGAATTCGATCACTACGACACCGTTCCGCAAAACGTCGCCGCCGACATCATCGCGAGCCGGAAATAATAAGGTTTAACCTTGTCTCTCTGGTGTGGTATAGTGCCGATATGAAAAGGGCAAGCACAAAGAATATCTTCACAGCCGTGTTCCAGAAGGGGCGCGGCGGGTATACCGTGTGGCTCGAAGAGATGCCGAATGTTATCTCGGAAGGGAAGACGCGTGCCGAAGCGACGCACAATCTCCGCGACGCACTCGCGCTCACTCTCGAGACGAATCGCATCATGTCGTTTAAGGATGTCGCCGGCGATGTCGAGCGATTACCGTTCCCTTTTCCAGTGCATGCGGCCGCATGAAGCGCACGAAGCTCGTTGCGCACCTATCTGCTCATAATTGTGTACTCCTGCGTGAAGGAGCGAAGCACTCGATCTTCCGCAATCTCGTAACAGGCGCACAGGCATCAGTCCCTCGACACACCTCAGTGTTAGACACGACAGCGCAGGCAGTCTGTCGCCAGCTCAGCGTACCGCCGCCGAAGTGAACAGATGTTGCCACTCTCCACTTCATGACCAAGGGTCGCGGCAATATGACTATGGAATTCGATCACTACGACACCGTTCCGCAGAACGTCGCCGCCGACATCATCGCGAGCAGAAAGTAATCCCACCCGCATCGTCTTGCATTCCAACGCCGCTTCTCGTATAGTTCCCGTAACGCATCTTGGCGTCGCTCTTTGGCTTGTCTGCATCTGTGAGTCGGCAAGCTTAGGAGTTTGTTCCGACTCGCGTCGGATTTGTTCGTAATTAGCAATTATAAATTATCCGATTATGGCAGATTTCAATCG
>DAHVRZ010000045.1 GCA_027324805.1 Candidatus Parcubacteria bacterium
GAATCGATTCGCCCGCTCCCGGCTCACATCGCTTGGATACGGCTTTCTTGGCTCCATCCTCCTCGATTACCGCACCGGAAATGCGGACGCATATGGCTCTGCGGATACCCTCGCCCCAACAGAACTATAGATCGTAAACAGGGACTGAGGTGCTGCGTCTTCCAGCACACTCGCTTTGACATTCGTCCCTCACTCACGATGAAATCGTTCTGAATCCATGCTCATCCTTGCCTCAGCATCCCCGCGACGTCGCGAACTTCTCATCCAGGCCGGCTTCTCCTTTCAGGTGGAATCCATCCCAGTCAATGAAAATCCTCGTCCCGGCGAAGATCCCATCCATCTCGTCAAACGTCTCGCGCGCGAAAAGGCCGAGGCCGTTTTCGCGGCTCACCCACGACGACACGCAACCGACGCCCCCCTGCTCGTCCTCGGCGCGGATACCGTCGTTGTCTGCGATCATGAAATCCTCAACAAGCCCGCTGACGATGCGGATGCGGCCCGCATGTTGCGTCTGCTCGCCGGACGCACCCATCAGGTCATCACCGGCGTCTGTCTCATCTCTTCGCACAGCGTGGAAGTCGCCGCCGAAACCACTCGGGTCGCCATGCTCACGATGTCGGACGAAGAAATCCTCGCCTACGTCGCCACCGGCGAGCCTATGGACAAGGCCGGAGCCTATGCCATTCAGGGTCACGCCAGCTGCTGGATTCCCCGCATCGTCGGCTGCTACTTCAACGTCGTCGGCCTGCCCATCGCTCTCGTCAACACGATGATCGAATCCGCCCGCCGCAAGTTCACGCTCCGCCCCGTTCCCTGAAATCTGGATATGCGCCGAAACGGGTTAAATGCAATGTGATCGGATTCTTTCTCTCGCGAAATATATTCCCGCACGCAGCTAATTTCATTGCATACTGCTCTAACAAGTCGAGGTGAACCCATGCGCGCCATGAAATATTTCGCGGCCTGCACGGTTGTTGTTGGG
>DAHVRZ010000046.1 GCA_027324805.1 Candidatus Parcubacteria bacterium
GCCGAGCGACGCATGGCGCGCGAGCGTTTCGGCGCGGATGAGTTCGTCGAGGTGTTCGTCGATGCGCCCCTGGCGGTATGCGAGGCGCGCGACGTGAAGGGCCTGTATGCCAAGGCGCGCGCCGGCCGGCTCAGCAACTTCACCGGCGTCGATTCGCCCTACGAGCCGCCCGAGCAGCCCGAGGTGCACCTGCACAGCGATCAGGACGCGCTGGAGGCTATGATCGAAGAGGTCGTACGCCGCGTGCTGGCGGGATAAATGCGATGCGTACGCCACCTCGCGCGGCGCAAGATCGGCGACAAAACGCACAGGGCCGCGCTTGCGCCCCGGCCCTGCCAGTTGGCGATTGCAAAGGGCAGCGTCCATGTGCGCGTTTCGCGCCGGGATGCGAGAATGCGCGCTGCTTCGGCGCCGTCAGCGCGTGCGATAGTCTACGGAGAGGTGGCCGAGCGGTTTAAGGCAGCAGTCTTGAAAACTGCCGTGGGCTCACGCCCACCGAGGGTTCGAATCCCTCCCTCTCCGCCACACCAATATAATCAACAAATTAGCGTTGAAATCGTGAACAGGTCGGGGCACACATCGGGGCACAATGCCGATGCGCCTACCGCACTTTCTGACCCTCGCGCCATCGGGGTTTTTCCATTTTCGCCTGCGGGTTCCTCGGACCCACCGCGCCGTGCTGGGCCGCGAGGTTCGCGCGTCGCTGCGCACGCGCGACCAGCGCACCGCGCAACTCGTCGCACAGGTTCTAGCCCAGCGGTATGCTTCGGCCTTCAGGCGGGGAGAGGCGGCAATGGGCAACGCGGACGACTTGATAGCTGAGGCCCTGAGCGCCTTTCGCAGCGGACAGTTGCGTGAGCGCGTCAGGCTGAACCTGCCCGGCATTGAAATCGAGGCAAACAACGCCGAGGAATCCGCGCTGGCGGCCA
>DAHVRZ010000047.1 GCA_027324805.1 Candidatus Parcubacteria bacterium
CGATATGCGTCGCGGCGATCGCTACTATTGCCTATTAAGGAGGTAGTAATCCTCCTCCCTCGCCGTCCGCAGGGCCCGGAGGTCGTTTTTGCGGGAGACGTCGTCGATGATTTTTTTACAGTCCGGATCGCCGAGAAATACGCTGAAAGGCATCCCGAACAGCTTATAGAAACCCCGTTCCGCGGCATCCTTGTCTTTACTGCATGCTTCTTCGGTGCCGCAAGCGCATCGGGCTCCGGGAAAAATAAATCCCAGCACCCCGAATGGAACGATAATCGGCCACGGCTCCCACTGGTGTCTATGTTTTTTTGCCACACTTCACCTCCAGCCTCCAATAGTACGTATTCCTCCAACAGAAGGCAACCGCCGATCAACATTCACCTATTTTTCCCTTTCGATGTCATTCAGGATTTTCTTCACCTTACCTACGCTCTCGTCGTCGAGGATGGATGTTGCGATCGCTTTCTTGTCGATCCGCCTGAGGGACGCAAGTTTCTTCTTGAGTTCGGCCGGTGCTACGGCATCGGATTTCGTGAGGAAAAGGCGTTCGGGCTTTTTGAGGAGCGCCTTGTTGTATGCTCCAAGCTCTTTGCGGATCGTTTTATAGTCGGCGGCGGGGGATTCCGATTCGGCGGAGATGAAATGAAAAAGAGTGCGCGTGCGTTCGATGTGCCTGAGGAATTTTGTGCCGAGCCCTTTGCCCTGCGATGAGCCTTCGATGAGTCCGGGAATGTCGGCGAGGATCAGATCATAGTAAACGCCGAGGTGCGGTTCGAGCGTGGTGAAAGGATAATTCGCCACCTTACTCTGCGCATTTGTGAGCTCATTCAGAAGGCTTGATTTGCCGACATTCGGCAGGCCGACGAAGCCGACGTCAGCGATGAATTTTAGCTCGAGCCGGAA
>DAHVRZ010000048.1 GCA_027324805.1 Candidatus Parcubacteria bacterium
GCTGCGGCTCGTGGAAACTGCGTCGGCTTCTGCGCCGTGTGCCGCTCCGGCTTTATCGCAACGGCGACGATCCGGTGCCCGATGTCCCGTGGTTGCCGGGGCTTTATCTCCACCCCCGCGCGCTGATGCCGATCGGCGAGCCGGCGTTCGATCCGCTCGCGGACCACCCCATCGCCGCCTATCGCCGCGCGCTCGCGGCCATCGAGGAAACATGCTGATGGACCCTCTCATTTTGACCTTCGTCGTGTGCCTCGCGCGCCACCCCATGAGTTGCGAGACGCGCTCTCTCGATGCGCCCTTTCCAACCCCGGTTGCGTGCCTGATGGCCGGTCAAACTGAAGCCGCGCGCTGGATCCATGACCATCCCGCGTATCGGCTCGATAGCTGGCGCTGTGGGCGCGAGGAGAAAACCCTGTGACCGATCACGCGATGATGAAACTCGGCCGCGTGCGGAGCGCGCCCGATCCGCGCCTTCCGCCACTCCGCGCCTATCTCACGGCGACGCTCGCGAGCGGCGCCTCGGCCGACTGGTATTCCCGCGTAGCGTCGTGGCCGATGCTCGCCAATGATCAAGTCGGGGACTGCACCTGTGCGGCCGTCGGCCACGTCATCCAGCAATGGACCGCTTACACCGACGCAACTCCGGTGGTGATGAATGATGCCGAGGTGCTGGCGGCTTACAGCGCCGTTTCCGGCTACGTCCCCGGCGATCCCGCGACCGATCGCGGCGCGCTCTGCGCCGACGTGCTGCGCTTCTGGGTGACGGCGGGGATGACAACGCCGGACGGCGGTCCCGACACGCTTACCGGCGCCGCCGCGATCGCCGCGCGCGATGCGGGCGAAGTGCGGAATGCCATCGCGACTTTCGGAAA
>DAHVRZ010000049.1 GCA_027324805.1 Candidatus Parcubacteria bacterium
AGTGTCGACAGCCCGGTGATCTCGTCGGTCTGGATGGCTACGCTCGCGCCTTCCACCGCATCTTTCAGAGAAATTTTGCCACCGACCTCACTGACAATGGGCCGCGTATGCGGATCCCATTCCGCGACCCGACGACCCGCTGTGACCGCGGCGTTGTCATCCACCAGAATGGTGGCACCATAGGGCACCTTGTAACGCTCTTTTTCCCGGCCTTGTTCGTCAGTGACGGTAACTTCCCCATTCCGGCCCACCACTACGTGGCGTCCGCTGGAGTGCGTGACCAGGCGAAGGTTGGGCTGATAACGAAAAACCCCGCCCTGCTTGATATCGATACTGCTTTGCGCAGCAGAACGACTGGCCGCACCACCGATGTGGAAAGTACGCATGGTGAGCTGGGTGCCCGGTTCACCAATGGATTGCGCAGCGATAACGCCGACTGCCTCACCCGCATTGACTAGATGCCCACGTGCCAGGTCACGCCCATAACACAGTGCACAGACCCCATGGCGTGACCGGCAGGTCAGGGGCGAACGTACCTTCAGTGCATCCACACCCAGCTCGTCCAACTGACTGAGATGCCGCTCTGTCAGCAGGGTATTGCGGGGGATGACAATCTCACCGGTGTTGGGGTGGACCACATCCTCCGCAACTACACGACCCAGCACGCGGTCGCGCAGAGGTTCGATGATCTCACCGCCCTCGACGAGGGAGGTCATGGGAAGGCCTTCCTCCGATCCGCAATCGGTCTCGACCACCACCAGATCCTGGGTAACGTCTACCAGACGCCGGGTCAAATCGCCG
>DAHVRZ010000004.1 GCA_027324805.1 Candidatus Parcubacteria bacterium
AAAACGACCACAGTCGCAATGATGGCGATGATGGCGATTGTAATGAGCAACTCAATGAGGCTGAAGGCTCCCCTGTCCCTTCGTTTCATGATGTAATCATTCTACCATGGCGGAATATTCACAAACGGGAGAAATAAGAAAATGCCTGTCCGAGAAAAAATCGGACAGGCAATAAAAGACGATGGATATTCATGACAGATTCCGGATTCAAAGCCGGAGGTCATGTCCCAAAACAACGATCAGAGTCACTGCGTAAATAGCGAACTCCACATCAAAAAGCGGTTGCACCCATCCCGGCCTGTGCTTGCGAAGGAAAGCCGCGAAGGTATGCCAGCCGTCGGTGGGTACGAATGGAACTGCATTCAGCGCTCCCCACATAAGGGAGATGAGCGCCCCCTGTATGGCTCCCGACAAAAGCGTCGGCGATCCGTGGACGACGTACCGCGCAAGCCCCACGGGACCCACAAGCACAGGCCCTCCGCCGGAATGAACGGATGTTATGGCAATCCATACAACAGTTCCGATGCCGATGATGGGCAGCGCATTGCAAAAGATGCGCCTCCCGAACCAGATGAGGATCGGAGGGATCGTGACCTCCCAAAAAAGAGGAACATTCAGTATCATCCACGATACCCGGCAATCGATGAGAAGCAGAACATCGAGGATGATCGCCGAAAAGAAAAGGTTCCCCATAATACCGGCACCATTGATCAGTGCCTGTTCATGGTACGGCAACGAAAGAAAACGGCGTTGCCCTTCCTTCGTCTTCCTGATATATCCTCCGAGCGGCAGCATGCCAAAAAGGAATGGAATGCCGCAAATATTTTTTGCCCATCGCTTGCAGCGCGGAGGAGAGAAACCGATGCCTACAGCATCGATCTCTATACCTGCGCGACGCATGGCGACCCAATGGCCGAATTCATGGATTGCGAACGCGGCAACACTGAGCGTGATGGCCAATGCGGGACCTGCATAACTCGTGATACTCATTTACCCCTCCAAACCGCAGGATTTCCGATGCAATGTTCGACCGGATAACTGATAATATAATATCAATATATTCGAATAACGTCAAATAATGAAGCGGGTGAAATAAAGACAGCCCTTTTTAAGGGGCTGTCTTGCGTGCTGCACGCTCGGCTCGACCAACCGCAATTAATGATCGTTGCCGCCGTTGCCGTTACTATTGCCACCATTGCCATCACTATTGCCGTTTGCCGCTCCCCCGCCGTGCTGCTCCTGATAGAGGTTCTGAATGTTGCGGAACTGGCTCATGAGCTCTTGAAGGCGTGCATTAAGTTCGGTGAATGTGGGTGTCGTTCCGGAAGGCGTGCCAAACACTGCATTCGCACCAACGGCTTCGCCGTTGCCCTGACCGTTTTCACCGCCCTGACCGATCCCGTTATAGAACGGACTCGAGGACTGACCTTCGCGATTGTCCGGGCGAAGCGCCATGATGCTGTAATCGCGCACCACGTTTGCCTGGACCGTCATTGGGTTCGCCGACGATACAAAGCCTGACACGCCCACTTCATCGCCCACCTTCAGCTGTGTCACCGGATTGGTAGCCACACCGCCCTCGTTCCCGTCGCGGAGATAGAACTGCGGGAAAAGATTACCGTTCCACACGACGGTATAGGTGATACCCCATACCGATCCCTGGAAGGATCCCGATGCGACGCTCGTCACTGTCATGCCGTGCGCAAGGAACTGACCGTTTCCGCCAACCGAAAACATCGGCTGATAGAACCGTGGAAGAGGCGGTGTCGGCGTACTCGTCGGCGTCACTATTGGCGGTGCCACGTACGTTTCCGCGACCGTGCAGGAACCGACCGCTCCTGCCGCGATCGGACCGGTGCAATTGCCGCTCGTGCTCGCCGAATAATTGGCGAGCGTGGAAACGCCGACCGAATAGGTCGAGCTCGCATCCACCGTCACTGCCGTACCGGAGGCATTACCGCCAAAAGAAGCCGGCGTTGCACCCGCACCGCTCACCGAGACGGCGAAATTCGCGGGAACGGCCGAACCGCCCGCATTGTTATTGACCGAAACATAAACATTGAGCGTACCCGTGGACGTCACCGGATAGGAGGACACCGTCTCCGAACAGGAGGATGTCGCGACCGACGAGGAAGCATCCGTGGACTGGATCATCGCCGTGTACGTTCCGTTAGCGGCGTACGTGGCGGTGACCGCCGTGCTTGTCGTGCCGCTTGCAATGCCGCTGCCTGACCAAAGGAACGCGTACGGCGCAACGCCGCCGGTGGAGGTGGCCGTCCATATTATCTGGTCGCCCGAAACCGCTCCCGAACAGGAGACCGTCGGCGCCGTCTGGGCATGCGCGAACATCGCGAACGCGACCGTGGCGAATCCTACGAGGGCGACGACTCCCGCGCCCCAGATACCCGCATATGACCTACGTTTGTTCATCTTTTTGAATCTAATAATTGGTTTTTTTGTTTTTGATGTGACCGACCTTCAAAAACGATCGACCCGCCCCGCCGGACCGCAAGGCTCCGTATCATTATTATATGACGTTCTGGGGAAAGAATTGTTACAAAATCAAAAAAGCCTTCTTTTCAGGAATTTTTTCGCGCAGATGCCGCAGGGTTCAAACGCCAGGTTTCATAATTCAATATTGTTGCAAAAGCCACCCAAAGCATATAAGGAACCATGAGCCAGGCGGCAAGAGTATTGATCCCAAAAAAAAGAATAATGGCCGCAATAATACAAAGAAGGAGGGCGATAAGTTCAGCGAGTGCCGCGCCAAGGCGCTTTGCTCCAAAAAACAACGGCGTCCAAACGGCATTGAGTGCGAGCTGGACCACAAAAACATCGAATGCCGTCCCTATTCCATTCGATTGGAACACAAAATATGCCGCTATCCCCTGCAATGCATAAAGGATCGTCCAAACCGGCCCGAAGATCCAGTTTGGCGGATTGAAGGACGGCTTCTTCAGTTTGGCATACCACCCGGGAATCGCGCGCACCGTAAAAAAACTTCCGCTTACTCCAACCGCTTCGCATACAACCACAAAGATAAAAAGCAATATCCAGTCCATGATGTAATCATACCATTCACTAAAACAATAAGGTTTTTCACTTATTAAGGGACATTTTGAACAAATGCCGGCTTCCGCTTCCACTGAAGCCATCCCCATCCCGCGGCGATAAGCGCCACCACGCCGCCGATGACGATCGGCACGCGTGCGCCGAATGCATCAGCGAGCCACCCGGAGATCGGACCGCCGATCGGCGTCGTGCCGATAAGAAGCACCAACTGGAGCGCGAGTACGCGTCCGTGCATCTCATGTTTGGACTCCGTCTGCACGAGCGTCGTTGTAGCCGTCATATAAAGGATGCTCGACATGCCGACAAGGAACATGGCTGCGGCCGCAAAGACGATATTCGTCGTCGCGGCGAGTACAAGCATGGTGATGCCGAGCGCTGCAGCGCCGAGGATGATATGGTTCATCTTCACCCAATTGCGCCGGGCAACGATCAATGTGCATACGACGGCGCCCGCGCTGAAGATCGAGTAGAGAACGGTAAACGCCGTATCGCCGCCGCCGAGCGACATATGAACAAAAAGAGGCAGTGTGACCGTAAAGTTATACGACATCACGCCGATGAGCGCGAGGATCGTAAAATTTATCAAAAGCAACGGCGTTCCAAGTACGTAGCGCAGGCCCTCGCGTATCTCCCCTTTCGTTCGCTCCTTCGGCGCACGCCGATGAAGATCTTCCGTGCGCATCATGGCGAGCGCGATCAAGACGGCAATGTACGTAAACGCATCGATCGCAAAACACCAGCCATATCCGGTCGTCACGATAAGAAGTCCCGCAAGCGCCGGACCAAGAATCCTCGGAACATTCATGGTCGTGCTGTAGAGCACGACGGCATTGGCAAGATCGTCGGGCGGTGCCATCTCGCTCACGAACGAACGGCGAAGCGGATTGTCAAAAGAAAGGAAGATGCCGCCAAACCCCGCGAGAATATAAAGTGCCGCGATCGGCGGATGCGGCATGAATGCCACGATCGCAAGCCCGAACGACTGCGCCATTTCGAAGCTTTGCGTGATGAACAGCATCTTCCGCTTATCCACGCGATCCGCAATGGCACCGGCCCAAGCCGAAAGGAAAAGGATGGGGCCGTACTGAAAGGCCGCCAGGAGACCCACATCAACGCCGCTCCCGGTGATCTTCAGCACCAGCAGTGTTATGGCGACGTTCGTCAGCCAATTCCCCGTATTGGAGATCAGCTGGCCGAAAAAGAAAAGGCGAAAATTGCGGTTTCGCAGCGAACGAAAAGTTTCTTTCATTGTTATGTAGATGACTATAACAAAAAAGCAGTTCCATTGCTGAAGCTGTTTCCATATTCTTTCTGCGGTGCTCGCTTACCGCTTCGCCCACTGAGGGCGGACTTTTTCGCAAAAAACGCCATAATTCGCGTTGCTAAGTTCAAATAGAACCGATAACCCTTTTTCACCGTGAATACGATTCAACCCATTCTCCTGTGTTGTATATGATAAAATAAAGTAAAGTTCTGCAATTATCCCACTTTCATGCACCACCGTTTCGCTTTCACCCTCATCGAACTGCTCGTGGTTATTGCCATCATCGCGATCCTTGCGGTGGTCGTTGTATTGGTTTTGAATCCCGCCCAGCTTCTCGCGCAATCGAGGGATGCGAACCGTATTTCGGATCTCTCAACCCTCAAATCCGCACTTTCCATATATCAGACGGATCAAGGAACGGGTGGTATGGGAACGTCGAGTATTATGTATGTTTCAGTTCCCGACGCATCGTCCACCTGCGGCGACCTCGGGCTTCCGTCGGCCGGCCCGGATGTCTGGAGCTGTAGCAGTATCTCCGCATATCGTAGCACAAACGGCACAGGTTGGATCCCTGTGAATTTCGCCGCCATCAGCTCCGGCGCCCCGTTTGGTTCACTTCCGGTGGATCCGATCAATCAAACGAGCAGCGGACTTTATTACACCTATGAGACCAGCGGCTCGACCTATGAACTGACCGCAGCACTGGAATCATCAAAATACGCCTCAACCGCACAGAATGACGGGGGTCAGTATGCCGACCTCTACGAACAAGGGACAAGTCTCGCTTTGGTACCGGTGGATTTTCATATGGAATCGCAACCAATCCAACTCCGCGGAAGCGCAATCGGAGCTACCAGTGGTACATCGATCACGCTCAATCTTCCCTCGGCATCTCAGGTCGGAGATTTGGCGATTATTTTTGCTCACGCGAACCAAAGCGCTATTTCCATTTCGCCTTCCGGATGGACCCAGCTCAATCAAGCTGGAGGGGCATACATTGCCGGATGGACATTTTCAAAAACTCTCACCAGTTCGGACATATCTACCGGTTCTGTCACCATAACTTTCAATAGTAATAATGGCCCTGCCGCCGCTTTGGCCGTTTTCGCCGGCAGCACGGGAGGGATAAGAGAAACAGACGTCCTTGAATATGGTGGCACTTTCAGCTCGCCAATTGTTGGGCCATCCACATCAGCAGCAGTGGCTGGTACAGATGCAGCTCTTTTATTTGGTGGGACCAATGCCACGTCGACTGATACTATTAACTACGGAGTCACACAGCAGACTACTAACACAAATTCGGAGGTGCTCACATTCCAAACGGTTTCCGGCGCGGGATCGTTCACTCCAACGTTCAGCTATAGCAATCCCGGCACTGGATATTATCAATCAATAGTAATCGTAAAACATAACTAACCCGCAGACGGACAACTCTTTAGTAAAGTAGCCCGACGAAAATCTTATACCGCACCCTTCCTGCAAAATCTCCGTCTGCGGCGCTAGCCGCTATGGCGCAACAAAACTCCCCATCAGGCAAGTTTCCTGTGGGGAGTTTTTGAGTTTTTCCCTTGTTTTCCCGGGCCCCTGGGCCACCCCAGAAATTATGGCTCGTTTAGCGCTTCGCCCACTGGCACGCTCTGGGCTGTGGCGAACCTTAGAGGCCGTTTTGTGCCCGTATTTCCTACTGCGATTTTCATCGCGCAAGAATCGCGCAGAAGATCGCGCCATGATTTCACTTTACTCGTAAAGTACGGGGTGGGCTTTAGGTTTTTTATATACGATCTCCATTCCGTGAGATCGGTATGCCCAACCGTCGTGCCTCCGCGATAAGATACCGCTGGATCACGCGAGCATTCCGAAGGTGCGCTTTATTGCGGACGACGTTCTTTTTGCGATGAGCGAAAAACTGTCGTCGGTGATCTTTTGCGGATGGCGCAAGCAGAATGACATCCCCGGTCTTTAGAAATCGGTGAGGGTCAAGAAATGCCGCCTCGAGGACGAACCCCCGACGGTGCTTCTTCAGCCACTTGACGATGGTAGAATGGAGCGCCTTACGCACATTTAGAAACCCCGCGATGATATTCTTCTCGGTCCGCTTCCCGATAGCCTGGTACGCTTCGGTAGTGGGCAGGAAATAAAACGGTGATTGCGATGTCGTTCTCCCTTTTTGGGCTATCTTCCTCAACATATCCGCCTCAATATGCGGCACGCCATACTTTTTTGCGAGACGCCGGGCAAGCTTCGTCTTGCCGGAACCCGGTACGCCGTAGATGATGAATTTTATCGGGCGGTTCATTCTGTAAAAGGAATGGTAATTTCTTCAATCAAACGCGCTTTTTCATCGCCGTCCTCTTTTCTGTAAAAAAACACCGCAACACCTGAAACAGTTATCTCCTTTCCTTCAATAGGTTTGAGATTTCTCTCCGATTCTGCGATATCAGCCTGCGGTTTATCAAAATCAATTTCGCCAAGCGTGATATGAGGATCGAATTCCTCTTCCGGAAAATTGTATGCTTTCAAGCTTTCACGACTTCCGTCGGTAAGGATACCTTGCTTCTCCAATTCCTTCTGCTTCTTCTCGCGGATAAAGGGACTGCGATATGGATTCGCCATCTCCGTTATCTTCTCATGTAATTCCTTCAATTTCTCTTTATTGGAAATATCCATAATATAGAGATTCCGATGACGATCCTCCTCGCGCCTCACTTTGGGCGCAAGCAAGAAGATTGTAAACGGCTTCACATGAAACCTGCGCAATTCATCCAACAACTTCGGATACCCTTCTGCCGTATAGCTATCAAGATAGAGCGTAATGTGCGGCTCCGATTTATAGCTGCTCCCGTATTCAGAAATGTAGCGTTGTTTCTCCGTCCGTAGAGCGCGAGTAATCTCCTCGGGAAACGTCACGCGGATACTGATGTCATATTTCACAGTTTTAATAAATCTTCTAGTTCAGACAAAACGATTGGTGTCTGCACAAAACCATCATCCGTCGTGATATGTCCCGCGCCGTGCAGCACTACGATCTTCGAGCCGAACTCGCTGAACCTCTGCTTATTTTCCTCGAACGAATCGTAGGGGTCGTTATCAGAAATGATCAGCGTTGATTTCGGCAACACGGTTTTGATTTTGACCGGATTGATAGGCCGCTCGATCCACGGTCTCGCGATAGCCCGCGTTTCGTCGTCCTCGAGGTTCTTCAGGTTAAACCATCCAGAGACGAACACCGCCCCACCGACCGTCTTCATCGGTTCAAAACGATGTGCGTCGAGATACCGGAGGATAGCTTGGCAACCGATGCTGTGGCCCACGAAATACGTGTTCTTGTCCGGTACGTCTATGACCGTCGCCAACTTCCCTACCCATTTTTCAATGACTGGCGTGTCGCTGTCTGGCATCTCCGGGACGAGAACTTCGTATCCTTCTTTTTCAAGCTGCGCTTTGAGCCATGGCCGCCAATCGTCATTCGGGCCGCCCGACCAACGATGGACGATGATGATTCTTTTCATTGTTCTTTCTCTAATATGTCAGGAATTTTATTTCTCGGGATTTTTCTTACTTTCACTTTATCCATTTTGAGGATATGGGCTTTCATGAGCCGGTGCAAACCATCGAGGATAAGCCAGCGGCCCTTGTTTTCCATGATGTCGATCGGATATTTCAGATCGCAATTCATCGTGCGCCCGTATTCTGCCTTGTGGGATTCTGGATGCTCTATGATCTCGCGCGATGTGAGATTGTATCTGCCGCCGTCCCTCCAATGAAATGGGACGTCGAAATGCCATGCGAGTTCGCTTATCGGCATGTCTTCCGTTGGAACATCGAGCGCCCACACCGCTTCGTTTTTCCAAGGGAACTCAAAGCCGACCTCCTTGATGATCTTGGGAAAATCGGCATCCCAATCCTTTACCGGAATGAAGTGAATTATCTTGACCGCCGTAGCCGGTCCCACCTCTTTGCCGGGATAGTAGCTCCGATAGGCGGCATACATCGCTTCGTCGTCCGGGAAGCGCTCATGGCCCTCCCAGTCGTGGTCGTCCAACTCCTTGATCGGCTTCTCAACGACCTCCGTGACGACGGCGCGGCTAAAGACCTTCTTCGTTTCCCAATTCACGAGTTCCGCCACGTCCCCCGCTTGCAAATTCTTATCGTCGAAAAGCCGCCACGTTGTAGTTTTTTCGCCATCTGTTATCAGCTGCGCGAGCGCAGGGCGGAACTTGAGAGTTTTCATGTCATTTAAATTCCAGATACAGCGGTAAATGGTCGGACACCTCATCCGACAAAACCTTGAAGTCCACCACGTCCACCTCCGGAGAAACCAGCATATAGTCGGAGAATCTCAATGGCTTCTTGTAATGGCTGCTCCGCGTTGAAGTGATTCCGTATTCCTTGATAAGGTTCCGCGTCGGGAGGCCCTCGATCATGCCGATGCTTTTCGTGTCCGGCTCCAAATTGAAGTCGCCGCAGATGATCTCTTTGCCAGTTACCTTGCTTGCGAGGCTGAGAATGCGTTTACTCTGCTCAAACCGCGCTTCGCTATCCTTTTTTATGCTTCCTTGCCATAATCCGTGGACGTTGACAATCACATGACCGGCGACATTAACGGCAATCGACGCGCCCGCCGCAAAACCTCCATCGTAGTCATTCCATTTTGTTCCCAGATCGTATAACGTAACGCTCCCGACGAGGGATTGCTTCAAATTCTTCTTCACAAAACAGGCGACGCCGTAATCGAAATCCAATCCCTTCAAGCTCTCGCTGTAATAACCGCCTTCGCCGTATCCAGAAAAGTAGCTCGTATGACCCGGGAGCAGACCGACGATCCGCTCATAGCAATCTTTCATTTCCTCACGGGCGGTCTTTCCGGTGCCGCCTTTGAGGACTTCCTGAAAACAGAATACGTCCGTTTCCAATGCGTGTTCTTTGATAAAGACAACGAGCGGATCGGATATCTTGCCGCCCCAGATATTGAGCGAGACGAGCTTCATGGTTTCATTCGGTGCCTTTGTTATCCCTGACCCCTCTTACCTCCTTCACGAAAAAGTCGACGCCGTCCGACAGGACTTTGGCGTAGCCTGCGTTTTGAAACGCCCCTCCCCTCAACTCCCCATATTTCGCCCAGCCTGTGCGCATGAGGAACGTCCGAACGCATCCTCCGTGAGTTACTACGAGTACGGTCTTTCCGGGGTACGCGGCCGCGATCTCTCGAAGTTGGACAATAAACCGGCTGACCACTTCTTCATCGCTTTCCATGTCGTCCGCGAAGCGGAACTTCCACTGTTCATCGTGTGATAGCTTCCCTTTTTCCATGAGGAGACGCTGCGCTGTTTCTTGAAAGGCCGAAGACGGCCCTCCTTCGAAGCGTCCGTATTTCCGCTCCCGCAGGAGCTTCGAGGTCTGTATGGCCAGCTGCCGGTCGAGCTTTATGATCTCGGCCGTCCTCACTGCCCTCGGCGAATCCGACGAAAATGCCGCATCGAACCGAATTCCCTTCAGCTCTTGCGCGGTTGCCTCAACCTGTTTTACCCCTTCCGGCGTGAGCGGTGAATCCATCTGCCCCATGACGGTATGATTCTTATTCCATTCCGTCTCGCCATGGCGCACGAGGTAAAGCGTGCAGTAATTTTTCTCCCGTTCTTTCAATGCGATGCCTTCCATCCTGATCACGGACAGCATGCCGTCTATGCTCTCCAACTCCGCAAAGCCGCAGTCCTCGATCCTAACATCTCCCAATTTCAAGATTTCTCGGAAGACGAATGAGATCGGACCGCCATGGGAAAGGATCGCTATCGTTTGATACGGCTGTTTGGTGATGGCGTCGAGCGATTTCCGGATGCGCTCCCCGAAGCGTTCGTAGTTTTCGCTTTCCGGGACGGCATGCCGATGATTCTTCAGTGCCTCAACATGTTCCGGATGTTTCTCCTTCGCTTCGCTTTTCACCATGCCCGTGAGGATGCCATACATGTTTCGTTCGCGGATATCGTGCACAACCTCGACTTTACATCCGATTTCTTTCGAAACGATTGCCGCTGTCTCTTGAGCGCGGATCTTCGGGCTGCAAAAGATGATCTCAATACCGGAGTTTTTTAATTTGTCCGCCAGCTCGCGAGCCTGCGCTTCTCCCTCCTCGGTAAGGTGGTCATTGTAATCGCCGCCGAAGCGATCTTCTAAATCACCTGTCGTTTGCCCATGCCTGATAAGATATATCTTCATTTGAGCTTCGCGGTGATTTGTTTTGATATGTCCTGCAATTCCGCCTCCGGCGTCGTCTCGCGCGATCCGGGACGATAGAGGAACTTGCGCGGCTCATATTCGGTAATCCCTTCATCTCCAGTCTTGCGCGGGACAATATGGAGATGAAAGTGCGGAATGGACTGGCCCGCAATCTTTTCTTCGTTCCATACATGATGAAATCCTTCCGCGCCGAAGAGATCCTCGAGTGCCGCTTTTACCTCCGTCATGAGTGCGAATATCGCCGTCTTCTCGTCAGCGGTCAACTCTTCGAATTTCTGCACGTGCCGCACCGGCGCGACAAGCGTGTGGCCCGGCGCGATCGGAATGTTCGTCAAAAATGCCCACGCGAGACCGTTATTCTTGACCGTGCGGGTCTTGATTTCCGGCAGAGTGCAATAGACGCAGTCCATATTGATGATTGACACGGGTTATTTAATGAGCGCTTTCATTTTCTCAAAGAGATCCAACATATCCGGTCGTAGAATTAAATAAATGAATTTCTTCTTATCTTCATCACTCAAATGGCCCAATGAGCCAATTGGCCGCGCCTCAAAACCCAACGCCTTTCCTTCTTCTATTTTCAGATCTCTGACATCGCCGTGATAGACATAGGCGTACTGCGCCCGGATCGTATTGTTGATCGTCTTGGTCGCGGGATCTTCCGACCGCTTATGAAGCGTAAGTATGAGATGAAGGTCGGCTGGATTTGGTATGACCCCGGTCTCCTCCTCCATCTCCTTGATCGCCGTCTTCTCGTATGAATCGCCCGGCTCCACATGGCCGCCTACGGTCGCGTCCAGAAGATCAGGGAACGTATCCTTGTCCTTCGCACGATGCTGGAAAACGATTTCCCCTTTCGGCGTGACGAACCAGATGTGGATCTCGCGGTGGAGCAGGCCTTTCTCGTGGATTTCTCCACGGGTCGCCTGGCCAATCACACGATCATTTTCGTCGACAATTTCTAAAATGCGGCTGTCGGGCATGGAACAATAGATGGTGATTAGCGTTTAATGGAAACCTTACTGATGTTGCCGTTCAAAAATATCGGCTGCAAGCCAAACACCTCCTCCATGAAACCGAGCCGTTCCGAGATGGGGTTCAAGATGAATATCGGTTTCTTCCGGTCAAAACCGATCGCCGCCTCGATAAGCGTATTGCCGCCGATGTAGCCGGGGACGCCTTTCTTTTCATAATTGAGGATCAGCACCGCATCGCCGCTTTTCACTTTGTTAAGATGGTTTTTGATGAGCCACGTCTTGCGGGTATACTTCTTGGGGTCGGCAAACCACGTTTTATACGTCTCCACGCGGTAATCGCCGCTCTTCTTCATCTTCATCGCCGTATATGGGAGCTTCACGGCGTAACCCATCTTCTTAAGCTCCTTTTCCACTTCGAGCGCCTGCTTGAAGAAGGCGGCGCTGCAACAAATGGTGATTGATTTCTTCTTTTTCATATCAGGCAATGGCGGCGAGGTCGCCGTTAAGGCAGATGGGATCCATCGCTTCGATCTCATCCATGTACGAAAGCCCTTCCGGCATGCCGTTTAGGAAGAAGATCTTCTTGCCATTCACGTAGGCCTGTCCCATCTCTATGAGGACGTTGCCGCCGATATAGTTCTTCACGCCCTGCTTCTCAAGATTCACAATGAGCACGGCATCGCTCGCGAGGATGTTCCCATAATGTTCATTGAGGTAATTGTTCTCCCGTTTGATCGCGGCACGTTCGCCGTTGCGCCAGCGCGTTACGATGTCCTGCTTGTCGCCGCGGGCAAACGCTTCGTAATCTGGATGTATCCAGCCGTCATAGCCGAGTTCACGCAGCCGATCTTTACAGGCAACCATTTCCTTGTAGAAATGGCTGCTTCCCAGAACGTAAATCTTCATGACTCATATTGTAGGGCGGCTTCGCCAAAAACGGAAGCGCTCCCCGATGTCCGAATTCTGCACCCTTACCGCCGCCACTATCGGGACGCGAGCTACAAAACGTCATCTTTTACAGCATTGAGAATGCTCCCTTTTATTTTCTCCGCGTTCCCGTGCTTCATCATGCCGAAAAAGGGCGATCCTCGCATGAGGACCGCCCTTTGGGATGCCGAATAGTTCGGCGAAATTATTGCCATTAGGTCACAGGAGCTGATGTACTGCGCCCGCTTTGAAGCGGTGTTCTGCTTCTTTCCATATGAGGCCAGTGTAATGGTCCGCGGTGGTGCGCAGGGGCTGTGCATGTAAAGCACATTAAACTATCGTTGCTCTCCGGCGCGAAGCGGGAAAGGACCTCTTTTCGCCCCCCGAGAAGAGAAACGATAATTTACACCGTTATGCAGAAGTACGAGATTAAGCCTCGTAAACCAATAACGGTAATATTCCTTTTGGCCACAAACAGAAAGAGGAAGAACGCAGCCCGGTTCCTTCCGTACCGCTTCCATAATCGCTCGTTGCTCCGAAGTCCATGGAAGTTCCATAATTTTTACCCAATCAGCCGATTCAAGCGGTCGGCTGGAAGGATAAAACGATAACTTCTTCTTCCGTCGCACGAGCGAAATGTGAGCGTTTACCTTTGGCGAGTCAATATTTATGAAGACTTGCCCTAATTGAAGCCCTTCAGTTGTCGCCCATGCTTGAATGAGCATCAATAGTTTTTCCTTGGCCTCCATAGCCATCTCCTCGCGAAATATCGCTGAGCATTTTATACCATTTTTTATTAATTTTTGCAATCCAATACAAAAATCGCCCTTTCAAGCGGTCTTTGTTTGCTGACAATCCATAAAAAGTGAAAGGCTGGCAGCGCAAAGCACACCAGCCCTGCCCATAGCAGCCCTCTGTGAAGAATGAGAGCGGAGGATTGAGTATGGGAAATCAGCACCGAAGCGCTCGTTTAGCGCTTCGCCCACTGGCACGCTCTGGGCTGTGGCGAACTTTGGGAGGCCGTTTTGTGCCCGTATTTCCTACTGCGATTTTCATCGCGCAAGAATCGCGCGGAAGATCGCGCAAGGATTTTTGTATGCGGAACCGTCTATGTTCACTTCAATGGTCAATCCTTCTTCCATTCACGCTCATTCTACCGCTGTATCTGCCAACCAAAAAGCCCCGGTTTGCCGAGGCTTCCTGTTCTAACTTGGTCTGCGCAAAAAAGGCGCACCGCATGGATGCGCCCCTGAAATCTGTGCCGCCGTATCAAGCGGCTTCATCTAGTTTATAAACTTGCATCGGTTGCGAATCGTCATCAGGCCAGATGACGCCGTATCCCCGTTCCTTCCACCACGCCCCAGCGAGCGGAGTAATGTATCTACCCCACTGCGCAATGCGCTGGTGCACTTCTGCTCGTTGATGTGGACGCATCACTTCGTATACGTCGTTTGAGTTGATGCGGTTCTGGGAAAGCCACGCCGTTCGCAGTTTTCTGATGTAGCCTTCGTATTCCTTATTCAGGGCGTCGACCTCGGACTGCAGGGATGTAGCCTGACTCATGTTTGCCTCCTATTCTGGTTTGACCCATTCATATGAAAGCATTTCGTCCGCCTTTCTGCTGGCCAAAGTCTAGCATGATATTTGAAATTAAAGCAACCAAAAAGCCCCGGTTTACCGAGGCCTTTTGTTCTGTAGCTAGTCCGCAGCACTCTCCTAGCGCTTCGCCCACTGCAACCCTTTGGGCAGATATGGGCTTTAGGACTCAGCGTTTCGCCGCCTCTCCCTGGAAGAACCAATGGACGCCGTATCTGTCGGCAAGGTGTCCATAACTCCCGAACGGCATATCCCGCAGATCATCGAGCAGCGACGGATCCGCGCCGACGGCGAGCTTGTCGAATATCGTCCTCAATTCTTCATACGTTTCCCCATTAATGTACATCGCGACAGTATTTCCCTTCACGGGCTTGCGCGTGGGATGGAGCCAGTCAGTTGCGGAAAATGAAACCGCGCCGCTCTCAAGGTGTGCGTGGGCAACTTTTTGATGCTGCTCCGGTGGCATCTGCGCTTTCATGGGAGTATCGCCGACCTTCGTCACGGTCAGCTCGCCGCCGAGGCACGACTGATAGAACGCCATCGCATCGGCACAGTCGCCGTCGAACAAAAGGAATGGAGTGAGGTTCAGCATATCTTGCATCATAACAGAAAACAGCCCCATTGCTGAAGCTGTTTTCTGAGATTCCAATCTTATGTCTGCGGCGCTAGCCGCTACACGGCAACAAAACGCCCCATCAGGCAAGTTTCCTGTGGGGAGTTTTTAAGATTCCCCTTGTTTCACCGAGCTTCCGGGCCACCCCAGAAATTATGGCTCGTCTAGCGTTTCGCCCACTGAGGAGATCTGCGCGCTTTCCGCTTGCCGTACTTCTTGCGTTCCACCATGCGCGAATCGCGGGTGAGGAATCCCATAACACGGAGGCGCGGCTTCCAGTCGGCGCTCTTTGCAACGATTGCACGGGAAAGTCCGAGGCGGACCGCTTCGGCTTGGGCGTGGATACCGCCGCCGGAAACATTGACGGAAACATCGAGATCGGCGATTTGGAGCTGTTCGAGCGGAGCCTTCGCGGCGGCAATAAGGCGCGGGAGCGTGAAATAGCTCTTGATGTCCATTCCGTTCACGGTCACCTTGCCCTTGCCGGCAACGATGCGCACGCGCGCGATCGCGGTTTTGCGGCGGCCGACGGCCTCGGTGTAACGACCCGAAGCGGGCGCGTGATGCGCCGCGATGTGGTGACGCGGTGTGGGTTCCTTTTTGGTTGTCTCGGTGATTGCCATTGGTGTCGTAGGTCGCGAACGGTTACTTCTCGACGAAAATGAGGTTTTTGATGCGCCGCTGCGTGAGGAAGTTGCGCGGAAGCATCTTGCGCACGGCATGGCGGAGCACCCAGCGGGGATCCTTTGCCATCGCCTCCTCGAGACGCTTCTCTTTAAGATGGCCGACGTAGCCGGTATGGTTGTAATAGATCTTATCGGTCATCTTATTGCCGGTCACGACAAGGCCATCAACATTCTTCACATAGACCTTATCGTCGCTCACCGCGTTGCTCTTGTATGCCGCCGATTTCTTGCCCTGCAAAATGAGGGAGATGTCGGTGGCCAGGCGGCCGAGTACTTTGTTTTTTGCGTCAATATGATAATCCATGACTCGCAGAGTATATCCTAATTCGCCGATTTATACAAATTCGATGCGGACCATGCGCGAAGCATCGCGCTTGCGCGTCTTGCCGAGCTTCGTGATGCGAAGATAGCCGCCCTTCCGCTCCGCATAACGCGGGCCATATTCCTCCATGAGCTTCTTCGCAATGCGGGCATTCCCGACGCGGCTCAGGATCTCGCGGCGCGAGGCCACGGTCTGCCGCTTGGCGAACGTAACAAGGCGTTCCACTTTGGGACGGATCGCTTTGGCTCGTGTTTCGGTCGTTTCAATGCCGCCGGCGCGGATAAGATCATTGCCGAGGTTGCGGATGAATGATACCCGTTGGCCCTTCACGCGGCCGAACTTATTCATTTTTTTCTTTCCGTGGAACATGGTGGAATTTGCTGTTTGGGATTTTCCGGGAACCTTATTTCTTCTTCGCCGGAGCCTTCTTCTTCGCCTCGGCCTTCGGTGCTTCGAACTCCTTTACCTCGACGACGCCCACTTTTTCGAAATGGTCCTTTAGGATCACCGAAGCCTTATGGAGCGCGGAGGAGGGGCTGATGGTGCCGTTGGTACCGATCTCGATGCGAAGCTTGTTGTAGTCGGTGCGATCCCCTACGCGCATATCATCAACCGTGTAGTTCACGCGGATGACCGGCGTGAAGATGGCGTCGATCGCGATCGTGCCGATCGGGAGACGACCCTCCGTGCGGCGGCCCTCCGAGGCAACATAGCCGAGCCCGCGCTCGACACGCACCTCAATATCGATCTCCGCGTCCTTGGCGGTGAGATGGCCGAGCACTTCATCGGGATTTATGAGTTCGACATCGGAATTGATCTCGATATCGCCGCCTGTGATCTCGCCCTCGCCCTTCATCTTGAGCGAAAGGACCTGAGGTTCGTCGGTGTGCATTCGGAAATACAGCTTTTTGAAATTGAGCGAAAACTCGACGATGTCTTCCTGAAGTCCGGGGAGGGTAGAAAATTCGTGGGGCACACCCTTGATTTTAATCTCCGTCACCGCAGCGCCCGGCAGGGATGAAAGAAGTGCGCGGCGAAGTGCGGTACCGACCGTAAGGCCGTAGCCCGCGTAAAGGCCTTCGATCTCGAAGATGCCTTCCTTCGCATCCTCGGAGATGGTTTTTATGGAAACACTCGAACTGAGATGGGAGAACTCCATGGGATTGATTATATATAATGGGGTTTTATTTGCTGAATGAATCGACCAGAAGGTTGATCTCAAAAGGAGGATTGAGGTCGGTGGGTGCGCTCAAAACCTCGCCCTCGAGCTTGCCCGCATCCATGCGGAGCCAGGACGGCGCTTCGTATTTTTCGATAAGTTCCTTGCGTGATACAACTGCGGCGATCGCATTCGAAGCGGGATTAATGGTGATAACATCCCCTTTTTCGACCTCGTAACCCGGGGATTTCACTTTTCGTTTATTCACAAACACATGTCCATGAAGGACGAGCTGACGGGCGGCCGCACGGGACGGCGTCCAACCGAGCTGGAATACGACATTATCGAGACGGCATTCCATGATCTCGAGCATCTTGGCGCCGAGCGCACCTTTGGCTGCCTGCGCACGGGTAAAAATCCTCTTAAGATTTTCTTCGTTGAGGCCGTACATGATCTTGAACTTGTTCTTTTCGCGAAGCTGGAGGCCGAATTCCGAAAGCGCCTTTGAACGGCCGGTGGGGCCGTGCGCACCGGGCTTATACGGCTTGCGGACGGCGGCGGACTTCGGCGAAAGAGCACGCTCGCCCTTCAGGCCGAGGCGCACACCGAGCGCGCGTTCTTTTTTCTCTTTGGGACCTCTCAGGCTCATGGTTGTATATAGATTGAAATTATACCCTCCGCACCTTTACCGGACGGGGACCGTTATGGGGAACAGGCGTCGCATCTTTGATGGAAGTGACGTTGAAGCCGTGATTGATGAGCGAACGGATGGCGGAATCGCGGCCGGAACCGATCCCCTTCACAATGACCGCTACATCCTGCGGCCCGGTGTTCTGGATCTTCTCGGCGATCGCGGCGATCACTTTCGAGGAAGCGAACGGTGTGGCCTTCTTCGGGCCGGAGAATCCGAGCGATCCGGCCGAAGCCCATGCGATCACATTGCCCTTCTCATCGGTCACGGTCACAACCGTGTTGTTGTATGTGGCGTTGACAAAAACCTTGCCGGCCTGAACCCGGCGGGATTTTTTCGCACCAGCAGCCTTTGCGACGGTAGCCTCGACCGCCGCCGCTTCCTTGATGGCGGCATCCCCCGATTGCGTTGTTACCTGTTTCTTTCCCATTGCTTGAATAATGATGATCCGTTACTTGAGGTCCACCTTACGCTTGCCGCTGCCGGCGGTCTTGCGGACATTTCCGCGAACCGTGCGCGAATTGGTTCGCGTACGCTGGCCACGGACGGGAAGCTTATGCGCATGGCGAAGACCGCGGTAAGCCTGGAGTTCCTTCAAACGATTGATATTGCCCCGGACGAGCTGACGAAGTTCACCTTCCACTGGATAGTTCTTCTCGAGGAAGTTCTGTATGCGGAGGATCTCGTCGGAGGTAAGGTCTTTGGCATTCTTGCCTTCGGTCACCTTCGCGGCAACAAGCGCGCGCTTACTGACCGCAGGACCGACGCCGTAAAGATACGTGAGCGCGATCTCGATCCTCTTGTTATCCGGAATGTTTACACCAAAAATACGCATGACGGTTGATTAGCCTTGCCGCTGTTTGTGTTTCGGATTCTTGCAGCGCACGTAAAGCTTGCCGTTGCGCTTCACGATCTGGCAGCTCGCGCAGATCTTTTTTATGGAACTCCGTACTTTCATTGCAGTATAGTAGTTGGAACTTGGTTTTTGGCCGTCATTACAGCCGGCGCACGATCCTTCCACGATGGCCGTCAGGGCTCATCTCAACAAGAACCGTATCGCCCGGCAATACCCTGATGTTATGGATCTTCATCTTGCCGGCGAGATGGGACAGCACTTCCTCATCAAGGCCGTTTACCTTGACCCGGAAGCTCAACCCCGGCAGGGCTTCGATCACTTTTCCTTCAACCGCTTTCCCTTTTTCCATCAGCGATGTGCGGAAGCCGCGCGATTTCTCATGGAACGGGAAGTTCGATGCAGGAGTATTACCATAAAACCAATGAGAAGAGTATAGCCGACAAGTCTGACCTTGTCAAACCCGGGATACGCCGTCCCTTCAGTTTATGCTGATATGCACCTTTGCGGGATCGTTCGGGATGGTGCTGAGCCATGACGGCCATACGGATATCTCGGCGCTTGCGAGCTGGGGCAAGGCCGCGATCACCGTTCGGGCGTCCGCCGTATCCTTTCCGAGGAGCTGCTGCTCGAAGTCCACCGGCGAAAGCGCCGGCTCAAGATCGCCTTGCGCCGAAAGGGAGAATGAAACCTGCCCTTTGGGGAAGTTCGCTGAAACACTTCCGTAATTGAGATTCATATCGGCGAATGTTGAGCTCGCCTCCGTTCCCTGCGCCACTGCAAGGAGCGCGGATTTGAGTGCCGTTTCATCGAAGCCGATAGCGGACAAAGTCGCCGTAGCGAAGACAGTGAAATTCCCCTGGTCGTCGGTCGTGGTATTCACCGTGAGCTTGCCCGTGGTGATCTGCGTTGCACCATCGAGGATTTTGAAATTGTTCGGATAACTGCCGTTGAATCCGCCCTGCAGGCTTGCCTGAAGGTCGGCGGTGGTGCTCGCCTCGGCAGCCGCAATATCGGCAACGGTCGGCACCGCACGCATACCGGTAAAGCCGCCGGTCGTTGACGCGGTGATCGTTCCCCAGAAATAGTTGTATTGGGGATCCTTCTGGAATCCGGGGATGGTAAGCTTGGCCACGGGGCCTATGTTGTAATTGGGACCGGCCTGGTCGGCGACGATCGGTGCGGTGATGGATGAGGCGCGGAGCGAACCATTGGCGCCTTGCGTTGCGCCCGGCACGCTCACATTGTTCGTAATGCGGAATATCTTGCCGTCGGGAGTAAGGAAGCGCGTGGTCGCCACGAGCTCCTGGGGTTTCGTGCTGTAGTCGTTGTAAATGGTGATCATACCCGTGGCCTTGAGTGAGACGTTCTGCTGGCCGGAGGCTTTATAGGTATCGGTGATGTTCTTGTTGGATGTAAAGACCTGTCCCGCAAGAACGCCATTCGCAATATCATCCGTCGATGCCGATTTATCCACAGTGAGGTTGCCCTGCCAGGTCCACGGCGTCTTTTTGAAGGTGATGGTGATGTTCGCATGACTGAAATAAGCGCTTGCGATATATGCGCCGCCGAGCGCAAGGACAATGATGATGGCAATGACCGTCCATACCCGCCCGCCGATGCGACGCCGCGGACCGTTATCTTCATCATCCTCGTCTTCGTCGTCATACCGTTTGACAGTGTGACCGTTGCGACCGCCGTGCGCAGCGGAAGGGCCGTACCCTTTGGGAGACGACGAAAAAACAGCCTCTTCTTCCTCTTCCTCTATTGAAGTGATGGAGGGCGCTTCCTCCTCCGCATCCTCCGTGTCTTCATCTTCCTCGATCTCGCCCTCTTCGGATTCAGGTTCCACTCTTTTCTTCTTGGAAGATGCGGTCGTTCCATTGCTCATGCGCGATTTGGGGATAATGTCCGACATTCTTTTATTCTCGCCGTCGGTCGCTTCCGCGCCCTGCACGCCGCGCCAAAGCGGATGCGACGCCGGCATCCCGCACTCTTTTGCAAACGCAAGCACGGTCTCGTCCACCGATTCGATGGACACCTCCTTGCCGGCGGCGTCGGTCTCGCGCTTCAGCAACCGAAAATTGCTCATCGAGCGCACAAGCGCCGAGCTGCGCGGTATGACGATCACCACCCGGTCTTCCTGCTCGTTTAAAATCTGGTCAATGACCTCGGCGATGCCATCCGCCTTCTCCACCACGATTTTTTTCATGTCTTTAAGTATATCACATATCATTGCGCACGAACCACGCGAATGATCATGCTGCGAGCCAATGAAGCCGTCTGCGCAGTTTCCGGTTAAGCTCGGTGTCGCTCTTGTCGAAATATGCCTCCACAAAAGGCAGGAGATGACGCGAGAGCGCGTGCGCCGAAAGAGCGACGGCGTCCTCTTTTCCGTCCGTGGCCATCCCCTCGGCAAACCCGACAGCCCCGAACACTTCGGCAAGAGGCATGGATTCGAACACCGCATCGCCGTGTCGATGCGGCAGACCGAAAGGCATTCCGTATGGGGCGTCGATGTAAAAGGATCCTTTCAATTTTTTTTTGGAGACTTCCGCAAAGAGCTCGTCGAACGCGGGATCGATCGTCCGTTTGAAGACGCGCGCCGCGGCATCGGAAAAGCCGCCGCCGCAATAAGTCCCGTAAAGCTCGCGCGCGACGGGACCGCTCACGCCGAATGCAGACGTGATGCGTCCGAAGACCTGGGCAAAGCTCCACGCGAACGTTTCGCGGTACAGTATAGGGTATCCATCCTTTCCGCGGCCCTCCTCAAGCACGAAAAGCGATGATGTCGCAGGAATGGTACCGTCCGTCTCGTCAGCGAACACAAGATTGAGCGGCATCTTCCGCACGCGCGAAAGCGACGCAAGCCGCGATTGGGGCGACTCGGCGAAATAGAAATCCTCGGGTGCGTTGAAAAACTGTTTGAGCTTTTCAAAAAGCTCCCGGCTGGTAAAGGTGAGTTCAAGAAGGAGCGTCACCTTCTTCCCTGTGAATCCGGCGGGATCCATCACGGCGTTTCCGTCCACTTTGAAAGCGCGCGCTTTTTCGCCGACAAGCAGCGCATCGAGTTCATGCACGTGGAGCCGCGACGCGGCCTCGGTGCGGCACCCGTTGAAGATCTTCGCCATCTCCTGGGCGATAAGGTTCTCGAGTTCCGGCACGGTGATCGGAAGCTTCGCTTCCGCAGGTTCGCGCGCGAGCTCGACCGGGATCGGGATCGTCGTCGCAAGCGACGGGTCTGCCACCGCAATCACCTTGCGATGGTCTTTGAAGAGGTATTTTCCCTCCCACGATTGCTGCGCCGCACGGCGCCAGGGTTTTTTGAAAAATTTAACGAGATCGATCCCGCGCAGAAAATGCTCGAACACGAGACGGTGTTCGTCGTCCACCGAAAGGAAAAGTCCGTTCACGCCGGACGGCATGACCTCGAGCGCCAGAAATTTTTCACGCGGCCGGAAGGGAGAGGAAAACTTCACTCTTCTATTTTAACACATCGTCACGGTCATTTTTCAATGACACCGCGGACGCGGCGAATGCCGGCACTTACCGCTTCCTCTTTCGCGATCCTGAACGTACCGCCGATCTCCCCCGTATGCGTAACGTGCGGACCGCCGCAGAACTCGATCGAGAACGCTTCCGCAAATTTCGGGTCAGCGAGGGTCGCGCCCTTCGGCCCGATCGAATACACCGACACGCGCTCCGGATATTTCTGCCCGAACTCGTGCTCCGCGCCAAGCTTCTCGGCCTCTTCGCGCGGCATTTCGCTGCGCGTCACGGGAAGGTCCTCTTTTATTGCGTCGTTCACAATCGTTTCGACGGCCGCCTTCTGCTCATCCGTCATCCTGCCGCCATCGTACGAAAAATCGAGGCGCAGGCGTTCGGCCGTAATATTGCTCCCCCGCTGTTTCACCTGCGGACCGAGGACGGTCTGCAGAGCCTTGAGGAGAAGATGGTGCGTTGTGTGAAGGCGTGTCGTCTCGGCGGACGCGTCAGCGAGGCCTCCTTTGAAGGTGCCCGCGGAGGCGGTGCGCGAAAGGTCGCGATGTTTCGTGAATTCCGATTCGAACTCGCTTTTATCTACGGGGATACCGCGCTCGGTCGCGATCTCCTGAGTAAGTTCCCATGGAAATCCGTAGCTCTGATAGAGATCGAATGCATCGGTGCCGGTGACCGCACCGCCCCGCGCGCGCTTCTCGAACTCCTTGAGTCCATCTTTCACCGTCGCGCCGAACTTCCTGAATTCGTCCGTCACCGCCCTCGTGATCTCGGCACGGCGCACATCAAGATCGGGATACTGCTCTTTATAATAGACACACACCGTCCCGACCATCATTTCGAGCCACCCGGCCTCCGGTTTCAGGGCATCGGAAAAGAGCGCCGCGCGGCGGAGCAGTTTGCGCAGCATATAGCCCTGACCCTTGTTCGAAGGAAGGATACCGTCGCCGATGAGGAAAATTGCCCCGCGAAGATGGTCGAGGATGATGCGCACCTTGCGGACATCGCCCCCCGCGGGAAGGGCTTCCGACATCTTCCGGAAAATATCGATTGCGAATATGTCGCTGTCGCCGATCGACGCCGCCGTAATGCGCTCAAGCCCGCCGCCGAAGTCCACGTTGCGCTGTGCAAGCTTCTCGAACGTTCCGTCATCGCTTTTTTTGTATTCCATGAAAACGCTGTTGCCGATCTCAAGGAAACGGCCGCAGTCGCAGTTCGGATGGCAGTGGTCGCCGAACCGCACATCGTGCCTCGGATTTCCCGCCGCATCGCGCTCGCCGAAATCATAGAACACCTCAGAATCGGGTCCGCCCGGTTCGCCTGCCGGCATCTTGGAAGGCACGCCCGCACGGCTCCACCAGTTCTTTTTCACATCATACGAAAAGATGCGGCCGCCCTGCATGCCGGTTTTCCCGCCGTTCTCTTCCGAACCAAGGCGGACGTATTTCGGATCGCCGCCATCGACGCCTTTTTCGCCGAACAGTTTCTTCCAGATGGCAACCGATTCTTCGTCTGCGGGAATGCCGGTTGCATCGTCGCCGGCGAAGACGGTCACGTAAAGCCGCGAAGGATCAAGCCCGATGCCTTTCTCTGTGTCGGTCAAAAACTCGAACACCCATGGGAGTTGCTCCTCTTTGAAATAATCGCCGAGCGACCAGTTGCCGAGCATCTCGAAAAAGGTCGTATGCCGATTATCGCCGACCTCATTGATATCCTCCGCACGGAACGACTTCTGCGAATCGGCAAGGCGGCGTCCCTCCGGATGCTCCGCGCCCAAAAGATACGGTACGAGAGGCTGCATGCCGCTGCCGGTGAAAAGCGTCGTCGGATCGTTCTCCGGAACAAGCCGCGCCGAAGGGATGATGGCATGGCCGTGTTCTTTGTAGAAGGCAAAGAAGCGTTCGCGGACTTCATTCAAGGTCATGAACATTATAGTAAATGAGGCAGACGGTTTTTTCCAGGGACTACGTGGTATATACTCTATGATATGACCGATGGTGAAAAAACCGCCGCCGGGCGGAAATATGGCGATCCGCGGGACATCTATGCCGCAAACGCAGCGAATGAGCTCACAGAACACTATGTGTACGCCGCACTCGCGCGCCTGGAAAAGAACGCCGGCAACCGCGCGGCCCTCGAAAAGCTCTCGATGCAGGAAAAAACGCATTACGAATTCTGGAAGACCCTCCTTAAAGAAAAGGATGCGGCCGCGGCCGAACGGATCGCGCCCCGCAAAGCGACCGTCGCCGGCGCGAAGCTCCTGCGATCCGTTCTCGGCGTGACCTTTCTTACGAAACTCCTCGAGGAGCACGAAAAAGAGGCTCCGGAAAAATATGAGGCGCTCCGCCCCGTCGTCCCGGCTGAGCTTCAGGATCGGTTCACAAAGATCATAGAGGATGAGCACTCGCACGAGCGCACCCTCATTGCCCAGCTCAAAGAGGCCCGCGTGAGCTATATCGGGTTCATCGTGCTCGGCCTCGCCGATGCGATCGTCGAGATTACGGGCGTCCACTCGGGATTTTTGGGAGTAACGGGCTCAACGCTCATCGCCGGCGTCGCTGGCGTCATCGTCGGCTTCGCGGCGGCCATCTCCATGGGCTCGGCGGCCTACCTCCAGGCAAAACAGGAACCGGATAAATCGGCGATCGCGTCCGCCTTCGCCACCGGCATATCATATTTCATCTCGGTCATATTCCTCGCACTCCCTTACTTCCTCATCCGCACGATGGCAACGGCTTTCACCGTCTCGACCTCGGTCGGCATCGTGCTTATTGCCGCGTTCACCTTCTATGGCGCGGTCGTCTTCGAACGGAAATTCTGGCGGGAGTTCGGCGAAGCGGCAGGACTCATGCTCATAACCGCCGTCGCAACCTTCATATGGGGCGCGATCATAGGGGCGATATTCCACATCAGTCCTACGCTCTTTTGATGATCAGCGGATCCTCTTCCGCACACTGAAAACCGTAAGCCCTTTTCTCCGGCCATAGCCGCATTTCGCTGCAAATCCGAAATTCTTCCGTTCCGTTTCGAAATAGACAGTGGTTCCCTTCACTGCGGGATGCCGCGCAAGTCGGTCCATCATCCGGATGCCGATGCCCTGACGCTGATATTCGGGGGCGACGATAAGATCGAGTACCTTCGTATCGATCGCGGAGTCGGTGAGTGCACGAAGAAGTCCCACAAGATCGCCCGCGCCGTTATGCGCCGAAATTATGACGTCGCAATGCGCAAGCGCGCGACGCAAGCGCGCCGTGGAATATCGGGTAGACGTCCCCCATCCGAGCTCGACATAGAGAGATGCCGCTTCCCGAGGATCCACGGATCGTGCTCCTTCGGAGAATACGATCCCTTCCGGTGCGGCGCCCGTTTTCTTCATGTGATAATAGTATCAAAGGGATGACGGCTTTCCCAGACGCCTGAACCGCGCATCGCGGCAAAAGCGGTCCACCTCCTCCTCAAGCCGGTCTATTTTGAGGTCCATGGCCATAATAATATCGGCCATAAGATTCACTTCGCATCCGAGCTCTTCGAAAAGCACTTCGTGGAAACGCAGCGTTTCCACGAGATCGTCGGACCGCTCATGCCGTCGCGCGATCACTCTTTTTATATTGTCCATCTCCATGGGACCATCATACCCCATGGGCAATAAAGAAAATCCGAAAATTCCCTGAAAAGGATTACAACTCTTTTTCCAGGTCTTCCAGAAGCTTCTTCGCCTTCGCCCCCGGCTTCTTCGGGGTTTTGATGATGAAATCCACAAGAAGGTCGCCGCGGCTGCCGCCTTCGGGCCCGTTCGCCCCGATCCTCGCCGAACCGAAGCGGGGCATTCCCTCATGCGGGATACGGAGGAGATCTTTCAGATTGAAATGGGAGGGTATTTCGATGTTTAGGGTAGCGCCGGAAATGGACGGCACGGAAAGCGTTTTGCCAAGGAGGGCGTCCGTAAGTGGAAGCTCGAGCCGCACGACGAGATCGTTCCCGCGCCGCTCGAATACGGGATGCGGCTTCACGCGCACGCGGACATAAAGGTCGCCCGCGGCCGTGCCGCGCTCGCCCGCCTCGCCCATGCCCTGGAGCTTGATGAGCTGGCCGTCTTCGATGCCCGGCAGCGTCTCGATCTTCGCCTCGCGATCCGATTCGATCCGTCCCGCCCCTTTGCACGCCGCGCACGGTTTCTTCGGCACCTCGCCCGCACCATGGCATTTGGTGCACGTCCTCACCTGCGAAAACGTCCCGAAGAACGTCCGACGCTGTTCACGGACCTGGCCTTGTCCATCGCACACGGCACACTTTTCGAAACCGCTGCCCGGTTCGGCTCCTTTGCCGCTGCATTTTGCGCATTGCGCGAACGTGCGGAACCGCAGCGTCTTCACGACGCCGCGGAACGCCTCTTCGAGCGTCACTTCTTCCCGAACCTCGAGATCCGATCCCTTCTCGTACGTCTTGCGACGCGGCCTCCCCCCCATCCCTTCGAAAATAGTTTCGAAAATATCGCCGAAATCGCCCGCATCGCCGAACTGTGACGGATCGAATCCCATACCTCCCCAATTTACATTGGCGCCGTTCCATTGATTGCCGCCAAAACCGCCGAATCCCGCACCGGGCTCCGCAGTACCGAAACGGTCGTACTGCGCACGCTTCGTCTTATCGGACAGCACCTGATACGCCTCATTGATCTCCTTGAACTTCGTTTCATCGCCACCGGCCTTGTCGGGGTGATAGCGATGCGCGAGCGTACGGTATGCCTTTTTGATCTCCTCTTCCGAAGCTCCTTTTGAAACGCCCAATAGTTGATAGTAGTCCTTCATATCGTTAATGGATGAAAATATCGGGACCCGGATGCCGGATCACGGATAATAATACAATGAAACGTCAAAAACCGATCACTTCACGCACATGCTCCTCTTCCTGTATCTTCATGAACCCCGTCGCAAGGAGAAGTTCATAGAACACGAGTGCAACGAACTCCTCGATCCAGACGAATACCACGCCGACACTTCGGAGCGCGATGAAGATCACCGCGATCCAGCCGACGATGAACCATCCGCCGGCCTCGCTCTGCCATGCACCCGCCATCCCTTGGAGCACGCTGTAGAACGCATCGCTCGTGGGCGATGACGTCGCGACCGTAACGGAGGACGTCGCCGCGTTCTGCAGAAAACCCTGCTCAAACTGCGTGGTCTGTGCCGCGATGACGGCATTCTGCTGGTCGGGGTTCAGATTCTGGAAATTGGGGTTGTTCTTCAGCTCCATCCTCGCAACACTTTGGGAGAAGTTTCCGAACGAACCATTGAACGAAAGTTCCGGATAGAACCCGTTCGCGACGCCCGAAGCCCAGTCGAAGAATGTCCCGAAACTCTTCTGGGACACCACAAGCGGATTGTTCCCCGCCTTCGGCGCATAGATGAGGATCATGAAAAGGAGCAGACCGGTCGTAAGCTTGCCGAGACCTTCGGCAGCAGTGCCGAAGAACGGAATCTCGATGCTGTTCGCAAGCCGCCTTCGCGCCGAGAAGTATCCCCATCCAAGGAACACGAGCACCACGGCCCACGTGACCGCGAGCACCCGCCAGTCCGCACGCCAGAAGAATCCAACGATGGCCGCCGATTCAAGAAAGAGCACGAGCCAGGCGCGGAGCGTAGGCTCCGCGAGGAACACCTCGAGGACCGATACGGTCGAAAAGGCGACAAGCGAAGCCAGGAGCGCCCACACCGGGAATCCCTTGGTAAGATAACCGTAATACGAAAGCCCGAACCATGCCGCAGTAAGCACCGCGAGCACGTCGAGCGTGAGCAGCTTGATCTTCGCCGCTCGCCGCGCGCTGATCGCCAGCCCGTTACGTTGCGGATTGATCAGGTGTTCCTCCGGCGTTGTCACCGTCGTTCGGCTGCCCGTGATCACTTCCCTCAGGTCCATTCTGAGTATTATACGCCGCCTGACCTATTTTTTGAATCTCCTCCGAAAGCGCGGCGGTTGCGGACTCGATCGCCGTCTTGTCGTCACCGTCCTTCACTTTCTTGAGATCGTCGATCTTCGCCTGCACGCCGCTCCTTATATCTGCTGCGAGCTTGTCGCCGGCATCGCGCAGGGATTTCTCCGCAAGATAAACGAGTGATTCTGCCTGGTTGCGCGTCTCGATGAGTTCTTTTTTCTTTTCATCCTCGGCGGCATGCTCGGCAGCTTCCTTCTTGAGACGCTCCACCTCGTCCTTCGAAAGGTTTGTGGAAGCCTCGATCTTCACCGACTGCGACTTGCCGCTCGCCTTGTCCTTCGCGGAGACATTAAGAATGCCGTTTGCATCGATGTCGAACGTCACTTCGATCTGCGGAATACCGCGGGGCGAGGGAGGGATACCGTCCAAAATGAACCGCGCAAGCGTCTTATTGTCGGTCGCCATCGGACGTTCGCCCTGAAGCACATGGACCTCGACCGAGGTCTGATTGTCGGCCGCCGTCGAGAAGGTCTGCGTTTTCGCCGTCGGTACGGTCGTATTCTTGGGAATCATGGGTGTCGCAACGCCGCCGTACGTTTCGATGGCGAGCGAAAGAGGGGTGACATCCAAAAGCAAAATATCTTTCACCTCTCCTTCCGTCTTGCGTCCCTCCGCCTTGGCTGCGAGGATCTCCCCTTGGATGCCGGCGCCGAGCGCCACTACTTCATCAGGATTGATGCCTTTGTGCGGTTCCTTGCCGAAAAGCTTTGCGACGGCATTCTGCATCGCGGGCATGCGCGTCTGGCCGCCCACGAGGATCACCTCGTCGATCTCCGAGAGCTGATAACCGGCGCCCTTCGGCGCAGGCAGGGTCACCGTTTCCTGGGTGAGCTTGACCGAAAGGTCGATGTACTCCTGCACGAGCGACTCGAGCTTCGCACGTGAAAGCTTCATCTGGAAATGCTTCGGTCCGTTGGCATCGGACGTTATGTACGGAAGATTGATCTCCGTCTCGAGTGCGGTCGAAAGCTCATGCTTCGCGCGTTCCGCCGCCTCCTTCAGACGCTGGAGCGCGAGCGGATCTTTCGAAATGTCGATGCCGTCCTGTTTTTTGTATTCGTCGACGAGAAATTCCTGTATCTTCTTGTCGAAGTCGTCGCCGCCGAGATGCGTATCGCCGCCCGTCGCGCGGACCTCGACCGTCTGCTCTTTCGTATCGGGATCGTAGCCCATCTCGAGCACCGAGATATCGAACGTACCGCCGCCGAAATCGTAAACGACGATCTTCTGGTTCTTCGCGGTATTCAAGCCGTACGCGAACGCCGCCGCCGTCGGCTCGTTCAGGATGCGATCCACCTTCAAACCGGCGATCTCGCCGGCATTCTTGGTGGCCTGACGCTGGGAATCATCGAAATATGCGGGTACGGTGATCACCGCTTCATCCACCTTTTCGCCAAGACGAGCCTCCGCATCGGCCTTCAGCTTCGAAAGGATCATGGCGGAAATCTCCTCCGGTGAATACCATTTGTCACCCATCTTCACCTGCACGCTGCCGTTCGGACCCTCCTGTACATCGTACGGAAGCCACGCCTTGTCGCGCTGGACCTCCGGGTCGTCCCATTTGCGTCCGATGAGCCGCTTCACGGAGAAAATGGTGTTCTTCGGATTCGTGACCGATTGCCGCTTCGCGAGCAGGCCGACGAGCCGTTCGCCGCTCTTCGAAAGCGCGACGATGGACGGCGTCGTGCGGTTGCCTTCGCTGTTCTCGAGGATCTGCAGCTCGCCGTTCTTCATGACGGCGACCGCACTGTTCGTGGTTCCAAGATCAATGCCGATTATCTTTGCCATGGTTTTTATTTTATGTGTTGGATTTATTCTCGATTTTTATCTGAAGCATGATGGTTATCTTCAGCCGTGATCCTTGCTTACGATCACCCTTGCCGGCCTCAGCACCTTTTCATACAACCGATAGCCGGGCTCTATCTCCTCGACGATCGTTCCCGGCGGATAGTCGGATTCGATGGCCGAAAGCGCTTCCGCGACCGCAGGGTCGAAATGGTCGCCGGGATTGATCGCGATCCGCTCGAGCCCCCGCTTCTTCAAGACATCTTCTATCTGAGTGCGGATGATATAAATGCCTTTCTCCACGGGACCTTCCTTCTCGAGCGTGCGCAGTGCAAGGTCGAAATTGTCCATAATGCCGATAAGCTCCCTCACCATGTCCGCATTACCATACCGCGAAACATCCTCAAGGTGGCGCAACTCTTCCTTCTTATAATTGAGAAAGTCCGCCTTCGCGCGCTGCCAGCCCGCGAGATATTCGTCGCGCTGCCTCTCCGCCTCGGCAAGCTTCATCACGAGTTCATCCTGCTCCCGTGAGGGTGCGGGCGGAACGCCGCCGCCTTGCTCCTCCATGCTACTGTTCATTGATTCATCCATGATCGTTGTATGAAATTCGATTAAAGTTCTCTTAATATTCGTATGACCTTTTTATAATCCATCCGTTTTGGTCCGATGGCGAAGACCGAGACGATGACGCCGTCCCCCGCATCGTAATTGCCGCCGACGACGGACAGTTCGTCGCTCCGCGTGACGGGGCTCTTGCGGCCGATGAAAACATGCGGCCCCGCCCCGATCTTCTGCGCCGCCGCGGAAACGCGTCCATCCACATCTTCAAAGTCACGTATCACCGAACGGATACCTTCGCGATCCTGCCAATCGAGCCGCGTAACAAGCGCTTCAAGGCCCGATTTATAGATCTCCTCGCGAGCGCAATCGGCGACGACGCTCAAAAGACCAAGCTCTCCCTGGAGCCTCGCCAAAAGATCAGGCCATGCCCGCTCTTCGAGGAGGTCGTGAAGCGTCGCTGCACGGGCGGCATTCTCGCGGGCACGCTCGCGCGCATCACGCGCCGCGTTTCCGAGAAGACGCGCCGCAAAGAACTCGTAGCCCGCATTCGTCGGCACGCGGCCGGCCGAATGGTGCGGTTGTACGAGATAGCCTGCATCCTCGAGCGCATCGAGCTCGAGCCGGATCATTGCCGGTTTGATCCCGAACTCGTATTTTTCGTACAACAACCCGGAACTCACCGGTTCTCCCGCCGAAATGAATTCCTGTACTGCCGCTTCGAGTATCTCCGCCGTCCTGTCGGTCATCGCAATAAATTATATGCCTGTTAGCAGTCGAGTCAAGTGAGTGCCAAACACGCCCGTTATTCGAATAAAAAAGAAAAAGCGGCCAAGTGGGGTTCCTGGCCGCTGCAAAGGGATTGAAGGAGGATTATGGTGGGAACATCTGTCAGACGACGTTGATGCCCATACGAACGACGAAATCGGCACTGAAGGCGCTCGCGGCCCACGAGCTGGTGAGCGCGGCGACGGCGAGCGGTGAAACGGCGGTGAGCTTCTCAAAGCGTACTTTGTGCGGCTTCTCCCAGAAGCCGTGAGGCATGGATTTCAATTGATGCAGAAGCAGTCCCCGCTCGAGCTCTGTGAGGGCCATAACGCGCTCCCATAGCTCCATGCCCGCGATCGCACCTTCGCGATACGCGGCGCACTCGAGCCTTGCGGGATCGGCGGTTTTGAAGTAGCCGCCATGGACCCCCATGGCGAACTGCGGGTGTTGCATCTTTTGACCCAACAACTTGAAGACAATGGGCATCTCCATATCCTTGTTGACGGCAACATGGCTGGCGACGCACTGTTTGGCGCAACGCTTCGTGGCGACACAACCTATTTCCATTATTGTTCCCCTCCTGGAAATTGACGATACTTACCTAAAAAAACTATACCATAACCGCCAAGAAGGTAAAGGGGACCTCTTTTCCCCAGGATCCCGCGCAAGAGCCATATGCTAAAATGGAACCATGGAGATAAAGAAGGGCAAGAATATCCGCTGGATCGATGCCGAACGCCCGACGGAAAAGGATATCGCCTGGCTCGGCAAAGAGTTCGGCCTTCATCCCATTATCCTCGACGAGCTCAAAGGCCCGTCGGCGCGCGGACGCGTGGAAGCGTATAAGGACTATCTTTATTTCATCTATTATTTCCCCCTTTACGACAAAGAGGATGAAGCGTCGGTGCGCACTGAAATAGACTTCATCGTCACGAAGGACACCGTCGTCACGGTCCACTATGAACCGATCCGCGACGCGATGGACGGATTCGATCTCGCCGGATACGATTCGTCGCTTACCCTCATGTACAAATTGATAGAAAATCTCGTCTCGTTCCAGGAACGCCAGCTCCGCCACATCCGCGAGAAAGTGGAGGCTGTCGGCCGGGAGATATTCAAAGACCGCGAGCGTGAGGTGCTCCAGCAGGTCACCTACCTCAAGCGCGACGTTTCGGAATACCGCATCATCGTGCGTGCGCAGGAGCCGATCCTCCGATCGCTCCTCATTAAGGGGAAAAAGCTGTGGGGCGCGGGCGCCGAAATCTATCTGAACGATCTCATGGGCGACCAGCTCAAAGTGGTGAACCAGATCGACGATTACCGCGAGGCGATCAGCGACTTCGAGGATACGAACAACCAGCTGATGAATCTCAAGATCAATACCGCCATGAAGACGTTCACGTCGCTCTCATTCCTCACATTCCCGTTCATGCTCATTGCCGCGATCTTCAGTATGGACACGCGCGACACGCCGATCGTAGGCCTCCCCTACGGATTCTGGATCATCTTCGGCATCATCGTCACGGGCATGGCATTCATGGCGATCTATTTCAAAAAGAAAGGCTGGTTCTGAAGGATGCGAAGCGGATTGACTCGGAAGCCCTCCATAGGTATTGTATAGACAGAAACCGCACGGCACGCACGGATAGAATCCCTATAAGAGAGGACTCCATTATGATGGCGCTGTTCGAAACCGCAGACTCCACGGAAGCTCTGCTGCAACTGTTCTACGTCGCGCAGGGGAAAAACGAAACCGGCCCGAGACCGGACCAGCTCCTCGCGGTGGTCCAGGAATACGCCCACGATCATCCGCAGGGACATCCTTTCACCGCCTATTTTGATGGGCGGGAAATGATATGTCCGCTCTGTCGCTGCCTTCCGTCCCCCTTCGTTGGCGACCTCAGGAAGCTCATCTCCGAGGAGCTCATCGCCATCCGGGACAACGGATGCGTCGAGGTGACCGTGCTGGGCGCCTGCCTCGCATACGTCCGCAAGCTCCCCAACTCCCTTATGGAGCTGGAAGAGCGCACGGGACGCCTCGCGTCGAGCTGATCGCCCTTCCGAAGCCCGGCCGGGCAAAAGATCCCTAATGCCTCCGCAATATCAGGAGGCATTTTTTATTGGTATAATGGCCTTATGCTTTCCCTCTATAATTCGCTCTCGAGAAGCGAGGAGCCCCTACCGGATCAGAAGAAGATACGGCTTTTCGTATGCGGCCCGACAGTATACGACTACCTGCACTTGGGCAACGCCCGCACCTATGTCTTCTTCGATTTCTTCGCCAAATTCCTCCGCGCGCGCGGATACGACGTCGATTACCTCCAAAACATAACCGATGTGGACGACAAGATCATCGCACGGGCGATGACCGACGGCACAAGCACGGACAAAGTCGCACGATTCTTCACGGATGCATACTTCGAGGACATGGAAGCGCTCGGCGTGGATGCCGTTTCGACCTATGCTCCGGCGACGCAGTTCATCTCCCAGATCGTCGCACAAGTGGAGCGCCTTATCGATAAGGGCTTCGCGTACAAGATCGAAGGAGATGGCTGGTATTTTGATATTGCAAAGGATCCGGAATACGGCAAGCTCTCCGGCCGCACCGCCGCACAGGCGGAGGACGGTGTGTCGCGCATCGACGACTCGATCGGCAAGCGCAACAAAGGGGACTTCTGCCTTTGGAAATTCACGCAGACTTCTCTCTCGGACTTCGAACCCCGTTGGCCGTCGTCGCTCGGCCCCGGACGGCCGGGCTGGCACATTGAGGATACCGCGATCAGCGAATTCCATTTTGGTCCTCAGTACGAGATCCATGGCGGCGGCGTGGACCTCAAATTTCCCCATCACGAGGCGGAGATCGCCCAGCAGGAATCGGCATCGGGACTCGAACCTTTCGTGCGGATATGGATGCACACGGGTGCGCTCACCGTGGAGGGGAAGAAGATGTCGAAGAGCGCGGGCAACTTCGTGACCATTCGCGACTTTCTGGAAAAGGAGGGTCGGCACGCCACTGCGCTTCTCCGATGGATGGCATTCTCCCACCACTACCGTTCCCCCTTTGATTTCTCGGAACGCGCGCTTGCCCAGGCGAAAAAGGAACTTGAAACGCTCTATACCCGACACATGGAGCTTCATGGTTGCACGCCGGAAGATGTTCCCGCGGAATGGATGGCACGCTTTAACGACGCGCTTAACGATGACCTCAATACCCCGAAGGCCCTTTCGGTACTTATGGAGGCGACGAAAGGCGGCACGATGGCGCCCGGCGCAAAGCTTATGCTGTTTTCCTTGTTTGACACGACATTCGGCTTCGATATCGGGAAAACCGCATCTCTTACCGATGCGATATCCGAGGAAATAACGGGAAAATTCGAGGAATATAAGACATCCCGAAGCAATAAACAGTTTGTCCAGTCCGATGCCTTGAGAAAAGAACTGGAAGGGTTAGGATATGAAGTAAGAGATACGGAAGACGGTTCGATGATCGTAAAGAAGTTTTTTTAGGCTTTAAGGATATCTCCTGCAGAATCCCCATCAAAACAAACCAATGTCCCCATCGATATCGAAACAGTCTTCCGCAAAAATCCCGCCGCAGAACATAGAGGCCGAGCAGACGGTCCTCGGCGCGGTACTCATCGACAAGAACGCCATCTTCAGCGTGGCCGACATTCTCCTGCCCGAAGATTTCTATTCGCCTCAGCACGAGAAGATCTACCGGGGCGCCCTTTCGCTATACGAAAAACGCCAGCCGATCGACGTGCTCTCCCTTACCACATTCCTCAAAGAGCGCGATGCGCTGACCGACGTCGGCGGTTCCACCTATCTCGCGGAACTCACGAATAGGGTTTCTTCCGCCTCGCACGTCCAGCATTATGCGCAGATCGTGAAACAAAAGAAGATCATGCGCGACCTCGTGAAGGCCTCCGCGGAGATCGCCGAAGAGGTGTTCCGCACGAAAGGCGGCGACGTCGAGGACCTGCTCGACGAGGTGGAGCAGAAGATACTTTCCATTTCCCAAAAATCCCTCCCGCAGAACTTTGTGGCGCTCAAGGACGACCTCTCAACCGCGATCGAGCGCATCGCGAAACTCCACGATGGCGGCGGCAAACTCCGCGGCGTGCCGACCGGATTCCCCGAGCTCGACCAGACGCTTTCAGGTCTCCAGCAATCGGAGCTTGTCATCCTTGGCGCGCGCCCGTCGGTCGGCAAGACGTCGCTCGCACTCGACATCGCGCGCAATGCCGCAAAGGCGGGCAACACGGTCGGCGTCTTCTCGCTTGAAATGTCGCGCGAACAGCTCCAGGACCGCATCATCGCCGCCGAGTCGCAGGTGCCTCTCTGGAACATCCTTACCGGCCGCATCTCGAACGATCAGGAGTTCGGCATGATTCAGGGAGCCCTCGACCGGCTCTCCGACTCCACTATCTATATAGACGATTCGCCGTCGCTCACGGTATTGCAGATGCGCTCCATGGCGCGGCGTCTCCAGGTGGAACACGGGCTCGACCTCCTTGTGGTCGATTACCTCCAGCTCATCAAACCGCGCATCTCGAGCGATAATATGGTGAATATGATCACCGAAATCTCCCGCGGTCTGAAGGCGCTTGCGCGCGAACTTAAAGTCCCGGTACTCGCACTTTCCCAGCTCTCGCGCGGTCTCGAACAGCGCGACCACAAAGTTCCCCGCCTTTCCGATCTGCGTGACTCCGGTTCTATCGAACAGGACGCCGACGTCGTCATGTTCATCTACCGCGACGAACGCAACCCGAACGACACCTCCGGCCCGCAGGACAATATTGTGCATCTCCGCATCGCAAAACACCGCAATGGTCCGCTGAAGGATATGGATTTCTTCTTTGACGGTGAACGCGCCACGTTCCGCGCACTCGAAAAGCGATACGAGGAGCTTCCGGCGCTATGATGAAGCTTCCCGATCCGGTGCAGAAAGTGGTGGATAATCTCGCCGAACTCCCCTCGATAGGTCCGCGACAGGCGGTACGTCTTGCGTTCTATCTCATCAACGAAGGGCCGGAGGACCTAAAGGCGCTCTCGGAAAGCGTCGCTGGTCTTGCGAAGATAAAGGTTTGCACGCGCTGCTATTTCATCCATCAGAACGAAGGCGGCCTCTGCGATATCTGCGCAAACCCGGCGCGCAACACAAGAATCATTATGGTGGTGGAAAAGGAGACCGACCTCTTGTCGTTGGAAAACACCAAAAAATATACCGGCCGCTATTTCATAATCGGGCAGGTGCCGAAGACGGGGTTCCTCGAGCCATGGCAGAAAATACGCATCGCATCACTCGCAAAATCCGTAAAAGAGGAACTTGGCGGCCAGGCGGACGAGATCATCCTCGCTTTTAATCCTACAACCCTCGGCGATTTCCAGTCATCGCTCCTCATGAAGGAACTCGCCTCCCTCGCGAAGCGCGTGAGCCGTCTCGGACGCGGCCTTCCGACCGGCGGCGAGATAGAGTTCTCCGACGACGAAACTCTCGGCGCCTCATTGGAACGCCGTTCATAACATTCCCCCGCTTATAGCAAACCCCCCACTCGGGTCGAATACGAGAGGGGGTTTACTATGAGTATGAGATTATGTCGATTGTCGGATTGCGTGGAGGAGGAATGGTCTTCGCGTGCCCCCGCAGCGGCCGGTGTCTTTCGTTTTGCAAAGGATTCCCCTTTTTCCTTTGGCATCGTATCGTGACGGTCCGTAGCGGCCCAATGGGCATCTCGCGACCGTGGCATCGTCATCCCGATATCACTCCGGTTTTCCCCTAACCCCGGAATGCAGTGACGGCCTCGGCCACTCCCCCGAATTGGATCATAGCGTTATGTGCATTTAGCGTTGGTTTTGCGACCTTTCGAATGTGCGAGCCGGCTCCATGGCGCCGGATACCATTTACTACATCACCCCGAAAACTTTCTTTCACGGCAGAACGGGCGATGCCGGCGCGGAAGAGGTGGGAGTGGAGGTTGCGATCCCGATCCGCTGGATACCGAACGCACTGATGGTACCGCTTGCATTGCGCGTGCCGAAGACGAGCACCACATCACCCACGTGAAAGTCCTGAATGAAAACGACGCCCGTCGCGGCGACGACGCTGGAGGTAATGCCGACGTCGTCGGTAATGGTAAACCCTCCGTCCGTAAATGATGTGATCACGCCACGGTGCACGCTCGCTGGAAATGCTGTTTCATACTCGTAAAAATTTCCCAAGAACGGGACGTTCGCCGCGGAATATTGGGAAAGGTCGGGATGGAGCGCGGTCGCGGCCAGAAAGAAACCGCCGAGCGTGATGATGACGATGAACGCAAAGAGAAGATAGAACAACGGTTGATGAGATACGAACGTATAATGTCTCAGAAGGTTGGCGAGGAGGAGGAGGAGTATGAAGGCAAAAATGAGAAGTCCCCATGGGATCGCGCCAAGAAGGAGCGACCATCCGGAAATGCCGTAATCGGCCGCAAACCACGCACCATCCTCATGAAGCGCATAGATGATAAAGCTCACCATATAAAGCAGGATGAGGAATAGGAGGAAGGCCGCAACGGCAATGAGGGCTGCGCGAAGCATGAAATATCTGCGCGGTCGCATATGAACATCGCGCTCCTTGATGGCATTGATGATGCGACGGCTCTCCTTGCTGCTGTCCGTTTGTGCGATGGGATCGTTCATTTTGTTTGTTCCGGTACGAGTTTTCTTAGCATGATCTTACCCCGCTGGAGACGTACGCCGACAGTGGAGACCGGGATCCTGAGAACGTCCGCGATCTCCTTATAATCCATCTCGTCAAAATAATACAACACGAGGGGCTCACGGTATTTTTGCGGAATACGGTCGAGCGAACCCTCCAGCATCTTTTTCAACTCTTGCTGGTTGAACCCGCCATCCGCGGTCTCCTTGGCGGTAAGCTTGAGCGAAGGAAGAAGTACATCGAGATCGAAGAGGGAGATGTTCGCCCTCTCTTTCTTTTTTTTCTTGAGCGCATTCACAAACTCGTTATGCGCGATGCGATAGAGCCACGGTGAGAATCGGCGGTCCGTATCAAAACCCTGGATGTTCACATACGCCTTAATGAACACCTCCTGAACCAGGTCTTTTGCCTCATCGCCATCGAAAAGGAACCGTCGGGCGTAACGGCCCATTTTCTGTTCGTAACGTTCGACCAACAGCTGAAAGGTTTCAATATCACCCTTTTGCACCTGTGCCGCGATCTCCTCGTCCCTGCGTTCATCGCGTGTTTCCATAGATAGGTAAAATACCCGCGCCTGACCGCATAACCGTAATACAAACAAATGGTCCGGCTTCTTTCGGGACGTCCTTTCTCAATGATACGACGGAACGCGAAAGATTGTTTCGCTCACTGCCGCCGTTTTCCAATAGAAAGGCGGAAAAGCCACATAAGAGATGGCATCACAAGGATAAACCCCGCGGCAAAAGCGGCAAAAAGGACCCGCGCCGCAGCGGGATTCGCAAACGAACCGGTCAGCGCGGCCGAGGGATAGACGATATACGGCAATTGCGCGAATGCCATACCGAAGAACGGGATTGCGAAAACCAGAACGGCGCGCACAAACCGCCATCCTGCCGCCTTGGTTTCGATGCTGCCGCGACGGCGCGTTTCCAAGTACGAAAAGAACGAGGAAGAAATGAGAAGTGTCGCGGCAAGCGTGAAAGCGGCAAGCACGGCGGCAAGAAGCCACGCCGCGGACCCGTACGGCATCTCGCCCGTAAGGAAGAAAGGGACAATCGCTCCGGCGAACACGGCGGGCGCTGCGAGCGCAAAAACGGCGAGAAGCACGCGTATCGCGCGGCTCGCGGCGCGATGATAGAACACATAGAGCATAAAGACGACGCGGACGCCGGTCACTGCAAGGAACAGGAGAAACGGCACCGCGAGCGCACTCCCCCATATCGGCACGGCGCCCGGAAAAAACGCAATGAACGAAACGAGCGCAAAGATAAGAAACACGTTCGTCGTCTCCCAAACGGGACCTATGTACGCATACACCCCATCATCCCTCCCGTCGGAAAGCCGCGGCGACGCGATAAGGACGGTGGCGCCGCATTCGATCATGAAAAGCAACGCATACAAAAAAAGCGAAATAACAACAAGTCCGATGGCAAAATACGCAAGCATGGAAAGAATAGTGGTTACGAAGGGTCGCTGTCGGCGCGGACGTTGCGCGGACGGTAATGCCGGACGAGCACCAAGAGCGTCACCGCGGCAAGCACGGCATAAAATAATGGGAAAACAACCGCATAGGCAAGCACGGCGGGCGAGCGCGTGAATGCATCTTTGGTCAGAAGGATCCCCTGAATAGTGTACGGCTGGCGGCCGATTTCGGTGAGCATCCATCCCGCCTCAACGCCGATCACGGAAAGTATGCCGGCCGCGACGGTGAGCCATCCCATCGCGCGCCCATAGGCCCATCCGCGCCGCCTCCCGCCCATCTCCGCCGTCGGCCGCATGCCGCGCAGGGCAAAGAACAGCAAAGGCACGAATACCATGAAAATGCCGATCGCAACCATGGCATCGAAGAAATAATGGATGAAAAGAGGCGGCCACGTGGACGGGTCGAAAGCGGAAAGGCCCGTAATGACCGTGGCGCGCGTGCCGCCGACGAGAATGGAAAGCGCACCCGGAACGGTGACCGTATCGCGGAGCCGTCCCGCGCCGTCAAAGATCCCCCCAATCGTGAGCGGCGCATCCGCGCGGGTGCTTGTCACGTCCTCCATCGCCGCGAATTTCTCAGGCTCGTGCTGGGCCGCATACCGCGCCGAGGTATCGCCCGTGACGCCGACCGCGAGCGAGAATAGGAATGCGACCGCGAGCGAGAATGCGAGCATCTTCTCGTGATAGCGCCGCGATGACGGCGAAGGCTTCCTGCGGATGAACTGCCATGCGGCGACCGCGGCAATGACGAATGCCGTCGTCGCGTAGTATGCGACGATCGAGTGTCCCGTACGCGTCGGCACGGCTGAATTCCACATTGCCTGCCATTGATTGATATCCGTGATCGAGCCGTCCGCTTTCATCGTGAAACCGGTCGGCGCCGCCATCCACGCATTCACTGTCGTAATAAGAAATGCGGACGCGCAGGAAGCAATGACGATCGGAAGCGAAGTAAGCCAGTGAGTCCATTTTCCCTTGAATGAATCCCACGTATATGCGTAAATGCCGAGGAATATCGCTTCAATGAAAAACGCGAACGTCTCGATGAAGAAAGGCAGGATCACCACCTTGCTCACGATGGCCATGAACGGCGGCAAAAGCACGGCGAACACGACGGCGATGACCGTGCCCGAAAGCGCACCCGCAACGAAAAGTACCGCCATAGCGAACGTCCACTGCCGCGCCATCCGCGTAAAATCACCGTCGCGCCTCGCGATACCGATAAGCTCGGCAAGCGAGATCATGAACGGGATGCCCACACCGAACAGCGCGAACGCAATATGGAAAGCCATGGTCGTCCCGAGGAACGCCCGGCCGAACGCGACGGTATCCATATTGTTCAGTATACCGTATGCGGGTACACTGATTCCATGACCGACCCCACAACGGACGCACCGCGCCAAGAACGGACCGAAGAGGAAAAGGCGAAACTCCGCCGCGATATAAGAAGGAACTACATCATCATCGGGATTCTTTTCGCAATTTCGGCAGCGCTCGGCCTTGTCATCTACCTCGCCCAGCTCCCGCCGCCGCCGCACGAATATGACGCGCTGGCAAAGTGCATCGCCAAAAGCGGCGCGACGTTCTACGGCGCTTTTTGGTGCCCCGACTGCATGCAGCAGAAAACGAAATTCGGCACCGGCGCTCAATATCTCCCCTATCACGAATGCGCAAATCCTGACCGCTCCGAGAACCGATCATGCACGGAGATCAACGTTGCCCACTATCCCACATGGGTCTTTGCCGACGGATCTCGCCTCGTGGGCGTGCAAAATCCGTCGACTCTCGCCCAAAAGACCGGATGCGCGATGCCGACCTCGACATGATGAAAATGGTATAATCGAACCAATGGAAATACTCATTCAGTTCGCCATTAATTTTTCGTCGGTACTCACCGTCGCCGCGGATATCTTCGCCGTCCTGCTGTTCGCCATCCTGCTCACGCCGCTCCAGGAGCGGGGCTGGGGCAAAAAAATCGCGGAGGCGATAGGCCGCCGTTCGATCCACTGGTCGCTCGGCATTGCCGTACTATGCGTAGCCGGCAGTCTCTTTTTCTCGAATATAGCCGGGTTCGCACCATGCGAGCTCTGCTGGATCCAGCGCGGCCTTCTCTACACGCTCGCCGTCATCCTCGCCGTGGGACTCATCGCGCGCAAATCCGAACGGCGGCGTTCGTTCGACAACTTCATGCGGAAAGCAGGGCTCATTATTTCCGCGATCGGTTTCCCCATCGCCGCGTACAACGTCTATCTCCAACTGGGGGGCGGGGCACTCATTCCCTGCTCGGCCACCGGCCCCGCTTGCTCGCTCGTCTATTTCATCCGTTTCGGCTACGTGACGATCCCCACGATGTCGCTCACGGCATTCGCGCTCATCATCGCATTCATGCTGCTCGGAGAAAGCTATCGGGAAGAATAATAAAGGAGGGTTCCAGGTTGGCAATTCGCCCGACGTGGGTTACAATCAACACCCATGGCGACCATATATTCCAATCTTAAAAAACTTTCGGACAAGCACGGTGAAATAGAATTCCGGGCGGAGATCTCGGCGGAAACGCTCGAGCAGTACATCCTTGAGGAGCTCGCGCATTACGCCGCCCAAATGGCGCTTCCCGGCTTCCGCAAGGGAAAGGTTCCGCATCACCTGGTCCGCGAACAGGTCGGGGAAATGGACCTTCTCGAAGGAGCGGCCGACGAGGCGCTCCGCGACGCGATGCAGGAGATAGTGGACGGGGAAAAGCTCGACGTCCTCGGGAGGCCGGAACTCACGGTGCTCAAGATCGCGCCGAAGAATCCGCTCGAATTCAAGATCCGGTACGCCCTCGCGCCGGAGGTATCGCTCCCCGATTATAAAAAAATCGCGCGCGAGGTTGTGGAAAAGAAAAATGACTTTGCAGTGAAGGATGAGGAGGTTGACGAAGCGATCACGCGCATCCGCGAAATGACGGGAATGGTTCCGCCCAAAAAAGAAGGCGAAGACGGCAAAGAGGAAAAACCCGCACCGCTTACGGACGAGGACGTGAAAAAGTTCGGGCCGTTCGCGGACGTCGCCGCATTCCGCGCGGAACTCGCGAAGAGCCTTGCCAGGGAAAAGGAGATGAACGCCAAGGACGAGAAGCGCAACGAGATGGTCAAACAGATCATCGCGCATGCCAAGGTGAAAGTGCCCGAGATGCTCGTAGAGCAGGAGCTCCGTGAATTCACCGGAGACCGCGACCGGCAGATCGCCGAAGCAGGTCTTTCGATGGAGGAATATCTGAAAAGGACAAACAAGACCGCTGAGCAGCTCGAAAAGGAAGAACGAGCGCTCATAGAAGAGGATGTGAAGACAAGCCTTGTGATTCGCGCCATAAAAGAGAAGGAATCGCTCGATCCTTCCGAACGCGAGATCCAGATCGGCATCGCGAGGCTCAAGATCCGCTACCCTGACCGCGACGAGGCATCGCTCCGCCGCACGGCCGAAGCCCAGGCGATTCAGGACAAGCTCTTTATCGTGCTCGAGGGATCCGACAAAAAGGAAATTTCGGAGGGCGAAGGTGTGTAGTATACTGTACCTATGAACATCAAAGATAAGGTGGCGATCGTCACCGGAGCATCCGAGGGTATCGGGAAAGCGATCGCGGAGGCTCTCGCGGCAAAGGGGGCAAAGCTCGTGCTTGCGGCGCGAAATGAGGAAAAACTCGCCGAGTTGGCGCACAAACTCGGTAATGGCGCCATCGCCGTCCGGACCGATATGTCCGATGAGAACCAGATACAGAACCTCATCGACCGCACGATAGAGATTTATGGCCGCATTGATCTCCTTGTAAACAACGCCGGCCAGGGCCTCTATGGGCCAGTGGAATCAGTCAATATGGACCAGTACCGCCACGTCATGAACCTCAACGTTTTCGGTCCCCTTTTCGCAATGGAACTCGCGATCCCTAAAATGAGGGCTGAGGGCGGAGGCATGATCGTAAATATCAGTTCGCTTGTTTCGAAGAACTATTTCCCCATGCTCGGCGCCTACGCGTCCACGAAATATGCTCTGAACGCCCTTTCTCTCACTGCGCGCGCGGAGCTTGAAAAGGACGGCATCATCGTCTCCGTAATGCATCCGAAAATGACCGCGACGAATTTCGGGAAAAATGCGCTCGGCGCGCACCTCAATGCCGATCAAAATGAAAACCGGCCGGCACGACCCGCAGGCATGGAAGTGGACACTCCCGAACAGGTTGCGGAAAGAACGATGGAACTGATCGAATCGGAAAAGGCGGAAGCGAAAATGTAGTTCGGGAATAATTTCAAATCTCATGGTAGGATAAGCCCATGCTTATCGACGACGTCACAATCCGCATTTCCGCCGGCCGTGGCAACAAAGGCGCGGTCGCTTTCAATAAGAACCTCATGAGCCTCGGACCCGCAGGCGGAAGCGGCGGCAAGGGAGGCAGCGTTTGGGTCGAAGGCGTCTCGGACCTTTCCGCGCTCGGACAATTCAGGTATAAAAAGGAATTCGCCGCCGAGGACGGGCAGGAAGGCCGCAGCCAGTTCCGCGACGGCCACGACGGCAAGGATCTCATCCTGAAACTGCCGGTCGGTACGGTAGCGCACAATCTGACGACCGGAGCCGATATTGAGATCGAGCGCACGGGTGCCGATGCGCGCATCCTCCTTGCGAAGGGCGGAAACGGCGGCAAGGGCAATTTCCTTTTTCGTTCCTCGAGAAATACCTCGCCCAAACAGTTCCAGCCGGGGCTTCCCGGAGAATCGTTCGAATTCCGTCTTGAACTCAAATTCATCGCTGACGTCGGCTTTGTCGGCCTGCCGAACGTGGGAAAATCAAGCCTTCTGAACGAGCTCACGAACGCGCAGAGCAAGGTGGCGAACTATCCCTTCACCACGCTCGAACCGCATCTCGGCGTCTATTACGATCTCATCCTCGCGGATATTCCCGGACTCATCGAAGGCTCGTCGCAAGGCAAGGGGCTCGGCACGAAATTCCTCAGGCACATCGAACGCACGCGCACTCTTTTTCATTTCATCTCCGTCGAATCGGAATCTCCCGTCGCCGACTATAAAACGATCCGTAAAGAGCTTGGAACATATAACAAAGCTCTTCTCAAAAAACCCGAACGTCTTTTTCTCACGAAATCCGACACTGTGGCACCGGCCGAGCTCAAGAAAAAACTTGCATCCCTCAGAAGGATCGACAAGAAAGCGATCGCGGTATCCATCCTCGACGACGAAAGCGTAGCCAGGGTAAAGAAGATCCTGAACGACATCGAAAGGGAAAAATAGATGAATAGTGATCGGCGGTTGCCTTCTGTCGGAAGAATACGTACTATTGGAGGCTGGAGGTGAAGTGTGAAAAAGAAACACAGACATCAGTGGGAGCCATGGCCGATCATCATTCCGTTCGGGGTGTTAGGATTCATATTCCCCGGAGCCCGATGTGCTTGCGGCACCGAAGAGGCCTGCGATAAAGATAAGAATACCGCGGAACGGAGCTTCTATAAGCTGTTCGGAACGCCATTCAGTGCATTTCTCGGCGATCCGGACTCAAAAAAGATCATCGCCGACGCCTCCCGGGAAAACGACCTTCGGGCCCTGCGGACGGCAAGGGAAGAGGATTACTACCTCCTTAATAAGCAATAGTAGCGATCGCCGCGACGCATATCGCGGCTTTTCTTTACTCAGCGGCGAAAAAGTTTTATACTGTGCCATACGACACAAGGAACGACGCGCCTTTGCGCGTTCTTATTATGCCCATGGCAAACGAAGTCATTCTCAGGTTTAACGAAGTCACCTTCGAATACGGCAAAAAGAAGATCCTCGACGAGGCGGTGTTTTCGCTGCGGCGAGGGATGAAGATGACCCTCATGGGACAGAATGGCGCGGGTAAGACGACCATATTCCGGCTCATTACAGGAGAATTACACCCCGAGGAGGGCGGCATCGTGCTCGAGAACGGCATGACAATGGCGATCGCAAAGCAGGTCATTCCCCGCGACCTCCTCGACCGCACGGTTCTGGCATTTTTCGAAAGCGCGTTTCCCGGCAAAAAAGTATACGACATCGAACCGCGCATCAAGAAAGTGCTCGATATCGTGAACCTTTCGGCCCCGCTCGACCGCACGCTCCGCACGTTCTCCGGAGGCCAGCAGGCCCGTCTCCTCCTCGCACAGGCGCTCATCCAGGACCCCGACCTCCTGCTCCTCGACGAGCCGACGAACAACCTCGATAAAGCCGGTATCGAACACCTCACGAAGTTCCTACAGGAATCGAAGAAAACCGTGATCGTGATCTCTCACGATGCCGACTTCCTGAACGCCTTTACGCAGGGCGTGCTATATCTCGATGTTTTCACGAAAAAAATCGAACAGTACGTCGGCAACTATTTCGACGTCGTACGCGAGATATCCGCCCGCCTCGAACGCGAACGCATGAAGAAGGTGCGGCTTGAAAAGGATATACAGCACCGCAAGGATCAGGCGAACTTTTTTGCGCAGAAAGGCGGCCATATGCGCGACGTCGCGCGCAAAATGTGGGAAAGGATCGACGAACTCGAGGAGGATATCCCCGAAGAACGCCACGAGGACCGCACGATCCGCAATTTCGCCATCCCGATGCAGGGAGAAGTTTCCGGCAAGATCATTGAGATCGATGCCGTCTCCGTCGTAAAGAACCATAAGCCGGCGCAGAAAAAACTCGCACACCCCATCACGCTCAAAAAAGGCGAACGTCTCCGCCTTGAAGGACCGAATGGTATCGGAAAAACCACGCTCCTTGAAGCGCTTGCCACGGGCAAAGCGAAGGGCGTGACGATCGAACCCGGTACGAAGATCGGCTATTACCGCCAGGATTTCTCGACGCTCGATTTCGATGACACCGTCTGGCATGCGCTCGCCGACGCCATGAAGGAAGGCAACGAAGAGAAGCTCCGATCCCACGCGGCAGGCTTTCTCCTTGATGCCGAAACATTGCGTTCGAAGATAGGATCGCTCTCCGAAGGCCAAAAAGGTCTTGTGGCCTTCGCGAAACTTTCACTCGAGGCCCCGGGACTCCTCATCCTCGACGAACCGACGAACCACATTAACTTTCGCCATCTCCCCATTATCGCCGCCGCACTCGACCGCTACGAAGGCGCAATGATCCTCGTAAGCCACATGGAGGAATTCGTAAAACAGATCAGGATCGACTACACGCTGGACCTCGGTTCACTCTGATTCCTTTCGAGATCGAGACAAATCGAATTGATGCAGTAGCGCTTCCCGCCCTTATCGGCGGGACCGTCGTCGAAGACGTGGCCGAGATGCGAGCCGCAGTGTCTGCAGACCACTTCCGTTCGATGCATGCCGTACGCGTCGTCGTCGCGCAGTTCCACGTTCGCGAGATTCGCTGGCTCGGTGAAGCTCGGCCATCCCGTGCCGGAATCGAACTTCGCGTCGGATGAAAAAAGCTCGGTGCCGCAGATCGCGCACTTGTACATCCCCTTCGCATGTTCGTCCACATAGTTCCCGGCGAATGGCGCCTCGGTCGCGCCTTCGCGCGCCACCTTGTAGAGTTCGGGGTCCTTCGCCTTCAATTCGTCGTCGTTTTTCATTATTTTGATTTTTCTTTCAATAAATCGGCAAATCGCTTCTGCAGTTTCTCCACCTTCGGTTCGATGATCATTTGGCAATAGCCGGCATTCGGATTCCTCTTATAATACTCGCGGTGGTACTCCTCAGCATCATAAAATGCACCGTCCCATTTAATGATCTCCGTGACGACCGGCTTGCCGCCGGGATCGGATGCCTCAAGGCCTTTTATGAACTGTTTCGCCTCATCGCGCTGGGCGTCGGTCGTATAAAATATGGCCGAACGATACTGCGTGCCGATATCGGCCCCCTGCCGGTTGAGTGTCGTAGGATCGTGCGTCGCAAAGAACACCGTAAGGAGATCGCGGAACGAGACCTCCGCCGGATCGAACTCGGTGCGGATCGCTTCCGCATGGCCCGTCTCGCCGGTGCACACCTGTTCATAGGTGGGATTCGGTACCGTGCCTCCCGTATAACCGGGCATTACGGACGCCACGCCGCGCAGGTTCTCGAAGACCGCTTCCGTACACCAAAAACATCCGCCCGCAAATATCGCCGTTTCCGTCATATCCTCATTCTCCCATGGAAGCCAATGGGCTCGCAAATCGTTGACGTGGCATAGCCGGGCATATATGCTATCCGAAGAAACCGAAAGAAGGAGGTAACGGAAATGCATACTTCGGAAACCCTTTGGTTGTTCCTTAAGGAGAAAGAGAAGCACTATGCCGAAGCTGCGCAAAGGGAAGCCGAAAAGTTAGGGCTCCTTGCGCCGCGACAGCGGATCCGCTGCCAGCTTGCCGCATACGCAACGCTCCTCGAGGATCCCAAGTTCACGAATATGCCTCCCATGAAGTTCTTCACGCCGGAACTGTTCCGCGAGGCGGGAAGCGAGGCGCGATCGAACCTCATCAAAATAGATTATCTCTGTCGTAATCGCGGGATCGCGACGATGGGGGCGTTCATGCGCCTGACCCGGACGGAGATTTTAAAATCGAAAAATATGGGGAAAGGATCCCTCGGATCGATCGACCGATGCCTTGCCCATGTCGGACTCGCTCTCAACCCGTAACACGCCTGCGCCGTTGCGGGCTTTTTTATCCCTATTCCGCGGAAGCCGCCGTTCGGCCGGCCTTCTTGCGTTCGCTCTCGTTGAGATATTTCTTGCGGATGCGGATGCTCTGCGGCGTGATCTCGACGAGTTCTTCGTCGTCGATGTAATCAAGTGCGTCCTCGAGCGACATTGTGACCGGAACCTCAAGCTGATCAGCAAGGCCTTCGTTCTTGGCACGGAAGTTCGTAAGCTGCTTTTCGCGGGCCACGTGGACGAGAATATCCCCTTCCTTCGCGTTCTCGCCGACAACCATGCCTTCGTATACCGCAACGCCGGCGCTGATGAAAAGCTTGCCGCGGCCCTGCGCCGTCACAAGTCCGTAGTTGTTCGAAACTCCTTGCTGGGTCGCCACGATCGATCCGTGCGGGATTGCCGTGATATCCCCCTTATACGGCTGGTAACCGAGGAAAATACTATTCATGATGCCGGTGCCTTTGGTCGCGGTGAGGAAACGATTGCGGAGGCCGATGAGGCCGCGCGTGGGCGTTTCGAATTCCATAAAGGCATTGCCTTTATCATCCACGCGCATATTGCGCATGACGCCGAGGCGCTTCCCAAGCATCTCGATCACCGTGCCGGAATACGCTTCGGGGACCTCGACAGACACCAGCTCGATCGGTTCCGTCTTTTTGCCGTTCTCTTCCTTGTAGATGACCTGCGGCTTGGAAACTTCCATCTCGAAACCTTCGCGGCGCATCTTTTCGATGAGGATCGCAAGGTGCAATTCTCCGCGGCCCGCGACCGTCCACCGGTCAGTGGTATCCATGGTTGTTACGGCAAGCGCGACGTCGGTCTCGAGCTCCTTTTTGAGGCGGTCGCTGATCTGGCGCGACGTGGTGAACTTTCCTTCCTTGCCGCGGAACGGCGACGTATTCACGCTGAACGTCATCTTGATCGTCGGTTCATCGATATGGATGGTCGGCAACGCCACAGGATTCTCCAGGTCCGCAATCGTCTCACCGATCGAAATATCGGGAATACCCGCGATCGCGACGATCTCACCCGCCCCGACGGAGTCAACATCAACACGGCCAAGGCCGTCGAACACCATCACCGAGGTGATCGATGCCTTTTTGATCTCGCCCGAGCGCGTGATATGCGCGACGGACATCGCCTTCTTGAGCGTACCGGAATAGATGCGGCCGATCGCGATCTTACCTTTATAATTATCGTTCGCAAGGTTCACCGTGAGCATCTGCAGCACATTTTCCATATCGGCGGCGGGCTTCTGCGGCGGCGGAAGATGGTTGATGATCGCCTCGAAAACCGGCTCGATGTCCTTCATGGACGAAAGGTCGTTCTTGAGGCCGGCTTTGCCTTGCACGCCGGATGCATAAATGATCGGGAACTCGATCTGCTCTTCCGTGGCATCGAGTTCGAAGAAAAGATCGTAGGTTGCGTTGAGCGCCCATTCGGGACGGGCATCCGGCTTATCGATCTTGTTCACGACAACGACCACCTTATGGCCGGCTTGGATCGCTTTGCGGAGAACGAACTTCGTCTGCGGCATCGGACCTTCCTTGGCGTCGATAAGCAGCAGCACGCCGTCCACCATGCGCATGATGCGCTCCACCTCGCCGCCGAAATCAGCGTGGCCCGGAGTGTCCACGATATTGATCTTCGTGTCCTTGTACACTACCGATGCATTCTTGGAAAAGATGGTGATGCCACGCTCGCGCTCAAGCTCGTTGGAGTCCATGATGAGATCGGTCGTCGCGCCGCTCTTCTGGTGAAAGCTCAGGGACTGCTTCAATAAGGCATCGACGAGAGTCGTCTTGCCGTGGTCAACGTGGGCGATAATGGCGATGTTGCGGATATCCATGGAAGCAATAATAAATCCCGTCCGAGGCGGGATCGGTTTCGGCCTAATGGGGATATTGTAGCAAAAATGGGAGAAAAACGCAATCCTCTTGCGCTACCACCCCACTTCTGAATTATAATACCCGCAGAACCGTAACCCCCGCTATGGAGGGTTTATATTTTTCAGAGCGGACAAAAAAAGACGCTTCCCGTTCTTTTACAACAAAATACGGAACGAAACGACATAAAGGTCGTCAGTATTGCAAAACCTATTTCACACAATGAAAAAGACACTTTTCTTTGCGGTATTGGCGTTCGCATTCGCAGGCTTCGGCTTGCAGGCAGGCATCGTACATGCGCAGACCACGGACAATACGGCATCGCTCCAACAGCAGCTCGACGTCGCAAAGGCGACGCTTGTGAATTTGGAAATGAAGGCCGGTATGGTCCCGCAGGGCGATAACCAGCTTGCCGAAGGCGTGACGGGAACGGCTCAACCTGCCGTTTCCGCGGTTCCCGCAACAACGGGACTCACGGCGAGTGAGATCGGCTATTTCGATGGTGTGCTCAACCAGCTTTCGAACATGCTTTCGGAACTCTCGGCGGCAGTCGCGGCGAATCCCAACATGAGCCAGGCGCAGGTCGCGGCGATCGCGTCGACGCTCGGTTCCATGACAAAAACCGTTTCGGCGGTCGCGAACCAGATCGCGCTCGATGAGCAGGGCAACGGAGCACCGATTGCGATGACCTCGCCTTCGACCCCGACCCATGCGGCGGCCCCGGCGGCGGGCAATGGCGGGACCAAGACCGCGGCGCCCACGGCCCAGGCGGCGCCTGCAACCTCAACCTCAACGGTTGCGGCAGCGATGAACACTGCTCCGGCAGCGACCGCGCAGGCATCGTCCTTCTGGTCGTTCACCAAGTCCAACTGGCCGGTGCTCGCGATTATCGTGTTGGTGATCGCGATTCTCGCGATCCTCTTCTGGCCGGAAAAGGAGGCGAAAGCGCCGACGATAAAATCGTCGGGCTCCGTCCCCCCGTCCAAACCCGCCGTAACGGCGGCCCAGAATCAGCAGGGGTCGGCAACGAATACCACCGCATCAAAGACGCCCCAAGCGTCTCCGATGGATCAGGCAAAGACGGCCGCATAGACGACTCAACAAAAAGAACCACTGCAGTGGTTCTTTTTGTTGAGTCCCTTCCCGCACTAAGGCGCGTTTATTTTCTGCGGCACCGCCGGACCGTTGGCCGTGGCAATGGAAGAAGACGCAACCTCGGAACATGCTTCGATGATGATGGGTGCATAACCGACATCGTGCACGGAAAGATATCCGGCAGCGAAACTGAAGGTTGAAACAAGGAATATGATACCGGCGAAAACAGGCTTCTTCCGAAGTTCCATATCGGAAGCATATCCCGACACCCATCAAATTTCCCTCAAGAAAAAATGACCGGGCGGAGCCGTCAGAACTGGAGATATTCCTCCCACCTCAGATAAAGCTCCCGCGTCGCGCGGATATCGCCGACGTTGTATTTCGCAATATCGAGGAATCGTCCCTTTTTGAAAAGCGGCCCCACATCGTCGCCCGTAACGCCCCCGGATTTGGGGCTCGGGATGCCGAATGCGCGGCTCCAAAGATGCAGACTTCCCTTTCGCCGCACAGCGCCGTAAAACGAAAGCTGTTCGGCAAGGTCGATATGGAGCGCCTCGGGGCTGTTTTGATAAAGATACCGCCCGCGCATGAGGTCTTTTGCCGGACGGATGCCGTTCACCGCGGAGCGGATCATAAGGAACGGCACGTCGAAAGCGCGGCCGTTGAACGTGACAAAGACCTGGTAGCGCGACGCAAGCTCCCAGAACTTCCGTATCATATCGGCCTCCGTCATCTGCTTGAACGTGATCCCATCATCCTTGAATTCGGCGTTCTTCTGACCGGGTGCCTGATAATAGACAGCACCTTCGTTCTTATGGCAATCAAGCGCTCCGATCGCGACGATTTGCCCGGTGAGCGGCGAAAATCCGAGTCCGTTCTTAAGGTCCTCGAAGGCCAGTTTGTATTCTTCTTCCGTCTCCGAGTCGCGTCTGATCCAGCGGGTAAGGTTCTCCTTGGTCGCTTTATCGAGAGCGTCGAAGTCCTCGCCCACCGTCTCAATATCGAAAATAAGCTTGTTGACGGTTGACATTAACGGCACTATAGCATAAAATTCTTCCCATGGCACATACCAAAGCTATAGGCTCCACAAAGCTCGGGCGCGATTCTATTTCGAAGCGCCTCGGCGTCAAATTGCAGGACGGCCAGAAGGTCATGGTCGGTCAGATCATCCTTCGCCAGCGGGGAACGAAATACGTTCCGGGTACGAACGTGATCCGGGCAGACGATGACACTCTTTTCGCCGCCAAAAACGGCGTGGTAAAGTTCACCCGTAAAATGAAAACGAAGTTCGATGGCTCCCGTAAACAGGCGACGGTCGTGGCGGTGGTAGCCTAAGAAGATCCCCGACAAGATTGTCGGAATCACGGGCGTCAAAATTGACAGAACGCATAAAATGCTCTATTTGTATTTTCAGGAGGTAGGCGCGTGAAAACCGTAATTTGTTTTGACCATGAATGCGAGGAAGGTATTAATGAATTCTGCAAACTGATAGATATCCCCTTCGCACCATTCGTCGGCATGGGCATTGATGTTGTCCTGTCGGGTTCTGACTACACACTCGGGCCGTACCCAAGAGAGCAGGTCATGACGGTCGTTAAAGAAGTACGCTGGGACGAATTAAAGGCCATCCTGCTCGTGGTTGTACATCTGGACCCGAATTGGGTAAATCGCGTAGAATTCAACAGCTTCGATCCCTCTGTTTGGAAAAACACGGAATGGCCCGAATTCTTGGCAAAGCATACATAATCAGCCGAAAACAAAACAGGAAAATGCCGACGAGGCCCGAACTGGATTAAAAATCCGGACGGGCCTATTTTATTCTTCTTTCACCACCCGTATCTTGAGATTTGCCTTCACGCCTTTCTTGAGATCAATCGGCACGAGATGATCGCCGAATTCCTTTATGGGGTACTTGAGTTCAATGGATAGCCGTTCGGTCGTCACAAACTTGTGGTCGCGGAGCGCCTTGAGGATGGTATCCTTGTTCACGGACGCGAAAGGCGCGCCGGATTTGTCCGCCTTCAGGGGAAATTCGAGAATGACGGACTCCATCTCCCGCTTGGCCCCCTCAAGTTCCTTCATGAGCGCCGCATCCGCCGCATCATGGACAGCCTTCATTTCCTCGATCTTCTTGAGTGCCGCTGCCGTTGCCGGTTCGGCAAGCCTGTTCGGAAGGAGAAAATTGCGCGCGTAGCCGTCGCTCACATCCTTCGTCTCGTGGCGGCGTCCGACGCCGCGTACATCCTGGAGAAAAATGACCTTCATGGCGGTGATATTATATTGATTTACTGCTTGCCTGTCGGGTATTTTATTGCACGGTCGAACTTGCGGCTGCGGACGCAGACGGAAGCGGGGTGCCGTCTATCTCGGCCTTCACGACTTCAAGGGCCTTCGCCATTTGAGGATCCTGGCCGGCCGCCACCTCGGCATCCGTGATCGGCACGACATAATCCGGGATGAGGCCGTCATGGTCGAGGATATGGCCGTTCGGCAAAACCCAATGGGCTACGGTGATCTTAAGTGACGAACCGTCGGAAAGGTTGAAAAGCTGCTGGACGGTCCCCTTGCCGAAGCTCCGTTCGCCGATAAGCGGGACGCCGCGGTCATCGTGGAGCGCGCCGGACAAAATCTCTGCCGCGGACGCCGTACCGCCGTCAATAAGGATCGCCATCGGTATGGCATCAAGCGCGCCATTTCCTTGCGCCGTATAGTTCTGGGTCGGCACCGCGCGGCCCACCTCTTTCACCACCTGCGACCCGGGCTTCAGGAAATATCCGGCGAGGTCCACTGCCACTTCGAGATAGCCGCCCGGATCGCCGCGGAGGTCAAGCACGATGCCCTGTGCATTGTTCGCCACCGCCTTCTGGAGGGCCTGGTAGAACAGCGTATCGGAATCCTGCGTGAACTCGTTGAGCGTGATGACTGCAACATCGCCTTTCATGACGAATTGGACGGTCGGCACGTTGATATTCGCGCGGACGATCTTGAAATCCTTCGGTGCGCTCCAGCCGGTGCGCAGAATGGAAAGCGTCACCGTCGAGCCGATCGGCCCGCGCACAATATTCACGACGTCGTCCACGGTCATAGTTTGGGTGGAACTGCCGTCCACTCCCACGATCGCATCCTCGGGTTTAAGCCCCGCCTGCGCGGCCGGCGTTCCCGAAAGCGGCGAAATCACAACGATGGTGCCCGAAGCATTCGTGCCGAGTTCCGCACCGATGCCGCCAAAATTACCCGTAATATTCTGCTGGAACTGCGCGCTATCCTGGGGATCGAAAAACTCGGTATACGGATCACCCGTGGAACCCATAAGCCCGGTGATCGCTCCGTAGAGTTTCGCCTGGTTTGTAGTGCTTGGATTATTGAGATAATACTGATTGATATCCTGCCACGCCTGCCAGAACACGCTGAAATCGGCGGCCGACGGCGTCCCGCTCATGTTCGTAGGATTGATGTTCGTAGCCCCCGTAACGGTTATATTCTCCGGATATTTCCTTCCCGTGCTCCAGCCCATCCAGAACCCGCTCCCCACGAGGACAAGCCCCAGGACGACGACGGTCGTCACCTGCAAAATCTTCCTTGTTTTGGTCATATAAGTAGGTTTATTCTACCATCCGAAATTGCAAATGGCTATTTGGCGCCGGGGGTTTCCTTTTCAAGCATGGCCTCTATGAATCTATCAATATCCCCCGCAAGCACGTCGTCAACGCGCGAGGTCTCCGTTTCGGTCCTGTGATCTTTCACCATCTGGTAGGGATTGAGCACATAAGAACGGATCTGGTTCCCCCACTCCGGTTTCACTTTGGTGCGAAGCGCGCCGACCTCCTCCACCTTCTCCTTCTCCATGAGCTGGAACAGCTTGGCCTTGAGGAGCTTCATGGCATATTCGCGGTTCTGCGCCTGCGAGCGCTCCGTGCGCGCCGAGACGGTGATGCCGGTCGGCAGATGCACCACGCGCACCGCCGTTTCCACCTTGTTGACGTTTTGGCCGCCGGGTCCGCCTGCGCGGGAGAACTCGAATTTAAGATCGGCCTCCGGAATGACGAGCTTCGATTCCTCGAGCGGCGGAAGGTCGGGTACCACTTCGACGAGCGCGAACGATGTCTCCCGCGAATGTTTTGCATTGAAGGGTGAGATGCGCACCAGCCGGTGCACGCCCGATTCGTTCTTCAGATAACCGTATGCATGGTCGCCGCGGACCTCAATCGTGCGCGAGCGGATATTGTCGTCGATCACGCGGACCTTCCATCCGCGCCGCGCCGCGTATCCCTCATACATCTCGCCGAGCATCCGCGCCCAATCCTCCGCATCCGCGCCGCCCGCACCGGGAAAGACCGAAAGCACCGCCGCTTGCGCGTCATACCTGCCGACGAACAGCTGTTCGAGTTCGAACGCGCGGAACTTCCGCTTTATTTCATGGAATGCATCTTCGTCGATTGAACCGCCGCCCCCATCCCCGCCTCCGGCGATTGGCACAGCCATCGTTAATGCAAGGATCCCGTTCTCTATTTCTTCGTAGCGTTGGACGACGCCCTGCAGGACGCCGAGCTCCCGGATGCTTTCATCAGCTCGGGCGCGGTTGTCCCAAAAACCGGGTGCCGCCATGGCATCCGTAAGCTCCTTCACTCGTATCTGCTTCGCAGCGAGGTCAAAGACGCCCGCCAAGCCGGCGGGCTTCGGAATCCAACTCTTTCAGTTCTTCGCGATAATCCATAACAGTGAATATGACTAAAAATTATTTTCCCTTCCTTTTGGATTTTGGCTTTGCCGCTTCGGCTTCGGCCCGCCGTTCGACCCGCTTACGGTCCATTATCCGCATCCGTGCAAGCTCGTCAACGTAATCGGGACGGAACGAAGGATTGGCGGCCTGGATTTTTCCCCTCAGATCGAGGAATTCGCCCGTTGCCTTGAGCTTGAATATCTCGGCCCGCCCGTTTTCCGCTCTCTCGAAAGCGTCTCCCGTTTCGTCATTATAGAACAGTCCGTCGCCGCCGTCGCGGAGATCGTAATTCTCATAATGCGTTTCCCCTTCATCGCCGGGGAACACGCAGAGCGCACGCCGGATGACCTTCGGGGCGTCGTACGCCGGCTCGCCGGCCCCTTCAAAATCGAACGACTGCTGATCGTCCGAAGGACCCTCCTTCCATTCCGGAAACGATTCGCCTCCCATGTTGATATTGTATCACGCCATCACGCTGATTGGAGCCACCTCCCGGATTCGAACCGGGGACCTTTGCTTTACGAAAGCACTGCTCTACCAGCTGAGCTAAGGTGGCAAACCGACCTCGCACTATCCAAGAAAATATAACCAAAATGGGGCGGTTATGCAATACGGGCACAGGGTGATACCATTGGGAATATGCCAAGGGAAATAGTTCCGTTCGAAAAGTTGCAGCAGCTCGTCCTGGACCTCGCGAAAGTCCGACGGAACCACCGCATGCCGGGAGACGAACGCCGCGAAAACGTGGTCGAGCACAGCTTTGCGATTGCAATGCTTTCCTGGAAAATGTTTGAAATGACAAAGCCGCCGCTTTCTCTGGAAAAGGTCCTGAAATATGCCCTGATCCATGATTCCCTCGAACGCGGCATGGAATACGATGTGAACACGTATGCCGGCGATGCGGAACGCAAAGCGAAAAAGGAAAGGGAGTCGAAGGAGCTCGAATCGCTCAATGGAGAATTCCTCGATTTTGCGGGGTTCACATCGTCACTGAACGGCTACGAAGAGCGGAAAGACGAAGAGGCATTGTTCGTCTGGAGCGTGGATAAGCTCCAGGCAAAGATATTGGGAGGAATGGACGCCTGGCGGCCCTATCGCCTTTATGGAGTGGGCTATGGCGATTTCTGCAGGAAGGGCGAAGAGCAGTTGGAGAAATGCTCGCCATACCTCAAAGAGATATTCCGAGGCGTCTTCGAAGAAAGCAAAAAAACCTATTACGACCGGCCGAAAAACTGAGGTGCGGAGGGGGTGAGATTCGAACTCACGATACCTTTCGGTATGACGGTTTTCAAGACCGTTGCCTTAAACCGCTCGGCCACCCCTCCAGCATTGTCCGTATCTGTGGACCCACGGGGAATCGAACCCCGACCTCCTCCATGCCATGGAGGCGTAATACCATTTTACTATGAGCCCGAAGTGAGAAGAAAATGAACGAATTCCTATTTGTTCACTTTCTTCGAACGAGGGCGCACAATGGCGAAGCCATTGCTGAGCCCGAAGCACAATTGCCATAGCGTTTTACGCCGTCTATAGTATAGAGGCAAAGCCCTCGTAGTTCAATGGATAGAACTGCTCACTCCTAACGAGCCGATCGAGGTTCGATTCCTCGCGAGGGCACCGAGGATAAAAATGCACGATTTTCCGTGTATTTTTATTTGAGGCGCCGAACGAGGAATATGAATATATTCCTCGCGAGGGCACCGGGAACAAACCGGTGACACTTTCCTTTTTAAGGAAAATGTGATACGATATCCCTTAGTCGCCTCGCCGCCCGCACGGGCCAAAAGGCCATTTCCATAAGATGGGGTCCAAAATGAGCAATATGATGAATGTGCATCACGCAATAAGCGAAGATGGGTTGTATATCCCCTTCGAACCCCTAACAAGGACCGCCGCAAAGAATGATACGCCGCCGCCCCGCACCGCCGCCCGGTGTTGTGCCGACAAGAACCTCGAACGCAATGTTCAGCAATTGCTGGGAGGAATCCTGGCATATCATCAGCTCCGCTGGAATATCGCAACCGACCGGATGCAATCCTCGAACGACCCGGAAGAAGCGCACTTTCCGAGCAATTTGGAAGTGCAAAACGAATACGCGCGCGTACTTCTGCACGCAAGGACCTGCGTGACCTGCCTTATTAAACATGGAGGTGATATCTCGACGAACCATCTGAAGCTCTTGGGCATCCTGCAGCTGCCGACGGCAATCCACTGATCGCATAGCCCGCCGGCAAAACCATAATCGGCGCGCCTCTCCCCCGGAGACGCGCCTTTTCCTTGCATATCCTTGAATTTCGATGCGGCTTCGTTTAATCTCATAAAGGCCCGTTTCTTTTGTTTGCAGAGCGGAGAGGTGGCTGAGTGGTCGAAGGCACCGCACTCGAAATGCGGCAGGCTCGCAAGGGCCTCGAGAGTTCGAATCTCTCCCTCTCCGCTTTGCACTATGAGTTGATGGACTTTTCATTCCATGGCACGTTTTCGAAAGATTTGCGAGGAGAACGGTTTTGACACAGAATAAGGACACCATGAGACGACGCGAACGGCACGGATCGCATCACCATTCGAAGAAACGCTCCTCGTACCAGCAGGGGCGGCGGGGTTCGCGCACCCGCAACACGAACGTCGGCGGACGGGCCATGCGCAATGCGCCGGTCGCCATGCCGCGCACGAGCGGCAGCGGCGAGAAGGTCTATATCTACGGCAGGCATGCCCTCGCCGAGGCGCTCGAACATGCGCCGCAGGCGGTGCGTCGAGTGTTTCTTGCACCCGAAATGGATGATGCGGAACTTCGCGCTCTCATAAAAAAGAGCGGCATTGAGGCAGGAGCGCTCCGCTCCGGCGATGCCGGACAGATGGTGGGTCGCGAGACGGCGCACCAGGGCGTCGTTGCAATTCTGAATACCGGTTCGCTCATGGTCCCTTTCGACCAGTTTATGCATTCGCTCACCGACGGCGGCCGGCGCGCGGCGAAGGCGGACACCATGCTTGTGCTCCTCGATGAGCTCACCGATCCGCACAACGTTGGCGCCGTGATCCGCTCCGCAGCGGCGTTCGGCGCGGCGGGCGTGCTCATCCCTTCCCACAACCAGGCACCGGTCACCGGCGTCGTCGTAAAGACCTCTGCCGGTATGGCTTTCCGCGTGCCGCTCGTCGCGATCGGCAATGTGAATCAGGCCGTGGATGCGCTCAAGAAGGAAGGCTTCAAAGCCTACGGCCTCGTGATGGATGGCGATATGAATATTATGAATGAGCCGTTTGACGCGCCGACGCTCGTCGTCGTGGGCAACGAAGGCGAAGGTATCCGCGAAAAGACGCTCGAGCGCTGTGACGTCCGCCTCCGCATTCCGATGGACTCCCGCGCCGAATCACTGAACGCATCGGTAAGTGCCGCGGTCGTGCTCTATCAATGGAGCGTGAAGCATCCGCTGATATAATTCCATGGAACGCCTCGATCTCGTTGTTTCGGGCTGGCCCGATTACGAACTGCTCGACTCCGGCGACAACCGGAAGCTCGAACGATACGGAAAGCATATCCTTATACGGCCCGAAACGCAGGCGCTTTGGCGGCCGTCGCGGCCGGAGCTTTGGAAAAAAGCCGATGCGGAATTCCGCTTCGGCCAAGAGAAGGGCGAAAAAGGCGGTGCATGGCGCAAAAGGACCGGCATGCCCGATGCATGGGACATGTCCTGGAATAGCCTGCGCTTCACGGCACGCCTCACGTCGTTCAAGCACACCGGCGTTTTCCCCGAACAGGCGGCAAATTGGGAATGGATCGCGGGGCGCATAGGTTCATTGAGGGGACAGCTTAAAGGACCGCCGCGCGTGCTAAACCTCTTCGGCTACACCGGCATTGCAAGCATGGCTGCGGCACGGCACGGCGCCGAAGTCACGCATTGCGACGCATCCAAACAGAGCAACAATTGGGCGCATGACAATGCGCGTCTTTCCGGCATCGAGCGGGACGAAGACCACGGCGGAAGCATACGTTACATTACGGACGACGCGCTGAAGTTCGCCGAGCGTGAGGCGCGACGCGGCGCCGTCTATGACGGCATCATCCTCGATCCGCCCGCATTCGGTCGCGGCGCAAAAGGCGAGGTCTTCCGCATCGAGGAACACCTCCCGAAACTGCTCGACGCATGCGCGAAGCTCCTCGCCCGCACGCGGCCCGGAGCGTTCCTCCTCTTGAACGGCTACGCGGCGGGATATGCACCGCTTTCGCTCCTTCAGGCGGCTGAAAGTTCTTTCGCAGACATCGCGCACGGAGCAAAAGGAGAGTTCGGAGAGTTGCACATCAAGGAAAAGGATACGAAACGCGCGGTGCCTTCGGGAATCTATTCAAGGTTCATGGTAAAATAACCGTATGGACGACAAGCGCGTCATACGGATCGTGCGGAAGGTAATGCCCGCCGTGGTTTCGATCGCCATCGCAAAACGCCTGAAGGACCTCGAGAAGGAGATCCCGAAGGAATTATATGCCGGCATCCCGACAGCGAGCGGCGCACCCCGACCGCAAAAAATCGCCATCCCCGACGAGATGGTGGATGCGCACGGCATGGTGCAGGTGGGCGGCGGTTCGGGATTCATCGTTGACCCGAATGGCCTCGTCATGACGAACAAGCACGTCGTGAACGAGCCGGACGCGGAATATACCGTGATCCTTTCGGATGGCCGCACGTTCCCCGCCGAAATCCTTTCGCGCGATCCCATCAACGACGTGGCTATTCTGAAAATCGCCGCAGGCCGGCTCCCCTGCCTCAAGCTGGGCGACGCATCGCGGCTGCAGCTCGGCCAGTCGCTTATCGCGATCGGCAACGCGCTCGGCGTTTTCCGCAACACCGTTTCCGTGGGGATCGTGAGCGGCCTTTCGCGCGCGATCACCGCGCAGGCCGATCCCGATGCCGCGCCGCAGGAGATGCGCGGCCTCATTCAGACCGACGCCGCGATCAACCCCGGCAATTCGGGCGGCCCCATCGTGGACCGCAACGGCCGCGTGGTCGGCGTGAACGCCGCGATCGTATCCGGCGCCCAGGCGATCGGCTTCGCGATCCCCGTGAACGCCGCGCGGCGCGATCTCGACGACCTGCACCGCTGGGGACGCATCCGCCGTCCGCTCCTCGGTCTGCGCTACATCATGGTAGACAGCGACCTCAAAGCGAAGATGAAAATTTCCGTGGACTACGGCGCGCTCGTGCTCCGCGAAGGTCCGCACGCGGAACATGATGCGGCGGTCGTGCCCGGAAGTCCAGCGGACAAGGCCGGTATCAAGGAAAAGGATATCGTACTCGAAATGAACGGATCTCGGCTCGACCGCGACCATCCCATCCAGGACTATCTCGAGGAAATGAACGTCGGTGACGAAGTGCATCTCCTTGTCCTTCGCGGCGAAAAACAGTTCCCGGTCAAGCTCACGCTCACCGAGCGGAAGTAACCGTTAATACGAATATTGATCGACAAGAAGTCCGTTCTTGTCGAGAAGGTCAACGATGTCGTGATACTGGTTCACCACGTTGCCCCCGGTCCAGACCCATACCTGATTGCTGAGGAAGTTTGGGTCGGCATCGTGCGCTTCGAAGCACGACTTGTAATTGAAGTTGTTTTGGAGGAAGTTCTGACAGGCATAATCCGTCTGCGGCACGAGAGAGTTCGGAAAAACGGGTTGTTGGCAGCCCGCAATGGACTGGATATATTCCTGACACGCACCGGTGAAGTTCCCGATCTGCGATTCATCCACCTGCGGGCATTGGGACGGGAGCGCAGGCTGGAAGTTCGCGACATTCGCAATGTAGCCGATGCACTCGTTGAGGCGGAGATTGAACGGTGCAGACGAGGAGTAAAGATAGACGGTGTCGCCGTTTCCCACGCGGATATCGGACGGCGCACTGAGGCCGGACGGATCATAGACGGCGATCGCCTTCGGGATATATTCCCCGCTCTCGCGCGTCTTGATCTGCCACCCGGTGATATCGATGGTGCCCGTCGCCTGGCTGTTCGCAAGATAGGCATACAGCGATAGTGTGCCGTAATAATAGGATGTTCCCGCAGAAACGGTGCCGAAACGGACCTCATGGAAATAGGGGGACAATTGCGATGCCTTCCATCCGGAAGGAATTTCGGACGCCGGGATTGTGCTCGTATTCACGGTGACGCCCACAGGCGCCCCGGAAGAACCCGACGTTGGGCCTATATAAGTCCCTCCGCTCGAAAAGGTTGATGTTCCCTGGGGAATGACGGGCAGTGTCATTCCTGCGTGCTGGGATGGAATGAGGCTGAACGAGGAACTGGGGAAAGAGAATGAGGGGAATTTGATCCCGCCGGTCGTCGTAAGATGGAAAACAAA
>DAHVRZ010000050.1 GCA_027324805.1 Candidatus Parcubacteria bacterium
GCTTGCAATCCGACAGTCCACCATCCGTCCGTCTGGATCATCGCCAGGAACGAGAGCGGATCACACCCGTCCGTCGCGGCAAGCTCGGCCGGTGTTGCGGCAGGTCGTCCGATCGCCCGCGCGTACTGGGCGAGCACCTCCGCATCTGACACCTGGATATCCCCTCCGCCGAGGTAGCGCATCGAGGCCCGCGTCGCATTGATATACGCGGTCGGAACGCATGTCGGCTCGGTCTCATTGTCCCCCGGCGTCGGCGTCCAATCCAGGGGCGGCACGACGCGCGGCAGTAATGGCGCGGCACCTATGCGGATCTGCGGCAATGCGGCGGCGACTGCTGCGTTATGCGGCAGGCAGCCGAGGCGTTTGGTGTATGGTTGCATCGTTTATCTCCTATATTTTTTCTTCGGCGCGCCCACAGCGCCAGCTATCGAGCCGATACGCGGGATGGTCCGCGAGCCAGCGCGCGGCTTCGGTTTGCCCGGCTATCAGGCACGCAACCGGGGTTGGAAAGGGCGCATCGAGCGCGCGGGTTTCGCAGCGATCCGGGGCGGCGATTAGACAGACTATCAGGCTGAGTGCAATCGGGTTCATTGGCGCTCCATCGGCTACACCTCATCTTTGGAACGGACCTTGGCGACGCGGCAGTTCGCGAGGGTCGGAGGCTGAGTGGTCACGAAGGTTTCGTGGCGTGCTTGACAGCCCACATGACCGCCTCTTCGATTTTGGTCAACGCAAGCGCCAGCTCACGACTCTTCCCGAGGGACTCACAAAGGTGGTGAAACTCCTGGCC
>DAHVRZ010000051.1 GCA_027324805.1 Candidatus Parcubacteria bacterium
TAATGGCCGCGCCTAAGAACTCACCATTGGACCTGATACTGGAGAGCCCCGGTGGTTATCCATTATCCGCCGAACGAATCGTGAAAGTTTGCAAGACGTATAGCTCCAATTTTCGAGTTGTCGTTCCGCAGCGAGCAAAGTCAGCAGCCACGATGATCTCGATGGGGGCACACGGCATCCTCATGGGACCTGCTGCTGAATTGGGACCAATCGATCCGCAATACCCTTACAAGGACCGATACGGCGACACGCAGTTTGCATCTGTGTTTGCGATACTTGAAGGCATCAAGGAGCTTCTTGGAAAGATACAGTCGGCACCGGCTGACGCTCGTATTGAGGGGCTGCTTTCAATGCTCCCGCCGTTCGATCAAGCGGCAGTCGTCGAAATGCGAAGAGCGCAACAACTTGCGGAAGAGTTGGCGATTCAATGGTGTGCCGAAATGCCGAAGCATAGGGGCAAGAAGAAAGCAGCGATCAAAACCGCGATCAAAATATTCTTGGACCCTGAACAAACGTTCTCACATGGTCGCCCAATCGATGCGGGGCGTGCAAAAGTAGCGGGCTTGCCAGTCGCCGTGCTATCAGCGGATACAGACGAATGGAGGCTGCTGCACGCGCTCGCCATGCGCAGCCGACGTAATGTGGCCCGTTACTCTAAGACAATAGAAACATGCGAGGTGAGTTTTTACAGCTAATAGGGGCTGTAGAACTCACCATCGATTGTCCGAACTTCATCGCTCGGAACGTGCCATGTGATCGGAATGTCGGGGGT
>DAHVRZ010000052.1 GCA_027324805.1 Candidatus Parcubacteria bacterium
CGTGCAGGCGGCGCACGGTCTCTGCGGCATCGGGCCGCAGCGCGTCGCCCAGTGCCAGCAGGCCGAGTAGCACACCGTCGCGCGCCAGACCGATGACTGTCAGTCCGCGCGCTTCGAGGTCATGGATGCGCGCCTGCTGGGCCGCGAGATCCACGGCTTCGGCCGCGAGAAACACCGGGCTGCCCACCATTAGGCTCGTGTGGCCGAGGCGTGCCCGCACGCCGTGCCCCGCGACGGCCTCGAATCCTTCCACCTCGGACAGCGCGAGATGGCGGCTAAACGCTTCGTCCACGACGGCTCGCGCGAGCGGGTGTTCGGAAAAGGCTTCGACGGCTGCGGCCAGCGCGAGCAGTTCTGCCTCTTCGCACGCCACGGCGACGATCTCGCGTAAGGCGGGGCGGCCCTCGGTGAGCGTGCCGGTCTTGTCGAACACCACACGGTTCACGCGACGCAGCGCCTGAAAGGCCTCACCGGTGCGCATCAGCACGCCGCGTTCGGCCGCTTCGCCGGCCCCGCGGACGATCGAGAGCGGGGCGGAGATGCCGATCGCGCACGGATACCCCATGACCAGCACGCTCAGGCCGGCAAAGACGACCCGTTGCAGATCCGGCGAGGCGCCGACCACGAGAGGAGCGATGAGCCAGAAGAGCGCCGCAGCGGCGGCCGTGAACAGCACGAGCGGCGTATATACGCGCAACACGCGGTCCACCAGATGCAGCAAGCCGGGTTTGAGGGCGCGG
>DAHVRZ010000053.1 GCA_027324805.1 Candidatus Parcubacteria bacterium
CGCCGTGCTGATGGTCGAGTCCGAAGCCAAGTTGCTGCCCGAGGACGTGATGCTGGGTGCGGTCGTGTTCGGCCACCAGCAAATGCAGATCGCGATCCGGGTCATCGCCGAGATGGCCGCCGAAGCGGCGCGCCCGTCGTGGAACTGGCGGCCGCCGGCGCGCAACGAGGCGTTGTGTGCCGCGTTGAAATCTGCGCTGGGCGGCAAGCTCGAAGAAGCGTTCAGAGTGCGCGACAAGCTGCAGCGCCGCGACGCGATCTCGGCGATCAAGGCCGACGTGATGGCCGTGCTGAAGGCCCAGGCCGAGGCCCACGGCTGGTCGTCCGGCGAGCTGGCCAAGGAGTTCGGCGAGCTCGAGTACCACACCATGCGCGACAGCGTGCTGAAGACCAAGGTGCGCATCGACGGCCGCCAGCTGGACGACGTGCGCGCGATCACGGCCCGCGTCGGCGTGCTTCCGCGCTGTTCACCCGCGGCGAGACGCAGGCGCTGGTCGTCGTCACGCTGGGCACCACGCGCGACGCGCAGATCATCGACGCGCCGGAAGGCGAGTCGAAGGATCCGTTCCTGTTCCACTACAACTTCCCGCCGTTCTCGGTGGGCGAGGCCGGCCGATTCGGTGCGCCCAAGCGTCGCGAGATCGGCCATGGCCGTCTGGCCAAGCGCGGCGTGCAGGCGGTGAAGCCGAGCATCGAGGAGTTCCCGTACGTGCTGCGCGTGGTCTCGGAAATTACCGA
>DAHVRZ010000054.1 GCA_027324805.1 Candidatus Parcubacteria bacterium
AAGCTCTTCATGACGCGGTCGTGCAATTTGGCATGGTGATGCAGGTTCACCACTTCGAGCACCGCGTCGATGCGCGGATCGATGTCGTACACCGGCTTCGCAAAGCGCCTCTGGAAGAATTCGCGAACCGTGAGCGTGAGCTCGCCGCGCGGGATGACTTGCGGCGCCGTGGCTATCGTGACGCCCCGCGCCACGTGTATGTCTCCGGATTCCGGTTTCAGTTCTCCGGACATGAGCGCAAACAATGTCGACTTCCCCGCGCCGTTCTGGCCCATGATCGCCATCTTCATCCCGCGCCGCACGGAGAAATCCACCGCATCGAGGATCGGCTTGTTGTGCCCGTATTCAAACGACACCTTCTCGAAGCGGATAACGCTTTCTTCCCGGCTCATTGAGTGCACCATAACGCACTTCCGGAAAAAGTGAAAAACAGGCTATAGTGGCGGATATGCCCAAACCCGCTGCCGCCGCAGCAGACGCGTACCCGATGCGCATAAACAGATACCTTGCACACAGCGGCGTCGCCACGCGCAAAGGTGCGGATGAACTCATCATCAGGAAAAAAGTGCTGATCAACGGCCGTACTGCCGCGCTCGGCGACAAAGTGCGCAAAGGCGACACGGTCGAGCTTCGGGGCGACGGTCCGCAAAAAAAGCACTCTTATTTCGCCTATAACAAACCCGTTGGCGTCATCACCCACTCGCCCCAGAGGGGCGAAAAGAGTATCAAACAGAG
>DAHVRZ010000055.1 GCA_027324805.1 Candidatus Parcubacteria bacterium
CAGGCGCGTAAATTGAGCCGCCCGCTCCGTGCAAAATACGCCTCTGCCGCTCGCTCTACCATCGCATCGTCGATGGTGAGCCGTTCGCGGAGTCCCGCGTTCTCGGCTTGCAAACGTTCGAGCTCGTCGGCGACAGAGCCAAGGTTTTCAATATCCTCGGGCCAAAGAGCGCGCTCGCCGTCGTTGCCAGCGACGACGCAATACTCCGCTATGCCGCGCAGCCACTCAGCGTCAAACGAGTGGTCGCGAGATTTCTTCCCATCAGGCATCGAGTGTCTCCTTTAGTCGGTCTATGGTGAGCCCCTCATGTATCGAGCCATTCATCTCGAAGTCCGCGATAATGCGGCGGACAGACGCTTCGCGTTCGCGCAACCGACGCACCTCTGCGACGAGCGCGAGGCCAGCGTGCCACCATCCTCTCTCAAGCACAAAACACGCAGAGTCGCGCGAAACTTCACTCGCGTTTGGATCGTTGGCTGCATTGAAGAGCGCGATGGTTGTATCGAGGCTAAGCGGCTCGGTAGCGCCATTAATGGATTCCAAGACGACGCGAGTCGCTTTGATGTTTCTTTCTGCATTAGATAATACATCACAAAGGTCTGCAATGAGAACTTCTGGAAAAATATCC
>DAHVRZ010000056.1 GCA_027324805.1 Candidatus Parcubacteria bacterium
CCGCCTGCCCGCCGATTGGGGCATGATGGGCAACGACGAGGTCGGCGACTGCACCTGTGCCGCGATCGGGCACGTCATTGAGCAGTGGACAGCTTACACCGACCCGGCGCCGGTCATCATGTCCACCGAGCAGGTCATCGCGGCCTATAGCGCGATCTCGGGATATGTGCCTGGCCAGCCACAGACCGACGTTGGCGCGACCTGCGTGGCGGCACTGGAATACTGGATGCGCACTGGAATGGACACGCCCGGCGGGGGGCCGGACACGCTCACGGCGTTTGCGCGCGTGCGGGACATCGAGGAGCTACGGCGCGCCATCGCGACCTTCGGCAACGCCTACGCCGGCGTCGCGCTGCCGACCTCCGCGCAGAGCGAGGAGGTCTGGTCATCGACCGCAGACGAGCCGGGATCGTGGGGAGGCCATTGTGTGCCGCTCGTTGGGTTCAATAGCACCGGCCCGATCTGCGTCACCTGGGGCGCGCTCAAGCAAATGACCTGGGCGTGGTGGGAGAAATACGGCGAGGAAGCCTATGCGCTTCTGTCCCCGGACTGGATGCGGGCGACCGGTACCGATCCGGCGGGAATCGAC
>DAHVRZ010000057.1 GCA_027324805.1 Candidatus Parcubacteria bacterium
GTGTCTATTACCTTCGATTCCTTTGCGGTAACAAGCGCGTCTGGCAGTCCATCGGCACAGAGCCCGACGCTGCCCTCGCCGCACTGCGAAACAAGGAACATGATCTCCAGGCGATCTTTCTGGGCCGCTCGGCCCCAGAGTCCGTTTCTAAGAGCCTGTTTACGATCTTTGGACAGGGGATGTGGTGAGACTCCAGGCAGTTATATGCGGGCGGTCCTTCCGGGCAGTAATCAAGAAGGATGAGTCAGAGAAAACCGTACCCAAGCGACATTAGCCGGGAGCAGTTTGAGCGGATTCGTCCCTTGCTGGAATCGGTACGCAAGCGCACCAAACCGCGCACGGTGGATTTGTACGAGGTCTTCAACGCCGTGCTGTACCTGCTCAAGAGCGGCTGCCAGTGGCGCATGCTTCCCGAAGGGTTTCCCAACTGGGTCACGGTGTATGCGTATTTCGCCAAGTGGAGCGCGCCCAGCCGGGACGGAGTGAGCGCGCTGGAGCGGGCCTTAAAAAAAATCGGTTGGCGAGGCCCGCACCAAACTGGGGCGCAACGCCACGACCAGCTTCGTCATCGT
>DAHVRZ010000058.1 GCA_027324805.1 Candidatus Parcubacteria bacterium
TGAACCTGCTCCGGATCAACGCCATAGAGCTTGCCCGTATGATAGGCGGTCCAATCCGCAAGCACGAGCGCATTGAAGATCTTCTGCGGCTCGGTCTTTCCCTGGAGAAGGACGATCTCAACCTTGAAACCGCGGTCGTGGTACAGCTTCTCCAGAACGCTCATGCGCTTCAGAATCCTGCGATCATCCAGGCCGTCCTTCAGAAAGACGAAGCGAAATCCCCGCGACAAGGCTGCGGTCTTTTCTTTGGCGTCGAAACCGGTCATTTCATTATGATTGAGCTCAGGAACGACATTCGTAAAGGCCGGGATCTTTCCCGTCTCATTGAATTTGATCTTCCAGTTATAACCGATCGCGGCGTTGCGGGCAGAAGTATAAATAATGGGAACCGATCCGTAGAGACGCTTCGCGAGGTCCTCGCCGCGGCGTTCTTCGCGCGCCGGATGCAGCTGCTTCACAAGCTCCTGCGCCTCAAGGAGCCATGTCTTCTCACCCATTGCGGCAAGAAGCGCAAGCAGACTGAGACCCGTCGCCATCC
>DAHVRZ010000059.1 GCA_027324805.1 Candidatus Parcubacteria bacterium
TGAGAAATGTCACGGGGCGGCTGGTTCAGTGCCGGATTGGAAGCCGCTGTCCTGCAGTCAATAAGAATTGACGCGGACCGTTCGCTCGTCAGAAATAAATACATGGGCGGCTAGTTCAGTGGTAGAACGCTGTCCTGATAAGACAGAGGTCATAGGTTCGATTCCTATGCCGCCCACAATGGGTGCCCATGTATTTATTTCTGACCCGCCGCAGTCCGTAAGGCAGAGGTCATAGGTTCGATTCCTATGCCGCCCACAATAAAAGGCCCCCGCAATATGCGAAGGCCACACATCGTCCGCACACTATCCGTCATCGGATGGTTTACGGGATGCTGTTCAGAAGGTCCATATTCCCCACCAGAAAATCGGTGAGGATATCGAACGCCTCAAGAAGGGTGTTTTGGCGGGAAACGACCTCTCTCGTCTTCCACCAGTAAAGGAGGAATGCGACGATCTTGCCGGCGGCGGCCTTGTCCTTGTAGAGCGGACTTGCCGGCGGAATGCTTTCCTCGAACTTATCGACCTCG
>DAHVRZ010000005.1 GCA_027324805.1 Candidatus Parcubacteria bacterium
ACAACATCGTCCTTCCCACAACGGGCGCCTACGGGATCACCGTGAACGACGGCTCCGCCCTCGTCACTTCCACGGTCTTCATGGACCTCAATACTGTCGCCACCACCACCATTCCGTTCAACACGTATACGACGGCATCGAACCAGTATCCCGGCCAAACGATACCTTTCACCTTCAACGGCACCGCGGGACAAGCGATCAACCTCGTCTGGTCGAGCAACTGGACCAACGGGTGTCCGAACTTCAATCTCACGAACCCGTCCGGCACCACGATGCAGAACACGACCCAGTGCGGTACCGGCTGGTCCTGGAACAACATCGTCCTTCCCACAACGGGCGCCTACGGGATCACCGTGAACGACGGCTCCGCCCTCGTCACTTCCACGGTCATGCTGAGCGCTTCGGCGAACCTCGGCACCTTATCGCCCAACACCAATACCACGTTCAGCAACAGTTATGCCGGCCAGTATATCTCCATGACTTTCAGCGCAAGCTCCGGGCAGGTGGTGAACGTTTCGGGCTCCGGAATCGTGCGTTCCGGCGGTAATTGTCCGACGTATTATCTCCTCAACCCTTCGGGCGGCGTCGTACAGAACACCGGCGTCTGCGGCAGTTCCTTCTCCCTCGGCAGTACCACGCTTTCGACCGCCGGAACGTACACCGTTTCCATGAACCCCGGCGTCGATCTCGTCACAACCACGCTTTATCTGGGGGAGTGATTCCTGCCGCAGCATTGTTTGACATCCGTTCCTTCCCGCGCTATAGTTCAATATATATTGAACCATGAAAAACCTTTGGCTTTTCGACGAAAAGAGGGTGGCGATCCTGCAAAAGCTCCTTTCCTGCGATGCGGCGACGGGCTGCGATCTTCGGGAGTGCCTGAAAATGAAGAAAGCCCTCCTTTCCTATCACCTAAAGGTCCTACGAGATAAAGGGATCGTCGAGGAGACGAAAGAGGGGAGGGATAAATATTATAAGATCAGGAGCCGCAAAGTGCCGTTCGTAAAAACAGTTGTTTCGGTCGTTGATTGAAATCATAAAAGATCCGTAATACAAAAATAACAATTATATTAAAGCAATGAACATCGCATATTTCCGTAAAACCAAAAAGACCAAAGAGGAGGCGCTTGCTTCACTGAAAGAGGGGTTTGCAAAACGGGGTATCGCCATTGCGGCGGAAAAGACACTTCCGTCGGGATCGGTGCTTGTACAATTCATGGATGAGGCGAAGACCGCCGCCATATTAAAGGAGGACCGCATGCTGCTCGGGCTCATCCCCATGGTTGCCATGATCGATATGGACGGCAAGCAGGTTTCCGTCGGGATCATGAATCCGCAGCTTATGCAGGGAACCGAACATCTCGATGCGCTTGAGGAAACGGTGGGGGATATGACGAATGACCTGCGTTTGTTGGTGAATGAGGTTGCGGGTGTCGGCGAGCCGAAGATCTCAAAGGTGAAGCTTTATTCGACCGCCACATGCCCGTACTGCAAAATGGAAAAGGAATATCTCGAAAAAAACAATGTTGCGTTCGATCTTGTCATGGTGGACGCCGACCGCAAAGCGGCACAAGAAATGATCCAAAAGTCCGGAAGGACGGGTGTTCCTCAGACGGAGATCATCTATGATGACGGCGATTCGGAGATCGTCATGGGATTCGACCGGGAACAGCTCGCTCAGCTTTTAATGGTGGGGAAGGCTTGATTTTTGGTGTGCGGGGCTAGTGGTATTATATTTTACGGTTTCCCCATAGAAAAGTTTTCCACAGTCTCTATGGTATAAATATGGCATTTCAGGTACCATATTTGTACGGATGGGTTGTATATGGCCATCTTCACTCCAGAGACGTGTATGAAGATTATTTATAAGGGAAATCGTAATTTGTTTATTGCGACCGGCACAATTGTTGCCGCTGTTTTGATTTTTGGTGCGGTAGGTTTGCTGCCGAAAAAGACCTATGCTTCCACGATAGGAGCTCAGGCATCACTCTCGGGAGGCGTCTCCGGTTCATACGGGAATCTTCTTACGTATAACGGCAGTAATATATGGTCATTGAATTCGGACAGCAGTCTTACGAAATGGGGGCACTACGGCCCGATCATTACCTATCCTTCTTCTACGGCCGGAATGTCGGTTACAACGACGGCCTCTATTTCAGCCATAGCGTCCGACTCGAGCGGTAATCTTTGGTTGGCGGAACAGGTCAATGTGAGCGGAAGCTCTCACGGCCATATCGTCAAAGTTTCTCCTTCGGGAACCGTCTTGGCGGCCCTTGATCTTGGCGGAACCGAGACGCCTTACGGAGCGGTTGTTGATAGCAGTGGGAACCTATGGACGGAAAATCGGGACAGTTACGTATCAGAGGTTTCGGCGACGGGAACGCTCATTGGGACGTATAACGTTTCGGCCAGCCAGCTTCAAAATATTACATCCGACGGAACTCATGCATGGGTATCGGGTGGCAATACGATAGAAGAAGTCTCTTCCACCGGTACCGTTCTTGCAACGGTTACCCTTCCATCATCCTATTACGATATTTTTGGTATTGCTTTTGACGGAACCAATATCTGGGCGACCTATCAGAGCTTTCAGACATCCACCGATAATGGCGTGGTGGTCATCTCTCCTTCTTCCGGCACGGTGATCGCGACCTACCCCGGAAGCGGCGGTATAACCAATATCACTTCTATTGGGTTCGACGGCACCAATATGTGGATTTCATATGGCGCAGGCGTTGCGCGGATCTCTCCCACCGGCACCTACACTCTTTATCCCGGAGATAATGGCGGATCCACTCAAACGAACAATAATCAAACTTTTGCTTATAATGCCGGCGATAAGACCATGTGGACGAGCGCGCGATACGGGGCGACGTATGTGATGCAAACCACCGCGACCGTACCGAGCGTTTCGTCTCTGAGCGCTCTTTCGGGAAGTTATCCCTTGTCGCCATCGTTCTCGAGCGCAACGACGAGCTATGCGATGTCCGTTCTTGAAAATGCCTCGAGCGTTAATGTGGTTGCGACGACAACCGATCCACTTGCCGAATTATTCATCAATAGCAACACCACATCCACCCTGAATGGCGTGCCGACCACCATTCCGTTCTCTCAGGGCGCTTTTGGTGCGGATGGAAGCACGTATTTCGTTAAGGTGCTTGCCCAGGATTATTCCTCGACACAGTACCCTATTGCCATTGCGGCAACAACCACCCCCGATTCGGCGCTCACCTTTACCTCCACGAATGATTCGATCGGTTGCCCCTCAACGACGCCCGTGCACTGTACGCTTACTGCGACGAGCACCAAATTTTTAATTCCATTCGATTTCACCCCGACTCTTACGGTTCCCGGAGGGAGCATGACGATCAATGGGGCGCCATGGACGAGCGGTACGGATTATACAAGCAGTACCGTGCAGGGAGGAACCTCTTTGACCATTAACGTTACGGGTGTGGATAGTTCTACCTCGACCTATCAAATCAGCGTCAGTGCAAATTATCCTTATATTTCCGGGGAATCGGATTTCGGTTCATTCTCCCAGTTCAATATTCTTAACCTTACGACAATCGGCAGTAATGCCTGGGCCACTGACAATAGCGGAAATCTTTATGAAATAACGCCATCGGGAACCGTCACTGAGCATGTCTACGGCGGCACCGATCCAAACCCATCGCCTTTTGGCCTTGTCACTGATGGGACTAATCTGTTTATGATCGGTAATGAATATCCGACGAGCGGCATCATAGAATATATGCCCGGCAGTAATACGTGGAAAACATACAACCCTCCTTATGCCAACAATACGGATGGCTATTTCGGCGGGGCTGTCGATAAAAACGGCAATATATGGGCCATCAACTGGGATGATGACAGTATTATGGAGATGTCACCCACGGGGACATTCCTTGGCAATTTCCCCAATGCCACGACCACAAGCTATCTTGAAACGTATGGCGCAATGGCATATGACGGAACCAATATGTGGGCGTATAGCGGGAATAAATATCTTACCGAATTTTCGCCTACGGGCACCATCCTTACTTCAGTGAATCTCACGAGCGGTTGCTATCCATCAGGAGCAACGTTCGACGGAACCAATATATGGGTGCTTGATATGTGCGGTACCGTAAATGAAATTTCTCCGAGCGGTACGATACTCAAAACCCTAAGCACTGCAGGAAGCAATGAGGGTGGCATCGTATTCGACGGTTCCAATATTTGGGTTATGGGAAGAGGCTATGTTACGAAGATAGTTCCTTCTTCCGCTCAGGAATATGCGTATCAATACAAACAGACGAATGGATATGCCGCGGCATATGCGGCGGGAACAAGCATGCTATGGGCATCCGGGCATGGCGCAACGACCTTCTCACCAAACCAGCCTGGAAGCGGCCCCTCGACCTATTCCGTCACCGTAACGCAGGGGAGTAACGGCACTATCTCTCCGGGAACTCAGGCAAGCATTTCGAGCGGTTCCTCCCAAACATTCACCATTACTCCTTCTTCCGGTTATGAGATTGCGACGCTTACCATTGATGGATCCTCTGTCGCCACATCGACCTCATATACGTTCTCGAATATAACCGCGAATCATACGATCACCGCGAGCTTTTCCGCCATACCTTCTTCTTCCTCCGGCGGTGGTAGTTCCGCGCCGATCGTTGTTTCGGTAGCTTCGGGTGGTGGGGGAGGTGGTGGCTATATTCCTCCGACACAGCCTTCCAATCCGTCATCTCTCGCGCCGAGCACCTCGACCGCGCCCACGAATACAAACACGAACACCAATACGAATACCGCGACGAGCACCGCTTCGACGACCCCATCTACAATCCCGCCTCCAGCACCGTCTTCCACTCTGGCGAATCTCACCGGCATAACAACCTCGACAACCTCGACGCCGCCCCTTCCTCCCACACCGCACGTTCCCACTTCCACGAAGGGCAAGAGCGATGCCTATGTTTTTGCCGTCCTTAATGTCGTGAATGGATATGGTGGCGTCACGCTTCCATCCTCCTTTACTCTTTCCGTTAAGGGCAAGGGCGTTTCACCCTCATCATTCAAGGGTAATAATTCAGGGACCATGATTGCCCTTGTTCCCGGAAGCTATTCCGTTATTGCACATGCCTATGCCGGATATTCTTTTGCATATACCCCGGACTGCAAGGGTTTCGCGGCTTCCCATAATGTAGCGACCTGCGTTGTCACCGCGACCCAGCTTCAGCCCCCCGTACTCACCGTCATACAGAGCGTTGTGAATAATGCCTTCGGAACCGCCCTTTCATCGGCTTTCACTGTGAAGGTTGCGGGTACGCGGGTTTCTTCGTCGAGCTTCGCCGGCGATGCGGCTGGGACTATTGTTTCCCTCGCGCCTGGCCGTTATTCCGTTTCAGAGAAGACGATTCCCGGATACACCCTTTCCTATTCCAAGAGCTGTTCCGGCAGTGTGACATACGGTGCCGCTCCCATCTGTACGATCACCGCAACAAATCCTGAGGTTGCCCATCTCTTTGTCCTTCAAAATGTCGTGAACGCATACGGCGGCACGAAGATCGCTTCAAATTTCAGCATCACCGTGAAAGGGAGGTCCCCGTCACCATCCTTCTTTTCGGGAAACGCTTCCGGCACTCTCGTCACTCTCGCTCCCGGCGCGTACACTGTTTTCGAACGTGCCGTAGCGGGATATGGCATCACTCTCTCTCCTGAGTGTACGGGCGCTGCGATTGCCGGACAGACGATCATCTGTACGATCAATACCGCGGAACTCCCGCCACCCACGCTCACCGTGATCGGGAGCGTCGTGAACAGCTACTTCGGAACCGCTTCGTCCTCAAATCTCGCCCTCCGTGTCAGCGGCACCAGGGTAACCCCTTCCTCCTTTACGGGTAATGCATCGGGAACGGTCATTTCTCTCGCCGCCGGTAGCTATGCGGTCGCGGCGACCGCTCCCAAGGGCTACACCCTCACCTATTCGTCCGCATGTAAGGGGAGTGTCACTTACGGTAGCGCGCCTGTCTGTACTGTTGTTGCGAGCGATCCGCCCGTTGCACGCCTCATTGTCACCGAAGCCGTCCTTAATAACTATGGCGGGACGAAGACGGCCGGTAGCTTCTCGGTCTCCGTGCGCGGGGTTTCCGTTTCTCCCTCCTTCTTCTCCGGCAATGCCTCCGGTACTGTTGTCACCTTGAAGCCCGGCGACTATTCGGTTTCCCAGCGTGCCGTCGCGGGCTACCAAACAACGCTTTCTCCGGGTTGCACGGGGACTATTGTTGCGGGCGAGGTCGTCCAGTGTACGATCGTCGCCGGTGATCTTCCGTCGCCCCTCCTTACTGTTTATGCGGGAACCGTTTCCGCATACGGCGGCAAGGCCGTTCCTTCCAATCTTACACTCACCGCCCACGGAACGAATGTTGCGCCTTCGACCTTTTCGGGAAGCACGGCGGGCACCCTCGTCACCCTCGCCCCCGGTAGCTGGTCGGTCTCCGCGCGATCCCTCACGGGCTACACACTCCAGTATTCCGGTTGTTCCGGCCGCGTGACGTACGGGAGCAACCCCGTCTGCACTATCATCGCGACGCAGGTGAAGCCGCGGGGTTGGGTCCCACCGCCCGTCGTTCTGCCCCCCACGCCGACAAGCACCCCCACCTCGACACCTGTGATACCGAGCTCGACGACGCCCACGAGTACGCCGTCCACGCCGACATCCAGCACTCCCATTACGCCGACATCCACCACTGCGGTTCCGACGAGCACGCCTTCGACGCCTACTACCACAACAACACAGCTTCCGATTTCAACCGCACCGCTTACACCTCCTTCGAACGGCGTTACCGTTGATAACGGCACTTCCACCGTCTCGACGACGACCGTCGTATTGAATCTTCCCTCCTCATACATCGCCCCCGGCACGGTGAGTATTGCGAACAATGGAGGCGCACCCGGACCGACGGTTTCCGTCCCCTCCGGTCCCTATCAATGGACTCTCACTCCGGGCGATGGCGTAAAAACAGTCACTGTTTTCTATACTGCCCCCGGTTCGTCCTCGGCGACGGCGAGCTCTACATTCCAGGTTTTCCTGGATACCGGAAGTGACATTATTCAGCAACCCCAACTCGATTGTACCGGCCTCTATCTTACCGGTTACGCTTTCGCGAACCAGCCGAGCGATCCCACCACTGTCATCCGCATTCAGCAGTTCCTCAATAAATATATGGGTGACGATCTTGCGGTGACCGGTATCTATGACAAAGCGACCCAGGATGCCGTCAACCAGTTCCAGCTCGAATACAACCAAGAGATTCTCGCTCCGTGGGTGCCCTACGGACTTCCGAATTCGACCACCCCCACTTCGAACATCTACAAGACGACCCAGCGTTGGATCAATGTCCTTGCCTGCCCGGGGATCAGTCTGCCGACGCCAAAACTGCCTTAGGTATAAAAAAGAGCCGATCTTGTTTTCCGCCCGAAATTTCGGGCGGTTTTGGTGTATAAGTTGTGTATAAATAGGGTAAAAATATAAGCCTTTTCGTGATTGACAGACCCAATGGCATGCTCCTATGATGGACGCATCGGGTTTAATATTGTAAAATACTGTAATTATTAAGAGATTTATAGCTAAAGGGAGTCAGGCCGAAGCTCCATCGCTATCAAAAAGAACGCTTCCGGGACGATAAATAAATAACAATACAACCATGAAAAAGATCACCTTAGCGGGTCTTATTTTTGCATTTTCGCTTTTGGGAATAAATACGATGGCGCATGCGATAATCGCACCGGCTCCGTGCAGTACGGCCGGCACGCCGTTTGTGACGCTTACCCAGCACATCACGAACGATCCGGATTCCGGCACCTCCGGTAACTGGGCAACCGATGCATTCACGGAACACGTCGCCGTGTGGCTCGGCAGCGACAATGCGACCTATTGTGCGACCGCGAGCACGACGGACGGCACGTTCGTGACGAGCGGCGGCATTTCTCCGGAGAAAGGAACATACCTCGCGCCGGGTATCACCGGTACTTTTACCGGCGGCGAAAGTTATATCATCCCATCAACTGCGGCGCTTTCGGACCTGTACAGCACTTCGACGCCGACCTCGACCGTTTTGCCCGACAGCAATACCGCGGGATTCTCCTGGTGGGTAAATAATGTATTTCCCTCCATTTCCACGAGCAGCGGCTCGAGTCTCACCAATGCCTATTCGCTTACTTACGTAACCGATCACTATGGCACATGGACCGACGCGAATACCGGTGATGTCGGTGATCTTGGTCCTGCGGTCAATATGACCACCCATACGGGGTATGGAACCATCCAGGCGGCGGTGAACGCCGCATCGGCGGGCGATACGATCGCCGTCGCCTCCGGCACCTATAATGAGACCGTTTCGATCACGAAGCCGCTCACGCTTGAAGGTGCCCAGGCGGGCGTTCAGGGCGCGAATGCGAGTTCCACTCCGCGTAACGGCGACGAATCCACTGTGATGGCCATGAATATATCATCCGGCAATGTGACGGTAAATGGCTTTTCATTCGCAAATCCGGGCAACCAGATGAACATAGGGTCGTCTACAATCCTTTCGGGAGTTGTTATTGAAAACAATATCTTTTCTGGTTATTCGAGCGTCGGCATGCCGACCAATCTCGCCGGCAATCTTGTCATTAAAGGGAACTTGTTCGAGAATCCCAAGGCAAGTTCCGAGCCGATGCAGATCAAATCGGACGAAACGGCAGGCGGTTGCAGTGGAACGGCAGTTGAAAATAATACATTCATCAATGCCGCCAATAACGGTGGTGCCGATATTAATTTCTCCTGTACGGGGAGCGCATCATCCAACGTGACCGTTTCCGGGAATACCGATACCGGCAATACGGGGGAAACGAGTTTTGTCGCGCTTGCCGGCATTGAAGGCGGTCTTACGATCTCCGATAATACCGCGACCGGCATCAGTGGTTCCGCTCTCTTCTTTTGGGGCGGAATGAACGGTTCCGCGTCGATCACCGGTAATGCGATCACGAACGGGGGCGGCAGCGTGGTTTCCATCCACCACGACCTTGACGGCGTAAATATGGGAACGTTCACTATCGCAAGCAATACTTTCTCGGGAAACGTCCGTGGTATTTATATCGCTTCTGGAGCGGTCGCATCAGGCGCTCAAATAATAGCACAAGGAAACAATCTTTCCGGGAATAGTACTGCGGGCATCGATAATGAAGCGACGGTATCTACAAGCACTGCGGTTATTGCCACGGGCAACTGGTGGGGATCGATGAGCGGTCCCCTTGATGCGGTTTCGGGCGATGGGAGTATTCCCGATACGAACGCGAGCGGCACCGGATCGGCTGCCGTCGGCGCGGTGAAATATTCGGGGTGGTGCGTGAACTCGGCTTGTGCAACTCCGACACTTACGATCACCGCTCCTGCGGCGAATGGTAATTATGCCACCGGAACGTACGACTTTACGGCTTCGTATATGAACGGCGTTACGACAAACCTCGCCTGGGCGATCCGCGCCGACACGGGTTGCAGTACTGGAACGGTGGCGGGTAATGTCGATGGCTTCAATAACTCGAGCACGTTTTCGGGTAGCGCGTTCAGTGCGTCACTCGATACCACCAAATGGGCGAACGGGGAATACTGCTTCGTCGTGAACGACATGAATGGTTTGCGGATAACCCGCCTCTTCAATGTTTCGAACGGCGGACCTTCCGTCCCGACGCTCAAAAGCCCGGTGAACGGAGATATTGAGGCGACGAATAAATTCTATTTCGCATGGAACCCGTCAGTCGAATCGCCGTCCAGTACGATTACATACGAGTTTCATTCTTCCATGAACCCCACGGAGACGAACGGTGTCCTTACGACGGGCCTCTGGGATTCCGGAACGTTGACGACGACCACTATCTATTCGTCCGGCGCACCGGACGGAACGTGGTACTGGCAGGTGCGTGCCAAGGATGCCGCCGGCAACACGAGCGCTTGGAGCAATATCTGGTCCATGACGATCAACACTGCTCCAATCCCATCGCTTGCGACCTGCTCCGTGGGCACGACGCCGATTTTCGTGGAGACCACTATCGTGAATTCTGCTTCATCCACTCCGACGGTTGGCGCGAACGACCTGGTTGCCGGCCAAACCTATCTCCTGGTGGCTTCGGGAACCTGGAAGAACGCGAGCCTCAATGTGGATGATCCGGCATACGCAAGCGTTGATAATTGGGCGACCTATATGCATGGCTACAACATTGCCCCGTACTATGAAGGAACTAATGATCTTACGCTTCAGGTGGATAACGCGTTCGTCAACTGGGGTGCGTACCAACCGACACATGAATACTCGTACCTTTATACGGGCACGGGAAATCCGGTCAGTTTCCGGGTGTTCGATGGAGATGCAAACGCTTCATCCGCCACGCCAAATCCTTCCTGGTATGGAGATAATGCCGGAAACCTTCAGGTCTCGGTGTATGCCTGCCATGCACCAACCTATGTGACGACCGATGCGGCGACGGGCGTGACCGCATCCGATGCGACGCTGAACGGCACGAACGGCGATTACAGCGCGGACTATCATTCGTTCTGGGTTTCCACTTCGACCTTCAGCACTTCTACGCCGACCATTCCGGCAGGCGTCTATTCGACCCCTGGTTTCGGTTCGATCGCCTCGGGCACTCCGTTCTCCGCCTCGCTCTTGTCCCTGACGACGAACGCCGTCGTTCATGGGCAGGGCACCGGAACCATGCCCGCGATCCGGCCCGATACGACCTACTACTATGTGGCGTGGTCATACGTCAACGGTGCGTGGCATGCGGGTGCGATGCAGTCCTTCACAACGGCATCGAACTATGTGACGACCGATGCGGCGACGAACGTCGCCCAGTACGGTGCGACGGTGAACGGAACGAACGGGTCGTTCAATGCACAAGACACTTCATTCTGGTGGGGAACGACTCCCGCGGGTCCGTTCACGGCCGGAGGTAACGTCACGGAATTTCCGGCGACCGGCTGGCAGCACGACGCCGGTCTTGGATCGGCTTTGATTGGCGGCCCGTTCCATGAGGGTCTCACGGAACTTGCTCCGAGCACGACGTATTACTATGTCGCGTGGTCCGATGTGGGCGATATATGGTATCCGGGCGATGTCATGACCTTTACGACACCCGCTCTCGGCGGTGATGCCACATTGAGCGCTCTCGGCGTCTCCGACGGGATCCTTTCACCCTCGTTCACTCCCGGCACCACGGAATATAGCGACGTCTTGCCGTACAACGTGACCGTGGTGCCGACGGTGACCGCGACGTCGACCGATCCGAACGCGACGACGGTCATCACGCAGGCGACCAGCACGACGGGAACGGCAACGGTCAAAGTGACGGCGCAGGACGGCGTGACCACGCAGGACTACACCGTTGACTTCTCGCTTGCGGCGCCGACCTCGAGCATGCTGACGGTCAAAGTATTGGTGAATAATTTCCTGGGAGGCAGCGCAACCCCATCTGATTTCACGGTGAACGTGATAGGGAACGCCACCGAGGGGAGTTCGACGACCTTCCCCGGCAATGCGGGGGGAACGATGGTCACGCTTGTTCCTAACACCACTTACTCCGCGAGCATCATCAAGTCGAATGCCATCCAATACGCCAACTATATTCAAGGCTTAAGCGGTGGTTGCCAGGATTCGAGTGGCCTCCCCAGCGGCAGCTTGGCGACCTGTACGTTTACGGAAACATACATTCCCTTTTCCCCCACCTTCAGCGTTACAGTCGGTGGCGGTCCCAACGCGTACGGCAGCAACGTTCGGGGCGCGGTTCTCGGTGAGAATGTCAGCGGCAATGCGGCGCTTGAAGCACAGATCCAGGCGCTCCAGCAGCAACTGGCGGCACTTCTCCAGCAGTATCTTGCCCTCCTCCAGTCGGAATTGCATCGCTAAAGAGGATTATTCCACGGAGAAAGGCGCATCCAATGAACGGATGCGCCTTTTTCATCAAAAAATACGATGATCCTTTACTGAATATCTGTCGGGCCGGACCGTCCGCGCCGCTATTCAGGCCTCTTTTTGCGGAAGGAGACGTGAACGATATTGTCGAAGCCGAGATAAGTCCCTGCATTCGCGAGGAATAAAACAACAAGGCAAAGAATGAGGATCACTTCGCCGTTTATGAATTGCATCAGGTTGAGCGCCGTGTAGCTCACGCTCGGAAGAAAGCTGAGGAGCGTGATGCCGATGCCGATGGCTGACACGAGCCGCACCGCGAGCCCGAGGATGAGGCATGCACCGATCACAAGAAACGCCCATTGGGCAAAGGGTTGGACCCATCCGCCTGCGGCGGGTGCCGAAAGCCATGCATAAAGATTATTGAATGATTGCGCGCGCACGCCTTTGCCGAGTGCCGGGTTGAACAGTACCGCAAACCCGAAATAGAAAAAATTGAGTCCGATCGCGAGCCGGAGGAGGAAGATCGCGCTGCGCAGGGGATGGGAAATCTTCGAAGGGTTGGCCATGGCTATCTGCTATAATTGAGGGATGATGGAGGATCGCCAGGTGCATCGGCTCGGCCACCGCGCGTTCATGCTGTTCCTTTCGCGGCGGTGCAAGTTTGCCGTATTTCTCTTCCTGCTTACCGGGGCTGTTTGGTTCGGAACGATGCAATGGCTTCCGCAAGCGTATGCCTATTGGGGAAGTTATGCGACGGAACTGATCCTCCTTATAAGTATAGCGTATCTCCTTATGGTTCTGCTACGGACCTATATTGAATATCGCGCTTATACATATATGTTCACGCGGGACGCGTTCGTCGTGACGAAAGGGTATATGACGCGAACCGAGGCAGCGACGCTTTATCACCAGATCCAGAACGTGAACATCGAGCGGAGCATGGGGGACCGTATGACGGGCGTATCGAGCATCGTTATTTTTCTTGCGGGCGGCCAGCACGATTCCCCGCACAACCGGATCGTGCTTCCCGCGGTGGCGGCAAGAAAGGCGCGGACGGTGCAAAAGGAACTTCTTGTCCGTGCGCGGAAACATGCGTCCGCCGGCGGTGGGATCGGAGATACCGCCGGAGACCGATCTCCACGAAGCACTGTTCGATAGACGAGAGGGACTGGAGGATTTTTATAATAGGTTCTATACTTTGAAATAATGAGCACCACTACTATTGCTTTGCTTCTCCAGATGGCCGCCTCGCTCCTTGCGGGAGCGCAGAATAACCCTTCGCTTACTCCGTCAACGACGGCACGGATCGCCGCAATAGGTGAACATACGATCCAACTTGCGGCACAGGCCGAGGCGAATATCGGTTTTACAGTACCGCAGAATACGAGCATCTGGCCCACCATCGACGACCTTATGCATGCTGCATATCTGAACGCCGGTGGAGCTTATGTGCCGGAGGGTCCTTCCGCCGCACTTGAGCAATCCACCGTTTCCTTTGGCGACCTCAATAACGACGGCCTTGACGACGCTGCGGGAGTTGTGGACCTTAAGAACGCCAGCGGTGCGCCGGAACCGTATCTTGCCGTGTTCCTCAACCAGGGCGGCGTCATGTTCAATATCGCCGATCTTCCGCTTGCCGCGTCCACGACCCTCTATTCGCACGAGATCATGAATGGTGTCCTTGTGATGGATATGCAGGTCGCCGGCGGCATGCGCGCAACATCCACCTATGAGCTTGTCGGAAACCGCATCGTGAAGATTGACTAAGGCTGCGATCGGGCTGTCCCGGGCGCGATATCCAACCCTTTAATTCGGGAAATTGAATCGGATCAGCCGTTCGCCTTGGTCTATGAGATACAGGGCATTTTCCTGCATATCGTATGTAGGCGCGGTGTCCGTTGCCATCCCCGAGATGTTCGTGAAGTTGCGCACCGAAAGATCGGCGAGATCGAGGAAGTTCACATGCGTGGGATATGTCACAAAAAGGTGGGTTTCGTCGCGGTACCATGTGAGCGACTTTATCGATCGGATATCGGGAAGATTAAAACGGTAATATCCGCCCTGGTTTGCGGGGAGCGTGAGCGAAAACACTTCAATACTGTTGCTTTCGAGCGTGGCGATGGTCGAGCCGTCCGAGGTGGGATAGAACGACCTTACGTCATCCGCCATTTTGGTCAGTGTTTCGGAGGGGATATCGTAGCGGTAAAATTCGCCGTCCGTACCGAGCACTCCGAGAAGCGTGCTTCGGATCCATTGGAGTGAAGCGATGCGGCCGGGAAGGGTGAGCGACGAATCGATCGTGTCTCCCGAGAACGGATCATAAACGACGATCTGCGAGGTGCCCGAAGCGTTGCGATAATCGGCCCATGCGAGCCATGACGACGACATCGCGAGCGGACGTTCGAGCGTCCGGCCGGGCCCGGCTGCGGCAAAGGAATTGATCGTGCCGCCCGGTGCCCCCGTGGCGAGGTCGATCGCATAGAAACGCGACGGTGTTTCCACGAATATATTTGCGCTATCGTTGGGATTCACCGTGATGGCGGTCACCGAGCTTTGCGGTATGGATTCTTTCCGCAAGAGTGCCGTGATACTCGTGCTTGTGCCGTTCACGAGATTGTATGCGGAATATATCCCCGATGCGGATCTCGTGACAATGGTCGTAAAATCGTTGCCGTAGCTCGCGATCATTCCGTGCGTTATCGTGCTTGTTCCCATTGCGATCACCCCCGCTGCATTTTCGGTGGCGACGTTTCCTCCCGCTTCGAAGAAATCGGTGATATTCGCCGCGGGAGATGCGCTTGATGCGTTCGTCGGGACGAGCACCGCGTACTTCATCTCGGTGACGAGCGTCGGCGCAACCATCGCGTTCTCGGTCCAACTGTCATATCCCGGCGCTGCGAGGGAAAGGATATAATTTTTGGGAAAAAGATTTGAAATGAGCGTACCACGACTCAGAAACCCATTTGTATTCTGTACCGATTTCCCACTCAGGGTAATTTGGGCATTTGCGGGAAACGATTCCAGAAAAATAGCCCCGACTTTTTCAGTCTTGAATGTGGCGAGATCGATCCGCCATCCTTGTGCATAGAGCGTTATGGCGGTTCCCAGAACCAAAAAAAGGGCGAAAAGCCCATAAAAAAGCATCCTGCGTGCTCGAAGTGTCATGCAAGGTCATTGTAGGACGGCGGGGAATTGTAGTAAAGCGTCGCAGGGGATTGTATACTTAAAGGAGGTCCAGCCTTAGATCTCGGATCAAACATTACTAACAGGGAGGGCTACAGCACTGCAGTCCGTGGACCGCAGTTGGATGGCCCACCCACCTGGCTTTACGCCAGAGATCTTCGGTTGGATCGATGAAAAGCACCCCTTTCGGGGTGCTTTTCATTTCTATTCCATCCAATGGAATGTCTTGACCTGCGGAAGCATTTCGATATATAATGTCTTTCATGTTGGCGATCAAATTACAGCGCATAGGAAAGAAGCATCAGCCGAGCTACCGGGTGGTCGTTGCGGAAAGCCGCTCGAAAATGGCGGCCCCTCCGGTGGAGGACCTCGGTTCTTACAATCCGTCCACGAAGACGGCGATCCTCAAGAAGGATCGTTTGGAATATTGGGTGAAGACGGGGGCAAAGCCTACCGTTACCGCGCACAACCTGCTTGTTAAGGAGGGTGTCATTTCGTCGGCCAAGAAGGCGGTGAAGATGCCGAAACCCGTAGCGAAGGAATCCGAAAAGAAGGAAGAGGCCGCGCCTGCGGCTGCCGCCGAAGCTCCCGCAGCCGAGGCATAGTTTGACGTTTACCCGGTTCAGATTCAAAATTTATCCGTAATCGAAAGGAACGCACCGAAAGGTCGAACCGTATCATTCCCGTATCCGCAATACCGAACCGCAATGACGAATGCAATTCCAGCAGACCAGGAATTTTTGGAATATCTCGTAAAGTCCCTCGTGGACCATCCGGATGACGTGAAGGTGGAGCGCAAAGTGGACGAAATGGGCGTGTTGCTCACCCTCCGCGTGAATCCGGTGGATATGGGCCAGGTGGTCGGCCGACAAGGCGCCACCGCGAAGTCCATCCGCTCGCTTCTTAAAATCGTCGGCGTCAAGAACAATGCCCGCGTGAATCTCAAGATCGAAGAGCCGGAAGGCGGCATGCGCCAACCCCGCACCGACGGTCCCGACAAGCCGCAGGATTATTAGAAATCGACAGATGTTCATAACTGGCCCGAAAGGGCCTTTTATGGTGCTTGCAAAGTAACTTATTTTTGTTATCATAACTAACGCTATGGCACTTGCTTATACCGATCTTACCAAGGGAGTCCTTTTTATCATGGACGGTTCGCCGTACGAGGTTGTGGACATGCATTTTCTCCGCATGCAGCAGCGGAAGGCGGTCGTACAGACCAGGATCCGTAACCTTATAACAGGCAAGCTTTTGGATCGCAATTTCCAGGCGAGCGATTCGTTCGAGGAGGCGGAAGTCGAGCGGAAGATCGCGAATTTCATTTACGAGAGCCGCGGCGAATATTGGTTCCATGAGGACGGCAACCCAAAGGCCCGTTTTGCGCTGGACGGGGACGTCATGGGCGAACAGGGGCGCTTCCTCAAGCCGAACACGAAAGTGACCACCATGAATTTCCAGGGCAAGGTCATCAAGGCGGAGATTCCGGTGAAGATGGAATTCAAAGTGACCGAAGCGCCTCCGGCCATCAAGGGCAATACCGCGCAGGGCGGCAACAAGCAGGTGACGATCGAAGGCGGCGCCAAGGTCAATGTCCCGCTTTTTGTGAACGAAGGCGATACCATCCGCATCAATACGCAGACGGGGGAATACGTAGAACGCGTATAATGCTTTTGTTTACCGCTTGAACGGGCTGCCGCTTCGGGCGGTGCCCGTTTTTGTTATCATTCAATAAAAGATGGATTTTTCTGGGAAAACGGTTTTTGTCGGCATGTCCGGCGGCGTGGACAGCTCCGTTGCGGCGCTTTTGCTCAAGCGGCATGGCTATCGCGCGGTCGGCATCTTTATGCGCTCCTATAACGTGGACGGTTGCGCCGAACGGGATGCCGAAGACGCCCGCCGCACAGCGGAGCATATCGGCATACCGTTCTACGTTTGGGATTTCGAGAAGGAATATAAACAGCGCGTGGTGCAGTATATGATCGACGGATACCGCGACGGAATCACGCCGAACCCGGATGTGATGTGCAATCGCGAGATCAAGTTCGGTCTGTTCCTTGAGAAGGCGCTCGCCATGGGCGCAGATTTTGTGGCGACGGGCCATTATGTGAAAATAAAAAAAACCGGCACCGGTACAAAGGCCCGCTCCGCGCTTTTTGCGGCGAACGATCCAAACAAAGACCAGTCGTATTTCCTTTGGACGCTCACACAGAAACAGCTCGCGCATTGCCTGTTCCCGATCGGCGGATATGAGAAACCCGTGGTTCGAGAGATTGCGCGGAAGGCCGGTTTGCCGACCGCAGAGAAGAAGGATTCCCAGGGCATTTGCTTCCTTGGTCAAGTTTCCATTGAGGATTTCTTAAAGGAATATATTCCCGAACGGCGCGGTGCGGTCATCACGACCGGCGGGGTCAAAGTGGGCGAGCATCGCGGCGCGCAGTTCTATACCATCGGCCAGCGGCATATCGATGCCGATTTCACGTTTCCGAAGACGGGTCCTAAAAGCGTCGGGGGAATGCCGTTCGCGCGCAAGCCGTTCTATGTGGCTGCGAAAGACGCAGTGACGAACACGGTGACCGTTGCCGAAGGCGCCGACGATCCGGCACTCTACCGCGGCGCGGTGCGGCTCGTGCAAATGAATTTCATAAGCGGCACGGAGTACGAAGGGGCGGTCATGGCGCGCGTCCGGTACCGCCAACCGCTTTTCAAAGCCGTCCTTGCAAAAAGCGACGATGGCTCGTTCGCGCTTTCGTTCGCCGCACCCCAGAAGTTCGTTGCGGAGGGCCAATCGGCGGTGTTCTATTCGCCGGATGGCGAGATGCTTGGCGGCGGCGTGATCGTATGAGATGTGGTATGCTATGGCATATGAAGAAGGATGAGCTCCAGGCCATAGCACACTTCATTTACGAGGCGGGGATTCTCAGCAAGACCCCGCGGTCCGGACTGTGGTTCCTCGGCACGGGCGATCAGTCCGTGGCGGAGCATCTCCTTCGCACTACGTACATCGCATATGCATTGTGCCATCTTGCACCAAAGGCGGACCGCTCGAAAGTCATCCTTATGAGCATCTTTCATGATTTTGCCGAAGGGCGGACGTCGGATTTGAACTACGTCCACCAGCGCTATGGTCGCCTTGCCGAATCAGAGGCGTTCAAAGATATTGCAAACGTGGTCCCGTTCGGAGGGGAAATGGCCGCCTTCTATGCCGAGGAACAGGCCAAGCAGACGTTCGAAGCAAGGCTCGTGAAGGACGCCGACCAGATCGAATGGCTGGCCACTCTACGTGAAGAGGAATTGAAGGGGAATGCAAAAGCCAAAGCGTGGCAGAAGAGCGCCTACAAGCGCCTCAAGACGCCGCAGGGGAAGGCGGTCGGCAAGTATCTGCTCTCCACCCATTCCGATGCGTGGTGGTTCGATTCGAACGATAAATGGTTCGTGTCCCGCGATCCGAAGTTCATCAAGAGGAAAACCGCACGCGCAAAAAAGAAATGATCCTTCAATGGCTCGCGACGGCCACGGGCATCTTGATGTCGCTTGGATATTATCCGCAAGCGTGGAAGATTTTCCGCCAGAAATCGGCGCGCGATATTTCGATCCCCACGTTCGCCATATTTTCGTTCGGAACATTGTCGTGGCTGTGCTATGGATTGTATGAGCACGATTGGACGATCATCCTCGGCTTCGTCCTCGGCGTGATCGGCTCATGGACGGTGCTGGCCCTTACGCTTTGGTATCGCCGCGATCGCGGCGGGTCCCCGGAGGCGCTTCCGTAAGCGCTTTTTTTTCGCATAAAACTGTGCTATTATGGCGCTATATGCGCCAATCCCAGCTGTTTACAAAGACGCAGAAGACCGCCCCAAAGGACGAGACGGCGCAGAATGCCCAGCTCCTTACGCGCGGAGGGTTTATTTATAAGAATTCCGCGGGCGTGTATTCGTTCCTCCCGCTTGGCTGGCAGGTGATCAAGAATATTTCGCAGATCGTGCGCGAGGAAATGGATGCGATAGGCGGAACGGAGATGCTTATGTCCGCACTGCACGACAAGCATTATCTCCAGGCGACGGGGCGCTGGGATGTGGACGTGGTCTATAAAGTGATCGCGGGCGGCGATAAAGAGCCGGCGGCGAACATCAGCTGGACGCACGAGGAGATCCTCGCCGAGATCGCGACGAAATACGTGAACTCCTATAAGGATCTTCCGTTCGCCGCATACCAGATCCAGACGAAGTTCCGCCACGAGCCGCGGGCAAAATCCGGTCTGCTCCGCGGACGCGAGTTCCTTATGAAGGACCTCTACAGCTTCCACGTTTCGGAAGACGATCTTTACCGCTATTACGCCAACGTCGCCGAAGCCTATAAAAAAGTGTTCGAACGGTGCGGGCTCAAAGCGTACTATACGCTTGCGGCGGGCGGCGATTTTACGGTGAGCAATACGCATGAGTTCCAGGTGGAATCTCCGGTCGGCGAGGATACGGTCTACGTATGCACGAAGTGCGAATACGCCGAGAACAAGGAGGTTTCACAGGCGAAGGACGGTGGTGCGTGCCCGAAGTGCGGAGGCGCGATGCGCGAAATAAAATCGATCGAGGTGGGCAACATCTTCCCGCTCGGAACGAAATATTCGAAGGCATTCGGCCTTACCTTCACGAACGAGAAAGGCGAACGGCAGGACGTGGTCATGGGCTCCTATGGTATCGGTATTTCGCGGCTCATGGGGACGCTTGTCGAGGTGTATCATGACGAAAAGGGGATTCTATGGCCGGAGGCGATCGCGCCTTTCAATGCGCACCTTTTGGCATTGAATGGGGCCGATGGAGCGCCCGTTTACGATGCTTTACAAACCGCAGGGGTCAAAGTACTCTATGACGATAGGGAAGCGACTCCCGGCGAGAAATTCGCGGATGCCGATCTTATGGGCATTCCGTGGCGTATCGTCGTGAGTCCGAAGGTCGGCGAAGGCAAGGTTGAATTGAAACGGCGCGCCGAAGCGGAATCGCGCATTGTGGATTTTGACGAAGCTCTCAGAATCATTAAACACTAAATAAAATTTCATTAATCAAGTTTTTCCCCATGGCTCTCTTTGGTAATGTCTTCAAGGACATCGGCATCGATCTCGGGACGGCGAATTCCCTCATCTATATAAAGGGACGCGGCATCGTGGTGAACGAACCTTCGGTCGCCGCCATCAATACAAAGACGAACCACGTACTTGCGGTGGGCGATGAGGCGAAGAAGATGCTCGGCCGCGTACCCCCGCACATCAGCGTGATCCGACCGCTCGTGAACGGAGTGATCTCCGATTTCGAGATGACCGAAGAGATGCTTCGACACCTTTTGAATCGTCCGAAGGCGCATCCCGTCATGTCGTATCGCCGCGCGCTTCTTGCCATTCCGAACAATCTCACCGAGGTCGAGCGGAAGTCCGTCGAGGATGCGGCGCTCAATGCCGGATGTGCGAAGGTGTATCTCGTGGAATCGCCGATTGCGGCAGCACTCGGTGCGGGACTGCCGATCACCGTACCCGAGGCGAGCCTTATCATCGATATCGGCGGCGGCACGACGGATATCGCCGTGATCTCCATGGGCGGCGTTGTCGTTTCGCGCACACTGAAGATCGCGGGCGACCGCTTCAACGAGGAGATCATTCATTTCGTCCGCGAAGAGTTCCATCTTGCGATCGGCGAACCGACGGCCGAGTATGCCAAAATCGCGGTCGGATCCGCGGTTCCGCTCGACGAACGCATCGAGGTTCCTATCCGGGGGCGTGATTTTGAAACGGGCCTTCCGCGCGAGATCGCAATGAAGAACAATCACGTGCGCATGGCGCTTTCGAAATCGCTCCGGGCGATCGTCGATGCGGTGCACGAGGTGATCGAGGAGACCCCGCCGGAACTCGCGGGTGACGTCCTGCGCCAAGGCATCGTGATGTGCGGCGGTGGCGCGCTCTTGCGCGGTCTCGATGAACTTATCGAAAAGGAAACCGGCGTCACCGTGACGGTGGCGGACGATCCACTGACGTGCGTTGCGCGCGGCCTCGGCCAGATGGTCGACGATTTCGATGCCCACCGGGAACTTCTCGACAATCCCTTGAAACCGCTTTCGATCAATCTCTAGTGCATTATGCGCCCGTAATACGATGACATCGGAAAGGAAATCGAACATCCTCCTTTTAAGCGCTCTCATCGTCATACTTCTCTTCTTTGTTGTTTTTGAACCCTCGTACGGTTGGAAGATTCGTTCATTTTTCACGCCAATAAGCGGGGCATCATCGTCCGTTACGGGCGGGAACGCGATGGATGGGCTCATCGCGGAAAACGACCAGTTGAAGGCCCAGCTCGCCGAGCTACAGGGGGTCGCCGCGGAACTTCCGACCTCCACGCCGAACTATCTCCGTGCGATGGTCTATTCGCGCTATCCGCTCAATTTCAAAAATGAACTTTTCGTGGATGCCGGTGCGGATGACGGCGTTGCGACGGGGAGTGCCGTGGTGTACCGGGGGCTGCTCGTCGGGCGAATCGTGGAAACATGGACTCATTACTCCGCGGTGCAGACGGTGTTCGATAATGATTTCCGGCTGCCGGTGCGCATCGGATCAAGCGGGTATGACGGGCTCCTCACCGGCGGTTCATATCCGTTCGTCGCCTCGATCGCCAAAGGTTCGTCGGTGGCCGCAGGGGATATTGTTGCGAGCGCCGCGACGGGCGTTCCGTACGCGCTGCCGGTGGGCGAGATTCGGTCCACGAGCACATCGCCCGACAATCTTTTCGAGCAGGCGTCGATCGTCTTTCCATATGATATCAATCAGGTCGAGACGGTGCTGATCGCGAAACCATGAGCTTCCGCTCTTTTGTCGCGCTCCTTATCCTGTTCCTTTCCTGCGGATTTCAGTTTTTCCTTGGATCGGTCGGTATATTTGCGAATCTCATTCTCGCTGCGCTTATTGCGTTCGCTTTCTATTTTGACTGGCTCGAACTTGCGGTGTTCGTGCTGTTTGCCGTGTTCGTGCTGAACTGGGAGCCCGCAGTGAGTTCCGCTATCGTTATCTTCGCCGCGATCCCCTTTGTCGCATATGCGTTCCGCAGATTTTTTTCCTGGACGCCGTGGGCGGGGGTGCCTATCGTTATCATCTGCAGTTTCGTCGTATTCTATCTCGCGATTGCGCCACGAATGTTCGCGGTTGCCTTGCCGTCGGTCCTGCTCGACATTGCAGGAAGTCTTGTTTTCGGTGAACTCGTGATTGCGACGCTCGTGAGGGCGGAGCGCTGACAAGGTCCTTTTTTATGGTATAATCTGCGCAATGAGGCGCCATAACGACATTCCATTCGAGGATTCATTGAACGACGATTGGAGCCGCGACCTTAATATGGTCGAGGTCCCTCTCGGCAACCGGCCGCTTGCGGCGCTTGCGATCGTCGTGCTCGGCGTGGTCCTTGCGGTGTTCGGCAAGGTCGCCTATCTTAACGTCTTCAAAGGGGCATATTATGACGCGCGTGCCGCGGATAATGCGGCGCAGTCCGTGAGCGCTCCGGCGCCTCGCGGAATCATTTACGACGCCGAAGGTGATCCACTCGCCGAGAACAAGGCAGTGTTCACCGCCGAGCTGGATGCCGAGAAGTTCATCCGCGCCGACGCATCGCTCCAGAGTTCGACGCTCGGTGCCGTATCATCCATCCTTGGCGTGCCGACGTCCACGTTCTGGTCGCTCCTTGCTTCGAGCTCGGCCCAGGATTTTGCGACGCCGGTCGTTCTTTCCGAAAATCTCAGCCAGACCCAGCTCGTCAATCTGCAGGCGCTCGCCCTGCCAACGATCGCGATCGGCGGCAATTTCGAGCGCATCTATCCGGATGGGCAGATATTCTCATCGGTCGTCGGTTATACCGGGCGCGTGACACAAGCCGACCTTACGGCCGATCCGCTGCTCAACGCGTATGATTTTATCGGCAAGACGGGCATCGAGGCGGAATACGACACCGCGCTCCAGGGCAAGCCCGGCGTTGATATAACTTTCACGAATGCACAGGGGCACGTGCTTGGCGAAAAACAGCAATCGGCGCCCGCGATCGGCGATCCGGTGCATCTTACGATCGACGGCGGTCTGCAGAAGGAACTTTACGGCGCCATCACGAACGAACTCGCCATCCTTGGACGGCAGGTCGGCATGGGACTTGCGATCGATCCGCAGACGGGTGCCGTGCTCGCGCTCGCGAATGTACCCGGGTATGACAATAACGTGTTCACCCAACCATCACCTTCGAGCTCGGCCGTGATCGGAAGCCTGCTCACTTCGCCGTTAAATCCGATGTTCGACCGCATCGTGTCGGGCAACTACAACCCCGGTTCGACGATAAAACCGCTTGATGGCGTTGCGATCATGAAAGAAGGGATCGTATCGCCGACGCGACAGATTTTTTCGCCGGGCTATCTGATGGTGCCGAACAAGTACGATCCTTCGCATCCAACAAAATATCTCGATTGGCAGTACCAAGGCAGTGTCGATCTTGCATCCGCACTCGCACAATCGTCGGATGTCTATTTCTATGTCACGGTCGGCGGATCGCCGGCCATGACGACGCCGCCCATCAATGATGCAAGCGATTATGGCGTCGGCGGTCTTGGCGTGAGCAAACTGTTCGATTGGTGGACTACGTTCGGTCTCGGCAAGAAGACCGGTATCGACCTTCCGGGCGAGGCAAGCGGTTTCCTTCCGACACCGTCATGGAAAGAGAAGGTGCAGGGCACATCCTGGCTTCTTGGCGATACCTATAACGTCGCGATCGGACAGGGTTCTCTTACGGTGACGCCGCTTCAGCTTCTCAGCTACATCGATGCGATTGCGAACGGAGGGACGCTGTGGCGGCCATTCCTTAATGCCAGCTTGACGCCGTATGTGAATGCCGACCTCACATATCTTGCGCCGCAAATCGAAGAGGTTCAGCAAGGATTGCTTGCGGGCGTGAATTCGCCGAAGGGCACGTCGCATATGCTCTCCGATCTTCCTATTCAGGCGTGCGCGAAGACGGGAAGCGCTCAGGTCAAGGATAACTCCCAGGAAAATGCTCTTTTTGTCGGATATCTTCCATGCAACCCGAACGCCCCGGATGATGGAACGCCGCAGATCGCACTCATCATCCTCATCGAGAACTCGAAACAGGGGAGTCTCAATGCGGTGCCTATCGCCAATCAGGTCTTTAATTGGTATTATGAAAACCGTATAAAGGGGCAGTCTTCGAGCACGCCTTCTCTTTCCTCTTCTTCCATTCCTTCCATAAAACAATGAGCGAACTTCGACAAGATCTTGTTTCGGGCGATTGGATATTGCTTGCGCCCGGACGGGCAACCCGTCCGAGATTTTTGGATGCGAAGCGTAAGCTCCGCAAGCCACTCCCCAAAAGAAAATGTCCCTTTGAGGATCTTTCAACGGCGAGTTCAGAGCCGCCTCTCTTTCTTTCTCCCGAGGGAAAGAATTGGAACATTGCGGTAATCCGTAATAAATATCCAGCCGTTACCGAGGATGGCGAACATTCCAAACCGTTCCATCACGGCATTTATCTCGGGCGCATGGCCATAGGTACGCATAATCTCCTTATTACAAGGGATCATTATGCTCCGTTCGCCGCCCTTCCCGTTGCGGACGCCGTATCGGTATTCGCGACGATCAGGGAATTCCACCGCGCTGCGGCAAAGGATGCGTGCGTGAGATATATTTCTTCATTTTATAATTATGGGACGCTTGCGGGTTCGTCCGTATGGCATCCCCATTATCAGATGCTCGCCCTTCCCATCACTCCCGACCACGTGGAGCATTCCCTTCGCGGAGCTTCGGACTATTTCCGGAAGCATAAGCGGTGCGTGCGGTGCGATATCATCCGCGCCGAACGGATGGAAAAAACGAGGGTCATTGCGGAAAACGCACATGCGGTCGCGATCGCACCCTACGCATCAAAAAAACCGTTCGAGATAAGCGTCCTTCCAAAACACCATTTTTCGTCGCTGCGCGATACGTCGCCCGCAGCGCTCCGCGGTGTCGCGCTCCTGACCCGCGAGATCGCGGGACGTTTCAAGCGTTACCTCAACGATCCGGATTTCAATTTCTATATCCACGATACGCCATTCGGCAAACATGACCATCGGCACCACCATTGGCACGTCGAAATGGTGCCGAGAATGACCACAGATGCCGGGTTCGAGCTCTCGACAAGCATCATAATCAACATCGTTGATCCCGACCATGCCGCCGCGATCCTGCGTGGGGAGCGGTAGGCCGTGCATTTATATACCATCATCATTACCATGGCGGAATTGATCGGCGGCAAACATAGATCGATAGTTGCAATGGGCACCGCGGCGCTCGCATTCGCGGGAGGGGGGTTCATGTGGGCGCTCGCGGCGCTCGGGGAGAGGGGAAACGGCGGTGTCGCCGCGGGACCGTTCATCCTTCATTTCAACGACATTTCCGGCATCACGCAGGTTGGTTCCGTGGGGGAGCTTGCACGTGCGGGGATCTTTGCCGTGGTTGCGGTCATTGCGAGTTTCGCTGTGGCATTCGAGCTTGATCGGCGCGATCGCATACTCGGCAAACTCATGGCTGCCGTCACCCTTGCCGCGACGGTCTTGCTTTTTATCGCCTGTGCGGCTATACTGAACGTCAATTGATACTAAACCCTATGGCTAAGGATTTTGCGATTATTTTGACCGGCGGCAAGCAATATAAGGTGTCCGCGGGCGACAAGCTCAAAGTGGAGAATATCGAAGGCGCCGAAGAGGGCGGAACGGTGGTCTTTGATGCCGTCCTTCTGCGCTCCTCCGACGGTTCGGTTGAAGTCGGCGCGCCTCACGTTGCCGGAGCCAAAGCCGAGGCAAAGGTTTTGCGTAATGCACGGGAGAAGAAAAAGATCATTTTCAAATATCATCCGAAGACCCGCAGCCGCCGAAAGAAGGGGCATCGTCAGGAGTTCACGGAAATCGAGATCACGAAGATCTAACGAATCAGGAAAGCCGCCCGGGAGGGCGGCTTTCAGTTTATGTAAAATATGTCAGCGGAAGGGGTGCCGACGGGCATGGTATCCATTCCCATCGTCGGACTTCCGGGAACTATATAGTGGATATTGCGTGCCGCGGCGTCCGCGCCGGTGAAAGAGTGTGTGACGAACATTACTGTTTCGGCAGGAATGGGCACGCCCCGTGCAAGTACGCCCCCTGCATTTACGACGACATATTTCGGCGTGCTTGAGGGGAGTGCATTTATTGCGTCGCCGACGAGCACGTAATTTTCATTGAACGCACCCGGAACATTCGGATTTTCCGCCCAGGTGAAGAAATATTCGGTGTAGCCAAAAATGGCGACAATGATGAGGAAAATGATGAGGATGGATCTTGTGATCTCGTTGCGCCAATGCAGGTGTTCTTCCGCAAAGCGCCAGAGCCACACGCCGCCGACCGTTGCGAAAACAAGTGCTGGTGCAAGTGCGAGGATCGAACGGAGTGCGTGCGGGATACCTTCATCCGATGCGGCGGCGGGCAGTATTCCGAGGGCAAACCATGCAAACGTAAGCAAAAGAGCGAATGGCGGGAACATGTCGGCCGAAGCATCGCTCGCGATGGCGTTGCGTCGCGTGCGCCAGCTTTTTATCAACGAAATGATCGCAATGACGATGCCAAGGAGGAACAGAGTGCCGACGGGCGAAGGGAGTTCCGCGGCTCCGCTCACATTTTGTCGCCAGTTATAATCGCCGTGCCAATTGAACATGAGCAATTCTTTTGCGATATTCGTCGCGAATACTGCGGCGGGGTTTGAGCTGCTTGTTACGGCTATTTCGCTCGTGCGGCCGAAGAAACTTCCAGGATGGCTCGCAAAATACCAGCCGATGGGCGTCGCAACGATGATTGTCGCAATGAGGAATATCGCGGTCTTTTTCCAGAAGCCGGGCTTTCTCAGAAAGAAAGGTATGAACAAAAGGAAAAGTGCAGGTGTATCGCGATAAGCAATGTAGGTATAGAAACCGGTGCCGTAGATGATGCCGGCAACTGCCGCATACCACCAGCCGGATGCGGTTGTTTTACCATCGCGCTCCGCGCGCAGCGACTTCACAAAGAGCCATAACGCCCAAGTAAGGAATAATGGGGCGAGGATCGCACGGAAGCCGATGCGAGAGAAAATGATACCCCAGAAGCTCGTTGCAAGAAGGAATGCCGCGAAAAGTCCTGCGGCGTCGCCGAGGAGTTCCGCAATGAGCAGATAAAGCCCCCAGACGGTAAGCACGCCAGCGACCGCGGCGGGCAGGCGCACGATCCATGGCTGCGTGGTTTCTGCGGAGGGCACTATTTTGAACGTAAGGGCGAGGATATTCACGTAGAGTCCCTCGCGTCCGTTATCTTCGACATAGAACGGCTGGAAGTGTCCGGTTTCCGCAACTTCGATCGCATTATTGCCATCCATTGCCTCGTCGGGATAGAGTCCCGAGGGAACGGTGGTTAAATGGTAGAAGCGGAGGAAGGTTGCTATAATGAGAATACCGACCAACAACGACCATCGAAGGCGTTTGGACATATATATCCAGTATAGCAAATCATATGGACCAACCATCACCATCTTCCTTTGAAAAAGAGATCGAATCGGATATTGCGAAGCTTGCCGTAGAGATCAAGAATCGGCGCGAGGGTATTGCCGTCCAGAATTATAATGAACGGGAGCTTTTGAAGGAGGCGATCCGCGCGTTCCCCAACTTGGAGAAAACCCCCGCGACCGCTCCGATTTCCGCGCCTGCATCGGCTCCCGCCTCCGCTCCGGTTCCTGCTTCCGCGACGATGTCGAGCGTTCTTCCCGAATATGCGCAAAGCGCCCCGCCGGAGGTGAAGCTTGAGATCGAATACCTGCTTGATACCGCGTTCCGTCACGGCATCGGCAAGGCACTCGCCGAATCCGAACGATCATCATACTTCGTTCAGGATGCGTTCCATGATGCGCTCGCCGGGAGGCTCTATCCGGAATTGCAGAAGCGCGGCATCGTGAAGTAAGAGGCTGAGACGTTTTTCCTTGTGCTACAATTAAAGCAATGGGTGCTTTTTACCTACTCCTTGCCGTTGTCGTGGGCGCCTTTGCGGGTGTCGCGGCGTTTTTTATTGTACGCGCTGCAGCCCGGCGGAGGGTGTTCGATTCGCTCCAGACAGCGATCTTTCTGGTGAGGGTTCCGAAGGGTTCGGCGGACGAAAAAGGAAACGGCACGGAGGGGAACGACTTCAAATCCGAACTTGCACATTTTGAGCAACTGCTCGGTTCGCTTGCGGCGATCAGGAAGCCGTTCGCTTTCGAGGTCGCGGTGCCCCACGTGGGAGAAGAGATCCATTTTTACATGGTGGTGCCGAAGCTTTCCTCTGAGACCGCGGCGAAGCAGGTGCAGGGGTTGTGGAGCGGCGCAAGCGTGGAGCGCGTGGATGACGATTACACCGTCTTCAATGTGCACGGAGCAACGATGGCCGCTTACATTATCGAAAAAGAGAATTTCGCCTTGCCGGTCCGGACGTACGCGGAGCTCGGCGTCGATTCTTTCGAATCGATCGTGGGGGCGTTCGCGAGGATAAACGAGATCGGCGAAGGGGCTTCGCTCCAGATCATCGCCCGTCCGGCATTCCCAAGCGCGAAGAAAACGATCCATGGCTATATTGAGCTTCTGAAGCGCGGCGAGAAACTGGAGAAGGTATTCAAATCGGGCTTTGCGACCGGCCTTTCCGATGCGGCCAAGCTCCTCAATCCCGATTCAAAAGAACAACAGAAAAAGAAGGAGAAAGAGAAGGTGGTGGATGACGAGGCAGTGAAGGCACTCACCGCGAAAGCATCGAAGCCGCTTTTCGACGTGAATGTGCGGCTCGTCGCAAGCGCCGGATCGCAGTTCCAGGCTGACGACATCCTTGACGGCCTTGCCGCCGGCTTCAGCCAGTTCGCAAGCCCGATGCGCAACGAATTCAAAGTGGTGAAGCCACGCAATCCGAAGTCGCTCATTGAAAAGTTCATCTACCGCACCTTCGACGATTCCCAGAAGATGACCCTTTCCGCGGAGGAGATCGCGAGCTTTTATCATCTGCCCATCTCGTCCACGGAGACGCCGCATGTGAAATGGCTCAAGGCGAAAGAAGCGCCGCCACCGGAGAATATGCCGAAAGAAGGCCTTCTCCTTGGCGAGAGCGCATTTCATGGGGCTACGCGGCCGATATTTCTTGCCGATGAAGATCGTCGCCGGCATATCTATATTGTCGGTCAGACGGGTACCGGCAAATCCACCCTGCTCAATAATCTTCTTATAGAAGATATTGCGCGAGGAAAAGGTGTGGCAGTGATCGATCCGCACGGTGATCTTGTGGAAAAGGCCCTCGCATTCGTACCGAAGGAACGGCTTGATGACGTTATCTATTTCGATCCCGGCGACCTCACGCGGCCGATCGGGCTCAATATGCTCGATCACGATCCAAACAAGCCGGAGGAACGAACATTCATAGTGAACGAGATGCAGAGCATCTTCGACAAGCTTTTCGATCAGGAGTCCATGGGGCCGATGTTCCAACAATACATGCGGAACGCACTCCTGCTTCTTATGGAGGATATGCCGAACGAGCCGGCTACGCTCGTCGAAGTGCCGCGCGTCTTTACCGACAGCGCATACCGCATGCGCAAATTGGCGCGCATCCACAATCCGGTGGTCATGGATTTTTGGGAAAAGGAGGCGGTGAAAGCCGGTGGCGAGGCGTCGCTCGCAAACATGACGCCGTACATCACCTCGAAGTTCGGCGGATTCATCACGAACGATTACATGCGGCCGATCATCGGTCAGGCGAAATCGGCGTTCAATTTCCGTGATGTGATGGATTCCGGAAAAATCCTCCTCGTCAACCTTTCAAAGGGTAAAATAGGGGACATCAATGCGAGCCTGCTCGGCATGGTCTTCACGGGCAAGATCCTGATGGCCGCCCTTTCGCGGACGGGAAGCGACGATGCCTCGCGCCGTGATTTCAACCTTTATATCGACGAATTCCAGAACTTCACGACCGATTCGATAGCGACCATTTTGAGCGAGGCGCGCAAATACCACCTTTCCCTCACGATGGCCCACCAGTTCATCGCCCAGCTCACCGATACGATCAAAGCTGCGGTGTTCGGCAACGTTGGCTCCGAGATCGTGATGCGCGTGGGCGTGGAAGATGCCGAATTTCTCGCCAAGCAGTTCGAGCCGGTCTTTAACGAGAACGATCTCATCAATATCGATAATTTCAACGCGTATGCGAAGATCCTCGTGAACGGCCAGACTTCAAAGCCCTTCAATCTCAAAGTGGGAACGCAATCCTGGGCGCCGGGCAATGCGGATCTCGTGCCGAAGCTCAAGGAGTATTCGCGGCTCAAATACGGGATGGATCGGCAGCAGATCGAGGAAGAGATCTATAAGCGATTGCGGGGATAGGACTGTCTGATTTCCCGGGATTCTGATAAAATTGGGTTAATGATTCATTATCTCAGCAAGGCATCGCGGAAAGCGATCGCCGGCACGGCGCTTCTCAGGCTCGATTTCAATACGGAGGATGATTGGCGGATGCTTGCCGTCATTCCGACGATACTGTTTTTATTAAAGAATGATTGCAGGATCGTCATCGTGAGCCATCGTGGGCGTCCGGAGGGCGGATCGCTCAATGACGGCGTCCCGGCGGGATTTCCTGCCGCTTTGCATCTCAAAAACGATGCGGCGGAACTTTCGAAACTTATAAAGAAACCCGTTATTTTTATTCGCCATTTCCGTTTCGCCGAGATAAAGAAGGAAGTCGCAACGTCGCCGAAGGGTTCTGTTTTTCTGCTCGATAATCTCCGTTTTCTGCCCGGCGAAGAGAAGAACGATCCCGCATTGGCGCGCCAGCTTGCCTCGCTTGCGGATTATTACGTGAACGACGCATTTGCCGTATCTCACCGTGCGAATGCATCGGTGGCCGCCGTCACGAAGTTCCTTGAAAGCTATGCCGGCCTTGAGCTTGAAAAGGAGATCGCGGGACTTTCCCGGGCGGTCGTTACGCCGAACCATCCGGTGGTTCTTATTTTGGGAGGGGCGAAGGCATCGGATAAACTCGGCGTCATAAAGCATTTCCGTTCTTCCGGCAAGGCGGACCATTTTCTTCTGGGAGGAGGTTCGGCAAATAGCGTGCTCACGCTCAGGGGCTTTGATGTAAAAGATTCGCTTCGCGAGAGCGACCCTAAAACGCTTGCCGTGCTCACGCCGCTCGCCACGGACAAAAAAGTGGTCGTGCCCACGGACGTCGTATGGGGCGTCGGTTCGGACAAAAAGAAGATCCTTGATATTGGGCCGAAGGCGATACGCCGCTTTTCGGAGGCGATCGCCGCGGCGCGGACGATCATCTGGAGCGGACCGCTTGGTTTCATCGAGAGAAAGGAATATACGAAGGGTAGTATTGCCGTTGCGCGGGCGATCGGCAGGAATCGAAAAGCCTTTTCACTTACGGGCGGCGGAGAGACGGTGATGTTCCTCAAGAAATACAAACTCGACAAGCAATTCAGTTTTATCTCGACGGGCGGCGGAGCGATGCTCGACTTCCTCGCGGGGGAAAAATTACCCGGCATCGAGGCGCTGAAGCGGGTGAAGTCCAAACAAACAAAACCCAAACAATAATTACGGTCACAACAATGATCTACGACGCCTATTTCCATAATGATTTCGACGGGCGCGCGAGCGCGGCAGTGATGCTTGCGTTCCTGCGGAGCCGCGGAGACGACATCGAGCATTTTGTTCCGGTGGATTTCAATCTCACGAAACAGTGGCTCGATGAAAAATTCTTTGCCAAGCACAGGCTGTTCAAAGGGAGGCGGAATCCCGCAATCGTCCTCGATTTCCCATACCATCCCGGCGCGGCGATATGGTTCGACCACCATCCTACCACTTTCAAAAAGGAGGCTTGGCAAAAGAAGTTCAAGCGTGATATGTTCCACCGGCTCGATCCCTCATATCTTTCAAACTGCCATCTTACCTATACCGCACTCAAGGAAAACTTCGGCTGGAAACCTCCCGCTCATTTCCGCGAGCTCGTGAAATGGCTTGATGTGATCGATGGCGCGCGCTACGCTTCGGCCGAGCAGACGATCGCGATTAAGGAGCCCGCACTCGAGGTTACGGCGTATGTGGATGGAACGGAAGACGACCTCCGAGCAACGGCGGCATTCGTGGAGCTGCTTGCCACGGAGCCTCTCGGCGAGATCGCGAAGATGCCTGCGGTGCGCACGATGGCGGCAGCCGCACGCAAAACCAATCTCAAAGCACTCGCATTCTATCGCAATCATCTCAAGGTGGAAGGCGATGCGACGTTCGTGGACCTTACCGGTACGGATTTTGCGACGCTTCGCTTTGCACCGTATTATCTTCATCCGAAGGTTCTTTATGCGGTACGCGTCACGAAGCGAGGGAGATTCTATCATGTTGGTGTCGGCGCAAATCCGTGGATGACGGCGGCGGCACGGAAGAAGCATGCGGACGTCCATATCGGTGAACTTATGCGGAAGTTCGGCGGAGGAGGGCACAAGAATGCCGGAGCCTGCGAGATCGCGACGAAACGCAAAGCGATCGCTGTTGCAAAGGCGATTATCCCCGTACTGAACGGGGATTAGGAGAGGCATTTAACCCATTTTTTTCAATGACATCTTCGAAGAAGAAGAAATATTATGCGTACTTCGTGCCGCCGGTCGCTGCGGGCAAAGCGGAACGGACGGGGGTGACCGGCGAATGGAAGGTTTGCGAGTCCTTGGTGTCCGGCGTTCCGGACGCCCGATATAAAGCTTTTGAATCCCTGCGCGAGGCGGAGGCGTGGCTTGCGGGCGGCGCGATGTACGAGGCGCGTCCGCCGAAGGCAGTACGCAGGGCCGTACTCGAGCCGGGAATCTATTTTGACGCCGGAACCGGCCGGGGTGAGGGCGTGGAGGTGAGTGTGACGGACGAAAAAGGAAAAAATCTTCTCCATAAAGCCGTTTCACGGGATGGGCTTAACCGTTTCGGCAAGCATCTTGTGGGCGATGCCGCGGCAACAAACAACTATGGCGAATTGCTGGCGCTCCGCTGGGCTCTCGAGATCGCCCGGAAAACCGGGAAAAAGAAAGTGTTCGGTGACAGCAAGCTCGTCATTGATTATTGGTCAAAGTGGAAGATAAAGCGCAAAGAGGTTGCAACAGAAACCGTTGCGCTTGCGGACGAGGTCGCGGCGCTCCGTGAAGCATTCGAAAGAGGCGGAGGCGCGGTGGCGCGCATTTCGGGCGACGATAATCCCGCAGATCTTGGATTTCACAAATAGACAAAGGAGATCCTCTCATAAAAAATAAAAGGCATCCCAGCGGCCGCAGTGAACGGGCGCGCATGGGATGCCGTGTGATATTGATCGATGAGAACTGTTTTCAGGCGAGGGAAAACTGTGCTTTCGAGGCACGGGAAGGTTGCTGCGGCGGGGATGTGAGATCGCTCACCGTGCACCGGAATACCTTCGTGAGGCGTTCCATCTGGCCTTCGGTAAGGTAAACCTGGTCTCCGCTGATCACGATCTTGTAGAGGGCGTGATACCGTACACCCGACGTATTCGCAAGGTCTTCGAGCGACAGGCCGAATTTCCTCATGAATGCGCAGAGGGATTCTTTGTTGGGCACCTTCGTGCGCATGCGGTTCGGGCGGGGAGTTGCATTCGGTGCGTTCTTCGCGCGCGGCGTTTTTTTCATCTCTTGTTCGGTCACCTCATTCTTCGATTTTTTTGCCTGGCAGTTCTGATGAAACGAACTGCGTTCAATGATACGGCATCACGGCTACGAGTCAATAGTATTTTCCGGGGAAGCGTGTTATAATGTCGGAGCAGGGCAGAACGGACGATCGCTCTTCGGGTGCAAACCAGGGGAGAGGAAAATCCGGACACCCTCCATGGATCGCTTTTGCTTCGGCGGAGCGGTGTATGGACAAAAAGGTACCCGGCGAAACGCCGGGCGTCCGTAAGGATAGAGGTGCGAGCAGTGACGTCCCGAGGCAAAAGCCGAGGGAGGGCCCGATCCCGACGTAGAAGGCCTAATTCCGCCATAGGGACAACAAAGCGGAAGTGAAACGGCAAAATCCTTACCGGGTGCAAGGTCGTGCCTCTCGCCGTGATCCGAAAGGACCGCGTGCAAGGGGAGTGCCGCATGAGCCTGCGAGCAATCAAAGGCCAAGATGAATGATCGTCCCCGCATTTTGCGAACTGCTTATGCAGAGCGAAGGTGTGGCGACAGAATCCGGTTTACAGTCTGCCCTGCAATCCAGAACCCGGCGATGAGCCGGGTTTTTGATTGAGAAGCCAACGAATATTCCGCGATTGTTTTTATCTTCTGATGTCGCACCGGAGTCCGGTATTCACGCCTGGAGGAGTCGCGCCTTTTCCTCCATCTCCTCTTTGATGTCCTCCGAGTAGGGGAGAATACGATTCCTTCCGCGGACGATTGTTCCATCCGGCAGTTCTCTGTCTTCCTTTGCTATGAAAAGAGCTTCGTCGGCGCGCGCGAATGCCGTTTCTACATCTTCTCCGGGCGTGACGACCGTGTACCCGCCGCTAAATGTTATGGGCGTCGGTTCGCCGTCGAGTTCCACCATGAATCCGAGCTTGAGGCGCTCCATAAGGCCTGCGACATCCACCTCCTTAAGAAGTACGGCAAATTCCTCTCCGCCGTAACGCGCGACGACATCGTCGACGCGGAATTTTTCCCTGACGAGCGACATGAGATGTTCCGCGGCCGCCTTAAGCGCGCGGTCGCCGCCGACATGGCCTTCCCTGAATGCGTCGTTTACGATCTTGAAGTTATCGAGATCGAGGATCAGGAGCACGTCGGGGTTGCCCTCCGTCGCCGAGCTGCGTTTTTCGATATCGCCCTTCCGTCGCGCAAATTCTTCATTGAATTTGCGCCGGTTATCGAGTCCCGTAAGTTCATCGGTATAGGCCATTTTCATAAGCTCTTCAATTTTCCGGTCACGCTTGTTAATGGCGTCCTTCAGCTCTGCAATCGTTTCTTCCGGAGCGGGGATGTATTCTTGAGGGGGCTGTTCTGTCATGGTTATGGTGTTTCTCAAATTATGCTATTTTTTTCAGAAAGAGCAACATTCCATTTTTTCCAAGGGAGGAGTATGTTGTGATGACCAAATCGCCGTCGTTTCAAAAAAGCTACGCACAAGCCCCTATCTGTGATTTGTTATAATGAATGTATGAAAAAAATAAACATAAGTCGATTCAGAGTGGTCGGATTGGCCCTTGCAGCGACGATTGCGTCGTTTGCCATGTATGCCGTTCCGGCGGCCCATGCGGCATATTTTAATGCCGGAAGGAATGTAACGGTCGAAAATGCGGCAACGGTCGCGCAGAACGTTTATGTGGCCGGCGCAAGCGTCGCGGTATCCTCGCCTGTGAATGGCGATGTGCTCGCGGCGGGTAGCACGCTTTATATTTCGAGCAAGGCAAGCGGTGACATCATGGCGATCGGCAGTAATGTGATCATTCAAGGCGCTTCGGCACAGGACGTCCGCGTGGCGGCTGCCAACCTTACGGTGGGCGGCACGTTCAGCGGCGAGCTTGCCGCTGCCGGTGCTTCGGTCACGGTTACGCCGGGCACGACGATCGCGAAAGATTCGTATATCGCCGGCGCCAGTATTTCGTTCGACGGCAGCGAGTCGGGTAGTTTATACCTTGCCGGCGGGGCGGTATATTTCGACGGCACGACGGGCGGCAATCTTGTCATCAAGAATGCGAAGCAGGTGACGATCGGACCGGATGCGGTGATCGGCGGAAATCTTGATTACACCGCGCAGGCTTCGGCGACGATAGAGCCGGGTGCGCATATTGCCGGCGCGACGACGTTCCATCAGACGGTGGTGAAACAGAGTCCCGATGCCTGGATGGGTCCGTTTGCCGTATTGATCACGTTGTGGTGGTTCATCAAATTCCTTATGATGCTCACGGCGGCATATCTTTTCTGGTATGTCCTTCGCAGGGATGCGACGGAGATCGTAACGCGCGCGACACACGGGTTCTGGAAGGAACTCCTTCGGGGTTTCGTTGTCGCGGTTGCTCTTCCTGTCGCCGCGATCATTGCACTCATCACGGTGATCGGTATGATTCCCGGTATTGCGGCATTCCTCGCGTACGGTCTGGTGCTTCTCGTTGCCTGTCCCATGGCGGGCATCGTCACTGCGGCAGTCATCTGGCGGAACCGGACCCCGAATCTCAGGTGGTATCATATCCTCCTTGGCGTATTGATCCTCGACATCATCGGATTCATCCCGTTCATCGGATGGATCGTGGCGCTTGCCGTTTATCTTGCTTCGTTCGGTGCGCTTGTGATGGTGTTATGGCTCCGGATTATCAAGCGAGCATAAACCGGATTCGACAAAAATAAGCGACAACGGAAAACGGACGGCTTTGGCCGTCCGTTTTTTTTCCTTATATTTGTGCGATGCTCCGCTTTCTTTATATTTTTAATCCAAAGGGCGATAAGGTATACTCATAACTATGAACGATCCTATGGCCGTTTACGGCATTATTATCGCGATCCTGTGGACCATTTTCATTCTTTATTGGATCATCTCCGCGGTATCGGTGAAAAAGGATGTGTATCGGCAAGGGGCCTGGTGGCAGAGAGCTTTCGTTTTTGCGATCGCCGCGTTCGTCCTTACGAATTTGGTGCCGGCGTGGCGCGAGCCACTTTTCCCGCAGAGTCCCGCTTTTGCGATCGCCGCGATCGTCCTCACTGCAATAGGTATTTTATTTGCCGTATGGGCGCGGATCCATCTCGGCGCGAACTGGAGTTCCCAGCCGGCGCTCAAAGAAGGGCACGAACTCGTTACCTCGGGGCCCTACCGTTTTGTCCGGCACCCCATCTACACGGGGGTCATTCTTGCGTTCATCGGGACGGCGCTCGTTAATAACATGCTTTGGGACGTGGTGATCCTTCTTGTAGCTATTATGTTCGTTCGTCGCGTGTATGCGGAGGATCGGCTCATGGCGCGGCAATTTCCTGACCGATATCCGGAATATAAAAAAAGGACGAAGGCACTTATTCCGTTCGTTTGGTAATAAAAATTCAAGCCTATCCATAACAAATCCATGAATGAACTCATTATCAATAAAGAAAAAACGGCGATCGTCGTGATAGATCTGCAGAAAGGGATCGTCGGTATGCCGGTGGAGCCTCATGCGGCGGCGGACGTCGTGGCGAATGCGGCGAAGCTTGCGCAGGCGTTCCGGAAAAACGGCATGCCGGTTTTCCTCGTGCATGTCACGCCATCCGCGGACGGCAAGGATGCGCTTCATCCCGTGAGCGATGCGGCGACGATGAGTGCCCCGCGCGCAGCGGACTGGGCGGAGTTTGTGCCGGAGATGGGACCGGAGCCAGGGGATTTTATCGTTACGAAGCGGCAATGGGGAGCGTTCTACGGTACCGAACTGGACCTCCAGTTGCGCCGGCGCGGCATCAATACGATCGTGCTTTGCGGCATTTCGACGAATATAGGAGTGGAAAGCACTGCCCGTTTCGCGTTCGAATACGGCTATGAACAGATATTTGCAGAGGACGCGACCGCCGCGCGGTCAGCGGACGAACATGAGCATGCGATGAAAGGCACCTTCATGCGCATAGGGCGCGTTCGCACGACGGAAGATATCCTGTCGGCGCTTGTATAGTTATCGCGCCGGACCGCCCCCGTGCGCTATAATGACAATATGGATGGCGCATCATATCCCGATGTTGCGGCGCTTGCGGCGTATGCCGACAACGATATTTTTCGATCGCTCGGCACGTCGGCGAAAGGCCTCGATCCGATGGAGGCCGCGCGTAGGTTCAAGGAATACGGGCCGAACGAGTTCGGTGCCCACAAGAGGATCAGACCCGCACTCATTTTCCTTTCAAAGTTCCGGAACCCTCTTCAGATATTGCTGATCGCCGCGTCAGCTGTCACATATTCGCTCGGTTCGCATCTCGAGGCAATCATCATTCTTGCGATCGTGTTCGGCAGTGCCCTTATCGATTTCGTGAACAGCTACCGATCGGCGCAAGCGGCGGAGGCGCTCCAGAACAAAGTGCGTATCACTGCTGCGGTCATGCGCGGAGGTGAACTTGAGGAGAGAAACATGCGCGAAGTGGTTCCCGGGGATGTATTCAGCCTTGAAGCAGGTGACCTGGTCCCTGCGGATGGGTTACTGCTGGACGCAAAGGACCTTTTCCTCAACGAAAGTATGCTCACCGGCGAGTCGGTGCCGGTCGAGAAGTTTGCGGAGGTTCCTGCGGCAGGAGCCGACCGCGGTGCACGGACGGTACTTTTGGGCACGAGCGTGGTGAGCGGCAAGGGCCTTGCGGTGGCGTGCGAGACCGGCATCCATACGAAGGTTGGGGCGATCGCCGGCAAGCTCGCGAAGCCTGCCGAACCGACCGAGTTCGAACGGAATCTGAAGGATTTCAGCATGTTCATCTTCCGTACGACCATCCTGCTTGTCCTCGCGGTCATTCTTCTTGATTATCTTTTTACCAAGCAGGATCCGCTCGAAATTTTTCTTTTCGCCGTTGCGATCGCGGTTGGAATCACGCCGGAACTCCTGCCTCTTATCGTGACGAGCAATCTTGCGAAAGGCGCCGTCCGCATGTCGGAAGGCGGCGTCATCGTGAAGCGGCTCGGTGCGATCCATAACTTCGGCGGAGTCGATGTGCTTTGTACCGACAAAACAGGAACGCTTACCGAGGACCGCATCACACTCGTCAAATGCCTCGATCCTTTCGGAAAGGAAAGCGAAGAAACGCTCTTTTGGGGCTACGTAAGCAGTACAAACCTCACCGGAATACGAGGCGTGCTCGATAAGGCTATCGAAGAGTTCAAGAAGGCCGAAGCCGAGGCCAAGGACGCTTCCTCGTGGAAGAAGGTGGATGAGATTCCTTTTGATGCGGAGCGACGGCTCGAGTCGGTCGTCGCACAAAAAGGGAACGAGGTTGTGCTTATCGCGAAGGGTGCTCCCGAGGGAATCCTTGGACATGCAACGCATTATGGCGGACTCGATCGTTCAAAGAAGCTCACTGCCGCGTCGCGTACGAAGATCGCCAAGCAATACGATGCGCTTTCGGCGGACGGATTCCGCGTACTTGCGGTCGGCATAAAGCGTGTTTCAAAGAGGAAGGCTTATGACAAGGATGACGAAGGAGGGCTTTCATTTCTCGGATTTCTTGCTTTTCTTGATCCGCCCAAGAAAAGCGTGAAAGATACGCTTACGCGGATGGCAGAGCATAACGTCAATATCAAGATCATCACGGGGGATAACTTCCTTGTGACGAAGCATATCGCCGAAGAAATTGGACTCGCCATCGTGAATCCGCTTACGGGCGACGATCTCTCGAAATTCGACGAACACCAATTGGCACGACGGGTCGAGGCGACGAATGTTTTCACGCGGGTCAATCCCGAACAGAAAGAGGCGATCATCCGGGCGCTCCGCTCAAACGGGCATGTCGTCGCCTATATGGGCGATGGCGTTAATGATGTGCTTTCCCTTAAGGAAGCGGATGTTGGCATTTCCGTGGACAATGCCGTGGATATCGCAAAGGAGACTGCCGACATCATCCTTTTGAAAAAAGGACTTGGCGAGATCATAGACGGCATCGTGGAGGGGCGGAAAACGTTCGCCAACACGTTCAAATATCTCATGATGGCCCTTTCATCCAACTTCGGAAATATGTTCAGTATGCCTGTCGCATCACTATTCCTTCCGTTTCTTCCGATGACCGCGCCGCAGATTTTGCTCAATAATTTCCTCTACGATTCATCCCAGCTTGCGATTCCATTCGACAATGTCGACCCTGATTTTCTTGCGCGTCCGAAGAAATTCGATATTACATTCATGAAGAGGTTCATGATGATCTTCGGGCCCCTCTCGTCAGTGTTCGATTTTGCCACATTCGGCGTTCTCCTTATCGTGTTCCGCGCCTCGGGAGCGACATTTCAGACGGGCTGGTTCCTCGAATCGATCGCCACGCAGACGCTCGTTGTAAACATCATACGGAGCAAGTTCAATTTTTGGGCGAATGGTGGCCCAAGCAAGGCACTCCTCGGTGCGTCCATCGGTGCGGTTGTGCTGGCGTGGATCGTCGCTTATTCGCCGCTTGGTCCCGCATTCGGGTTCGCGCGCATCGGTGCTCCGGCTCTCGGTCTTATCCTTGTCATTGTGGCGGTCTACCTTGCGACCGTCGAAATAGCCAAGAAATATTTCTATCGGAGATACGGGGCGCTTATTGAGAAATAGCGAATAATATAATGCATAGTATGATTTTTAAGAAGTATCGGAACCATACCACCCAATACTTGGATATTCGTCGCATGCACATACGATGGCGCCATCCTCCGGATCTATTTCAATGGCGTGCTTGATTCTGCTCAGGCAATGTCTGCGCCGGACATTCCCATATTCATTAAAATCGGCGCTGAGTCATGGACCATCGGATATCTGGAAGGATCCCTCAATGATATGCGCATCTATGACCGGATATTTTCCGCTGCGGAAGTACAGGAGATATCCGATGCCGAGAACTGATTTCAGCGGTTAATAAACCAAACGCCGGCAAGCACGAGGGCAAGCGAAACGAGTTTAAGGCTGAGCATGGAACGCGAGATATCTTCCTTCAGGATGCGCGGGAACCAGAGGGAGATGATCGTACCGTACAGAAAGACGAAAAGAGGGATGAGGCCGCCGATCACGGATACGAGGGAGACCGGGCCGAGGGCGATCGCGAAGAACCAGAACATCTGGCCGAGAAAATAGACGGCTTCGTTCGCGCCGACGGTCAGCCATGCTCCGGCACGCAATGCGCGGAACTGTACGATACACCGGCGGTAATAGATCGCGAAAAGGATGAGCGCTCCGATCGCGATGCCCAGGAAGGTATATGCGGCAGTGCCCCAAAATCCCTGATCGAGTGTGATGAATTTGAAGAGTACGGTGGGTGCCGCCCAAAGGACGCTTGTCAAAATGATCCACCCGAACGACTTTCGGATCCTGAACATTCGAATATCGAAGCGTTCCACTGCGAGAAGGAAGCTTCCCGCGAGGATGAGCATGAATGCGAACACCTGAAGGGCGGTGAGGGTTTCGCTCAGGAAAATAAACGAAAAAATAAGGACGAGCACCGGTACGAGCTGGAAAAAAGGCATGACCGTGGATGCATCATCGTATGAAAGCGCTTTGTAATACGGAACGAGCGCGATCTCGTCCATGATGCCTACCGCAAGAAGGATGAGTACCTGCTCCGCGGAGAATGCGCCGAATCCCTTTATGGCGAAAATGATCGCGGCGCCGACGAGCACGATAATGCCCCCAAACGCACTCAAAAAAATGGGATCCTTGATCCGTTTTTCAATGAGGAATTTATCGATAATGCTCGATGCGCCGAAAAGCGCCGGTGCCGCGAGAGCGAAAGCGAGCCAGGGCATCGCGTACCTGCGTTACGCCTTTGATCTCTTTGCGACCGCCGATTTCTTTTCCACACTTTCGCTCACATTGAGCTTTCTGAGGAGATAGAGGACGAAGGCGAGGATGATGGCCGTCGTGATCGCGAACGGGATGAGGCCGATACCCACAAGCGCGCCGATGCCGGCTGCCGCCCATACGAGCGCCGCGGTCGTCACGCCGCGTGGATGATCGTTCTGTTTGATGATGATGCCGGCGCCGAGGAATCCGATGCCGACCACGATGTTTGCGATTACGGCAAGGAAGCCGCTGTTGCGCGCAACGACGTCGCCGAGCGACGACCCCGTACCGGGGTAGACGATATAGGGCAACGAAATGCTTATCATTGAAAAGATAGCCGCACCTGTCGTCACGAGTCCCAGTGTCCGCACGCCCGCCTCTTCCTTTCCGACAAGTTCGCGTTCGAGGCCGAGAAGCGCCCCAAGGACGAGTGCGATAAGAAAACGTCCGAGCATTTGTTCAAACGTCAACATTGTACTAATATTACCATATTGCTTACAGCTATGAGAACAAACGTCATCGATATCGTTGCGAAGGAGGGGCAGGAAATCGAGGTATATGGCTGGGTCCATGCCCGGAGGGATCACGGAAAGCTTGTTTTCATCGACCTGCGGGACCGTAGCGGCCTCATGCAGGTGGTCTTCGGCCCCAAGATCGCAGGCGCGTCGGACCTGCGTCTCGAATATGTCGTGAAGGTCACCGGTATGGTGAACAAACGTCCGGAGAACATGATCAATGACAAAATCCCGACCGGAAAGCACGAGATCTTCGCGAGCGGGCTTGAGATCCTGAATGTCTCCAATGAAATGCCGATCCCAGTGGATACGGACGGGTACGACATCAACGAGGAAAAACGTTTGAAATACCGCTATCTCGATCTTCGCCGCGAGCGTCTTGCGAAGAACATCGCGTTCCGTCACGGGACGATCTCGTTCATCCGTAATTTCCTCAACGAGCAGGGATTCTATGAAGTCGAGACGCCGAACCTCACCCGTTCCACGCCGGAAGGAGCGCGTGATTATCTCGTACCTTCCCGCATCCAGAAGGGGAATTTTTACGCCCTTCCGCAGTCGCCCCAGCAGTACAAACAGCTTCTCATGGTGGCCGGCATCGAAAAATATTTCCAGATTGCGAGGTGCTTCCGCGACGAGGACACGCGGGGCGACCGACAGCCGGAGTTCACTCAGCTCGATATGGAAATGAGCTTCGTCGAGGAGGAAGATGTTTTGAAACTCAACGAAGAACTTCTCATCGCACTCGTCAAGAAGGTCTCTCCGGAAAAAAAGATTCAGGAGATCCCGTTCCCGCGCCTCACTTATAAGGAGTCAATGGAACGGTATGGTACCGACCGTCCGGATCTCCGTACCGACAAGAACGATCCGAACCTCCTTGCATTTTGCTGGGTGATCGACTTTCCGTTCTTCGAAAAAACGGATGAAGGCGGATGGACCTTCACGCACAACCCATTCTCTGCGCCGAAGCCGGAATTCATGGACGACCTTCTCGCCAAGCGTAATATCGAGGGCATCCTCACCACGCAGTACGATGTGGCGATGAACGGGCTTGAGATCGGGGGTGGAAGCATCCGTAATCATCGCCCCGAGGCGCTTGAGGCGGTGTTTGAAATAATGGGCTTCGAAAAAGAACGTATCCACAAGAATTTCGGGCATATACTCGAGGCGCTCGGCTATGGCGCGCCGCCCCATGGCGGCATTGCCTGGGGTCTTGATCGGCTCATTTCGCTCCTGCGCGCGGAGCCGAACATCCGCGAGGTGATTGCCTTTCCGAAAACGGGCGATGGACGCGATCCGATGATGGGTTCGCCCGCGGAGGTGGATGATGCGCAACTCAAGGAGCTTGGGATCCTGATCGATGAAAAAGCGCAACCGAAAGAGGGTAAAAAATAAACCATAAAAAATAACAACATCATGGAACGTTCGCTCGTATTGCTCAAGCCGGATGCATTGGATCGGGGTATCGTCGGAGAGGTTATTCATCGTTTCGAGCGTGCCGGCATCAAGATCGTCGGTATGAAGATGGTGGTTGCAAACGAAGAAACCGCCAAAAAGCATTACACGGAAGATCTGGCGCAGCGGCGCGGTGAGGCGGTCCGCAACCTCATGATCTCAATGATCTCCTCCGGCCCGATTGTCGCACTGGCTCTCGAAGGCGTGGAAGTGGTCGAGGTCGTCCGCAAGATGGTCGGTACGACCGAACCGAAGTCCGCAGCACCGGGCACGATCCGCGGTGACTTTGCGCATGTGTCCTTCAAACACGCCGATGAACATAAGATGGGTGTGTTCAATCTCATTCACGCGTCGGGTTCCAAAGAAGAAGGTGAAACCGAAATTGCGGTGTGGTTCAAACCCGAGGAGCTTGTCGAGCATCACCCCTCCTATACCCATATCACCTTGAAGCAATAGGCTTTATTTATCACCATGGAATTCATTCATACTGATCATCCCATAGAGAATGAATATCCAAAGTTGGTAAGGGATAATATACCCGCCATCATCGAAGCGCATACGGGTGCGGCACCGGAAACACGGATTGCGGCGGACGATGCCGAGTTCGAGCGTTTCCTGTTGAAGAAGGTTGTCGAAGAGGCGACGGAACTCCAGCATTCCGCGGAGCAAGACAATCTTGAAGAGGAGATTGCGGACCTCAATGAGATCATTGCGTCGCTTTTGAAACTTCGGGACAGGAAGGAGGATGAGATCGCCGCCATTCAAATGGAGAAGCGCGAGAAGAACGGCGGATTCGACAAGCGCATCATCATGCTTTCGAAGATAGCGAAGCCCGAAAGCGGGAAATAACTCCAGCTTTTATGAAACAAACGAACATCTGCTTTTTGGTCAAAGACGGGAACGTTCTTCTTGGTATGAAGAAGAGGGGTTTTGGTGTGGGAAAATGGAATGGGTTCGGGGGTAAGGTGGAGGCCGGCGAGGATCCGAAGAGCGCGATCATTCGCGAGCTCAAAGAGGAGGCCGGCGTGGATGTCGCACCGGACGATCTCCGGGACGCCGGCATCCTTACATTTACATTTAAGGATAATTCCGATTGGGACAATTCCTGCCAGGTCTTTACGACCGAAACATGGACCGGCGATCCTGCGGAATCGGATGAGATGAGGCCGATGTGGTATCCCATTTCCGAACTTCCATTCGAATCGATGTGGGCGGACGATCCGCATTGGGTGCCGCTCGTGCTTCAAGGGAGGAAGATCAATGGAAGGTTTCTTTTTGACGATAAAGGGGGTGAGTTACTGAACTTCGCCGTTTCGACGAAACAATAAAAAAGCCCCATGAGGGGCTTTTTTTATCGCTTCCGTCCATCCCTTATCCCTCTTTTTCAAATGCCTTCACAATAGGATCAAAATCGCCTTCCATGATTTTTTCGATGTTGTGCCATTTCTTTCCGATGCGGTGGTCGGTGATACGGTCGTCCGGGAAATTGTAGGTGCGGATCTTTTCCGAGCGATCGCCGGTTCCGATCTGTTCGCGGCGCATGTCGGTGACGTTGCCGGTGGCTCTGATCTGCTCGATCTCATAAAGTTTGGCGCGGAGAACATCCATCGCCTTTTCGCGGTTCGCATATTGCGAGCGTTCCTCGCGCGATGCGACAACGATACCCGTTGGCTTGTGGAGGATCCGCACCGCAGTTTCCACTTTATTGACGTTCTGGCCGCCGGGTCCGCCCGCGCGGGAAAAGGTCACTTCGAGATCGTTGTCCGCGATGCGGACCTCTTTCGCTTCGACGATCGGAAGGATTGCAACCGATGCGGTCGAGGTGTGGACGCGGCCCGACTTTTCGGTGACCGGGATCCGCTGGACGCGATGCACGCCCGATTCATGTTTGAACGCATCATAGCATCCTTCGCCCTTCACTTCGGCGACGAGGTGTTTGTAGCCCTGGCCGTTATCATTCGAATCGAGGACGGAAAAGGTCCAGCCCTGTTTGGCGCAATAACGCTGGTACATGCGTGCAAGATCTCCGGCGAAAATGGATGCTTCGTCGCCGCCGGCACCAGCCCGGATTTCCATGATGATTTTATTGGTGGTCATAACGGGACTATCCTATCACATCGGGCGGAATATGAAAATAAAAAAAGGGCCTTTGCCGGAGGCCGTGGTTACGGTCGGCAAAGGTCCCTTGAGTGATGATGTGTACTGACAAAGTGCTATTGCGGCGCCGGTGCGGGCACTGAAGCGTTTGCACCTGCCGATGCGCTTGAGCTCGAACCTGAGTTCGATTTGCTCTTGCTCGAGCTTGAACTGTTGCTCGCGCTCGAGCTTGAACTCGAGCTGTTGCCTCCGGTCGCCGAGGCGTTTCCGCCTTGACCCCCGGTGGCGCTTGCCGAGTTGTTGCCCGCGTTGGAGACGCTCGCTCCACCTCCGCTCTGGGACACGTTGATGCCTGCCACGTTCTGGTAGGCCATGCCCATGCTGAAGCCGGTTGCGTCCGTCATGTGATACAGGAGCTGCCACAAGTGATCGTGTTTCAGATACCCAGCCCTCATTGTTACGAGGTTGGTATCCGCCTGCATCGCCTTCTTGCGAAGGGGCAGGAGCTCATTGTCGTCTGTTGTCTGCTGAGCAACAAGCCCTGCGTCGGCGTGGATCTTCTCGATCTGCGCCTCTGCGAGCATCCTCTCGGTTTCTGCGCGGAACTGGTTCGTTCCTTGTGAGGGGATCTGGACTTGTTGGAGCCTCTGCTGATCCGTGTCGGCCTTTTCTTTTTCGGAGTCGGCCCAGGTCTGCAGGGGTTTCTCGAGACAGCATGGCATCATGAGCGGCAGGGTTGGAATCTCTGCCGCCGCCGGTGCGGGCTGCGGTTTCGGACTGGAAGCAATGTGCACGGTCTTTGGGGCCGGAGGGAGCACCGCATAGCAGTGCTTCACGTCCCCGCCGCACGGCGGGCAATTGCTCTTCGTGTTGGGCGGTTTCTGCGCACCCTGGGCAAGCAACCCCAGGGCAGAGAACAACATGGTGAGAACGACGAGGTGTTTCCTCATCGCTCCTCCTTCCTAGGGGGCCTGGCCCCTGGATGTGGACACGAGCGCGGCTTGCTGCTGCTGCTGCTGTTCGCCGCGTTCAAGGTCCAGGTTGGCGTTCACGGCCGCATCTTTCGCGGCGTCTTCGTTTGCGGCTACGACTTTCTGGTGATGATCGCGCGCAAGGCGGATCAGGGATGTTACCGCGAATGCGCTTGCGCCCCCGATGGGCCCAAGTGCGAAGTAGGCGATGGTTCCGGCTCCTGCATCCTGCCCGGTCCCAAAAAGGAATTGGGTGAACCGGTGCGACGAAGCCGGGAAGTGCTTGTACACCGGCGTTGCGTGCCGGCGAACATACTCACCGGCGACGGGACCGCTTAGTCCTGCGACGGCGAGGTTGAACTCCTGTGAGGGAAGTGGTTTGAGCGGTACATAGAGGACGAACTGTCCTTTTTGAACCTTCACTTCCGAATTTCCGATTCGGCGCTGGCTTGTGGCGACCCTTTCTTCTGGTTGGAAGAAATAGACGCGTGTTTCCAGTTGCCGATCGATCACCGAGGCCGTCATTCCCGGAGGAAGTACGACCGCATAGCCTTTCGGCGTACGGTGATCACGGACGGCTGCCTTTCCGGCTGCGGCATGCTGCGGCGCTGCAACGAGAGTGTTCGTGTCCGATATTGTGGCGTATTCCGCTTTCATCGCAGGCAGGTTGGCCATGGATGTGAGTGGCGGGTCATCAATTTCGGACGTGATCGGCGGCGCTGCGACAGCGAGCGTCACCGCTGCTGCGGCGGCGGACTGTTTCAGTGCGGTCAGACGGTCCGACATTGGCTGCGTTACCTTGTTTGGTTCGGCGGCCTTCGAGGGATCTTCTTTCTGCGGAACGGTCTTTGGTGCAGTGTCGCGGGTGGCTGTTGCTGTGCAGGGAACGCACGGAACTTTGCCGCGGGAGTACGGTGGAATGTAGATCCACCATCCCGCCTGAACTGTCCGCAGATCCTGCGGAAGGCCCGGGTTGGCGTGCACAATCGGGAACCAGTCTGCGCGCTTGTAGGCGCGAAGGGCAAGCTCCGAAAGTATGTCGCCCTGCTGAAGCTGATACCAGCCCGGTTCGAATTGGATCGGCGCTTGCTTGTTCGTCTGCGATTTGTTGCTCGCGGGCGAAGCGTTTCCCGTCTTCACTCCTGCCGTTTTTGCGGCGGGTTTGTTTGGGTGATGATGGGAGGTTGCCCATTTCCAAGGAAAGAATCCGCCAAGCGTTACAGCCGCTACGATCAGGGCTGTCGCGATCGGACGAACTGCCTTCCGGAAACTGAGTTCGGAATTCCAGTGATTTTGCAAATGCTCGAATGGCATTGGCTTACTCCTTTCTCCCGGGAGAGCGCCCGGGCAAGTCGTGCGGTTGCGGTTGACCTGCGCCTTGCGGTGCAGGAGAGCTGCGTTGCCGCTGTCATCGGTTCCTCAAAGCCATCATTATTCCCATCCGATAGGCCGTTCCCATACGTCGGGCAACGGGATCTCGCATGCAGGAATTTCGAATAGCGTCACTCCGTCACTGCGTGGCCGTGCTGTTCCGTCCCCATGTATCGGGCAACGGTAAGCGGCGGTCTAACGCAATGACGGACGCGAGTCTCCGATACTAGTATCAACGAGCACAATCGTTCGGAAAGGCATCCTTGGCGGAGACAGAGAGCCGCATCGATCATCCTTCAGAAGGCGACCATAGCGGTTCCTCGTCCTTTATTCCATACCGGTATGAAATTGCCAAGGAACCCTCCCAAGTTCATGCGCTCGGGAGGTCTTATTATTAGCATATTTTTGATATTTTGTAAAGGTATGATCAAGATACCGTCTTCCTTTATGAATATACGAAAAACCCCGCGATGGCGGGGTTTTTGAAAAGGGACCAATCGATTATTTCGCTTGTTTTTTGGCGCGCACTTTTTTGGGTTTTGTGGGAACCGCAGCTGCGCGGCGCGTCTTGAACTTTTCGACGCGGCCCGCCGTGTCGATGAGCTTCTCTTCGCCGGTATAGAACGGGTGGCACTGTGCACAGATTTCGACGTGGATCTCCGGTTCGGTTGCGCCAACAACGAACGAATTGCCACACGAACAGGTCACTTTTGCCTGGGAATAGTATGCGGGATGGATTTCCTTTTTCATAACGTTGTCTATTCTATAGTGTCGCCACGTTTTCGTCAAATATCGAATATCCGATCTGCTGCTCGGTTTCTATAAAAAGTCATGAGGCCGCCAAGCATTGTGCTGGGCGGCCTCGATTGGGGATGGGGGGATTCACCGTCCCTTGATCTTCGTTGTTATTATCGTTGGTCCGATATACCTTGATTTTCTTTCTCCTCGTCTGAAGATGAGAAATCCGACAAAGATAACAATGAAACCGACCCCCACCTGTTCCATTATCCTGTGGAAGGGGACCACTTCCACCATGCTAACCGTCGTCTGGTAATCGCTGGTGCCGGCGGCACCTAGGATCGCCAGAATCCCGATACCCATGAGAATACCACCAAGGGTTTTCATTGCTCAGCCTCCTGTGCTGAAAGTATGAAAACCGTTGGCCGGTTTTCTGAAATAATACTAACATATATAAAATAGTTTGTCAAATATGCGGAACAGGCCTTTGGGGGAGGTTTCTGTAGGCTTTCGTATAGGGTTGACATGCATCCTCTTTCTGCTACACTACTACTCGTTGTGCGGCCCCGCGGCCGCGCATGCACTTTGATAATTCGTCTGGTAAAAATCAACTAAAAGTTTAGAGAGCTTTTTAGTTGTCCCAATCTATATTCTTTTGGTGACGTTTGGAATTCACAAAATGTCACAACCAATAGATCTGTGATGGTTCCGCAAGGAATCGGAATAGATTTTTTTCAGAGGATTTGATCCTGGTCCAGGATGAACGCTGGCGGTGTGGATAAGGCATGCAAGTCGAGCGCTTCATATTTTGAAACTGTTTGCGATTACATCAAGAGCGGCGGATGTTTATGAGGAGCGGCGAACGAGTTAGTAACACCCTGGTACGTACCTCGAAGACGGGCACAGCTCGCCGAAAGGCGGGGTAATTCCCGATATTCCCGAAAGGGCAAAGTCGCAAGACGCTTCGAGATCGGCCTAGGTCCGATCAGCTAGTTGGTAGGGTAACGGCCTACCAAGGCTATGACCGGTAGGGGAGGTGAGAGCCTGGCCCCCAACGACGAGACTGAGACACGGCTCGTACTCCTACGGGAGGCAGCAGTCGAGAATATTCGACAATGGGCGAAAGCCTGATCGAGCGACACCGCGTGCAGGATGAAGGCCTTCGGGTTGTAAACTGCGGTAGTATGGGAGGAATGTAAATGACTGTACCATACGGAAAGAGGTGGGTAACTACGTGCCAGCACCAGCGGTAATACGTAGACCTCAAGCGTTATCCGGATTTATTGGG
>DAHVRZ010000060.1 GCA_027324805.1 Candidatus Parcubacteria bacterium
TCTTCTGAACGGCTTGATGCCGCACATCGGCAATGGTAACGCCCAGATACCCGCGTACAACCTTTCCGTATTTCATCAGGGCATGAACAATGTATTTAACTTCATTGGACGGAATTGAAAAGCCGATGCCGTTAAACGAGCCCGTGTTGGTTGCAATTGCCGAGTTTATACCGACTACATCGCCCTTCAAATTCAGCAATGGACCACCGGAATTGCCCGGATTAATGGCCGCATCGGTCTGGAGATAGTCAGAATAGGTTAAACCGGCAAGCTTGGGGTCATTTTCCGCAATGACATTGACATTGGTGCGTCCTTTGGCGGAAATGATGCCCTGGGTTGTGGTTTGAGTGAAACCGAAGGGTGATCCAATGGCAATAACCCACTGGCCCACGCGCACATGTCGGGAGTTGGCAAATTTCAGAAACGGCAAGTCTTTCGCGGCAATCTTCACCACCGCAAGATCAGATTTTGGATCTGTACCGATTACCTTTCCCTTGAATCGGCG
>DAHVRZ010000006.1 GCA_027324805.1 Candidatus Parcubacteria bacterium
TTGCTGTCGGCCACGATGATCTCGTAGGGGAGATCGGTCAGATGGTCCTTGATCTGCTTGAGGGTCGTGCCGATGGCCTTTTCCTCGTTGAGGGTGGGGATGACGATGGATATCATGCTTCACTCCATTCTACCACCGAACCGCCCCCTCATGAACCTCCCGAAGCCGTAGGCTGCCGCGAGCCCTATCGCAATGACCGCAAGGATGAACATCCACCGCAGGCCTTTGTCTATGGTCACGTAAAGATTCCCGAGGAAATAACCGATACCGATGAGGAATCCCGTCCAGACGAAGCCGCCGAGAAAGTTGATGAACATGTATTTCCTGAAGTTGACGCGCGCCGCCCCGGCCGCCATGAGCGTCGCGACCGCGAAGCCGAACCCCATCGTGATTTTGGAGATGAAGAGGATGCTCGTGTGGTGGTTCTGGAAGAACGTTTCCACCTTCTCGATGCGCTCATTGGTCACGCTCACGAATTTCCCGTACTTTTCAATGAAACTCCGCCCGCCTCGTCGGCCGACCCAATACCACGTAGCATCACCAATAAGGTCGCCGGCCATCAGGAGGAGATAGATGGGCCAGAAATCGAAGAAGCCCGCACGGATGAGGATTCCGGAGAGAAGCATCACGATGGGCCCTTCGACAAAGGCCAGCGGGAGGGCTATGGGATACCGATAAGCGAGGAACCACGCAACGATCGGCGACGAGGGCAGCATAGTGTTAAGTATACACAAGTCTGATATAATTGAGCTCATGGAACAAGAAAGCATGGAGGAGGAAGTGGTGATTGCGGAAACGGAGGCCGCCGGGGGTCCGCAAAAATCCAAGCGCGATATGATCCTCCCGCTCAGCATCCTTATGGCCGCTATGATGATCGCGGGCGCCCTCGTGTTCGCGACGCTCTACAAAGGAGGCGGAGGTAACGGCAATGCCGGTGGGGCGGGGAATGCGTCCGCGGCGGCGGGTACGCAAGCCGCAGCAGGTGCGCAGGCCGGGACGGCGTCCGCCACGACGACCGCCGCGATCCTTGCGCTCGGCCCGCGCGACGCGATCCTCGGCGACCCGAACGCGCCCGTTACTGTCATAGAATACGGTGATTACCAGTGCCCCTTCTGTGCCGACTATTTCCAGAAGCTCGAGCCGGTGATCAAACAGCAATACATAAATACGGGTAAGGTGAAGATGGTGTTCCGCGACCTTCCATTCCTTGGTGCCGAATCGGTGGTGGCCGCCAATGCGGCGCAATGTGCCGAGGATCAGAACGCGCTCTGGGCATATCACGATGCGCTCTATACCGCGAAGCTCGCCGATGACGCGAAGGGGGGAGGAGAGCAGGATGGTTTCTTCACTAAGGCATTATTCCTGAGTATTGCCTCCCAGCTCCATCTGAATACGACGACATTCGCGGCCTGCGTCAGTAACAATGCCGATGCCGGTTACGTTGCCCAGGAAAAGAGCGGCGCTGAGACATTGATCGGAGGCGATTCCACGCCAACCACGTTCGTGAATGGCGTGATGGTGACCGTGGACGGGCAAGGCGCGGGCGATGACCAGACGGCGGTTCTCCAGGCCATCGCGGCGGCCGTTTCGGCGGCGAAATAGGCCTATAAAATAAAGGGTTTTGACTTCGGCCATCGCGGCTTTTAAAATAAAGCGACAATGACGGAAAATTGGACCGAATTCGGAGTGGGGGCTTTCATCCTCATCGCGCCGTGGATATTCGGCTTCGCGGACATTCCGCTCGCGCGGTGGACGGATGTGCTTGCGGGTCTCGTGCTTGTGCTTATGAACCTTTGGGCGATCTACGGAAAGGATGCTGCTTTCCCCGCGGGTACCGCGGCGGCAGATAAGGAAAAAGAAGGATTTTCCATGGCTTCCGTCTCTCAGATGATGGCCCAGACGGTTGCGGTGAAATCCAGTATTGTAGTAAAGAAGGAGGAGAGGCCCAAACGCGGGCGTCGCGCAAAAGTCGAAAAGGTTTTAATAAATTCTTAAAAATTATTATCAATAATTCCATGGCACAACCGCATGTTACCATCTACACGACCCCCGTCTGCGTTTACTGTAAGATGACCAAAGATTTCTTCGCCAAGAACGGTATTCAGTATGAAGAAAAGAATGTCGCGACCGATCTTCAGGCGCGCAAGGAAATGGTGGACAAATCCCAGCAGCTCGGCGTTCCCGTCATCGACATCGGCGGCGATATCGTGGTCGGCTTCGATCAGAAGAATCTTGAGACACTCCTCCATATCGGAGAAAAATAAAACAACGCTCCATGTATGACCTCGTGATCATCGGCGGCGGACCCGGCGGTGTCTCTGCCGGCATCTACGCCGCCCGTAAAAAAATGAAGACCGCCCTCGTCACCGATTCGTTCGGTGGCCAGTCCTCCGTATCTGCCGGCATCGAGAACTGGATCGGTACGAAGGTGATCTCCGGCTTCGACCTCGCGAAATCCCTCGAGGAGCATTTGCGCGCGCAGAAAGGGATAGATATCATCGAGCCCGACACCGTACTCTCCGTCGTAAAGAAGGATGACGGGACGTTTATGATATCGACAAAGGATGGAAAGGCCCTTGAGACGAAATATGTGCTCCTTGCTTCCGGCAGCCGCCGCAGACGGCTCGGTATCCCCGGCGAGGACAAGTATGACGGCAAAGGCGTCGTGTTCTGCACGACCTGCGATGCGCCCCTCTTTGAAAAGCAGGATGTGGCGGTCGTGGGCGGCGCGAACAGCGCGCTCGAGTCCGTGCTTGATCTCATCCCATATGCTTCGAAGATATATCTTCTCGTCCGTGGTGATGCCTTGAAAGGCGATCCCATTACGCAGGACAAAGTGAAATCCCATCCCCAGGTGGAGGTTGTCTTCGGCGCGGTGCCGCAGGAGATAACGGGGGACGCGTTTGTGAACGGTGTAAAATATTTGGACAAAAAGAGCAACGAAGAGAAGATGCTTGCGGTAAAGGGCGTTTTCGTCGAAGTCGGCCTCCTCCCGAACTCGGACTTCGTGAAGGATCTCGTGAAGCTCGATCCGTATGGGCATGTCGTTGTTAACGCCGCGACGCAGGAAACGTCGTGCCCGGGCATCTGGGCCATCGGCGATGTGACGGATTCGCTCTACAAACAAAACAACATCTCCGTCGGCGAAGGCGTCACTGCGGCGCTCAATATATACGACAAAGTGAAGATGGCATAAAACGGCCCGCAAGGGCCGTTTTCTTATCCACATGCGGTTTTGGAGATAATGCGGCTATAATTGATATATAAGGTTGCGTTGGCACGATCCCCATGCCGGACGAAAATCTCCTCAAATACATAAGGGACGGGCTGGCCATGGGCCGCACGGAGGATATTTTGCGTCCCTTGCTCCAGCGCTCCGGCTGGAAAGAGGAAGATGTGAATGAAGCGTTTCGGGTCGTGCATGGAGGAGCTCCTGCTTCGGCGCCGGAGTCCGTATCGCCATCACTACAGCAACAGCCGCAGATACAGCCGCAGCCGCAGATACAATCACAAATCCAACCGCAGATAGAAAATATGCCGCAGCGACCGACGCGCTCCGGCAGCGGAGGGATGGGTAGGTGGATAGCAGGCGGCGCGATCGCGCTCGTCGCGGTCGCAGGCGGCGCCTGGGCGGCGTATGCATTCTTTGTACCGCCCTCACCCCAGCAGGTGCTCGATGCGATGTTCCAAAAAGGGTTTGCCGACATAAACTCCATGAATATGGATATGGCCGTAGCGACGGATGTCAGGATAACCCCTGCAACGTCATCGGCATCATCATCGCTTTCGCTCACGGGTGGGGCGGCGAATCCGCTTGGGGGATACGCGGCGATGTTTTTGGGGAACGGATCTTCCGAGGTGAAGTTGTCGCTCGACGCGAGCGGAACGCTGATCGTGAATCCTGCGAATGTGAGGAGCAGTGATGAGAACGTAGCGGCCACCGTTACGATAAACAATGGAGGTCAGAGTGCTTCATTCTCGGGGAGCGGAGAGGTCCGCGCCCTCCCGGACGCCACCTATTTCAATATCGCAATGCTTCCGAATTTTGGATTCTTCAATGCATCGGCACTCGAAGGGAAATGGATAGAGTTTCCGACCACCACATACGATACGGGCGCTTCTTCGCTTGCAGTTTCGTCGAGCACGCTTTCGCCTACGGATGCGGCGCGGCTTACGACGGCCGCCGAGAGTGCGATCAAGATCACGAAGACCCTTCCCGACGGGACGATCGGCGGCGTTCCCTCGTATCATTACGCGTACACGATCGACCCCGCCGGAGTGGATGACCTTATTGATGCCGCCGTGCAGGCAGGGAACGACATGGCGAAGCAGGAATCCTCGACGGTCCAGACGATCGATGCGAGCACGACCGCGCAGATGAAGGATCAGGCGAACGCAGCGCTCTCCGCACTCGGTTCGCTGGGTGGCGAGATATGGATCGGCAAGTCCGATCATTATCCGCATCAGGTCACCTTTGCGGCATCGTTTTCCACGAGTACCCCGGCCTATGGATCCGCGACCGGGACGGTGAACGTAACGAGTACGATCACGGACATCAATGGCGGACAGACGGTGACGGCTCCGGCGAATGCAGAATCGTTCGCGGATATCTTCGCGTACATGCTGACGGGAGCGCCGACGAACTCGCCGGAATTGCTGGCGCAGGGGCGTGATGCGAACAGGATAAGTGACCTTGCAACACTGAAGTCGGCCATTTCCCTTTATTCCGTCGATATGCCGACTCCGGACTTCGCCTGCACCAACAAGAAGACGATCTACGCCTCCGCGCCGATCACGCCCCCTCCCGGGTGGACGGCGGGAGCGCATATGGGTTCCCGCGCGGTCAACGGCACGGGTTGGATTCCGATCGACTTCGCATCGGTAAGCTCAGGATCTCCGCTCGGGAAACTGCCCGTCGATCCCTCGAACAATCCAAAGAAGCATCTCGTCTATCTCTTCGCCTGCGACCCGTCGAACAATACATATGAATTGGATGCGGTTATGGAAAGTAAGAAGTATGGCAATGGAGGATCGAGCGATATCGTATCAACCGACGGTGGCAATGATCCGAACGTGTACGAGGTCGGCACCGATCTCTCCCTGATCCCGGATAATTTCTGGCGGTAATGAACGAGCCGATCACCGACGTCAATGCCGGCACGGTGACGTATCTGAAGAAGCACCCGCTCTGGATCGTCATTCCTTTCGGTGTCTTTATTGTTGCGGCGGTGTTCGTCCTTGCGTATCCGTCGATAGCCCCGGGCGACCGATGGGGGAGCATTGCGGTATCCCTCCTTCTCCTTGTGGTCGTTCCCATCGGCATCGTCCAACAGAAAGTGCAGGACGAGTTCATGCGCCAATTCGCTGCGGCGAACGGATATCAATTCTCGGTGTTCGGCGGCGATTACAGTACTCTCGATGGCGCGCTTTTCCGCCTCGGCAACGGCGTTCGAAACATCCGTGATGTGGTGAGCGGAGCGTACCTTAATCTCCCGATCGCGCTGTTCGATTATTCATATGAGACCGGATCGGGCAAGAACCGGCAGGTGCATCGCTACACGGTATTCCAGCTGGGGTTCGATACGGCGATGCCGGATCTTCTTCTTGAAAGGAAGTCGTTCCTTTCGAGCGATTCCCTGATGAGCAAGCTCCCGGAACACATCAAATTGGAAGGAGATTTCGATAAGGAGTTCAACCTCACCATTAAGAAGGGATATGAGATCGAGGCGCTCGAGATATTCACTCCGGATGTGATGGCGGAACTCATGGATAGGTGCCGGAAGTTCAGCCTCGAGATCGTGAACAACCACCTGTTCGTCTATGACAATAAGGTAGTGGAGAACAAGGCCGATCTCGATGCTTTTTATGGCGTGGTGCGTTATTTTGCCGAGACGCTCGGACCTGTGCTCGCGCGCATGAAGCCGGCGCTTGAGGCGCAGGCGGAGGTCGCGGCGGAGATGCAATCAGGAAATTAAAAACAGTAAAACCGGTTTGATAAAAATATGATGAATTTTACTTTAATAGTAAAGGTGGCATTCGTATAAACGCGGACCGAAAACTTCACTGGTCATATAAAACGGCCACAATGCGGCTGCTTTATATCCGTCTTGAGGTTTTTTTGGGGAACGGCGTGATAGGCTTATGTTGCCCGCGGATCATGAGCCATGCTTGACTCGCCGTTTTTTTGCCCTATAATTCCTATTGGCACTCTAGGGTCGGAAGTGCCAATTAGTATAAATTATGTCGTAATAATCAAAAATCATGAATTTTAAACCATTATCGAATCATCTGTTCCTTGAGCCGGTCGAAGAGGAGAAGACGACGAAGAGCGGTATTGTGCTCCCCGAAACCGCGGAGAAAGAGCGGCCGGTGAAGGCCAAAGTGGTCGCCGTGGGTCCGGGCAAGCGGAATGAAAAGGGCGAGGTGGTGCCGATGGCGGTGAAGGTCGGCGATGTCGTGCTCTTCAAAAAATACGGTCCGGACGAGTTCGAGCTCGACGGTAAAAAATATCTCGTCGGCGACGAGGATGACATCCTTGCAGTGATCGAATAATTTTTAGAAATCTTTAAAGAACCATCATGGCAAAGAACATCAAATTCAACGAGGATGCGCGCGCGTCCATCAAGCGCGGCATCGACAAGCTTGCGGATGCGGTCAAAGTGACGCTTGGTCCCCGCGGCCGCGCGGTCGTGATCGAAAAAGGATATGGCGCGCCGCAGGTCACGTTCGACGGCGTTACCGTCGCCAAAGAGATCGAACTCGAGGACAAATGGGAGAATCTCGGCGCCGAGTTCATCAAACAGGCGGCCGACAAGACAAACGACAGCGCCGGCGACGGCACGACATCGGCGACCGTGCTCGCGCACGCGATGATCGACGAGGGCGAGAAGGTGATCCGTGAAAAAGGCTTCAATGTGATCCAGCTTTCGGAGGAGCTCAAGAAGGCGAGCGACGCCGTAGTGAAGGCGCTCGAGGGCCAGCGCGAGATGATCAACGATAACAAGAAGATAAAAGAGGTGGCAACGCTCTCCGCGAAGGATGAGGAGGTTGGTGGGCTCATTGCGACCGTAATGGAAAAAGTGGGCAAGGAAGGCGTGGTGACCGTCGAGGATTCGAATACGATCGGCAATTCGTACGAGATGGTCGAGGGCATGCAGTTCGATCGCGGCTATCTCTCGCAGTATATGGTGACGAACGCGGATAAGATGGAAGCCGTCATCGAGGAGCCTTATGTGCTCGTGACGGACAAAAAGATATCGTCCATCCAGGAAATCCTGCCTCTGCTCGAGAAGATCGTGCAGAGCGGGAAGAAGGAGCTTCTTATTGTTGCTGATGACGTTGAGGGAGAGGCGCTCACCACGCTCGTTTTAAACAAGCTTCGCGGCATCTTCAACGTGCTTGCGGTGAAGGCTCCCGGCTTCGGCGACCGCAAGAAGGAAATGCTCCAGGATATCGCCATTGTGACGGGTGCGACGCTCATTTCCGAGGAGATCGGGAAGAAATTCGAGAGTGCGGACCTCGCGGACCTCGGACGGGCGCATCGTGTCGTTTCGACGAAAGAGGCAACGACGGTCGTCGGCGGCAGGGGGGAGAAGAAGGATATCGACGAACGCGTCACGCAGATAAAGGCACTCATCAAGAAGACCGATTCCGATTTCGACCGCGAGAAGCTTCAGGAACGGCTCGGCAAGCTTTCGGGCGGCGTGGCGGTGATCAAGGTGGGCGCGCCGACGGAGTCGGCGCAGAAGGAGCTCAAACAGCGCGTGGACGACGCGGTCGCCGCGACCCGCGCCGCAATGGAAGAGGGCATCGTGCCCGGCGGCGGCATTGCGCTCTTTAATGCCAATCTTCAGCTTTTTGCAAAGAAGGACGAGGACGGCAGGACGGTGAAGGCCGCAGCGGCATCGATCCTCCGCCGTGCGCTCGAAGCCCCGATCCGTGCGATCGTCGAGAACAGCGGCGAATCGGCGGAGCGCGTCATTGACGAACTCTCGAAGCGCGGCAATGATCATTGGAAAGGTTTCAATGCGCTCACGAACAAGATGGTGGATGATCTTCGCGAAGATGGCATCATCGATCCGCTCAAAGTGACCCGTGCGGCATTCACGAACGCGGTATCGGTGGCGGCGAATTATCTCACGATCGGTGCCGCTGTCACAAATATTCCGGAGAAAAAGGATGCCGCGGGCATGCCCAGCATGGGCATGGGCGGAGGTATGGGAATGGGGGACTACTAAGGGAACAAAACCGGAACTTCAGAGGAAGGAAAGAGAGAATCAAGGCCCGCGCAATGCGGGTCTTGACTTTTTTATATTATATGATAATATATTTCCTATGCCTCAATTGGAGGTATGGAGGGTAAAATGAGATTGGCAGTTCTTTTTCTGGGGGCGCTTACGATATGCGCCCCGGCTGTTGCCGAAACGGCGGCCATGACGGTGAAGCCTGCAACGCCACGGTTCATCGCTCCGATGAACGGCAAAGCGACCATTCCACGGGTAAAACCCGCAGGAATAACCGTCATCCCGGCAACCAGAAAGGTAGTCGGGATCGTAAGGCCGGTCGGCTTGCCGACGCCGGTAACCGTGAAGTTTCCTCGAGCAGGAACGCCTAAACGGGCGTTCTGATCGCCCTTATTGCCGCCGCCGCCGCAAAAGATTGTTCCATTGTTCTATTCTCCCAATCAGCGCCCATCCTCAGTACTATCGAGGATGGGCCATCTTTTTATATGGCATATAAAATGCACCCAATACCGACTTGAATTCGTATATAAAGTGACGTAAAATAAAGATATGATAGGACTTTGGATATTGATCGTGGTCGTGGTGGTCGTTGTAATATGGCTCATCGCGGCTTATAACGGACTTGTCACCACGCGCCAGCGCGCGCAGGAGGCATATTCCGATATCGACGTTCAACTGAAGCGCCGATATGACCTTATTCCGAACCTCGTCTCGACCGTGCAGGGATATGCCGCACACGAGAAGACCGTTTTTGAGGATGTGACGAAGGCGCGCACCGCCGCCATGAGCGCGACGGGCAACGACGCGAAGGCCGCCGCCGAGAATCAGCTCTCGGGAACGCTGAAGTCGCTCTTTGCCGTTGCGGAAAATTATCCGGACCTCAAGGCGAATCAGAACTTCCTCCAGCTCCAGGCCGAACTCACCGATACGGAGGATAAGATCCAGGCCGCCCGCCGCTTCTATAACGGCATGGTGCGTGACCTGAACACCCGCATCCAGGTCTTCCCGACCAATATGTTCGCAAACATGTTCGGCTTCACCAAAATGGATTTCTTCGGCAACGACCTGACGGACGCGGAACGGCAGCCGGTGCAGGTCAAGTTCTAAATGGCAAACATCTATCAGTATCAATCCGCCAATGTGCGCCGCACGTGGCTCATGTTCGTAGTGTTTTTCCTCGTACTCGGCGCGCTCGGGTACGCGATCTCCGCATATTACGGCGACCCGAGCTTCTTGGTCTTCGCGATCATCTTCAGTGTCGTCTATTCGTTCATCAGCTATTACGGATCCGCAAAGATCGCACTCTTGCTCTCCCGTGCGGTGCCGATCGAGAAGCAGGATAATCCGATGTTGTATAACCTCGTGGAGAACCTGACGATCGCGGATGGTCTCCCGATGCCGAAGCTTTATGTGACGCCGGAAATGCAGATCAACGCATTTGCCACGGGGCGTGATGCGGAACATGCCGCCGTAGCCGTGACCGCGGGCGCGCTCCAGCGGCTCAATAAAGACGAACTCCAGGGCGTGATCGCGCACGAGCTTTCGCACGTGAAGAACCGCGATATCCTCGTGTCGACCGTCGCCGCAATCCTCGCGGGCATCATCGCGCTCATTGCGGACATTTTCCTCCGGTCGCTTTTCTGGAGCGGCGGCTTCGGTGGCCGCGGCGGCGGACGCAACAATGAGGCGGGGGAGGTATTCTTCATTATCGCGATCGTCCTTTCGATCCTCGCGCCGATCGGTACGATGCTGATCCAGTTTGCGATCTCGCGCCGCCGCGAGGCGCTCGCCGATGCTTCGGGCGTTCTCCTTACGCGCTATCCGGAAGGTCTCATCTCCGCGCTCCAGAAGATCGCGGCGGACGACGTGCCGATGCGCGCGGCGAAGGATTCGACGGCGCACCTTTGGATTGACACGCCCTTCAAGGGGAAGGGGACGTCGTGGTGGCACAAGGCATTCATGACCCATCCGCCGATCGAGGAGCGGATCAAGGCGCTCCGCGACATGGGCGGACTCCCGTCGCAGGAAGCGTAACATTGCCGGATCAAAAAGAGCATCCGAACATGAAACACCAATGCAACAATACGGTGGTGATCGCTTTGGGCGGTTCCATCGTCCATCCGGATGGCATCGATGCCGCCTATCTTAAAAAATTCAAAGCCTTCCTCGCGCCTTTCATAAAAAAGGGGATGAGGTTCGTGATAGTGATCGGCGGCGGCACATTGAGCCGCCGTTTTCAGGAGGCGGCAGGCAGGGTATCGCGCGTGACGGACGAGGATAAGGATTGGCTCGGGATCCACGCGACGCGCCTCAATGCGCACCTCCTCCGGACGATCTTTCGAGATGAGGCCGATCCGGTCGTGTGGGATGCGCGCGAAAAGATCGAGAGGCCTAAATATCCGATAACGATCGCATCCGGCTGGCGGCCGGGTTGGTCCACCGACTATGTCGCCATACGGATCGCGGCGGACCTCGGTGCCGGGGAGGCAATTATCGCGGGCAAGCCGTCGCACGTCTACGAGGCCGACCCCGCGGCGCATCCGCGCGCAAAGCGTTTCGATGCGCTCGGCTGGCGCGATTACCGGCGCCTCGTTCCGCGCGCATGGAAGCCGGGTCTCCATGCTCCCGTAGACCCCGTCGGCGCGGCGCTGGGAGCGAAGGAAGGTATTAAAGCCATCATTATGGACGGCCGCGACCTCCGGAACTTCCGCGCGCTCTTGAATGGAAAGGAGTTTGAGGGTACCATCATCGGGTAGCGTTGCCGTATCGGCGGCACAGCGATGCATCTGGAGAGGTGCGTGAGCGGTTGAAACGGCAGTCCTGGAAAGACTGTGTGTCAGAAATGGCACCGAGGGTTCGAATCCCTCCCTCTCCGCCAGTGCAAAAAAGGACAGCAGAAGCTGTCCTTTTTTGCATCTGTCTGATGGATGGGATTCGAACGCCGGAGGAAGATTTTTCAGCGGAAAAATATTCCGAGGCGGTGCCCAGAGTGCGCGAGCGCGGCGGCGCGAGTGCAACTCGCGGGCGAATCCCTCCCTCTCCGCAAAGTCGAGCCAACTCGAGATGCCCATAGGGTAAACACCAAATGCATGGTAGTATTTTTTTTATAGCGGGCTTAGATAGCTTTCTCCATCATGACCGAAGATCAGTATCTCGATATTTTAATTTCATGCGAGCCGATTTTTGAACAGGCTGCGAGGCTCGCGTGCGATTTGCGGAATAAAGTATCATCCTATAATAAATCACAGACAGGCGCTGAGGGCATCGACATTGTAACCGATGCTGATTTGCAGGTTCAGGAATTTATTCTTTCAAGATTGGCCGAGACACCACTTATCGAATGTGAATTGATTGCCGAAGAGTCAACCCCATCAGTTTCAAAATTCAAAGGAACAAATAGATTGGTGCTTTTGATCGATCCGATCGATGGTACGGCAATGTATGTTGACGGAGGAAAGTATTTTTCACTGATTGTCAGTATGCACAATAAGAAAGACTTGCTATATACCTACTATCATTACCCTTCACTGAACTGGACTAAAAAAATCGTAAAGGATCGAGCAGAAGATATCGGCGATGTGCCTGAGATGCAAATAAAGCCAGGTATCGATCCGATGAAAATGATCGCATATCTCGCTCACGTTAAGCCAGAAGAATTGCCGTCCGAAATCGAAGAGAAGCTGAAGTCTAAGGGGTTATCGGTGCACAATCGGAAGGATATTTCTGATGAAGCTACCATGACCGCGTTGCTTTATCGAGAAAAGATTGCCGGAGTGTGCGTGCAGAATCCCATGGCGTACGATTGTTTGGGTGCCCTGCATTATGCATACGCAACGGGCAAATTTGAAATATATTCAACCGTAGATCTTTCGAAACCGACCAAGGGTCAATTCGGGGTATATTATCCCGGATTATATGTGGTGTGGAAAAAATGAAAGCCCATCGTATTGTAAAAAAGGACCCCTTAGGGGGTCCTTTTCGGACACTCTTTATTTTTGACTGGATTTGTATGCTTCCAATATCTTCTTTAGTGTCGTCGCGGATGACTGGTAAAACTCCTTCTCTTGCCAACTCATATTAACAGTGTGGTTCGGTCGATCGGCTGACCTTTCTTGTATATCGGCGAGCACGGGCAAATAACCCTCGTATCGTTGCTGTAATAGATTCAGTACTTTTGCCTCATCACCATCTTCGACGATCTTCGGAGGTATATATCCTTCTGCTTCGAAGAATACCCGAGCATCTTTGATGATATCGCCGGTAGGAGTGATCCCGTTGAGTTTTTCAATCCGTGTTTCGTCTGCCTCTTCCGGCGTATTCTCCTCGGGCGGCACGAAATGGGCTCGCTCTGCCTCTATTTCTTCATTAGGTTCAGGGAACCCTTCTGATTTATTATCCATAGCCTAATAATATTCCCGTGGAGCAACATAATCAATCTGCCTCGGAGGCGGTATCTGATCGCAATGTTATTCGAACATGTCCCACGCCGCCCGCCAGATTTTAATGATTGGATTTAATAAAGAAACAGATATATCATAACCTTATGGGAAAAGAGGACTGGAAAGGAGATCTTGAGGCTCGCGCTCAGGAAGCGCAGAACAATAGTGAATCGTCGGGAGAATATCCTGAATTTTTAGAACGGGAGGATTCTCCGCATCAAGAAAAAAGTGAAAATAAAGAAGCTATTTATCAAGAAATAGCACAACGGGCAGCTAAATTAAATGAATACATTTCTCATTTACCCAATGACTTCCCCGATGTGGATTTATTGAAATCCCTTTCCACTATCCTGACTCGCACCGCACTTGATAGAAAACAGCAGACCTCTCAGAAAGCCAACAAAAAGCTGATCTCCTATTTGGATGGTATATTGCATCGACTGGGATATGAAACGATCAGTAAGATAGAAAAATTTGAACTGGAGGACCGTGCCCAGCTAAGCGGTAATGAAACGTGGCTTAAAGATCGTGATGCTGCAAGAGAAGAACTTGAGCGTCTAAAACCATGGGCCGAAAACGGCATCGGCGATGAACGCGCAGGGGCACAAGCTTCTATGAATATAATCTATTCGAAATTTCCGGAATTGAATCCAAATCGCGAAAGCGATCGAGAGGTATAGATGCCGGTTCGAATATCATCCCACACTACCCGCAGTCTAGGCGATAGTATCGTAGCGATCGTCTTATATGGGTTTTTTAGTGAGACCGACTTACCCGAGGGCGGAAGGACGGCCGAACTTTTTTTCGGGATGACGCCAGGGCGACCGAGACGGTTCGAATACTGGTACCCCGCCCGTTAATACGATAAAATAGCGCATAAAAAAGAAAGCGGCTACAATAGAGATTATCTCGCCGACATTGCAGGTCGGCAGAACCGAAATCACAATCTCTGCCATGGATCAATACGCAGGATTAAAGGATGCTGATATTGCTGGCTTGCGGGCGCAGTTCGGTTTCAACGAAACCCCCGTTTTCCATGAGAGCATGGTCGTACTGTACTTCAAAAATTTTTGGGGACCGCTCGCATGGCTTATGGAAGCGATGGTCGTCATCACGTTTCTGTCCGGCGATACTTTTGAAGCTGTTGTTATCGCCTGCCTGCTCCTCATCAACAGCGGCATTAATATATATCAGCGCAGGTCCGCCGATGCCGCTCTCGCGCTTTTGGCGCAGGCGATCCAGACGACCGCCCGCGTGCAACGGAACGGAATCTGGAGCGTCGTACCATCGCGGGAACTCCTCCCTGGAGACAGTATCCGATTGCGCGCGGGCGACGTCATTCCCGCCGACGCACGGATTTTTGACGGGAGTCTGAGCGTGGATTTTTCCAGTCTGACCGGAGAGTCGCTGCCGCGCGACATGAGCACGCAGGACACCGTCTATTCGGGCGGTATCGTACGGCGTGGAGAAGCGACCGCAAAAGTGACCGCGATCGGCGAAAAGACCCAGTATGGACGAACGACCGAACTCCTTGAAACCGCGCATCCGCCGACCCATATGGAGAGGGTCGTGTTTGATATCATCAAATATTTTTTCGCGCTCAATGTGGTTGTGGCGATCGCCGTGACCATTTTCGGATTTGCCGTCCATGCGCAGGCATTGCAGATCACGAATTTCGTTATTGTGCTCCTTATCATGTCCGTGCCGGTCGCTTTTCCGACGATGTTCGCCGTGGCGCAGACATACGGCGCGCTCCAGCTCAACAAAGGCGGCGGCAAAGAAAACGAAGGTTCAAAAGTCCTGGTCCGCCGATTGGCTGCGGTGCAGGAGGGCGCCATCATGGATGTTCTCTGCAGCGATAAAACGGGGACGCTGACTCAGGACCTCCTGAGCGTGTCGGAAGTCACTTATTATGGCGCGAGCGATGAATCCCGCGTACTGATGCTTGCCGCCGCGTGCAGTAATATTGCGGACAAAGATTCCGCCATTGATCAGGCTGTCTTTCGGAAAACCGCCGAGCTGAATATCGCCGTTCCGCAACAGGTCAGCTTCTTTCCTTTTGACTCATTAACCAAGCGAACGCGGGCAGAGATCATCGAACAAGGGAAGAAGATCAATATTGAAATGGGACTGGCAGACCTCCTGTTAAACCCCGCAGTGCTTTTTTCCCGGGAAGCGTTCGCGGATATCGCCCGCATGAGCAGTAAAGGATTGCGTATTTTGGCGATAGTAACGGGCGCTCCCGAAGCGGCATGCGCCGGCCTCATCGGTCTCAGCGATCCTATCCGTCCCGACGCACCGGCACTCATTCAAGAGCTCAATAATCTCGGCGTGAGCGTTGTCATGATCACGGGCGACGGCCGCATTACGGCACAGGCGGTCGCGAATGAACTCGGATTACAGGGCGGCGTCTGCACGCCTGATGACCTCAAAAATAATCCGGAGATCGCTCTGCATTGCGTTGTTTTTGCGGAAGCCTATCCTGAAGATAAAGTGACGATCATCAAGGCGCTCCAGAAGGCCGGACATGTCGTTGGCATGACGGGCGACGGCGTGAACGATGCGCCGGCACTCCGCCAGGCGGAGATAGGCATCGCCGTCCAAAGTGCGACCGAGGTCGCCAAGCAGTCCGCAAGCTTTATCCTTACCACGCCCGGACTGGAGGGGGTGCGCCGCGTCGTCACGGCGAGTCGCCGCGTTTACATGAGGATCCGCACCTGGGCACTGAATAAGGTGGTAAAATCCATTGAAATTTTATTCATTGCCACGATCATATTCGTTATCACGCATTCATACATCCTCTCGCCGCTCATCGCCATTCTTATCCTGCTGGCTAATGATTTTTTGACCATCACGATTGCGACCGATCATACGACGCCGCTCTTCCGTCCCGCACGCTGGAATATTCCGCGGATGATCGCCGCGTCGTCAATGATCGCGGCCATACCATTCTTCTTTACGATTTCTCTCTATGCTATAGCCCAACGTTTTAATTATCCTTTTGATGCAGTGAGGACGATCGTATACGGCTCGCTCATTTATCTCGGCGGAACGACCTTGCTTGCCGTACGCGCGTGGCCGTTCGGCTGGAGCGTCCGTCCAAGCAAGACATTACTCGGAGCGCTTCTGTTCTCTCTGATATTCACATCGCTCGTCGCCGGGTTCGGAATATTCATTACGGCAATGCCGACGATCTTCTTTGTGCCGATCGCCGTCGGCGCGATTGCCAGCTTTTTCCTCATTGAGGCCGTCAAGCAGTCGCGCACCGTACGCGCCTTATTGGATATTGCGTGAAGCTGTCCGGAAAAACAACGAGGCATGATTGACCGCGAGCTATTTATAGGGGAGAAATTGGGGCGCGCCATATGAGGGGTATTTGAGGGGATGGATTGCTACGTTAAACTCGCGGGCGAATCCCTCCCTCTCCCTATGGTAGCTTCATTTTATGAAGCTCATTTCCCTCAATACATGGGGTGGCGAAGCAGGAGAGATTATCCTCGATTTTTTTAAGCATAATCGCGACGTCGATATTTTTCTTCTGCAGGAAGCGTACAATCATGCCACTGACAAAACCGATTGGAATGGCAAAAATATAACAGAGCTTTTTGATGCATGAAAGCATTATATTCGTTGAGACATTTCCTTTGGATAGAGGGTGTTATGGTCCTGATTGCTCTTGGAAGTAATTTTCTCGCTTCCTATTTATCCAATTTCCCTCTGCTGCCGTATTGTACGCCGCCCGCGCCCGTCTGCACGGGTGGAATTTGTCCGCAATATCATATGGTTTTTCCTCCTAATTTTCTTTGCGCCAACATAATGACATACGTTTTTACCGGCGCGCTTTGGCTTGTTTGGACCAATCTCGTCGGCTTTATATTCTTTTCAATCCACGATTTTATTAATCGGAAAAAGAGCGGCAAAACATCCTCGCCGGGAATGTCTTAGGGCATGGTCGAGCGGACTGGGATGGCGAATTTTAATTCGACCATCCCTCCGTGCCGAAAAAGTTTGGGGTATACTAAGGGTATGCTACAAAAGAAGCTCCAAGAAGATGGCGCTCAGGATATTGCTGCAATCGCAGTAATGAAGCGCGATGGAAAAATTTTGACCGGCCTCCGTAATTACACCAAAGATAAATGGAAAGAAATCTCGGTCTGGACGATTCCAGGAGGAAGGTGCGATATTGGTGAAACGCTGGAGCAAACGCTCCGGCGCGAGGTTGCTGAAGAGGTGGGTATCACCGAATTCGAGATCACCGGTTTTATTGGTGAAGCCCCCGGGGCTAAAGAAGGGGATCGTGTCGTTATATTTTCCTGCACGACAAATCAGGACGAAAAGCTTATGGAACCTGAAAAATTTTCAGAATGGCGGTGGGTTTCCAAAGATGATTATCTGAACGATGGGCAATATTCCGGATTTAATCCCGCAGCCCGTAAGCTGATTGTTGATTTTTTATGCTCAAATCCTTAGCCGTCATTGTTTGAACATAATTCCTATATGTCTTCTTCTGGATTGATGTATGCGGTCGGGGCCGCTGTCGCCTGGGGTGCTGTTTATACGATCGATCAGCGAGTGCTGCGCGGCGCTTCTCCTTTCGCGCTCCTCTTTGTTAATTCTATTCTGACCGCGCTGCTCCTTTTGCCCTTCATCTTTTTCGAGAAGAATTCCTTGTCTTCCATCACCGGCTCCTCGGTCCGTATATGGCTGCTGATCATCACCGCTCTAGCCTTGGCCGCTCTCGCCAATTATTTTATTTTCTCAAGCATAAAGATCCTCGGCGCCTCTACTGCATCAATTTTCGAAATTGCTTATCCATTTTTTGTCGTCCTGTTCACTTCCATTGTTTTTCAAAAAGCTCCAAGCCTTTATTTCGCCCTTGGGGCCGTTCTCATCTTTGCCGGAGCTGTCGTGATCATCGCTTTTGCCTGAGGGAGAGGAGGGACTTCTCTCTTGAGGAGTCGTCTTTTCGGGAGCATTTTCAAAACAATCGATCCCTCAGTTCCTGCACGCCGATTTTCTTCACGGAAGAATAGGGGATGACGGGCAGCCCGTGCGCGAGGTCGATGATGGTCTGTAGCCGCTCGTCGTGGTCGGCGGGCTTTATCTTGTCGATCTTGTTGGCAACAATGACGACATCTTTTTGGTATTCGCGAAGAAGTGCGAGCATCTCGATGTCGTTCTTTGAGGGACCGACGTTCGCGTCGAGTACGAGGACGGCTTTATGCTGTTCGTGGCCCGAATCGAAAAGGTACCACCAGTTCAGTTTCCGGAGCTTTTCGCGGACCTTCTCGGGAACTTTCGCGAACCCGTATCCCGGGAGGTCGAGCAGGTAGAATGCGGCATTGATGGAATACAAATTGATCTCCTGCGTAAGGCCCGGTGTGTCGCTCGTGCGCGCGAGCGCTTTCTCGCCGGTGAGCGAATTGATGATGCTCGATTTGCCGACATTCGATCGGCCGATGAGCGCGACCTGAGGCGTGCCATCCGAAAGAAGCTCGTCGGTGCCCTTTATTCCCCGCACGAACGCTGCGGAAGTGATCTGCATCCGCTATGCGCCCTCTTCCAAAATTTTCAGCATCGTGTCGATTTTTGCATTCATTGCGGCGATCTGGCGCGTAAGGTCGGCGATGCTCTTTTCTCCGCCGGCCGGCCGGGCGCGTTCCGGGCTTGCGGATGAATTCCGCTTGAGCGAGGGGTGTGCGCTCCGCGGCGCATCGAAACAATCTTTGCAGTAGACGGGCTTTTGGCCATCGGGGCGGAACGGGACCTGGCAGGGTTTGCCGCAATTGCTGCACACCGCGTCGAACATTCGAACCGCCTTCTGATAGCCGCCTTCCCGTGCGCCAGGACGGCCAGGACGCCCCGTGCGCCCGGATGTGTTTCTATTAAATTGAGGACGGCCTCCTTTTGTGCCGCCGGCATAAGGCTTTCTGAAATCGCTCATTTTGATATGAATATATTGATTGGTATGCGACTACCGAAGAGTAGTCTTTATTGAAAGTAAAAGCAATAAGAAGGGACGATCGCAAAAGGAAAATCGCGGGCGGATCCTATTTGGATTTTTTGCCGTATATGAATTGTTGCGAAGGACTCATCGTCTTATCCGTGCGATGGATGCAGCCGGCCCAGCAGCAAGGCCGGCGCATGCCTTCTTTAAGTTCGGAGCATACCCTCCGAATGTGCTCCTTTCTGGTCTCCGGCTGTTTGACCGAGATGGTCCAGCATATCCATTCGTTGCGCGCAAGCGGCGTGATGTCGCTCCATTTTGCGAGCGCGGCTTTGTCGGAGGAGAGGGCCTTCCGCAGATCGGTGGGCATCGTGTGGGCGGTTCCGGAGGGGATCTTTGGATGTGCCATATGCCAATGGTACACCCGTTGGCTGTTTCGGGGAATTCGGATGTATACATTATGGCCATGAGAAAGGTATCTGAATGGCTTGGATGGCACAGTGTTGCTGTGTCGATGGCGCATATATACCGATCAGTTCCATATTCGCCCAAGGATCCGCGAACGAACATATCGAGGGCATAGCGGTGAATCCGACTCTGTAATATTCGGTGAATGACTCCGTAATACTCAAGGAAAGGTCGGAGGGTAATGCAACTACCATTCACAAACATGAAAAAAGCAACTATTCTTGCGTTCGCGCTCTTTGCGGGAGCAGCGCTCGGAGGCGCACTCTTCATCGGCGACAGCATGAGCGTCGGCGCGCAAACGACGTCGCTTTCCTGTTCGCCGGCATCGACGATGGTCGCGCCGGGACAGTCGGTCACGCTTTCCGCATCGGGAGGCAACGGCACGTACCAGTGGTCGAGTCCAGGCCTCACGATCACGAATCCGTTCGGGGCGAATTTCGCGGTGACCTTCAACCGGGACGGCACGTTCCCGGTGACGGTGACGAGCGCGGGTACGACCGCAACGTGCAGCGTCCTAGTGACGGGCACGGCGGTGCCGAGCACATCGACGGCGCCCGTAACGACTCCGGGTCTTCCGAATACCGGTGCACTGCCGGAATAGGCAGGACGGTAAGGTCGGATAAAACCAAACTAATGTAATGACGATGCCATCGCGTGCGAAATCACTATTGAAAAAAAGTGCACTTGCGGCGCTTGGCGTCGTGTGCGGAATGGGCGCGGTCATCGGATACCGTGCGGTCGTTGCGGAAATCCGCTCGAACGCAGGCGCCGCGCCCTCCGTACAGGCCGATGTAGTCCCGGTAGGGATGCCGGAGACGCTTGTCATCCCGGCCATAGGCGTTTCGGCCCCGGTCGTGGCGGTCGGCATCGCGAAGGACGGAAGCCTCGGCGTGCCTTCGGATGCGGTCCATGTTGCATGGTACAAATATGGACCGAAGCCCGGCGAGCCGGGCGCCGCAGTGATCGACGGCCACCTCGACACCATCCATTCCCCGGAAGCGGTTTTTTATAATCTGGACAAGCTGGCGCCGGGCGATGAGGTGGATATTGTGACGGCGGCAGGGGAGAGGCTTGTTTTCAGGGTGACGGGCACGGAGACGCTTCCATACGATGCGACGACGTCGGCCATCTTTACGACGACTTCGACAGTGCCGGAACTGAACCTCATAACGTGCGCCGGCGACTGGGTGAAGGCGATCAAGCTTTATAATGAGCGGTTCGTGGTCTTTTCGAAGCTCGTGTCATCTTCCTCCGCGGCGGCATCGTTGTAGTGGCAGCGGCCTTGCCGGGGGCACCGGCGGCGCGGTCCGCCCGTTCCATCATTTTAAGGAATGCATCCATATGTTCCCTTGCCGCGACGGAAACGCGGAGGATCGTCGGCGCGTAGAGTTTGGAGACGAGAGGGAAAGTGCGCGCCATCTCTTTTTCGATGAATGATTTTGCCCGAGGGGAGACTTTCACGGCGAAAAGGTTTGCGCGGGAGTCGAATGCTTTGAAGTGGGAGAGCTTGTTCACCGCGCCAATGGCGCGCTCACGTTCCAGGGCGATCTTCTTTGCGAGGTCGCGGTAATAGGTAGAAGAGGAAGGGTGGAGCGCGGCGACCGCAACCGCTTCGAGTACGCGGCTGCCGCCGAGATGGCGGCCCTGGTAGCCGATCATCTTCTTGATGTCCTTCCCGCAGAGCGCGTACCCGATGCGGAGGCCGGCGAGCGCATAGAGCTTGGAGAACGTGCGGATGAACATGAGATTGCCGTGCCGGCGAAGGAGGGAGAGGAATTCTTTTTCCTCATACCGGTCGTCGAATCCGTAGTACGCTTCATCTATTGCTACGACGGAGGTCTTCGGGGCGGCGGCGAGGATGCGTTTGAGGTCGCCCACCGAGAGAATATTGCCCGTGGGATTGTTCGGTGACGTGACGAGTATAAGTTTCGGGCGGAACGAGCGGATTTTAGCGATACAGTCATCGATATCAAAACGAAATTCCCTCTCGTCTTCGACGAGGCGGAACTCGTGTATGCGCACGTCGCGGGCAGTGAGGCGGACGTTGTAATAGTCGAAATGAAGCTCGTTCACGAGAACGGCATCCTTTGCGGGATCGAGCCGGTCGAAGAGGGTATCGAGGATATTCTCCGCGCCGTATCCCACGATGATCCGATCCGCCGGAATGCGGAATTTTTTTGAAAGTTCTTTTGCGAGGGCGGAACCGTAATAGCCGTCGTAATAAAAATTCGCCTCTTCCGCGGGGAAGTTGCGGAGCGCGGCAAGCGCGGCGGGGGACGGTCCCTGGACGATCTCGTTACGATTCAGTAGTCTGCGGCGTTGCGTATTTTTTTGCATGATAATGGGTCAATTATATCGTTTTTCCATAGGATGTGCTAGAATGAAGAACATGGCACGTGATATTTTTCTTTTCCCATGGACGCATCATCGGCTGATATAACGCCGGCACTTCCCGATTCCGTCCTTCCGTATCCCGATGGGACCTGGGACCGGCTCAAATACCGTTTTTGGAAGTGGGCGTATCCGTTCCACAATCACATACGCGATATTTTGCTCAAGGCGGGCGCATTGCATCCGCCGTACACCTATCGCCAGAACTATGTTCTCGGCCGTCTTCGCCGCGGCAGGAAAATGGCAGATTTTTTGAAGCATCTCGAAGAGGTGGGCTTCGGCAACCATTTCATTGCTTGGAATGACGATGGCCAGGTGGCAAGTTTGCGAAAGCTTATTGATTTCAAATGGCAATACCATCTTCGCATCTTTAAAGACGGCGAAGTGCGCGGGCATTATGAGCTTACGCCGGAATCGCATCCGTTCAAACACTATAACAAGCGCGGCCAGGAGGCGCGCCGCGACGATTTTCTATCTTTCCTGGGGGATTGGATCACTCCCATTGGTCCTGTCGCCGTCGCCGCTCACCGCGATGCCGCGGGAAGCATCGCTCCCGTCCGGAGGAAACGCAAGATCGAAAAGAAGCCCTGACGCATCGAAACCTTTGCCATAAAGCACTTCGTGGTGGAGGTCGGTGTTCGGAAGGCTGTTGCATTCGATGACGCCGCAAGGCATTTGTTCGCGCCATGATCGCGTCATGTCTTGGATGATGAAGTCAACGCCGACGAGCGGATCGCCGAGCACTTCTCCGATCTTCCGGAAGAGGACCATGTTGTCGGGATGAGCGGCGTCCGTCATGTTCGTCGTCGAACCGCCGTAGAAACGCGACGCATGCGTGCTAAGTATCTGCATCGTGCCGTTCGGCGGGATCGAATCGAGTGCAAGTCCCTGATGGTCGAGTTCTTGTATCACATCGTCATCCATCGGGATCTCATGGAAAAGTTCCGTATGTCTGCGCGGATTCTTGTTTTCTTCGATGATGAGCTCGCGGATCGTGTGCGTGCCGTCGCCCATCACGAACGGCGGTTCGCGGCGCACGACGCCGACGGGTTCGCCGTCCACAAGAAGGATGCGGAATACGAATCCCTGCAATTCCTGTTCGACGATCACCCAGGGGGAAAGCCTCTTTGCGGTCCTGAAGCCGCGGCGCAGTTCATCCTCGGTCATGATGTGCACCGTCGAATGCCGCGACCGCGAGCCGAGATTCGGTTTCGTGATGAGCGGGGCGCCGACGTCGCGCATGATGCGCTGCGCGGCGGCGAAGGTAAAGCACGAGTGGCCGCGCGCCATCGGTATGCCGGCGGGAACGAACTTCTTTTTGAGCACCGCCTTGTTGTCCATCCAATTGATGGAACGCGAAGGCCCCATATCGCGGGGACGCGGCAGGCCTTCGAATGCGCGCACTACGCCGTTCTTTTCCGCAACGAAAAAGCTGATTCCGCTTGGGTCGTCGAGTGGCTGGAATTGCCACATTGTTATGCCTTTGCGCCTGGCCGCATCCCAAAGGAGGCGCGTGCGCTCCGCATTGCGCGGGTCGGCGTCGGTAAGAAGTTTTCCGATGTGGAGCGCGGCAAGCACGCGATAGATGGGGAGTGCCATGCGGTCGAAGGGAATCTTTGAAAAGATGGGCGCGATCCCGCGCGCAGCGCGGTCCACGGGCCCGAAAACCGCGGCGGTGGCCGTGTCCATGATGGCGAGCGCCTTCTGGGCAGGATGATTCACCGGATACTCGCCGCAGTCGGGACAGGAAGATTTTTTCGGCATGGATCGATGTGAAATTTCCCTCAATTATATATCATCGGGGAGGATTATGAGAGGAAAGGATGGAATAGACAATTTATCTATTATTTGCTATAATATGCCCTAGTCCCTTGAGAAGCGATGCGTGACGTTTGCGCACCTATCTTGGGCATGGAGGGTTGTATGTACTATTCTGTGGTGGCGCTTGTGTGCGCCGTGATAGGGATCATTCCCCTGGCGATCTGCCGCAAGCCCATTGCGAGCGTTGTTCAAGGGACGACCTCTTTCTTTCTGCTTTGGTGGTTCTTCTATCTCGGGACGCCATCGACGATTTGGCCGGTTTTCGGAGCGCTTGGACTATGGGTGTTCATTCTCTGGATCATCGGCGGGATCGTTTTGGCGATATCCGACGAAAAAGAAACATGGATGTATTTCGTCGCCTGGATCCCGCCGATCTTGATTGCGGCGATCTATGTTGTCGGTTTTTTCTTCTTGGGGTCCGAGTTGATAAACACATCGGATTACGAAGGGATGCTTGGCAATGTGGAATCGCGGGTTTGGACGGAGGATATCCAGCCGAAGAACCCCGGGCATATGCGCATGGCAACCAAGGAAAACGCGGCATACCTTGCGCAGAAAGCGATCGGACAGGATGGCGCGATCGGTAGCCAGTTCGAGATCGAAAACGACGAGATCACGCTGCAACTGGTGAACGGCCAGCTGTGGTACGTGGCGCCGCTCGAGTTCCGTGGATATACCACATGGAGTTCGAATGGCACCTCGCCGGGCTACGTGATGATCTCGGCCGAGAATCAGGACATGCAGCCGAAACTGGTGAAGTTTCCTGACGGGCAGGGGATGCGATATTCCCCCTCGGCATTTTTCGGCAACGATCTCGAGAGGCATCTCCGCGAAAACGGCTATCTCGATAAAGGGATCGGGGAGATGAATTTTGAGATTGACGAACATCACAAGGCATGGTGGATCGTGACCATCTACAAACCAACCGTCTGGTGGAGCGCAAAAAAAGTTGAAGGTGTTGCGATCGTCGATCCGGCCACCGGCGACAGCACGTTCCATCCTCTCGGATCCGTGCCGGATTGGGTGGATCGCGTGGTTCCGGACAGCTATGTCCAGGACTACATCAGGTGGTGGGGTGAATACCGCGACGGATGGATGAACAGCTGGTGGGGGAAGAAAAACCTTGTCGCACCGGGCGATACGTCGCTTATCTACGGGAACGACAACCAACCCGAATGGGTGACGGACATCACCTCGACCAACGGCAACGACAGTTCCCTCGTCGGCGTCGTGTACACCAACTCGCGTACCGGCAAGTCGGTGTATTATGCCGTCCCCGGCGGAGCGACCAACTCGGCGGTGCTTGATGCGGTAAAGAACAATCCGCAGATCAACTACCGCAAGCTTCATGGGTCCGATCCGCAGCTGTACAACGTGGACGGAACCATGGCCTGTGTCGTGCCGCTCTTCAACGAAAGCTATGCTTTTCAGGGCGTGGCGATCGTGCCGATCGACAACGTTCAGGAGGTCGCGGTGGGTGCGACGCAATACGACGCACTGGAACAGTATGAGAAGTTCCTGTCCGACAAAGGCGTGAAGACGGCTTTGGGCGCAGACCGATCCCTCAAAACGATCGAGGGGACGGTGGATCGCATCAACGCCGACACGACGAGCAGTGGGAACCTCTACTACATCCACATTGCCGGCGTACCCCATCTTTTTACGGGGGGCGTGGGCGATTCTCCGAAGCTGCCCGTGACGGAGAAGGGCGATAAGGTCAGGATCACCTACTACGATTCCAATCGGGACGTGGTACCGCTCCACGACTTTGACAACCTTTCGTTGCCCCTCACGGAAAGCAAGGACCAGGTGAAGGTAAGGGCGGACGTCCAGGCCGCGCGCACCAGCCAGGAAACGTCGGACGATGCACGCACCGTTCGCTCGGAGATCGACCATCTGAGCGATCAGCAGATTTTGGAACTGAAACAAAAGGTTCAAAAAAAGAACCAGTAAGAAAACATCAGGCAGGGAAGGAGCAATCCTTCCCTTTTTTATTGTCTATACGAACCCGGGGAAGAAATCGATCTTGATCCGCGAACGGGGGATGCCCATGTGCAAGAGTATCTTTTCGATGGCGGTCGTCATCGCCCGCGTACCCGAAATATAGAAGGTGCGTTCGTGCCAGTCGGGAACTTCCTGTTTGATGAGGTCGGCAGTGATGCGGCCTTCGTGGAACACGCCGTATGCGGGCGCGCCTTTTTCGCCCGGATGGCGCATGAATTCCTTTATGGCCGCCCCGCCGCCTTTGCTTTTTCCCGCGCCGTTCCCAGTGATGGCATAGATCGTTTTCATGCCGGTCTTTTCCGCCGCTTCATCGAAGACGTCGGCATAGGCGATCTCGTCCGTCGAACGGTTGGAATAGAACAGGACGGCATCGCGCCGTTCGTCGCCTTGTCTCGCGGTGTCCGTTATGTATTTCACCATGCTGCGGAATGGCGTGATGCCGATGCCGCCGGCGATGAAAACAAGCTTCTCCTGCGTGTCGCGCGGCAATATGAAATCGCCGGCAAGATGGCCTGCAATGATCGTTTCGCCCGGACGCATGTCACGGAGACGTTTTTTGAACGAGCTTGAAGGATCATAGAATTTCACGCCGAGGCGCACCTGGGGCTCTGTCGGTGATGACGCAATCGTAAAGTAGCGCCGGTTGCCGCGTCCGTCGGACTTTTCATGCGCGAGCGTCCATTCGAGATATTGGCCCGGTGCGAATTTTATCCGGCGCCCGCCGTCCGTCGCGAACGAGAAGTCATAGATCCCGTCGCCGACCTCTTTCTTTTTGGTGAGCGTAAGCACCCGTTTGCCTTTGGGGCTCACCGCAAACGAAAAGATATTGCCGACAAGGAGCGCGAGTTCCGGCGTGGAATAGTATTGACCCAGATGGATGGCGGGGGAGAAGAGCAGGCCGACGAGCGCGCCGTATTCGATGCGCCACGGCCGCGTAGGCGGCGTGGTGAGCGGCTCCGTGATCATGATCGAGGCAAAAAAGAAGAGCGGCGTATGGAGCACGGCTTTTTGTACGGTGACAAGGGGGTTGTCCGTCGGATGGGTGAGGATGTCGGAAAGGAACGCGGCGGCAAGGAATGTGAGCGCGAGATCGAATCGCTGTATTTTACGAACGACAAGGAATCCGCCGGCGATCACAAAAGCCATCAGCGGCAGGTTGCCGCCGACCCACCAGCTTGCCGCCGGGCCGGAAAGGAGGGCGCTCGCCGCTACCGCGAATGCGGCAGGGTTGAAGATATGCTTTTTGTCGAGTGCGATGATGTATTTGACGCCCATGGCCGCGCCGGCGGCGGCAATGAGGAAGATGATGTAATTCTGGCTGAGGGGCGGCTGGGGCGAGATGATAAGCGTAAGGATGAGCGATGTGATATATGCCGATTCGCTGTTGGGATGGGCTCCAAAGAAGGCCGCGAGAATGCCATTTGCCGCCCAGCAGGCGATGAAAAGAAAAACCGCCTCGAAGAGGAGATTGAGCGGATTATAAGGGAGCCATCCGATTGCGCCGAATATCGCCGCGATCCCTACGAGGATCATGAGGTAATACATCACGAGGCGATACATCGTGATGCGGTTGAGGAAATTATCTATATAGTTCATGGTGGCGGTTTAAATATTCGAGATTTGATAGTTGTCCCAACCCGTCGTTTTTGTGGCGATCCTGTTGTTATTGATCATATATCCTTCGAATCCCGGCAGCGATTCAATGAATCGTATGCCGTCTTGGCCCATCGCAAATGCGGCGGTTGCGAAGCGGTCCGCCTCATAAACGTTGGGGCCGATCACGGTGAGCGAGATGATCGCATTCGCCGCTGCACCGGTATGAGGATCGTAAATATGGTCACCGCGGATATATGTGCCCGAGGTTGCAACACCTTCATTGTGGGCGGTGCTGATAATTTGCACGTTCTCCTGAACGTTCCACGGACTCCTGATGCCCACCGTCCACGGATCGCCGTCCGCATTCCTTCCGTAGGCCTGGATGTCGCCCCCGGCATCCACATAGAAATCCTCAAAGCCCTCTTTGATGAGGAGCTGGGCCGCATTCCAGATCGCCCAGCCTTTCACGAGGCCGGAGGGATCGTACATGCCATCGGCCTTTTTGATATCGAAATAGCCGTTGGTCGCGCGTTTCGTTTCTTCGGCGAGCGTGAAGATGAGCTCCATCTCCGGACTCCATTCCTCGCGCGCGAGGCGGCCGGAATTGATCGCGCTTATCTCGCTCGTTTCTTTATAGGTGCTGAATATCTCGTCGATGTGCGTGAAGTAATCAAACGCTTTCGCGATCGCCTCCGTGCGCCGCCGCTCGTCGGCACTGCCACCACCGGGCGCGTCGATGATCTCTATGGAGATCGGCATCCCCATCAGTATGCGCGTCTCTTTCATGGCTTGATGGTCCGTAATGAAGGCTAGTGGGCTTGGGCAAGCGCGGAAGCGAGCGATTGCTGGAATGCCTGGCTCGTCTGCGTGGCGCCGGAAACGATGTTCACGTTCGCACTCTGCGCGGCGACCGCTTCCTGGGCGAGAACGGGAAGGGATGTCCGGCTCTCGTCGATCGTATGGCCAGGATTGCTCGGGTATTGCGGGAAGGTGATATTGGAGAGTTTCCCTCCCTGTATGACCGCTATCACCTGGAGCTGTCCGTAGAATGCATCGGCAAGCGAACCGGTATACGTGCCGTCCTTATACTGTCCCGTACCGGACGAAGAAGCGGAACCGGAGGCCGTACTTCCTCCCGAGGAGGAAGAGGAAGATGTGGACGGCAACGAAGGCAGCGGCGGGATGATGGCCAGCTGGCCGTTATTTTGGCTGTTGGAGCTGAAGATCGCATATGCGGCGATCACGGCAACCACGATGGCACCGATTATATATTTGGTAATGGATGATTTCATAAGGAGAATTATACCAGGCTGTTTTCTTTATACGAAAACGCTCGCATGTTTGGTGCACGTGCCGTATAATGAGCGCAATGCCGTCACCTCACGCAATAGATCCGGCGCTTTTCTCGGAAGACATCAATCCCGCCGACGATTTTTTCAGCTATGTGAATGCAAAGTGGATCGCGGCGAACCCGATCCCGCCGGAGGAATCCCGCTGGGGCTCTTTTTATGTGCTCCGCGTGGAGGCCGAGCATCATCTTAAAGATATCCTTGAGGAATTATCGAAAAAATCTGACGAAACGCTTGACCCGACGGCGCGGAAGGTCAGGGATTTTTACCGAACCGGTATGGATGAGGAGAGGCTCGCGGCGGAAGGCGATGCCCCGCTCAAGCCGCTGCTCGATATGGTCGCCGGGATAGGCGACATCGGCGGCCTTTCGTCCGCGCTCGGCAAACTCCACCGCGCGGGCATCGGCGCATTCTGGGCGACGGGCGTGGACCAGGACGTGAAGGCCAGCGAGGTTATGGCGCTCTACCTTTCACAGGGCGGCCTCGGTCTTCCGGATCGTGATTATTATTTGAATGGCGACGAAAAGAGCAAAACGATCCGCGAAGGATATGCCCGGTTTGCGGAAGGGATCATCGCCGCCGCGCCGTCGGTGGGCGGTCCTTCGGTTCCCGGCGGCGCGCCGATCCCCGCAAAGTTCATCGATCTCGAAACGAAGCTCGCTGCGGCGTCCATGACGCGCGTCGAATTGCGCGATATAGAGAAGCAGTACAACAAAATGGCGCCGGAGGAACTCGCCGCGCTTGCGCCGAAAGTGGATTGGGAGGGGTATTGGGCCGCAGCCGGCATCGCAAAGCCCGCGTACGTGATCGTCTGCCAGCCGAAGTTCATGGAGGAGGTGAATCGTATGGTTGTCGAAATGCCGCTGGAGGAGATCAAACAATATCTCCGCTGGCGCATCCTCGATGATCTTGCGAATGTACTCGACGAGAATTTCAGCAAACGAACCTTCGAGTTCTACGGCCGTGCGTTCGCCGGCGCGAAAGAAATGAAACCGCGCTGGCGACGCGTCCTCGGTGCGGTGAACGGTTTGCTTGACGAAGCGCTTGGCAGAATATACGTGGAGCGGCACTTCAGCGAGGATGCGAAGAAGAAGATCGCCGATCTTGTCGGGCATCTTACCGCCGCTTATCGCGCGCGTATCGAAAAGCTCGATTGGATGAGCGACGAAACAAAAAAGAAGGCGGTCGCCAAGCTCGGTACGGTGACGAAGAAGCTCGGCTATCCGGACAAATGGAAAGACTACGGTCTGCTCGAGATCGGTACGGATTCCTACGCCGCGAACTACATGCGGGCGCACGCGTTCGAGTTCGACCGGCAGGTGAAGAAGATCGGCGGCCCGGTGGACCGCACGGAGTGGCATATGCCGCCGCAGATGGTGAATGCGTACTATAATCCGCCGATGAACGAGATCGTGTTTCCGGCGGCGATCCTTCAGCCCCCGTTCTTCGATCCGGACGCCGACCTCGGCGCGAACTACGGCGGCATCGGCACCGTGATCGGCCATGAGCTGACGCACGGATTCGACGATCAGGGTTCCTTGTTCGACCTCAACGGCAATCTTGCGAACTGGTGGACGCCGGAGGATAAGGCGCGCTTCGACGCGAAGACCGCGAAGCTCGCGGAGCAGTATGACCGGTACGAACCCCTGCCGGGCCTCCGGCTGAACGGCAAACTCACGCTTGGCGAGAATATCGCCGATCTCGGTGGTCTGGTCATTGCGTACGACGCGCTTCGACTCGCGCTCGGGGAAGCGGCAAATGAAGCTGCCGCCGCGCAGACGGCAATCGGACCGATCGACGGACTGACGCCCTTCCAGAGATTTTTCATAAATTACGCGATCACTGAGCGCGGCGAATATCGCGAGGAAGCGCTCCGTTTACAGGTACAGACCGATCCGCATTCTCCCTCGCGTTTCCGCGTGAACGGGCCGCTCTCGGATATGGAGGAATTCTACGAAGCATTCAATGTGAAAGAAGGCAACGCACTTTGGCGTTCGGGGGGGGAGCGCGTGAATATCTGGTAGAATGGAACGGTGAGGCTGATCAGACCTGTTGGAAAGACCGAAGTGAAGAGGGCCTTTATCGTTGCCCAATATATCCGCAAGCGCAGAGACGGGCGATATTTGAAAACGCTTTCCGAGAAAGAGTTTGCCCGAAAACTTGCCGCGGCAAAAAAGTATGCGAAAGGGTTCGATGACGCGAAATTGGATCGCGCGATAGGGAAAGAGGACGCTACACGCCGCGACGATTATAATGCCGTTCGGTGGTATCTTGGAACGGTGAAGATGAGAGAGGTTGGAGTGTGGAATGGGGCCGGTGGCCTGCCGTTCTTATGGACAAAAGGTTCCCTGGAAGAGACCGGCAAGAAAGTCGCGCGCGCTCTCAATGCGGATCCGGGCGTTTTGAAGAGCAGGGCGAGGCGGGCGATCCTTGGTATTTTGAAAACATCGTTCCGTGCCGTGCAGGAAGAAAAATATCTCCTTCCGATCGTTTTGCCGGGAGGGTTCAGAAAGTCCTGCCGGAAGGGATCGAAGATATTCAGAGGCGATGTCGATGACGGTTGTATGCGGTCGATAGCGCTTGCGGTGGCCGGACAAAAGACGATGAGGGTCTATATGGGAATAAGGAAGAAAAAGAGCGGAAAATAATTGGTTTTTGGCATAAAATATGCTAAAATTGGCATATTGGAGGCAAACGAAAAACCCACGAATATGGCTGAAAAAGACCCAAAAAAAGCTTCAAAAGCCGAGGACAAGCAGGTCAAAAAAAACGATACGTTAAGCAATACCAAAGGCAGCGCCACTTATAGCGCGAAGGACATCTTCGTCCTCGAGGGGCTCGAGCCGGTCCGTAAACGGCCGGGCATGTACATCGGCTCGACCGGAACCTCCGGCCTCCATCATCTTATTTGGGAGATCGTGGACAATGCGATCGACGAAGCGATGGCGGGCTATGCCAAAAACATCACCGTCGAACTTTTGCCGGATGACGCGGTGGCGGTGAGGGACGATGGCCGCGGCATGCCGGTTGATATCCACCCGCAGACCAAAAAGTCCGCGCTCGAGACGATCATGACCACGCTCCACGCCGGCGGCAAATTCGGCGGCGCGGGCTATAAGGTGTCGGGCGGTCTCCATGGCGTGGGCGCATCCGTCGTGAACGCGCTCTCCCAATGGACCAAAGTGGAGGTGGAGCGTGACGGAGGCATGTTCGTCCAGGAATACAAGCGCGGTATCCCCGAATACAAAGTGAAGAAGGTCGGCGCATCGAAGCGGCATGGCACGAAGGTGTCGTTTATTCCCGATGCGCAAATATTCTCCGAACTCGAATTCAGTGACAGGACGATCCTCGAACGCCTTCGCCAGCAGGCTTATCTCACCAAGGGCATCCGCATCAACTTTTACGATCGCCGCAGGGCGGAAGCGCCGTTCTTTTACGGATTTTATTTCGAAGGCGGCGTGCTTTCGTTCGTGAAGTTCCTGGCGCAGGGCAAGAACAAGTTGAACGAAGATATCTTCTATGTGGAGAAGGAGATGGAGCATATGGACATCGAGTGCGCGTTCCTTTATGTGGATGACACGCGCGTGACCGAGATGAGCTTCGCGAACAACATCCACACGCCGGAAGGCGGTATGCACCTCACCGGGTTCCGGTCGGCCTTGACGCGTTCGCTCAATAATTACGCGCGTGCGGAGGGATGGCTCAAGGAAAAAGAGGAGAACCTCACGAGCGACGATGTGCGCGAAGGCCTCGTTGTGGTGCTCTCGGTGAAGCTGCGGGATCCGCAGTTCGAGGGACAGACGAAGGCCAAGCTCGGCAATCCCGAGGCGCGCACCGCGACCGAAGCTGTCATCAATGAGGCATTCAAGGATTTTCTCGAGAAGCATCCGCAGGAAGCGAAAGCCGTCATCCAGAAAGTGATCCTGAGCGCAAAAGCGCGCCTCGCGGCGAAGGCCGCGCGTGAGACCGTGCTCCGCAAAGGAGCCTTCGAAGGCCTCACGCTCCCGGGCAAGCTCGCCGACTGCACGTCGAAAAGTGCCGCGGAATCCGAACTCTTCATTGTGGAAGGCGATTCCGCGGGCGGTTCGGCGAAACAGGGCCGCAACCGGCACACGCAGGCCATCCTTCCGCTCAAGGGAAAGATACTCAACGTGGAACGTGCGCGACTCGACAAGATGCTTGCGAACAACGAAGTGCGCTCGCTTGTGGTCGCGATCGGCACCGCGATCGGCGAGGAGTTCAATATGGAAAAGCTCCGCTACCACAAGATCGTCATCATGACCGATGCCGACGTGGATGGCGCGCACATCCGGACGCTCCTTCTCACGCTCTTCTACCGCTATTTCAAGGAAGTGATCGAACAGGGATATGTCTATATTGCCCAACCGCCGCTCTACCGCATCCAGCTCGGCAAAACGATCCGATACGCATTCTCGGATGAGGAAAAAGAAAAGGTTTCAGCGGAGCTCGCGAATGCACAGCCGACGAAGGCAGCGAAAGCCGGAAAAGGAGCGAAGGCAAAGGACGCAGCCGAAGAGGAAGAGGCTGCCCAGGAGGGAGATGAGGATGGATCTGTCGGAGCAGGCGAAGGATCCGCGGAAGGAAAGAGCGACGGCAAGCGCCAGCCAAACATCCAGCGCTACAAGGGCCTCGGTGAAATGAATCCGGAGCAGCTCTGGGAAACGACCATGAACCCGGAAAATCGCGTGTTGAAGCGCGTGATGATCCAGGATGCCGAGAAGGCGGACCATCTCTTCACGGTGCTCATGGGAGACTCCGTTGAGCCGCGCAAAAACTTCATCCAGGCCCATGCCGCGACGGTGCAGAACCTCGATGTATAACGGTTGACGGAAGGGGATTTTTCGTGCTATACTGCAAAAACTATGGTTGCAGGTATCAAGAAATTCTTCGCGGAATCCCGCCAGGAGCTTCGGCACGTGAACTGGCCGACGCGTCGGGAGGCGCTCCGCCTTACAATGATCGTGATCGGCATGGCGGTCGCGCTCGCGGCATTTCTCGGTGCATTCGATTATCTGTTTTCAGCGATAATGAAAAGCTTCATCATCCTTTAATATAGTAACCATCATGGCATTGCACTCACCCCAATCAAAAGGGCATATCGAGCGTTCCGCGACCCGTCAGTGGTATGCCGTACAGACATACTCGGGTTACGAGGAGGCTGTTGCGCGCTACCTCCGCCAGCGCGTGGAATCTCTCGCGATGGGCGACAAGATATTCCAGGTGCTTGTGCCGAAGGAGAAAAAGGTGAGGGTGAAGGGTGGTCGCCGTACGACCGTGGAGGAAAAGATCTATCCGGGGTATGTGCTCGTGGATATGATCCTTACCGAAGATTCGTGGTACGTGGTGCGCAATACGCCTCGGGTGACCGGCTTCGTCGGTCCCGATAATACGACGCCGACCCCGCTTTCGCGCGAAGAGGTGGAGAACCTTCTCTCGCGCAGCGACAAGGAAGAAGGAAGGGTGAGCCTTGACCTGCAGGTGGGTGATTTGGTAAAAATAACCGACGGTCCGTTCAAGGAATATGACGGCAAGGTTGCCGAAGTGAACGAAGAGAAAGGGAGCATAAAGGTGCTCGTGCCGATCTTCGGCAGGGATACCGCCGTCGAGCTCGATTCGCTCCAGGTAAGGAAGGTATAACACCCGATAATATATTTTCAAAAAAATGTCCCAACAGTGCTTTTTCTGCTCGCAGAACATCAAGAATATAGACTATAAGGAAGTGGATCTTCTTCGCAGGTTCGTTTCGAGCCAGGCGAAGATCATCGATCCGCGCCATACGAATGTCTGTGCGAAGCACCAGCGAAAGCTTGCGACGGCGATAAAGCACGCGCGCTTCATGACGCTCCTTCCATACGTCCGCAAATAATCCATAACCTTCGCTATAAGAAACGGCGCCATCCTCGGGCGCCGTTTCTTTTTGCATTTCGCTGGGCCGCCGCATCCCGTGATATAATGGAATGACAATGAACGCTTTCAATCAGGCAGGGTTCGCGGCGATCCATGGGCTTTCGGGAAGGAATTTCCTCGCCGACATCGCCGGTATCTTCTTTGCGGAATGGCTGCCGTATTTCCTCGTGCTCGGATTTTTTGTGGTGCTGTTCCTGCAGAAAGGCACGCGGCGGCGCATCTATATCTTTGCCGAGGGTGCGCTTGCGGTGATCCTCGCGCGCGGCATCGTGACGCCGGTCATCCAGTTCTTCTACCACGAGATACGGCCGTACGAATTCTACGGCATCTCGCCGCTCGTCACGACGAGCGGATGGTCGTTCCCTTCGGCGCATATGACGCTCTTTTTCGCGCTCGCGACGGTGCTGTGGTTCTCGGCGAAAAACCGCGTGAAAGGTCTCTGGTATTTTCTTCTTCCGGCGCTCATCGGCGTGGCCCGGATCTATGCCGGCCTTCACTGGCCGCTCGATATCATCAGCGGCGCCGTGATCGGCATCGCATCCGCGCTCCTCGTCCGTTGGCTCCTTGCGGGAAGCAGAAAGAGACTTTTTGTTTTCCGCGGCGGCGAAGGTTCGCCATTGTCGGCGGTCCCGAAGGACACCGGCGCTACTTCTTAGGAACGGATCCGTCCACGTTCGAGGTGCAATAGGCGCATCGTCGGGCTGCAATGGGGATGTTGCTCAGGCATTCCGGACATTGCTTGGTGGTTGCTTCCGCCGGAGGCCCCTTTGGAGCCAATGTTTCGCTGAGCTTATTGATGGGAAGGACGACGAAGAAATAGACTGCGATCGCCGTGATGAGGAACGAGATGACGTTATTGAGGAAATCCCCGTACATGAACTGCGCGCCGTGGATCGTGAAGGAGAAGGTGGCGAACTGGGGCTTCCCGAAAATCGCCGCAATGAGCGGCGTAAAGATGTCCTTTACGAGCGACGACACGACGGCGTTGAATGCCGCGCCGATCATGATGCCGACCGCAAGGTCCACCACGCTGCCGCGAAGGATAAATTGCCTGAAACCGGCGAACATATTTTTCATGGCGTTGCATCCATTATAGCAGATCGTCATTTTGGTCGGCATTCGCTCTGTCGGGAGCGCATCGGGAATGAAACCGTGAAGACGGATCCTTCGCCTTCGGCTCCGCCGACGTTCACCGCACCGCGAAAATCCTCCTCGACCGTCTTTTTCACGGTCGCGAGGCCTATACCGATCCCTTCCGTTTTATCTTTCGTAGTGAAGAACGGCGTGAATATCTTTTCGCGGGAATCGTCCGGTATGCCGCAGCCGAAATCCTTGACGGAGATGACAAAATTTTTTCCGCGTGTTTCGGCGCGCACAATAACCTCCCTGCGTCGCGTCCCGTCGTAGGGGATGGCACGGTAGGCGTCGATCGCATTCGTAAGGAGATTGATGACGATCTGATGGAATTTGAAAGGGATGCCTTCGTACAGGAACGGGTCACGATCCTGGCCCTCGATGAAAATGTCGACGTTCTCTTTGTTCGCCTTATACGATACGAGTCTGACGGCCTGTGCGATGCCTTCCCTGAGGGAAAATTCCTCGCATGAATTGTCCCTCCCCAGCTGTTCCTGGACGGCACGCATGAATTGCCGTATCTGGCGCGTGGTTTCGTATGCGGCGGCGAGGGACGGGTCATCTTCCATGTATCCTTCAGTGCGGAGGGAAAGGGCGGCGAGGAGGTTGAGAAGGTCATGGAACAGTCCCGATGAAAGCTGGCCGAATTCGGCGAACCGGTGGACTTGGGCGATCTCCTCGAATTGGGCGCGACGAAGCTCTTCCGTGCGCTCGGCGACGCGCATTTCGAGCAGATCCCGCTCCTTGGTAAGCGCCTGTTCGGATGCTCTTGCACGCACAAGAGATTTTTCCATGTCGCGGTTCGAGAGCCAGCTTACCGTCATAATGAGAAAATAAAACATGCCGAAGGTGGCGATATCGTCAGCGCTGGGATATTGCGGTTCGTGAGAAAGGAGGCCGTTGATATGAACGGTCCATATCCCGGATGCGATTGCCGCAATAAGTGTCGTCGCCACGAATCCTGCCGTGCTGCCGAGAAGGATACTGGCGGTGCAGATGATGAATGCATAGGCGAGAAGGGCGGTGGGTAGGTCAACCCCCCAATTGAGCGAAGCATAGACGTTGCCGAGGAAAAGCGTGGTTATGAGGAAATAGGATGCGACCATATAATGCCCGCGGCGCGAAAGAGCGAGGATGGCCGTAAAAAGCGCAGGAAAGACAGAGAACATCGGGAACGGTATGCCCATGTAGGAAGGTTGGCCGATAAGGGCGTGATAGAGCGCCAGGCCATCGAACGCAATGAGCGCGGCGATGGAGGTGACGAGTATGACGTTCAGAATATATTCCTTCCTGCGCGCATCCTCGCCGGTACTTACGGGGCGGATGAGTGCGGAATGGAAAACCGCCCGCCATCGCGCAAGCGCGGGCAGGGGTTCATGTCCGGATGGTAGGGGCTTGATGGTCATCGCTTCATGACTCGATTCCGGAATGAGGTCGGTATGATCGGGGCCCGTCAAAGTGCGAACATATAACCATGCCCCGGGACGGTACGGATCGTCGCCCGTTTTCCGCCACCGCCTATCTTCTTTCTCAGGTTGGCGATGTGGGTCTCGATGCTGTTCGAAAGGGGATCGGCGCTGTCGTTCCATACGTGGTCGAGGATCGCGCCACGCGTGAGCACCGTTCCGGGATGTTTCATGAAATATTCAAGGATCGCAAACTCCTTCGGGGTCAGACGGATGGTGCGCGTGCCGCGGCGGACCGAGAATGATCCGCGGTCGAGCACGAGGTCTCCGATCGAAAGGAGGGGTGTTTCGACAGGCCGGGGTCGCCGCAAAAGCGCACCGACGCGCGCGGAAAGTTCGCGGTATGAGAAAGGCTTCGTGAGGTAATCATCCGCGCCGCAGTTCAGGAGTCCTATCTTTCGTTCGGTTTCGGTCTGGCCGGAGAGTACGAGAATCGGCGCGGTCATTTTGTATTCGCGGAGTTCTTTGCATATCTCGTCGCCGTTCTTTCCCGGCAGGACATTATCAAGGAGGATGAGGTCGTAATCGTTCGTCCGGGCACGATAGGATGCGCGTCCGCCGTCGTGCTCGATATCGACCGCATAACATTCCGCCTCGAGCTTCTTTTTGAGCGACGAGGCGGTTTCCTCATGATCTTCGACCACCAAAATTCTCATGGGATTCCCTTAAGTATATTTCCATAGCACGCACGGCGCCACAGGGTCTTTATATTTTCTTTATCGGCCCTTCGTGGAAAATACGCTTCTTTCCCTAAAGCTTCCCGCCGGCGAACCGTTCCGTGATGGCGCGGACCTCGGCGGCATTTTTCGCATCCATAAGCTCGATGCGGAGTTCCTTTGCGCCGTCAAAACCGGCCGCGTAGGCCTTGTAATGCTTCTTCATCACGTCGAAGTTTTTGATCTTGCCGTCCTTTTTGGAGAGGTCGCTTTTATATGTCTTTTCGAAAAGCTCCGTATGCTCAACCATGCGCTCGAGGCGTTCGCGGAGTTCGGGCTCGCGTCCGGTGAAGAACCACGGCGCGCCGAACGCACCGCGCCCGATCATCACGCCGTCGAGGCAGTATTTTTTTGCTTTTTCCCGCGCGTCCGCGAACGATGAAACGTCGCCGTTGCCGAGGACGCGCGTCCCGCCCGGTTCACCGGACTTGCCACGTTCGATAGGGGAAAGCCGGTCGCGGAGCTCGACGAGTTTGGGAGCAATATCCCAGTGTGCGGGCACTTTGGACATTTCCTTGCGCGTGCGGAGATGGACCGTGAGCGATGCGGGATGTTCTTCCAGAAGCGCCGCGCCCCACTCGTCGAATTCATCCGTGGACGACCAGCCGAGCCGCGTCTTTACGGACACCGGCAATCCGCCCGCGCCTTCGCGCGCCGCACGGATGATCTCCTGCGCGAGCTTCGGTGTTTTGATGAGTGCCGCGCCCGCACCCTGCTTTTCTACGGCGCGGTCGGGACATCCCATGTTGATATCGATGCCGTCGAAGCCGAGCTTGGCGATCATCTCCGCTACCCGCGCGAACTGCTCCGGCTTCGTGCCGAAGATCTGCGCCACGATCGGGTGTTCGTTCTCGCCGAACCAAAGGTCCGGCATGAGCCGTTCGGCGCCGCGCGAAAGGAGCCCCTCCACAGAGACGAATTCGGTATAAAAAACGTCCGGCTTGCCGGAAGCGCCCGGAAAACCCTCGCGGCCCGCAGGGCCGTAGGCGGCGAACATATGGCGGAACGCCGCATCCGTGACGTTCGCCATCGGTGCGAGTGCGAGGATCGGCATCTTAAGGTCCATCCAGAAGTTGCGCATGGTCCAGATAGTATATACTGCCCGCCGCGTTTTCGCACCCGCGGAGCGCACCCGTCGAAATATGCTAAAATAGGGGCAATGGCAAAAGCTCCTGCTCCGAAAACCAAGGCGAAAGACGGCGCTTCCGGGGATGCTTTTGAAGCCCGCTATAAGGCGCTGAATCCCGAACAGCGCGAGGCGGTGGACGCCATCACGGGGCCCGTGATGGTGATCGCGGGGCCGGGCACGGGGAAGACGACCGTGCTTACGCTTCGCATCGCGAACATTTTGCGTACGGCAGCGGGCGGGCAGCACGACGGCGCGAAAGACGCGCCTATAAAGACCAAGCCCGAGCGTATTCTTGCGCTCACGTTTACCGAAAGCGGCGCCGTCGAAATGCGGCGGAAATTGGCGGAGCTCGTCGGTCAGGAGGCGTACAAGGTGGAGATCTCGACGTTCCACGGCTTTGCGAACCGGATCATCCAGGACTACCCTGACCATTTCCCGGAGATCGTGGGCGCGTCGCCGATCACGGAGATCGACCAGGTGGACATCGTGCGGCGCTTGCTCGATGCGCGCGGCTCATCGAAAGACGGCGGACTCAAGCTCGACAAACTGCGCCCATTCGGCGATCCATACTTCTATTTGCGCGACATCATCCGCGCGGTGACGGAGCTCAAACAGCAGAGCGTCTCGCCCGCAATGTTCGCGAAGATCGCCGCGGACGACCGCGAACGGTTCTACGCGAATCCGGACCTCGTGCACACCTCCGGCAAGTACGAAGGCAAGATGAAAGGGAAGTACGATTCCGGCGCGAAGAAGATCGAGAAGAACCTCGAGCTCGTGCGCGTGTACGAGGCGTACCAAGCCGAACTTCGCAAGGCGAAGCAATATGACTACGCGGACATGATCATGTTCACCGCGCTTGCGCTCGAGAACGACGGCGACCTCCGCCGCGCGCTCCAGTCCGCCTACGACTATTTCCTGGTGGACGAGCATCAGGACACGAACGACGCGCAGAACAAGATCGTCGAAATGATCGCGGGCGGCGAAGGCGAAAGCGAACAGCCGAACCTCTTCGTGGTGGGCGACGAAAAGCAGGCGATCTTCCGGTTCCAGGGCGCCTCGCCCGAGAATTTCCATTATTTCCGCACGCGCTACAAGGGCGTGAAGCTCATCACGCTCCGCTCCAACTACCGCTCGACGCAGGCCATTTTGAATGCGGCGCAGGCCGTCTCGCCGCGGGAAACCGAGCTCGTCTCGGAAGCGGGCCACAAGGAATCAGACGCACACCTCGCCGTACTCTCAACCCCGGATGTCGAGATGTATTTTATAGCACAAAGGGTTAAAGAATTACTGAAGGGAAACGGTGCGGCGAAGGACGCCGCAGGGGACGCAGTGCCGGCTGAAGAGATCGCGGTTTTGTATCGTGATAACAAAGACGCGGCGCCCCTGGCGCGGATGTTCGAGCGTCTGCATATACCGTTCAATATAGAATCGGACCAGGACGTGCTCGGCGATACGGAGATCCGCAAGCTCGTGCGCGTACTCCGCGCGGTCCAGCGCTTCGGCAACGATATCCGGCTCGCCGAGGCGCTCCACGCCGACTTCCTGGGCATCGCGCCGATGGACGCGTACCGGATCATGGCCTTCGCGGGGCGGATGAGGCGCGCGGCGCGCATTGCGGCGGAGAATGGAGCCGCGCAAGACGCGACACAAAAAGAAACGCGAAGCGCAGAGCGGAAGAAGATGACCATCTACGACGTTCTCGCCTCCGCCGAGCTCCAGAAAGAGGCGGGCGTCGTGTCCCAAGAATCCGTGACGGCGGCAACGACCTTTGCGCGCAACCTGTCCGAGTGGAAGCGCGCCGCCGAAAACGATGGCGCCGTGGAAGCGTTCGAGAAGATTGTTCGTGATTCGGGGTGCCTGGCGGCCGTCCTGCGGCATCCGTCAGGCAGTGAGAAACTGGCGAAGCTCCACGCACTTTTCGACCTCCTCAAATCGTTCACCGAGCACAAGCGTAATTACACCCTCGACGATTTCTTCGCCTATCTCGATTTGATGGAAGAGCACGGCGTGGCGGTGAAGGCCAAGGACACGGTGCGGATGCCGGGCCGCGTGCGCCTCATGACAGCGCACAAGTCGAAGGGCCGCGAGTTCGATTATGTTTTCATCATGGGCGCGGTGGACCGCAAATGGGGCTCACGCTGGCATCGCGACTCGCTCACCTTGCCGAAAGGAATTTATCGGATCGTCCAGGAAGCCGAGGCGGAGGTGGCAAGCGACGGCGATGGCGGGGAAGATGTAAAAGATGATTCCGACGAGCGCAATGTGTTCTACGTCGCGCTTACCCGCGCGCGCAAGGAACTCTTCGTGACGATGGCGAAAGCCGATCGTGAAGGGAAGGAGCTGCTGCCGACGCAGTTCGTGAGTGAGATGAAGGCGGATATCCTCGCGCCGCTCGATACGGAGCCGTACGAAAAGGAGTTCGACGAGCACCGTGCGGAGATAGAGTTCGGGCAGACATCGAAAGACGGCGGCAAAAAAGGCGAGCTTGCGGAAACAAAGAAACCGGAGCTCATGGACAAGGAGTTTCTCAACGCGCTCTTCGACCAGCAGGGGATCTCGGTCACCGCACTCAATAATTATCTCGAGTGCCCTTGGCATTATTTCTATGTGAATCTCCTCCGCATCCCCGAGGCGCCGAACAAGCACCTCGCGTTCGGCAATGCCGTCCATGCGGCGCTCAAAGCGTATTTCGATGAGCTTGACGGCCGCGAAGGACGCGGCAACGAAGGGCGAGACATGGGCAAAGAATGGCTCGTGCGCCGCTTCGAGGAAGCGCTCGCGCGCGAACCGATCCCGGAGCATGAGTACGAAGAGACGCTTGCGAAGGGCCGCAAAGCCCTGCCCGCCTTCTATGACGAGTATCATACGCAGTGGCTCGCGTTCCGGAACGGCGGCGGCCGCGGCATGAACGAGGTCCGCGTGGATGGTGTGACGGCGGGAGACACTCCAATCAACGGCAAGCTCGACCGGATCGAGATACCGCACGATGGCAAGAGTGTGACCGTCATCGACTACAAGACCGGCCGTTCCAAATCGCGCAACGAGATCGAGGGAAATACGAAGACCTCGGACGGCAACTATAAGCGCCAGCTCACATTTTATAAACTGCTCCTCGCAAAAGAGGGGAACTACGACATGGCGGAAGGCGTGATCCAATTCGTGGAGCCCGACGAACGAGGGAAGCCCCACCGGGAAGCGTTCGCCGTCACGGCTGGCGAGGTCGCCGTGCTCGAAAAGCTCGTCATTGATGTCGCCGGGGAAATACGGGAATTGGCCTTTTGGAACAAGGGGTGTCATCAGTCGGATTGCGAATACTGCAGGCTGAGGGAGGGGATGGGATAGGATTATGAAAAGTATGAGGAACAAAAAACAGGCTCGATATGGGACTAACTTTTGGACAACAGAGAATATTCCGGCCGCGGATCTTACTAAGTCTATTATGCAGTGCGCGCGCTATGTGACTGAAATGGAACGTAGGATGAATGATAAGAAAAAAACAGATGCCCTTGGTGCAGATATTCTAAAACCCAGAATTTCTTTGCTTTGTGGTAGGTCTAAGGAGTGGGCAAAAGAGCAGCGAGAACAATTCAAAATTTTAAATTCCAGTTTCCATGACATCGCAATTTTAACTTACGATCATGTACTAGAGCGAGCAAAAAGAATTTTAGGAGAGCCTGAAAAGAAAACTTCTGAACTATGAAACCTCATGTTCGTCGAGCTGTTGCATATATTGCTGCGTGCGTCATTTCTAAAAGAAAATCGACGAATATTTTCGATTATACTGCATCGCAACATTATTCCTTTTCAATTAACCTAAGGGAAAGCGGTATCGCTGTTTATGACTATGCGCAAGGATGTCATATTTCAGGTAGCTACTCTTCCTTATTTCACTATGGCGAGCATCATCACATCTCACTAAGAATAGAAGACGATAGATTTAGCGGCTTTGATTTTGGAGAGCATTATCATTTTTCGGGACATGTTAGGGAGAGATCCATAT
>DAHVRZ010000007.1 GCA_027324805.1 Candidatus Parcubacteria bacterium
GATGATGTCCCTATTCCACTTCCCGAAACATCATCCTCATACATGCTGATCGCGGAATTCAACGTGGAAAGATCCGAAACCCTGTTCGAATCCCTTGATTGGGCAAGAAGCTGGGCAGGATTGAGGACGAGAACGACCACCACAGCGAGGATCGCGATGATGGCGATCACGATGAGAAGCTCGATGAGGGTAAATGCTCTGCTGGAATGCGAATGGGGATGAAGGATGGACATAACGGACGTCGCTATTCGCCCGGGTCATTGCTATTCCCCGCCCCAAACATGAGGCTTGCCGCCGAAACCTTAATGAGCGGCGATGAGGTGCCCCGGCGCGACTGTGCGATAACTATTCTATTGATGTTGATTATATCATGACCAAGCCTCTGAGAATGCAGGCTGGGTTCGAATACGCGAGTGTGTTTTTGTGCCCCCACCAGGATTCGAACCTGGGACCTTCTCCTTAAGAGGGAGCAGCTCTACCAACTGAGCTATAGGGGCGGAAAAATTCCGCACTGTAAATTTACTACAATTCCAAAGTCTTGTAAAACACATTGCTCTTGTTTGCTATAATTGCTATATGGATCCCCGCTCCCCAAAAGATGGCTTCACGCTCATCGAACTCCTTACCGTCGTCGCCATCCTCGCCCTTCTCATGGTGGTCACGATACTCAAGCTCAACCCGGCACAGCTTTACGCGCAGGCCGCCGACGCGAACCGTCTCTCCGATATCTCAACCTTGAACTCCGCCCTCGGCCTTTACTCCGCCGACCAGTCCGGCAAGCCGAGCTTTTCGCTCGGCAGCTCTTCCGTCGCTTATATTTCGGTTCCCGACACTTCTCCAACGTGCGCAAACCTCGGCCTCCCTGCCCTGCCATCGGGATACTCCTATGGTTGCGCATCCTCGACCCCCTCGCAAAACACCAACGGAACCGGATGGATCCCGGTGAACTTCAGCGCCATAACCACAGGGAGCCCGTTCGGATCGATCCCGACCGATCCGTCCAATCAGACATCCTCCGATCTTTTTTATACCTATTCGACAGACGGCATGAACTACGAGGTCACCGCCCTTCTCGAATCGAACAAGTATCGCCCGCAGATCATCGCTAAACACGCGATCCACGACTACCCTGGAGTCGTCGCCCAAGGATCGTCCCTTGCCCTCTCCCCTCTCTTCAACCCATCCGGCTTCTATGGATACTGGCCGCTTAATGAAGGGACCGGAGGGACCGCCCTCGACGAGTCGAACAGCAACAACAAAGGGACGTGGAATGGCGGCCTGGCGGGAACGTCAGGATATTATTCCCCCGGCAACGAGGGCGTATGGGCCGGGACGTTCGACGGCGGAACAACGTATGTAAGCACTGCGGATGCCTTCTCGGGACCGACGGTATATTCCATCGCGGTATGGTTCAAAACGGCCAGCACAAGCGGTGGGAAGCTGGTGGGATTCGGGGGTTCGCAGACAGGATCGAGCGGCAGTTACGACCGTCATATTTATATGATGAATGACGGGCAGCTTATTTTCGGGAATTGGACCGGAAGCGCCCAGATCGACACATCTCCCTCTTCTTATAATGACGGCAGGTGGCACTTTGTGGTGGGAACGCTTTCGAGCGCCGGCCAATATCTCTATGTCGACGGAAATCTTGTGGCGAGCAACTCGAACACCGGCGCACAGGTCTATTCCGGCTATTGGAGGATCGGCTATGACAACCTGGGCGGCTGGCCCAATATTCCAAGCAGTTACTATTTCGGCGGTCTTATCCAGGGAGTCCGCATCTACAGCAGGGCGCTTTCCCCGGCAGAGGTCCTCGCTATTTATAACGCCGAAAAATAGCCGCAGTTCATTCCATCGCCTTCAGAACCTCGAGATACATATCTTCGACGATCTTTTGCTGGGCTTTGCCGGTCTTCACATAATGATCAAGTCCGGGAGCCGCGTTCACTTCGAGGACATGCCAGCGCGGCGTCGGCAAGGCGATGTCGCCTTCCACTATAAGGTCCACACCGCAAATGCGCAGGCCCATGTCGCGCGTGAGGCGCGCCGCACGTTTCTTGAACCTAGGATTGATCGTGTCCGTCACATCCACCGCATCGCCGCCCGTCGAAAGGTTCGCATTATCAAGAAGGAATATCCGCTTGTCGTGCTGCGGGACCGAACTCATTGAATATTTTTGCCGTGCGAGATTCTCCCCGATGCGCGGGTCGTCCGTGCGAAGCGCGGTGTCGCGTCCATCTCTTTCGAACTGCGCCTGCTTCTTTGCGAGAAGGCGCGCGATTGTGGAACGCCCGTCGCCCGTCACACAGAGCGGGATGCGCTCGTACGCAGAGATCACCCGGCCATCAAGTACGACGATCCGGTAATCCCTCCCCACGATTGGTTTTTGAACAAGCGCGATGCGATCCTGTCCGAATGCGGCGCGCATGGCCCGATAGAATTCTTTTTTGGTATGAGCCTTCGCAACGGCAATACCCTTGCTCCCGCTATTCGGCTTCACGAACACCGGAAAGCCGATCCTTTTTGCGTAGCGGTACGCCGCGTCGATGTTGCGCCGCGATCCGATGGCGCGACACCACGCATCGGAATAGAATGCCTTGCCGGGCACGATCGGATATCCCATCCTTTTCATAAAGAAATTCGCGTAATCCTTGTCCTTTGCAATATCGGACGCGCCGACCGGATTGAGGTCGATCGTCGAATCGCGGAAGTAACGTTTTCTGCCATTCTTGAAAACGATCTGGCCCGTCACCCCCCATTCCGGTTCCATAATCACGCGCGCGCCGATCTTCGGCGCTATTTTTTTGAAAAGCTCCCCAAGGAACGGCGGCGCTTTGCGTTTCTTCGGCATGTATCATTTGTTATATCCCATGTGGTATAATTACGGCAAATCAGATGCCCCAGGTTGCCCTCGATACGCCTCTCTTTGAAGTCGTAGGAGCACGCTCCCCGTCCTTGCGACGGCTGGAGAAGATGGGCATCCGCACCGTGCGGGACCTCCTTTGGCACTTTCCTTCGCGCTACGAGGATTTTACGAAGATCTACACCGTTGCCGAGATCGAACCGGGACAGCAGGCGACCGTCCGCGCCGCGGTCGAAGAGATCCGCGCGCGGCACAGCTTCCGCCGCCATATGAGCATCATCGAGGCGACGCTCGCCGATGCTTCCGGCTCCATCCGTGCGGTTTGGTTCAACCAGCCATACATCGCGAACACGCTCCGTCCCGGGCGCGAAGCGAACTTCTCCGGCAAGGCGTCCATCTCCGAGGAGGGCGATCTTTATCTCAACAATCCAACCTATGAACTCGTCCGCCTGCGGCCCGGGATGAGCCGGGGCGGCGCGGATGGCGACGAACAGGAATTCAGCCACACCGGCCGCCTCGTGCCGGTCTATCCGGAAACGCAGGGACTTACCTCGCGCGGGATCCGCTTCGCGCTCCAGCAGGTGTTCCGGCGTCTGCCGCCGCTCAAGGAATGGATACCCGAAAGCGTGCTCGACGCATTCCACTTCCCGCCGATCGAAGAGGCACTCCATGGGATCCATTTCCCCCACTCCATCGAAGAGGCAAATGGAGCGCGCGCGCGATTCTCATTCGAGGACCTTTTTCTCCTCCAGCTCATCACGCTCCAGGAGAAACTGAAACTCGCGGTCAAACACGCGCCCGCGCTGCCGGCAGATATCGAATGGGTGAAGTCATTCCTCGCGCGACTCCCTTTCGAACTCACGACATCGCAAAAAAAATCCCTCTGGGAGATCATCCGCGACATGGAGCGCACGCATCCCATGAACCGCCTCCTGCAGGGCGACGTCGGCTCCGGAAAGACGATCGTCGCTGCGCTCGCGGCGCTCATCGCCGCCCGCAACGGATATCAGGCGGCGTTCATGGCACCGACGGAGATCCTCGCGCGGCAACATTTTGAAACAATGAAAAAGCTTGGCGTCGGCGGCGGGTTCCCTGTCTTTGGCCTCCTCACCGCTTCTGCCGCCGTCATCCACTACGGCGAGGATGGCCTTGAATCTAAAATTTCAAAGAAAGAATTCGGCGATAAGGCCGCGCGCGGCGACATTCCCATCATCTTCGGCACGCACGCGCTCATCCAGCGCAGTGTCAATTTCAGCAAGCTCGGCCTCGTCGTTATCGACGAACAGCATCGCTTTGGCGTAAACCAGCGCGCCGAGCTCGCCGCAAAGGCAGGTCCCGACGGCATCGTCCCCCATTTCCTCAGCATGTCGGCCACGCCGATTCCCCGCACGCTCATGCTCTCCATTTTCGGCGATCTCGACCTCTCGCTCATCACCGAACTTCCGGCAGGCCGCAAACCGATCGAAACGAAAATCGTGCCGCCCAACGAACGGAAGGGTGCATACCAATTCATCCACAAAGAGGTGAAGGGCGGGAGGCAGGTATTCGTGATCTGCCCGCGCATCGATCCGGCCGAGGAGAACGACGCTTCCGCCGCAACAGGAGGCATGGCGCCCGTACCGTCACCCGCCCGCCTCCGCGCGCTCCAGACGGCGCTCGACCTCAAATCCGTCAAGGAAGAGTTCGACCGGCTCTCCAAAGAAGTATTTCCCGACCTGCGCATCGCAATGCTCCACGGGCAAATGAAGGCGAAAGAAAAGGAAGATGTCATGAAGCGATTCAAGAGCAAAGAGTTCGATATTCTCGTCTCGACGAGCGTCGTCGAGGTCGGTGTTGATGTACCGAACGCGACGATCATGATGATCGAAGGCGCCGAGCGGTTCGGCCTCGCCCAGCTCTATCAGTTCCGCGGACGTGTCGGCCGCGGCGAATATGCGTCGTACTGCTATCTCATGACGACGACCGCGGCGCAATCGACGAATGCGCGGCTCAAGGCGATCATCGAGGCAAAAAACGGATTTGAACTTGCCGAGAAGGACCTCCAGCTCCGCGGCCCGGGACAGTTCTTCGGCCAGGTGCAGACCGGTCTCCCCGACGTCGCCATGGAGGCGTTGCGCGATCCCGAGCTCGTCAAACATTCACGCGAAGCAGCGATGAGGGTACTTCAGGAAAATCCCTCGCTCAAAAAAACTCCTCCACTCAAGAAGCGAGTGGAGGAGTTCCGTGCGAAACTTCACAGGGAATAGCGGCTAGCGTGCCGAGGAAATATATGACCGCAGTTCGTTGATGTCCACGGCACGGATGAGGGACGCGCCTGGCGTAAGCGTCGGATCGGTGTACGTCGGAACGGATTGACCGCACGCCGCATATACGTCCGCGAGGGCGTTGCGGAGGTCCGTGATATGGATGGCACGGATCGGCGTCACTCCCGGAGTGATCGTCGGGTCGGTGAAGGAATATGCCGAAAGTCCGGCATCACTCCTCAGAGTATTGATGTCGGTCCTCAGTTCGGTGATGTCGACCGCACGAATGATCGACGTACCTGGCGTAAGCGTCGGATCGGCAAAGGTGAAGGTGAATGGACCCGTACAGGTCGTTGGCGGCACCGCCGACCAGACGTCATTGTAATACTGCGCACTGCTTTGACCGTCCGTACCGCCCAACAACCATATCGCATTGTTGAATGAGGCGACGGACGTACCATACCTTCCCGCCCACGGGGCGCTCATTGCCGCCGCGGTCCAGGTGACGCCGTCGGTGGAATACCACGCATTATTGGTGGTTGAATCGATGACCCACATTTCATTGTCGTATATCAAAAATGATTCGTTGGCGTTCCTCGGGAAATGCGTGCTCGGCGCATAAGTCCCCGGCCACGGAGCGTTCGCGGTCGCCTCGGTCCAGGTGACGCCGTCCGATGACGACCAGACGTCGTTATAATACGCCGACCCGGCGGCCTCTCCTCCCATGACCCATAACTCGTTATTAAACACGAAGATCGACGCTCCATCCCTTCCTGCCCACGGAGCATTCGCGGTCGCCTCGGTCCAGGTGACGCCGTCCGAGGACGACCAGACATCGTTTTCAGAACCAGAGCCAAAACCGCCCAACAGCCACATCTTGTTATTGAACACGACCGCGCCGGCGCCACACCTCCCTCCCCACGGAACTGACGAATTCACAAGATTCCAGTTGGTGCCGTCCGAGGAAGACCAGACATCGGTATAACAGGAAGTGCTGGTACTGAGCGTTCCATATCCATCGCCTCCCATGATCCATAATTTATTGCCGTATGACAGGACGGAAGCATCCGCTCTCGACGGCCACGGACCTATCGTGGTCTCCTTGGTCCAGGTGACGCCGTCGGGGGAAATCCAGACATCGTTGTATTTATCCGATTCGGTCGAACCCATGACCACTATGTCGCCATTGAACGCAGTCGCGTATCCTTCGGTCTCATACGGTACATTCGAAGACGCCTTGGTCCAGGTGACGCCGTCCGAAGATGACCAGATATTATTGCCATTGTTATAATTCATGATCCATAGCTTGCTGTTAAAGACGATCGCATCCCCTACGACTCCTGGAAGCGATGCCGTCACCTCGGTCCAGGTGACGCCGTCCGTCGATGACCAAAGATCACCGCTCGAAGAATCCATGACCCACATCTCGCCGTTATAAGAGAGAAAATAGTCGGTGTCGTAGCCCGCCATGTCGTAAGGACTATAAGCCGTGTGCGTCCACGGAGTGTTCGAATCCACCTCGGTCCAGGTGACGCCGTCCGATGACGACCAGACGGTATTACCACTCACGGAATCTATAATCCACAATTTATTGTTATATACGACGGGAACCACTCCGGACCCTGCCGGAAATGGAGCGTTCGCGGTCACCTCGGTCCAGGTGACGCCGTCCGATGACGACCAGACGTCGTTATATCCATAGCCGCCGATGATCCACAATTTATTATTAAAGACTACCGGGGTCACGCCCGCTCTCCCTTTCCATGGAGTGTTCGCGGTCACCTCGGTCCAGGTGACGCCGTCCGATGACGACCAGACGTCGTTATAGAGAGAAGTGCCGAGATAATCGGTTATGGGTTCTCCCCCATAGCCGCCAATGATCCATAATTTATTATTGAACACCACAGGAGGTTCCATCCGCCACGGCAGCGTAGGTGAGATGGTCCAATTAAGGGCCGTGCCTGCCGCTTTTGCCGCCGGCTGCCGCGGAAATTGCATAATCCACGCCGCCGCGAGCACCACGGCGGTAAGAGCGATGATCGCAAAATAATACTTCTTACGGAGCATAGGTCGCATAATACCCCGCTGGAGACGTAGAGGCATATCCGACTTTCAATGCGGCGTCATTCGTCCCGTTCGCTTCAAGATTTATCCCGCCGGCCACATCAAGCACCGCGCCCGGACTCGCCGTACCGATGCCAAGACTCCCCGGGAAGCTGTAATTCCCTCCTCCCGTATTCGAACCGAAGGAGCCCGCGGAGACATTCCCGGCGCTCATTGTGCCGGTGTACGTACCGCTGATCGTGCCGGCCACGGTAAGATTGCCGCCCATGCCCACATTGCTGCCGCTCACACTGATCGCGCCGGAGCCGTTCGGTGGTGCCTGGCTCGGGCCGGTGAACGCGGCCACAATTCTTACCGTGACGAATGCCGCGAGGGATGCTCCAAAGAGCGTTGCCGCAAACGTCATCCACCGCGGAACTATCAATTTGTTCTTTTGTTCTTTTTTCATGTTTCGGTACGATGCCATGCGCTCCTTAATGGCGATCTTTCCCTATGCGTGATGGAGATGGCAATACGCGGACGGGGTCTCGTTGCCGCCACCGTCGGACATCACCTGAACAACCTCGTAACCGAACGAGTTCGTATTGACCGACGTAATATCCATCGCATCCGCCGCAGTATTGGTCGTCCTTACCGTGCAGGTAATATAGTAGTTGGTGTCAACGAATGCCGGAGAGAACGATTCCGTGCCGGCACAGCTATAAAGGTTGCTCCCGCTGGTTATGGCACAGGTGGAGAAATTGAGGTAGAGGTCCGTCCCCGAGGAACTTCCCGACGGCCATGCAGTGATGCAGTTGGCGCCCGCGATGCAGTACTGCGTCGCGTTCACGGCACCGTTCACGTCGAGCGGATATCCCGGGTTTGCCTTTCCGACGCCCACATTACCGGTACCGGTCACAAGAGAAGCTCCTCCCCCATTATTACTGAAGTATCCTCCTGCGCCGCTTCCCAATGCCGCGGAGGAATAACCGCTCACTCCATACGTCGTTCCTACACCGTCCACCCCTATACCCGCTCCCGAACCATATACGCCTATCTGACCGCTTGCACTGCTTCCTTCTCCCCATACGCCTATCCCGTTACTCGCACTCGAATAGCCCTGTACTCCGGCATAACTGGCACCACTTGCGCTCGTTGCGCCGTATACCCCACTCCCCACGCTGCTCGAACTGTTCGTCACGCCGTTCACCGTGAGACTCCCCGGGAAGCTGTAATTCCCTCCTCCCGTATTCGAACCGAAGGAGCCCGCGGAGACATTCCCGGCGCTCATTGTGCCGGTGTACGTACCGCTGATCGTGCCAGCCACGGTAAGATTGCCGCCCATGCCCACATTACCAGTCTGGGTACTCGCACCCGATACCGTCATATTGCCGCCTATCGTCGTATTGCCGGTCAATGTACTTTGGCTGCTCACGGTAAGATTGCCTGCGACACCAATGCTTGTCCCGCTCGCAGTGAGCACGCCGTTTCCCAAAGGCGGTGCCTGGCTCGGACCGGTGAACGCCCCGACGACGTTTACCGCAAAAAACGCCGCAAGGAATGCACCGAATATCGCCGTAAAAAAGCCGGCGGCCATGCTGAACATACGGTTGCGGGGATTTGTGTTGTTCATTTTTCTTTTATTTTAGTGTATCAAAATCGGGAACGTGACGCTTGTTCATTCCTTCCTTTAGGGACTCCAGTCCACAATCACATTGTTGACGATCGGCGTGTGGACGGGCGTGGCGATAAGCGTCACGAGGTAGCGGAAATAACGATAATTGCTGTAGAGATTGTAATTGAGAGGGAACGTCACACCGGGACCGGTCGGGACATAATAGGTGTTCGGCGTGCCGTCCGGGCCGGTGAAATTCCATGGACCGCTCGATGAATTGCTTACGGCAAACTGGAATTCGACCGACGTCCCCGACGGCTGCGTCCCCTGCCATTGGACCGAGTCGAGCTGGGCGCCTTGTACGTCGCCGGTGTCATACGGAATGGATTCGAGCACTCCGATGGTTCCCGTCGCCACCCATCCCGTCGAAACATAATAATTCGAGGTTGAACAGGTGTTATTGTTCGCACAGTTGAAATCGATCCAGCCGACCGCGTCATTCCACGCCCAGCCATGGAAGTTGCCGTTCGAATCGACCGTCACCTGATACGGCGTCGTCCCCGGACAAGTTGACGTGCTCTGTCCGCCGCAGAAGCTGACCCAACCGACTGCGTCATTCCACGCCCAGCCGGAAAAGTCGCCTGCGCCGTCATTCACGACCGCATAAGTACTCGATGATATGTTATTTGTACTCTTTGTGAGAGTGACCGGCCCGAGATAAAGACGCGTACAGTCGGCGATATCGCCGACGCCGGAATACATCCCGTTCTTGCCGCCCCCGACAACCGACCACCCTGCGCCGCTCGTATAGACCGGCGTGAAAGGGGCGTTGGGAACCGACGGCTGAACACAATAATACGGCGGATTACTGTTGGTATTGCCGTCGAATTCCTGGAGACCGACTCCCTGGATGGTGATGGTGTCCCCGGGATCGGGCAAGGGTCGCGTATTCACGGCGACCTGATACATGGAATGGCCCGGATCGGAACCTGCATTCACGATGTCACCGACGAGCGGCGACCAGCCCACATCCCCTTCCGCATCGGTGTTGTTTGTTCCGGCCGCAATGTCGCTTGCCCACGGCGTCCAGCCCCAGGGACCCCAGCCGCCGGGCTGCTTCGGATTCTGCATGCGCACGCCGAGCTGGAAGTCCTGGGTGAATGGTCCCGTTCCCGAGAGCCAGATTGCCGCGCAATCGGTATTGTATACGGGCTTCCCGTCAGATCCGGTGCTGGTATAGCCGTCGGCTCCCGCATACGTGATGGGATTCGGATTCGTGGTGTTCGCGTTGCTCAGGGAGTAATCGGTGTAATCCGATGCATACGTACTGGGGATCTCGGCACAACTTCCGCCCTGCTGGATCTCGACGCCTATCGTCGGCGAAGAGGTGGCGGTTGCCGATTGCCCATTAACGCTGGGGCCGGCAAAGGACACTGGTCCCAACGATGAACTCGCATAGCCCGTGATTCCATAGCCATTCACCTCCACCGTTCCTGGCGTATAAAAATCCATCCATCCGATCGCATCATTCCATGCCCAGTGCGCATTACCGGCAGAACTTATATTCGTAGAAGCCAACGCAACTTCCCGCGGGGTATGCAAAAACACAAGCGTCGCCATCATCACACCCGCCACAACGGCACATACCATAATGCACAGGCCGGGAATGAAATAACGATGATGGATGACACGGCGGATCATAGAATCAGTATACCATTTACATCATCAAAGGCCGTTTACTTTAATGGATCCGGGCGAGGAATAATTTATGTTCGAGGAGGAAGAAAACTCGAAATTGGTCGTTGATACGGCGCCAGCCGTGCTCGAAGGACCATCCGTCCAGTCGGTCTGACTGTACACCTGCTGCTGGTTGCGCGTGATATATTCCGAAGCGGTTCCCGTCGGACTCCCCGGCCAGCCATAGTCCACGGTCACTTCTTTGGTGGACGGATCGTACGTCCCGCCGCTCTGGACGATATTCCCACCCGCATCGCGTTCGACATCGGTCAGATAGAAATAACGCCAATAGGTGCTCGTTCCGACGCTTACCGATTCGATACCGGATGTCGCGACATACGGCGACGATGACGCTATAAGATAATACTGGTACGCGGTACCTGTCGAAAGGGCGAGAACGCTATGCCAGTCCCCGTCCGACCAGGTCTGCACGTTCGACAGAAGCCCCTGCGCGAGCCACGCCGCCGACTGCGTCCTAGCCGCCTGCGATCCCGCCCGAAGCGCGGGCGCAATCGCGGCGACCGCAGCAAAAATAAAAATTACGCCGATGGCGGTCCCCACGAGAATATCAATAAGCGACTGTCCGTTTCTGCTTTTCATTGCGAATCATCGGAAACTAATGCGCCGCCGGAACGCTCGATGTTGCCGCGGGAAGAGTTGCCGCCGAAGACTGCGTCACCGGCTGCTGCTGTTGGACCAGTGACGGATTCTCCATATCGGCGACGAGCTTGCTCGAGTTGCTGAGATTCGTCCAGAAAAGTATCTGCCGGGAATTGAATGTTATTTCATTGACCGGCCCCCAGAATACGCCATTGAGCGGAGCGACGGAGACCTCCGACTGTCCATTCGCTCCCACTGAGCGGTTGAGATACCATACATCGGTCATGTGCGGTTCCGGGAACCATGAAAGCTTCCCGAAATAGACATCGCCGCTCGTAAGATAGACCGCGGAATACGGCGACGGGCCATCCGGGCTGTGCATCGCAATGATCGCTATCCATGTCCACACCGCAACAGCAACCACAACCACGATGACCGCGATGATCCAAAAGATCTTTTTCCCCGTTATCGTTACCTCCATGATCTACGATTTTTAGGAATTTATTTTGCCACCACTTCTATATATCCCACAGGCCCCTTCGCCGGACCCCCACAGGAAGAACAATAGAATGTGAACTTACCCGACAAAAGGGCATCAAACTGCACCAATTTCGTCTGCCCCGACTTCAATGCAAGCCTGAGTCCCAGATCCGGTTGAGTAAAGTCGTACGCACCGCCCTGTGCCGTAAGATTGATATGCACCGTATCGCCCTGATTCACAATGATCGTCGCCGGACTGAACGCCGTTGCCGTTTCCGTAATATTAAATGACCGGAAGCTCGTCACTCCCGACACACTGCCCGAAGCGACAATGGTCGGCGCCGCGATGCCCTGAGAGACGCTCGTCGCATTTTGACCCGGCACCGCAATATTCGCGCCTCCCGACGGAAGCGGCTGGGCGGTCGTGCTCGATGCCACGCTTCCTTGCGCCGAGGATGCTCCGTTTGGGCCACTACCATTCACGCCCGATCCGGGCAATGGCGTACCCGTCGCGAAATAGTAGGCGACCACACTCACGATAACAACAACCGTCACAACCCCGATCCATATCAGCGTTCTTTTGCTCATGCCTCTATTATATAACAAACCGCCCCGCAGGGACGACGGGGGTGTGGATAAAACTCCGAAAACGGATGGATGGAACCTCCTTTGTTAGGGCGTAGAACAACTCACCGATGCAGTACCCAGGGTTCCGCTCGCATTCACCGATATCTCCCAGCATCCTCCGCTTGGATCACGGAGTGTCACAAACGAAGCACCCAACGGGTTGTACACGAAAATATCGCTCCCCTGCACTTCGAGCGGGGCGAGCGCAGACGGAGTCCCGATGCCGACGTTCGATCCGTTGAAATAGATGATGTTGTTGATGTTATTCCACACGCTCCCCACCGTGCCAAGGCTGTAAGTGTTCGTTGACGACGGTACGATATTCGAATCGAACGAAGCCGCAGAGACCTGCGTCACCGTCGTATTGAATGCCTGAGAGAAGAGCTGTTGGAGATTCGTCGTTTTCAATGTCGCGGTGAACGCGATACTCACACTGTCATGCGCCGGCGGGTTCGAGTGTCTCGTGAAGGTGAGGTTTGAGATGACGATCCGGTTCGAGGTGAGCGGCTGCGGCGTCCCGCCGCCCTGCTGGATGTAGACCATACCCGTCGATGATGAAAGCGTTATCGTCGTCGGATCAACCGATCCGTTCCCCATGCGGAGCAAGAGCGTACTCGTCGGCGTGTCCATAGGAATATCCACGAGCGATGCGTTCTGCACATAATACTGGATCTGTTGAAGGAGTGCGGTACTGTCCGTTTGTACCTCGGCTGACGAGGACTGGCCCACCTGGAGACGCAGCACGACGATAAGAATGCCTACGAACGCCACAATAGCGATCGCGGATATCGCAACAAACACCAGAAGTTCGATGAGTGTGTACCCTGAGCGGGAAGTTGGCTTCATTTCCCATTTATTATACCAAATCCTTCGAACGGCTTTTGGGTGTGACCCAAAAGCCTAGCCTATACTTTCCTCCGAGCGCGAGGCGGGTCTGCGCCTCGATCGCCGGGAACGCGCCGAAGATGATGAGTGTGATGGGAAGGAGTATCCATTGGAGGAAGTACCATGCATATTCCGCTATCTTTACCGGCTCGCCGCCGGGTTTCCTCGGCAGGAGAACGATGGCGAGGATTGCGGAGCTTGCGATGCCGACCGTCGAAAGCGTGACGATCCAGCGCGTGATGGTTGGCAGGTTGTATGCGAGGAGCGATATGCCGAATTTCCGCCCGCCGAGCCAGAGCGGCAGCCAGCCAAGCGCAAAGATGATGAGCGAGTTCGTTGCCCACGAATGGAACCCCTCTATCGAGTTGAATGTCCAATATCGCTTCTTGCCCGCGGATATCTCCGGGTCCTTCCTGAATCCTTCGAGCATATACGGAATATTCTCGCATCCCCACGCCCAGCGGCGCTGCTGTTTGTAGATGTTCTTCATCGTCCCCCAGAACGTCGGCGCGACGTTCGCGTCCATCGAAACCGGGAAGAAAAGCGGCTCGACGCGGAAGTCCGAATGGTAGCGGAGATATCCCTGCCAGAAGACGCGCGAATCCTCCGACACGATGTCGCGGTTCCAGAAACCGATATCGATGAGTGTCCGGAGCGGAATAGACTGCGACGAGAACGACGTGAGGCGCTCGGGCCGCGACTGCTGCATCATCTGCCAGAACGTCATCGAGAACGCGACGACCCGCGCGAGCGCCGGCGCCTCGTAGATGTTGTTCGTGAGGAACGGGATCGGCTGGTAGATCGCCCTCAAAGGATCGCCTTCGGCGTGCAGGAAGACGTACGTGAGCCTGCTGAAATATTCCGGGAGCACCTGCGTGTCAATGTCGAATACCGACACCATCACGCGGTCATAGGGAATCCCCATCGCATCTATTATCTTTTCCTGCGCCTCGCGGCCGGCCCACGCCTCGTTTGAACCCTTGCCCGGAAGCTCGCCGGGGAGGCCCCGCGGATGTATCGTAACCATGAACTTCCCGAATGTCGCGCCGAACTCGTCAGCGATCCTCTGCCCCGTCCGCCGCGCCTCTTCGCCGCCGGCATCCTCAAGCGCGAGTACCACAAAAATGCGCTCCTTCGGGTAATGCGCCTTTGCGAGCGATTCGAAACTCTCCCGCACAAGCTCGTACGGCTCGTTGTACATCGGCAAAATGACGAGATGATGGATGTCCGCCCACGAACGTCCACGCACTTCGCCGGTACCGCGCGCCGTGCCCGTCGCGGGTCCCGTGAGGTCGGCCGCATACCGCGATTCCCCCTCCTCTTTCAATTTTTTGAGCCAGTCGATCTTCGTCGCCCGGCGCATCTCCACGAAGGTTGCGCGGAGATGGAATGACATATAGATCGTCTTCAGGAGCCAATAGGTATCGAAGAGAATTATGAAAATGGCGACCCAGAACGGCATGAGCCACGAGAGTCCGAACATGAGGATGAACGTCAGCCATGTGAGCGCGGCCGGAAGCACCTCGAACACGCGCTCAGCGCGCGAGCCGGTATGCGAACTCTCCGCCTCCCCCGGAGGGACAGCCATACTCCCGCCGCCGGCGATAGGATCCGGATAGGTCATTGTTTCTGTTTCCACGGACACCCTGTAATGATACGCAGAAAAGGGGCTTACGCAAACAAAAACTCCGTCCGATCTCAACCCGGGACGGAGTTTCCGTCAAAACACCCCGTCGTACCGCTTACGGAATGTGCGGCGTTATTCCTCCTTTAATATCCCATAAAGAGGATCCGATCGAACACGAAGTGTCCCGCACCGATGCTCACAAAGAGGAGCAGTACCGCAAAGATGAGCAGATCGAATTCCCAACCGCCGATGAAGCGATGCCCTTTCGTAAGTCGCCAGATAAGGATCACAAAAAACTCGCCGGCGAACAGGAACGCGAGCCATCCGGTGAAAATCCCGAAAAGGAATGCGATGCCGCCGAAGAATTCCAAGAGCGCGGCGATCGTTCCCCAGAACGCGCCGGGTCTGAAACCCATATTATTGAACGCCTCGGTGTTCTTTTTAAGGTCGCTCACCTTGGACCAGCCGTGCACAATGAAGATCGCGGCGAGCACGACGCGCAGAGCGAGGAGTGCGAGATCGCCATAGCCGAAAAAGAGTGGATACATTGAAGATGATGGATCATATCTCCGACCTTTGAAATCCGTGCTCTTTTATTATAGTATATGAGCGACCACGGCCTCATCGTCTAACGGCTAGGACGGCGCCCTTTCACGGCGTAAATCGGGGTTCGATTCCCCGTGGGGCTACACAATACCTTCTCCACGCGCGGCATATGCCACCTTGCATCAAAAACCCCGATAACATAGGGATTTTTGATTGATAAAGGCTAAGCCCCATACACCTAAACTATCGGATCATCAGTGAGCGCGCGGGAAAGCCTACGCTAGCGAATCGCTACCGACATTGGATGATAGATGCGATACCCCAAACTACTACTCGAGGAACATGTTAATCGCCGAGTGGGATCATGAAGAATACTTAGTAAAAGCGGTATTTGTCGTGAGTATTGCGACGCTCTTATTTGGTATCGCCCTGTTTTACGTTTCAAACCGAAAAGACGATCTAAATACCACAATTATCGCAGCTGGCAATGCACGGATCCAATTCGAAGCGACTTCTGAAGACCTTCTGCTTGCTAACGACCTCCATAAATATGTAGGGACCGTGCCATTAAATTCGTTTATGTGGATGGCATATTATGGGCTCTCGGGGATTGAGCCAACTTCCTCACTATCTCCAACCAACAGCACAACTATGGCTGATTATCTCGTGCAGGTCAGCAACTCTATCAATGATTACAACAACGCCATCACAGCGCTCGATAACGAATCGCATTGGTACGGCGTTGCTCAGGATTTCCTTTTTTGGCTGGAAAGCATATTACAACTCATTACTGTTATATTAGCATCCCGCTTATCTGTCATAAGCGCCCGACGACCGGCACGCCTTGGTTAGAGGTGTGCGCGGGTGGTGAAGTGAAACGGAATATCAAAGTTACTACTCTAGTAACCGACCGACTGAGTACCTGAGGATGTGGCCGTAGTAGAAGCGGTGGATGTCGCAACGAATGTCGCAGCCCGCGGCGCAAGTGCGGCCTGAACGGATTGGTAGCTATTTCTTGTATCGTGATCCTTCACATCATAACTCCAAAGAATCTCGTGGGGATACGCTGCTTGGAGTGCTATAAAGCGGTTATTTTGACTGGCAACTGCTTTCAGTTGATCCACACTCAAAGTGTTTGTCCCGCTGATTAAGGTTAACGCTCCGGCGTAGGGCCAGAGATCATAAGTCCCATTATTATAACGAGTCGCGAAAAGATAAGTATCTCCGGGCTGTAAGAGATAATTTGAGGAATTAATACTGCTGCTAGGCGCAAAAGTATCACCGCCTTGAACTACAAATAGTGAATTTCCTTCATAGCCTCCTACCTGATTTACGGTGACCGTCTCTTGTAAGTTGCCCTTAATATTCGATATTACCTCTACCGAGAATTGGGTAATTGGGATGTTAAAGCGAGAATCAAGAGGAACTATTCTAGTGTTTACCCTTCCCACCACCTTCCCAACAAAGACATTATGAGAAGCGCCGAGGAGCACTCGATCATCAGCTAAATTTGAGGCAAACTGCATATCGATGCCGACAGTCTTGGAGTTTATGGGTGAGGTTGGGGCTTGAGAAGATGTTGTCGGAGTAGACATGTTACTCGAAGCCAACACTACATTTCCATTTGAGGAACGGTGTGACGTTGAGAACATAAATGCGAAAACTATCCCTGACAGCGCCAATCCAGAAATCCCTATCTTGAACAATATGGTTTTCGACATTTCAGTGTCCTCTTCTAATTACGACTTATTGTCCTTGAAGGGTCGTACAATTGTATGTTGAAAGATCTACAGAAGGCGCCGGCCGAGGGCCTTCATCAGTGAACGTATCCTCGGCGATCTGCCTTCCTGAAGCATCGTAATAAAAAGTAGTTCCGCTATACCCACTACTAGTGACAATTACGTAGATGACCTGACTATTCTTAACACATCTTTTAAGAGAGCTGAGGGAGCTCGAAACTTGATTATATTTGTCTTGTACCGAAACGGGTACCATAGCCGAGACGCTCGACGACGCAATAACCGAAGAAGATGTCGATTGCAATGCGGGGGTAGAAGACTGAGACAACCCGGTTTGACTTCCTCCAGTCGATACCGAACTAGATCCCTGAGGCTGACCCTGCCCTGCAGGGGGCAAAGATACGTTTTGACGACCCATCCAAAAGAACCAGACTCCCACCACGAGAACCGCTATACCAATCGCAGCGATGATATATGATTTCATATGTTTCTTTAGTTTCAATTAGTTAATCGACTTATTAATTCCCCCACAAATAATTATAGTCACTGATGTCCTGTGCCCCCAAAATGGTTTGTGAGGTTTGTGCATAATACATAATATTCCCATAGACGCTATGATCTAGACCTAAAGCATGGCCCAACTCATGAGTTGCTGTATTTTGAATTTCATTTGAAGTGCTACTCGCAAGATAATAGGAATTAAAATCTATACCTCCTGGAGTGGTTCCGGATGCCGGATACCAAAGTGCCACAATATCCGTCCAAGGATAAGTAGAACTATCAACGTCATCTAAAATTATGTTTGCAGTACTGGTGGAAGAAGTAGAGGCAATACTTATAGGACCTACAGCATTCCATGTATTAACTGCTGCATTCCATTGTGTAGAATATTGGGTTGAGCTTGCCCAAAGTATCTTTCCATTTTCCACCGAAGGCACCCATTGAAAATCTATATAGTGCGGCCCCATCGGCGAAGAACTCACAAAGGTTGGACTGCCATCCTGGGCGGATGTCGCATTACCACTCACTAATTCTGTAGAGGTGCCATTGAGCGGCCAGTAGGCAATCAATCCGGTACTGGTAGGTAAAATTTCCTCATTGGCGGTTGAGGTGATATCCGCCGCTGATCGCTGAATATCCCACAATCTCACCTCGGCCAGGTCACCGTTAAAGTAGTTCGTCGAAGATAGCGCGGATCTTCCAAGCCACACCGAACTGGTAGTGGACGAATTGAAGCAATCGGTAGTGGTTTGTTCTTCGCCGTCAAACAGGAGCGAGAAAGGTGTCGAGATCGCAGACCCTTTTGTGATCGCAACCTGATGCCAATACCCCACCGCATCATCATTAGCCTCACGATCAGCAGCCTGAAGTTCAATCGACGAAGTTCCATTACACGAAAGAGTTAGGTTGATTCCACTGCTATTTTTTGAAACCGTAAACCCTTCGCCGGTGCTCGTGCTTCGGTCATCAATGATCGTGCCTGCTGTCGATGTCGATTTGTACCAAAACTCGATGGTAAATGGCCCCGTATCGGACAGCGCGGCGGTGGATACCGGCCACGCTAGCCCACTGCTTCCGTTGAAATACATACTCTCTTCGTTATTCGGAACGGCATTGATCGTAAAATCAACCGTGGAAGTTCCCGCAGGGCCGAACGATTGCCACGAAGAAGAACTCCCATCCGAAGCTACGGCCCTTGCTTGCCAATGATAATTACCGTTCGATGCAATATAGGGCGTAAATATGCCATCTCCATTAGAGACGAAGGAGCTGGCAACATTCGCCGTCCCAGTGAATGGAAATCCCGTGGGTTTTATTTCCACTTGGAGTTGAACGGTATTTGACGTTGCCGTGCCAAGGGTGGCCCCAAATTCAACCGTGGTAGTGTCCACCACGCCACCTTCGCTTATTGTAGTAGTTTGGTCTGGATAATACTGATTTAATGATGAAAAATAGGTGCCCAAATCACCGGTATAGAGACTGGAAATTTCTGTTGGCGTAAGTATGCGGGAAAAGAAGGCGAAATCATCCATATTGCCACTAAAGTAATGGTTTGTATCATTACTGTAGCCGTGCCAATCGCCGATCATGTTATAGGTACCAGAGTAGGCACCCATAGTTCCGGAATATGATGCCACTTGGGTGCCATCCAGATAAACGGTCTGCGTTGAATTCCCATATGTGATAGCGAAGAACTGCCATTGGCCGGCGGTGACGTTCCCTCCTTGAGCGCAACCGCTCAATCCCGCAAAACAAAAATAAAGTTCTCCCCCACTCCCAAGGCCGAATAAGAATCCACTATTGTTCGATTCATTAATCGCTTCGACGATGCCCATTGTCGAAGATATGTTTTGTGGATCGATCCATCCGGTAATGGTAAAGGGACCTGCTGGCGGAGTCGTGGATAGCGTAATTACACTATTGCCACCATTGAGGTTTGCTCCTTGGCCGAATTTTCCATATTGCGTTCCATAGGAAACATTGGCACCGCTTCCATTGTTATTTCCCATCGTATCACTCGCATTCCCTTCGAAGCGGTAATAGGAAACCAAATTCGCATCGTTATAAAGGGGTGTGTAATATAATTCTTCAGCAGCCGCATGCGCGGCGGAAGTCTTCAAAAAAACACCGCCCATTACAAAGGCGGCAGCTAAAAGCAATATTAGTGCATAACGCGATGACCATCTTCTCAAACCAAGGGCATCGTTCATGGTAACTTGGCTCGATTCAATTATAGCATACGTGCGATTTGCATTAATGCCACTATCACATCCATGCAAACCCCCAAATAAGTCTTTGTAAAAAACCACAATAAACGCTATACCCATACGACAGAGAAAGTTATGCCACCTTGTTCAGGTGGCATAACCCGGTACAATGCGAGAAGAACCTTCCCATTCTTCTATGCAATATGTAACATGTCGTCGCTCTCGATTGCTTTCGAGACCTCTCTCAGCAGCGGTTCCCAAGTTCGAGGTACGTCCTGATGTGGGCTACGGATAGGCCGCCTTCAAAACACCAGTATTTATGCGGCTTTCTCAATCGCGAATATGATGACCCTTGCGGGGAATCGAACGTTCGGGATTTTCCGTATGCCCCACGGGAATCGTTCCCGGGAAGCGGTGGCTATCTGAAGTCCTTATGGAAGGGCATCATCCGAAGCGGCAGGGCATCTCCCTTGCCGTCGTCCCCTTCGTATTTTTCCATCAAGCCACACAGGCTATCAAAGAGACTGAGCATGCGGAGCGCTTCCGGGTATGGGAGCACCACGCCGTACTCCTCCGCGTAGTCATCGATGAAGTCCTGCACCACTTCCTCTGGGTAACCGTATCCCATGAGGAATGCATTGTATTATTTTCCCCGCCTCGATCCGACCTTTATAGCTCGAAGCGTAGGACACATCCTATCAGGTGGGTGGGATGCCTCAAGGTAGCATGATCTGCCGCTGGAGCAGGATTTACAGTCGCGACATATTACTGAATGATGATAACGCGACCCAATCAGAGTCTAATTGCCACATCTATAAACGAAACAGCGACATAAGGATTTGAAAGAGACCAACAAGCACTAAAGCTCCCGTCAGCCACATCATGGCTTTAGCATGCTTCTCATTGCTACGCGCAAGCCTTTCATTCGATTCAATGAGTAACTGAAAGGCTCGATCAAGAACGACCCTGTCCTGCATAGACGATTGCTCCATCTGGAGCGAGGCAATCTGTAATGATTCAGCAATATCCAACGAGGCTGAGGCGGTCGCAATACCAACATGGTGCGCAGATTGAGCACCAACGCCAAACCTAGACGCCTTGAGATTCTCAATTGCTTCAACCACCTCTTCATTTCTATGTTTGTTTGTTAACTCCATTGCTCTAGAGTGGTCTGTTGCTCTTAACTCGGCTGGTTGGCCAACCCGCGCTTAATCATTGCTTCGACTTCTTCGTTTGCATTCACATATCGAATCATGATGTCCGGATGCTCGCCTTGAAAAACGCGAAACACCTCGTCCACAAAAGCCTGGCCCACCGAGTTCACGCTACGGAAATCAAGCACTACCTGCCTGAATTTCTCAAGACCCATAAGGAGTCGCTTCGCCTGTGATCGCGATACGTGAGGATCATTCGGGTCTGAACTCAAGGCAACCGCCACAATAGTCTTGCCAAACCCTATTTCCTGATCCGAGTATTGATCCATCACCTCTTTCGGGGTGCGAGTGGCATTCAGCGACAGCACCATATCGATGCATGTGCCCTTGCCAAACGACTCCCTCTTTTCAGGGGATAGGAACCATTCCTCACCCTGGAACGTGTAGAACAAGTCGTCTGAAAGAATCGAGAACTTATCGAAGATGCGCGAGGTGAAGAAAATACCCTCCCCCGTGTGCTTTGTGGGATCGGTGGTGAATTTGCCCTTCGAAAGATGGAGGATGGCTTCTCTCATGAAGTCCAAATGAAGAGCATCTTGAATCTTATGGAAAATGCCGACGCCATTATCCATAATCATCAACTCAAGCTCATCCTCCCGGATATCAAGCGTCACAAAGAGTACTGTCCCCTCTGAATGGTCGATAACATTGTTTACCATTTCAGTGAAACCATACGCGCATATCCCCTGAATGTTCTCCGGGAAGCGTCGGAGTAATGGTCTGATGTATTGTGACCAGACACGATCTTCTGCAAGTGTTGCCGTGATTGGAAGAGCGAAGTCGATATGGTTTCCCGAAGCGCTGAAATAACGGGTCCACCGAGTCCGGCCAACTTGAATGATGGTTCCCGCCGCCGCCTCGCGCGCAATGTATTCATGCGCGCGCTGACGGGAGAATCCAAAGCGATCAGCAACGACCGACACTATATCGGATGGATGGTCCGCAATATTCTCAAAGATGAAGTCGCGGACGGCGGGTGTATCTTGCATTAGGGTATATAGGGTATATAGGCTATATAGCTATATATTACGGCCTTATAAGTCTTTGTAAACCCCTAAATACTTCTTTGTAAACCCTGCGGTAGAATCTATACCGTAAAGAAGGTTATGCCACCTTGTTCAGGTGGCATAACCCGGTACAATGCGAGAAGAACATTGTAGTTCCTCTACGCAAAGCGCAACGTTGCGTCGTTCTCGATTGCTTTTGAAATCTCTTTCAACAGTGCGTCCCAAGTTCGAGGTACGTCCCGATGTGGGCTACACAATACCGTTCCAAACCTGCCCCTCGAGGGCTACGCGTAGGCCGCCTTCAAAACACGAATATTTATGCGGCTCCCTCAATCTCGAATGTGATGATCCTTGCAGGGAATCGAACTTTCGAGATTTTCCGTATGCCCCACAGGAAAGGATATTCGCGTTATCTAATCCCAAAAGCCGCCGCATCATGGACTGGTAAGCTCGACCGACATCTGCCCGACATCGGAGCCGTTCGTCACGAGTTGGAGAGTGTAGGCGCCTGTAGCAGGGAGAGTGAGATGGCTGGCAAGATTCCCGCTCCCAGGGGCCCAGGAACTCGCGATCTTGGAACCGCTGGGGCTGAAAATGGTAAAGCTAATTCGCCTTTTGTAAAGAGTTGGTTATCCATAGGGGCATAAGGCCCTATCCTGATGTGGGCTACTAACTGTATTTTTCGAACCGAAATCGATTACAGGCCTCTCTGCTTATATATTTGTGGTTCGAGGTTGGAAAATAGAATATCCCCACAATCGAAGGAATATATTCCCGTTTGTATAACACCCCTACAGCGAGTACCATGAATGCATGGGTTCAAAGGTCGAAAGGGACCTTATTTCCTAAAACCATGAAAGCAATTCATATGGTCGCTTTCATCCTGCTCGTGATAGGCGGCCTCAATTGGCTTCTCGTCGCGTTCGGATGGAATCTCGTCAGTGCTTTGTTCGGTTCGAGCGTAGTGGCCCAGCTGATCTATATATTGGTCGGCCTCTCCGCCCTCTGGGAGATCTTCACTCACAAGAAGAACTGCCGGACGTGTACCGCATAGGAGCGTTGCGTTTGCTCTTAAGACATTCAAAACCGCATCATACGATGCGGTTTTGAATTATTATTCATGGATGATTCTTTTCTTTGTTGCTGTGCGGCGGCAGATCGTATCTGTCCGTTCGGCGATATGTCCTACTTCTCTATATTATAGATCTGCTGGACCTCGGCACCGGAGAGTGCGCGGTCATAGATACGGACGTCCTGTATATTCCCGTTCCAATAATGATTGCATGAGCCGCCGGACGAAAGGTTCCCGATGGTTATCACGGACGCCCCGCTGTTCGAATTGTAGCCTGCGCTCACGGCCGCGGAATTGACCTGGACGCCGTCGAGATAGATCGCGACGCTCGTACCGTTCCGCACTCCGACCAGATAATGCCAGTTGCCGTCATTGATGGTCCCGGGCGAGGTAAGGTATCCCGCGGAACCGGTGCCGAACGTGGAGAACGATGCTTTGTTATTATACGTTTCGAGAACCCATGATTCCGCAATGCCGCATCGGTTGGCGGACACTGCCGCCGCTTCGCTGAGGGCCGCGGAGGTTTTGACCCACGCCCCCACGGAGAAACTGCCGGTACCGAACTGGAACTGCGACGTGTTCGGAATGGAAACGATATCGTCACTCCCGTCGAAATTGCCCGCGTAGCTCTGGTTATATCCTGACGCATAGTATGGCGTCGTTCCACTCCATGTTCCCGTACTGTTATATCCCGACCAGTCGATCGTCGAGGGTCCGCTCCCCTCGTTGAGCGGCCAGTATCCCACAAGCGCCCTGCCGGACACGGGGAGGCTTGAAAGGCCGCTGCCCACTTCGTAAAGGGTGGGGTCGACACCCCCGGAAGACCGTACCTGTCCCGCATACTTGTTGGATTCCATGAACGCCGTTATGACATATTTCGAACCGTCGGTGTTATAGGTGTAATAGAGATTCGAGGAGGTCTGGTTGACCGGATCCCCCGAGAGCGCATTGAACGGGCTCCCGCCGCGGATGTTCTGGAAATTGATGGGGATCCATCCCGCACCGGCGGTCGTCTTGAAATTCGTCACGCCGCTGCACGTATATGCATATGCGGATGTCGCAAGTCCGAGATCGCTGCAGTTCGTGTTTGCGGCCGGGACGGAAATATAGTTCATCGTCGTCGTGCCGATCGAATACCCCGGCATCAGTCCCTGGTCGGATTGATAGAGGGTGACGGCGGCATCGAGGGTGGCGAGATCGCTCACCCGCCGTGCGTCGCGCGACTGCTGAACAAGCTGGATGGGGTTCAGCGTCAGGATCACCATAAGGGCGAGGAGCGATATGATCCCGAGCACCACGACCATCTCGAGCAACGAGAATCCGGAACGGCGCGTGCGCATTATTTGATGCATAGTATAAGTATATCAAACGCCCTCCCCTTTTTTATCTTCCTGTAGTATCGTTAGGTTCGTATGAACATCCTCGCCATAGAGACATCGTGCGACGAGACCGGCGTTGCCCTTCTGAAGATAGGCGGCAGAGGCGCAGCACCCGGAACAAAGAACGGGACAATAAAAATCCCGAAGGTCGAAGTGCTCGAGAATTTCGTCGCCTCGCAGATCAAACTTCATCGCGAATTCGGCGGTGTCGTTCCGAACCTCGCGAAGCGGGAACATCTGCGCAACCTTCCCATTCTTTACGCACGCCTCGAGCGGCGGCTCCGCGCCAAAGGCAAACGGCTTTCCTTCGATATGATCACGGTCACCGTAGGACCGGGACTCGAGCCGGCCCTTTGGACCGGCATCACCTTCGCAAAGGAACTCGCGAAGAAGACCGGAAAGCCGCTCGTCGGCGCCAATCATCTTGAAGGGCATCTCTACAGCTTTCTCCTGCCGGCCGGCAGAGATCCAAAGAAAGCCGCGCCGATCAAGTTTCCGGCGATCGCACTCATCGTCTCCGGCGGGCACACGATGCTTCTGAAAATGGATTCGCTCACGGCCCGGCGGACGCTCGGGGAGACCCGCGACGACGCGGCGGGCGAGGCGTTCGACAAGGTCGCGCGCCTGCTCGACCTTCCCTATCCCGGCGGCCCCGAGATCGAGAGGATTGCACACGAAGGCGATCCGCACGCAATCGAATTTCCCCGCCCCATGCTCCACGAGAAGAACTATGAGTTCAGCTTTTCAGGACTTAAAACGGCAGTGCTCTATTATATGCGGGATCACGCACCGGTGGCCGTTGCCGCAACGCCTTCGCGCGCGGACGTCGCGGCGTCATTCCAGGAGGCCGTGCTCGATGTGCTCACCAGAAAGACCATGCGCGCCGTCCGCGAGTACGGAGCCCATTCCGTGATCCTCTGCGGCGGCGTCGCGGCGAACAAGGCGCTCCGCTTGCGGCTCGGCCGCGAGACAAGGAAGGCCGGATGCTCTTTTCTTGTTCCTTTGTTCAAATATAATCTCGACAATGCTGCGATGATCGGCCTTGCCGGTTATGTGACGCATCTCCGCGGCAAAAAATATCCGCTCCGCGCTGATGGCAGCCTCGGCGTCTAACGGTCCCGGCGCTTCCGTATATCGGAGCAATATCCTGCCACCCCCCCTCCGTTGCATGCAATGGCGCCCACTTGACTTCATATAAGTATATGCTAATATCTTTATATGACCGACCTATGCAAAGAGATCAACAAGTTCGGCAAGGGCATCGGGAACGAGGCGCGGTACCGGATCATCCAATCGCTCCTCAAGGGGCATAAAACGGTGAGCGAGATCACCCGCATCGTGAAGCTCTCGCAACCGGCGGTGTCCCAGCACCTTGCTACGCTCAAATCGTGCGACCTCGTGATCGCGGAACGGAGCGGTAAAGAAGTGTTTTATGCGGTAAATGCCGAATATACCCTCAAGCTCCTGCAAAATCTCATCAAAGATATGGATAAAAAACCGTCCCGAAAACGGTAATAACAACAATCATCATAAAAAAACCATGCTGAAAATAAAAGTAGTATTGGCGAGCGTGCGCGAAGGCCGTTTCGGAGACAAACCCGCGAAGTGGATATTTGAAAAGGCAAAATCGAGGGAAGGGTTCGACGTTGAGCTCCTCGACCTCAAGGATTATCCGTTCCCCGTCTTCGCGGAGTCGCAGATCCCCGCAATGTTGGGAGGCAACTATACGAACGAGATCGCCAAGAAGTGGGCCGAGAAGATCGGCAATGCGGACGGCTTCATCTTCGTCACGCCGGAATACAATCACGGCTATCCCCCGTCTCTTAAGAATGCGATCGATTACATCTACGGCGAATGGGTCAACAAGCCGGTGGCGTTCGTGGGATACGGCGCAAACGGAGGCGTCCGTTCCGTGGAGCAACTGAAGCAGGTGGTGAACAGCAATCTTGCCATGCATCCGGTGCCGATCACGATCACTATGAACCACCCGTGGAACCTCATGAACGACCAGGGCGAGTTCGATACGTCATCGTTCGAGAAGCCCGGCAATGAGATGCTCGACCAGCTTGCGTGGCTCGGCGAAGCACTCAAAGCGGCGCGGAAATAAGATCCTCGTCATCCCCTCGGAGACGAACGCCCGGCCAGAAGGCCGGGCGTTCACGTTCTTGGCGCCTGTGCGCCTCCGAGGTTTTCCCCGGAGAAGGCATGTATGGTTCTATCCTTCCGGGATTTCGATTGTCTTTTCCTTGCTACGCGCGCCGGAAACTATTTTGATTTTGGAGCGGGGCACTTTGAAGTGCTCCGCGAGCGCGGCGACGATCGCCTCGTTCGCGCGGCCTTCAATGGCACGCTCGGTGACCGCGACGACAAACTTCCGTTCCGCCGCATTCTTGAAGAGTCCCCGTGGCTCTTCTTTTATGTAAGCCTTTTTGGCGCCCGGCTTCGCTTTCACGAGAACCTTCATTTTTTTACTATAGCATCCTCTGTCATTCTTTCCGCATCCGTCACGCCAATTTCTCCACGCGCACGCCGACGAGGCGGATCGCTTTGCGCCCCGGATTCTCGCGCTTGTCGAGGAATGGCATGAAAAGCCTCAATGTCTCAAAACGGATGACATCCGCACCGGATGCCGGCGCGGCGAGCGTCATGCTCCGCGTCTTTGTTGTGAAATCGAAGAAGCGCACCGTGATCGTTATGCCGCGGAACGATGCAAAACCGCTTCTTTTGAAATGCGCGTGGACGCCGTCCGCGAGCGCCATCAGCCGCTCCTGCAGCACGATGGGATCGCGCGTGTCATGCGCGAAGGTCTCCTGTTCGCCTATCGACTTCGCTTCCCATTCCTCGACGAGCGGCGTATCGTACGTTCCGCGCAATTTTGCATACAGTTCACTCCCCCATTTTCCGAACATTTCGTACAGCTCGGCTTCCGTAAAGCGCTTTGCATCCGCGACGGTGCGCACGCCAAGCCGTTTCAATTCCTCTTCCGTCTTCGGACCGACGCCCGGGATCGTACGGACCGCAAGCGGCTCAAGAAATTTTTCCGCATCCCGAGGACGCACCACCGTAAAGCCGTCCGGTTTGTTCCTGTCGGATGCGATCTTTGCGACGAGCTTGTTCGGTCCGATACCAACCGACGCAGTGAGCCGCTCGCGCGCGCGGATCTCTTCCTTTATTGAACGCGCAGCCTCTGCCGCTTTCTCGTACGAACCGGCTGATGAAAGGTCGAAGTATGCCTCATCCACACTCGCCTCCTCACTATGGTCCACGTGCGCTCGGAGTATCTCCATGATCCTGTGCGATACCGTTCCGTAACGATGCATATCCACCGCAAGGAACACGGCGGGCGGAAGACCCTTCCCCCGCGCCGCTTCGGCGAGACGCCACGCCGTCGATATCGGCTGGGCCGAATGGATGCCGTATGCGCGCGCCGCATAGTTCGCGGTTGAGACGACGCCACGGCCGCGGCCCGCCTCCGGATCCGAACCTACCACGATCGGCCGTCCGGCAAAGCGCGGGTTGTCGCGCTCTTCCACCGAAGCGAAGAATGCATCCATATCGAGATGGCCTACGATGCGCATGGCCTACATCGGCTCATCGGCGGACGGCCCGAAGGAACCCGGGATCGGCACATCGTTCAGCCGGAGATACACGCCGAGCTGAGCGCGGTGATGTATAAAATGATCGATAAACAGCGTCCGGTATGCGAGCGCACGCGGCCCTTTGAATATCCGACGCTTGTTCGTCCCGTCGTCAAAAACGAGTTCCCATTCCCCGGCGAGATGTTCGTCGGTCGTGCCTTCAAGCGCAGCGCGCGCCGCCTTCGCCTTCCCGTCAAAAAGCGCGACAAGCCCCGCCGCATCCTCCGGCTCCTCATTTCCCGCTCCGCTCCCCTTCGCACCGAACGCAAGCGAATCTTTTTCGACAATGTCCGCCACCAGGCCGGGCAACGTCGCCACGTGCTTTGCGAGCCTTCCGAGAAGCATCGATTTTTCGTGCGGCTTCCAATCCTTCTTCTCCGCGAGCGGGACGCGCTCGAGCATCTTCCGCGCCGTAGCCATCTCATGATCGAACTCCTGCAGTGAAATCTCTTTGAATGAAACCGTATTCATGGAATTTTATTCTTTTTCGATGTCCGCTTTTATCTCTTCGAATTCGTTCTCAAGCTCCCCCAATCTTTTCTTGCTCGCCTTAATGAGCACCGCCGCCTTCTTCACCTTTTCCAGTGCCTTTTCCACATCCAGCTCCTCCTGCGAATCGAACCATTCGAGTATCTCCGCGATCTCTTCCAGATGATGTTTGAAATCCTTCGTCTTCTCCGTTTTTTCTTTTGCTGTCATAGATTTTTTTATTCGTTCCTATCCACATCTTCGACCTTCGAATGCACGCTTCCGTCGGTCAAGCGGATATCCAGCGTATCGCCACGGGCGAGCGCGGCCGCGCTTTTCACTATCATACCATCGTGCCATACGATCGAATAACCAAGCTTCAATTGACGCATCGGATCATGGACCCGCATGAGCTGTTCGGCCATGGCGAGCTTTTCCTTTGCGCGCATGATCAGCTCTGCGGCGTGATCGAGCACGGAACTTCGCGCTGCTTCGAGGTCCGTGCGGATCCTGCGCAATTCTTCCCCGATGCGGATATGGATACGCGAAAACTGCTCGGTCTTCATGCGGGCCTCTTCCCACGATCGCCCCAAAAGATGCGCGGCCGCGGTCGGCGTACTCGTCATATAATCCGCCGCGAGCGCCATGAGCGGCACATCCTGGTCATGGCCGATGCCCGCGATCACCGGTACGGGGAAATCCACCGCCTCGCGCACGAGCATCTCGTTATTGAACGCCTGAAGCGATTCGAGCGAGCCGCCGCCGCGGATGATGACAAGCGCTTCGATCGCGCGATCCGGCGGCGCGCCGCCCGCTTCGGTCTCCTCGCGCATGCGCCGCATGGCCGCAAGGAGCGGCTTCGCCGCCTGCTGGCCCTCCACGCGCGAATCGATCCCGCGCACATGAAACCCGAATCTGCCAAGATTGTTCATGAAGTCGTGGATCACCGCGCCTTTCATCGAAGTAATGACGCCGATGCGCGAAACATATTCCGGAAGCGCGCGCTTGCGTTCCTCGGCGAACACCCCCTCCGCTTCGAGCTTCTTCCGCAGTTCATCGTACGCTTTTTTGAGCGCGCCCTCGCCCACCAACTCCACCGTGTCCGCCACGAACGAAAGCCGCCCGCTCGGCGGATAGATATTCGGATGGCCGCCCAGAATGATTTCCATGCCGACCTCGAGTGCCACGCCGCAGAGGTCGTAGTTGCGCGACCAGACAATGCAATCCATCACACCCTGCGCATCCTTGTCTTTGATCGTAAAATATACGTGTCCGGAGGCCGCACGCTTGAGCTCCGATACCTCTCCCGTGATCCGCACATTCTCCCGCTTGAAGAACGTATTGAGAACCTCTATATATTGGACGACAGTGAAGACCGTTTCCCCTTCCGCCGAAAAATCCAATCGCGTTCCGGTTGCCATGCGGATATTCTACCATAGGCACGCAGGGCGCCCAGCACAAAGCAAAAGCACCTTTTCCAAGGTGCTTTTGCCGCACATATCCAGGCCTTCTTTATCTTTATTTGAGAAGTCCCGCAAGGTGCAGGGTCCAGAGGAAGACCCCGACCTCTATAAAGAAGAGTCCGAGGCCTACGGGAGAACCCCAACTGAACCATGAGCCCCACGCGCGCCAATGGGCCCAATGCTCCCCGTTATGCTTTTCATACCAATCCATCCACTCTTTGTTTTTGTCGTCCATGAACGTGTTTGGTTGATTTCGACCTTTGGGATACCGAACCCAAAGGTTGCGGAGGGGTGCGGCCTCTTGCGGACCGGGGTCGTCGGCCCGAGGTTTGCGATGACACCGCTTATACCGTATTTCGATTATACCATCACTCGAGCATGCGGCGAACTGTTTTTTCGTGCATTCATCATGGCCCATATCCATGCTCCGTGGTATCATATGGGCAGAACATTCCATTATTTCATTTACGAGGCTGTATGGATCCCATATTGATCTCCGTCGTCGTCGCCATCACCATCTTCCGCCTATTGCCTTTCGCGTGCGACACGTCCCGGAAGTCCATAATGCTCGCCGCCGCGAGTATCGCCGTTCTGAAAGGAAAAAAGATTTCGCGCCAGACCGAATCTTCCTGATCACATCCATCGCCCTCCCCCATCAACCCCATCGCCTCCGCATCTTTTCTGATGCCGGAGGCTTTTTTCTTCATGTTTTCTTGATAGTTCCTTGATGCGGTATAATGACCGTTATGGAACCGCTCTTCCCCGTCAAAAAACCCCGCACCCTTCTCTTCCTCGACACCGAAACGACCGGCATCGCCGAAGGACGTCTCATCCAGATCGCCTACCGAGCGCGCGGCAGGGCCGTGAACGATACTTCAATGCACGTCGAGTATTTCAAACCGCCGGTACCGATCGAGATCGAGGCGATGGCGGTGCACCATATCACGGAGAAGCACATCGCCGAAAAGCCGGCATTCGACGGCTCGGATACGCATATCGCGCTCAAAGCATCCCTCGCCGATCCTGACACGATCCTCGTCGCTCATAACGCGAAATTCGACATGGGCATCCTTGTGCGCGAAGGGCTCCCCTCGCCCGCCGGCGGGTTCATCTGTACGATGAAGGTCGCGATGGCGATGTATGATCTTCCGCAGTACAAGATGCAATACCTCCGCTATCTCTGGGGCATCGAGGACGATGCCGCCACCGCGCACGACGCCGAAGGCGACGTCGCTATCCTTGAAAAAGTGTTCGATCATATACTCGCGGAATATATGGAAACGGGCGGAGTGGACGCAAAAGGTCCGTTTACGGAAGAAACGGCGCTCGACGCGTTCATCGGTATTTCGAAACAGCCGGTCCTCCTTCGCCGCATGACCTTCGGCCAATATGCCGGCAAGACCTTCGCCGAAGTTGCCGGCGCGGACCGGAACTATCTCCAGTGGCTTTCGACACTCAAAGACAAAGGCGAAGATTTCGAATACACCGTGCAGCACTACCTGCAAGGGAGTGAGAAGGGGCAGTGACGGCAGGGTGAAGGACCCGTATAATGGAATCAATGTCATTCATCCGAAAAGCTCAAGTCGCCCTGCGCGCACGAATCGGAAAATACCCCCTCCTTTACGCGCTCATCGGCGGCGTCGGCATCGTTCTCTTCTGGCGCGGCGTTTGGTATGGCGCCGATTATATCTATGCGTTCATGGTGCCCACCGCCGCCGCCTCGTCCGGCATTTCGCTCGGCTGGCCGAACGCCATCGATGGCCTTGCCTCGATTATCATCGGCAGCCTGCTTCTCCTTTCGACGGGACTTTTCGTCACCGAACTCGCCGGCGGCGAGACGATGCTCCGCGAAGAAAAGAAAGAGGAGCAGACCGTAAAGAAGGAATCCACGGAACTGCCCGGTATCGAGACCGAGATCCGTCACATCGAAGAAGAATTAAAAGAGATCCATAAAGACCTCCATCACGACGCAACTCCCTAGGGATCCCCTTATCCGCATCCCGCCCTTTTTGAACTTTTTCCGCGAGTGGTTATATAATGCGAGAAGCGAAACGTCTTCGCTGTACGTGATTCCCAATTGGAGAGTAGGAGGGGCCTTATGCCATCACACCGCGCCGCCATTGCGGTAGGCCCGAAAGCCGCCGGAAAGACCACATTCTGCCAATCGTTCGCCGCCGGGAGGTCCGACGCGATCCTTGTACGGTCCGTCAACAACGACGATTTCACCGAAGAGGGCATTTTGTGGAAAACCATCGTCCAAAACCTGCACGCTTGTACCGACAAAAGCGCGCACTTCATCTTGGATTGCCATTGCTGCAATCCAACGGAACGAAAGGAGGTCATCGTCCGGCTTCACTCCCTCGGCATCGCCGACGTGGAAGCATGGCACTTCGTGACGCCGGAGTTCATCTGCGTCAAATGGTTCATCGAACGGGATGAGCGCGAGGAGCACGCGCTCACCGACCCGCGCGATCGAAGATGGCGTGCACTCTTCAGGCCGCACGCCATAAAGGCCGTGCACCACGCATATATCGACTTCCCCACCCCAACAATCCAAGAAGGATTCTCACGGATACGGAGGATCGATCCCCGAACCCCGCATCTCCACATATCCTGCCATTAGCGGATATCGCACCGTCCATGGCCGGCATTTCCCACTGCACCCGAGGATTTTTTTCCGAGGGTGCTTTTTAAATATCCAAAATGTTAGAGCCCCCGTCGAACTCTTGGTTCTTCGGGGGCTTATGGCTACTCCACGATGGCTTCTGCATCCGGTTTTCCTGGTCTATGCCGGATACCGGCCTGTTTATTTATCGTCGGACGCAGCAGGCCCATCCCGACTAGGAAGAAGGAGATTCAGCGCTTAGGCGGCTTACCACCCATGGGGATGCGCACAAGTTTCCGTTCGAAAACGGTCTGCTTGTACGACACCGCACCACGGGGTTGCCCATCGCGGCGGAATCCGTTCGACCGCAGCAAACGATCTGCTGCTTTAGTGAGGTCTCTCGGGGACATCGGCGGTTGAACTTGCATGACATCATTGGAAATCCCATCTGTCATGCCGTGCCACCAACGTCAACCTCCGAGGAGAGGTCTTTAAAAGACCTTTCTATCACCTCACCAGCTGGGTACGACAATACCCCTCGGGCGTTTTTCCGTCAAGTCCTCGCCGGCGACGCTGTGCTATTATGGATATATGGAAAAAGTCTTTATAAACAAGCACAGCCATATGGGTATGATTTGGGTGATCGGATGGCTTTTCACGGTCGGGTTCTGCCACCTTAGTTTCTGGCAGGGCGTGGCCGCGATCATCATCTGGCCGTACTACATCGGCACGTGGCTGGCGGCGTTCCTGCACTAAGGTCCGTCGGCACTTCCGGTTTGCCGTTCCAAAAAAGACCCCGCAGGGGTCTTTTTAAATAGAAAAAAGCGGCGCGCAGGATGATCTCTGCGCACCGCAAACGAAACGATACTCGCGCACTCCCCCGGGGGTCAGCGACGGTACTTTTTGCACTCCGGTCAGTCCGCCCACTTGCGGAACCCGTGCTGCGCGATGATGAAACCGGCAAAGAAAAAACCTATCGTCACCGTAATGCCAATGGCACCGAAGTTCACCACCTTGTGTTCGTCGAGAATCGCAAGGATCACGCCGATGGCCATCACGCCGATGCCAGCGACGCCAAGCTTCAAATGTTTCGACACTTTATCAACCCTCCTGGAGAATATTATACCTAAAATATTGTATTAAAGCAAGTTACCGCTTTGGTATGCGTCGTGACCTCTTTCCTCTCTATCCCCACGGGAATTCCCTGCCGAAGTGGCCCCAGGCCGCGGTCGCCGACCAATCCACCTCGCTGAGCTTGAGCGCATTGAAAATTCCGCGCGGCGAAAGGTCGTATTCCCCGGGGGCGATCACAACCTCGCGGCTCGCGCCGCCTTCGTTGCCGCCTCCCGAGGCGGCAAGCTCGAGCTCCGCGACGGCCATTACGGGTTCTGCGCGGCCGATGGCATACGCGAGTTTCACGCGAACCTTCGCCGCGTCCGCATATTTTTCCAAATAATCCTTCGCGATGCGCCGCGCCATGTACGCGCCGCTGCGGTCCACCTTCGTCCAGTCTTTTCCGGAGAACGACCCGCCGCCGATCGCGACCTCGGGGCCGTAATTATCTACGATGAGCTTGCGACCCGAGAGGCCGGAGTCGGCATCGAAGCCGCCTTGCGACCAGTCGCCCGCGGGATTCACGAAGTATTCGCGCGCGCCGGGCAGGGCTTCGCGCACAAAGGCGAGGAGTTCCGCCGAGGGCGCGTTCTGAAAGCTTGCAACGACGGTCTCTACCTCGGCTTCCCCGCCGTCTGCGTTGCCGCCTCTTGGGGCGGCGTCCGAAAGCGTCACCTGCGTCTTCCCGTCGAACGGCCATTTCTCGTACACCTTGCGGCAAAGCTCGCGCGCAAGGACGTATTCGCGCGGCAGGCGCTCGGGCGTCTCGCGCGTAGCGTAGCCGGTCATGATCCCCTGGTCCCCCGCGCCGCCGCCGTCCACCCCGCCGCCGATCTCCGGGCTCTGCGGCACGAGATACACGTGCACCGCCGCATCCGCGGGGACGCCCGCCACGCTCCGCACCGCACGCTCGATGTCCACCTGCGCGGTACTCGTCACCTCGCCCGACACGGAAACATGCCCGTGTCCGCCCATCACCTCGACCGCCACGCGGCTCTTGGGGTCGGCCTTCATATATTCGTTGAGGATGGTGTCGGCAATAATGTCGCAGATCTTGTCGGGATGCTTCGGCGACACGAACTCGGCGGTTTTTTTCATATGATTTATTTTTAAAATTTTTATTATTTTTTTGCGACCCGGACAACAAAACAACCGCCATCACGGCGGTCGTTGTTCGTTCCTGTCCCTGAACATCTTCCCCGTGAAGGGTTGGATTTCGCACCTTCCGCCATTTTCATGACGGGGGTTGCGGGCGGAGCATCGGGCCAATTCCCTTTGCATCTCCGCGCTCGTGATGCTATGCGGTTGTAGGATTAATAATAATGTATTTTTCTATGGCGTCAATAAGAAAATTGACCACCCCAGAGGATGGTCAAATGACTTCAAAATGAAAGGCTTATATCGCCGGCTCTACCAGAATCCCTGAGAAACGGCGCGTCTCGCCATCAATGCGCAGGTAGATGAACTGATGGTGCATCTGCTCTGGCCGGACACGTAGATTACAGCGCTCCGGATGGAGAACGACCGGAACTTTCTTGCCAAGTCCGCAGGTGCAGCAATACGGGATAGGTTCGACCTTTTCGATCAGGAACGTGCGCGAGCCGCAACCATGCGGGACGAAATCGTATTCCCGGGCATAGCCGCTGAATCGCACGCGTTCTCGCGAAGAAAAGTGATGCTGGCCCGTCGGGATGATGGTTGGTTCTTCCGGAATCCCTTCACGCGCAAGGAAATCCTGTACGTGATGCCAGCTGCGAGGTTGACCACTAAAAGCAACTTCAACTGTCTCGACCTTCAAACCATACGTATACGCACATCGGTTCCGGTGGGCCCTTCGCTCAGGCGGCGGCTTCGGCGCTGCTGCGCAATACCGAGTTATCAGCCCGCGAAGTCGTCGCCCAGAGCCTGCGCATTGCCGGCGACATCTGCATCTACACCAACCAGAATCATACCTTCGAGGAGCTTGACTAGTGGCTTCCCTGACTCCCCGCGAAATCGTCAGCGAACTCGACCGCTACATCATCGGCCAGCACGACGCCAAGCGCGCGGTGGCGGTGGCCTTGCGCAGCCGCTGGCGGCGCATGCAGCTGCCCGCGGACATGCGCGCCGAGGTAGCGCCCAAGAACATTCTCATGATCGGCCCCACCGGGGTCGGCAAAACCGAGATCGCCCGCCGCCTGGCCAAGCTGGCCGACGCACCGTTTCTGAAGATCGAGGCCACCAAGTTCACCGAAGTGGGCTACGTGGGCAAGGATGTCGAATCGATCGTGCGCGATCTGGTGGACGTGGCCTACAAGCTGGTGCGCGCGCAGGCCGCCGGGCGCGTGCAGAGCCGCGCCGAGGATGCCGCCGAGGAGCGCCT
>DAHVRZ010000008.1 GCA_027324805.1 Candidatus Parcubacteria bacterium
GGCGGATCTCGAACTCCTTTTACACATGGTAAATGAGCTTACTTATATATTACTCCCTAGACGGGAAAATGCAACAACTGGGGATAACTTACCCCTCTAAATGCTTATAAATAAAGGGAAAAGAGTGCTATTGACAATATAGATAATATAGTGATACAATATGTTCAGTTCGTTTGCGATTGTCCTCCTAGACATTTGCCCCGCAGAATTGCCGCTGGGCGGCAGATGTCTAGGAGGAGACATCATGAACGCACAATCAATTGCAGACCAGACGCGCGAAAGGGCGAGAATTGCCCTCGAGCAAGCCAAACTCAGCCAACAAGAAGCGGATGAACGGAAAAATCAGGAAGCGGCCCAGCGGCTGCGCTCCGACTATCCCGACATCCTCCGTGCCAAAATCTCCGCCGGCCTGAACGTCGAAAAAACCGGCGACTACACACAGGACCTCGGCGCATTCCAGGGGCAGATGCGGGAGTTCGTCAACACGATCCCCGACGCTCTGCTTCTTACCGCGGATTGCGACAAGCTGGCCCAAATCATCGGGTTCAGCGTCAGAATGCTGAGCGTCGTCCCGGATATTCCGGCCTTCGTTCTCGACAACAACCCGAGCGACGAGCGCCTCAAGCCGTACATCGACGCGGTGCTCAAACGGAACCTCCGCACTCGCACGTTCGCCAACCTTCTCGCAGATCCCGCGATCCGCGAGCGACTGTATGCGACGTGTGAACCGGAAGCTCTGGAAGCTCGCATGAACACGCTGGCCTGGGAAATCCAGACAGCGGGCATCGCGGCAGACGACTATACCGACACCACAAGGTTCCAGGCGGAATGTCGCAATCGGTGGACGAAGATCTTTGAGGCGGTGGAAGCGGTCAACGCGACCGGCTACTGCCAGCTGAAGAGCACCTACATCCTCGGACGGCGCATCGAGTGGCGGTCGGGGTGGAGCTACGACGAGACCCGTGGGTTCTATGGAGACGGCTCGATGATCGAGACATTGGATCGATCGTTTATCCTCTCCAAACTGAACGAGGGCAAGGAAGTTGCTCGCATCGCGAAGATCGTCGCCACCTTGAAGAGCTGGGCGGTTGCCATCGAGGCGTTGCCGACGGAAATCCAGTCGGCGATCGGTGAAATGGCCGGCGAATGCCCGGGGGAATGGACGGCGCTTCAGAAGCTCGTCTACAGCGCAGAGCGCTTCGGTGTCTGGTCAACCAACCAGTGCATCGATACCCATCAGCATCCGCTGTATATCGGCAAGCTCACCGAGCCACTGCTCGAAGTCCTGGATGGATACGCAACGGCCAATCCGGCTGCGGCGGTAACCATTCTCCATTTCCTCGCCAACTGGATCGGGTCAGCGATGTTCTATAACTGCCCCGAGGAAAGCTTGGTGGACAACGGGAAAGAACCAGAAGCATGGATTGAGGCGCTCAAACAGCCCGAGGCCCAGCTGGCATTCACCGCCGAGCAAGACCCAAAGCAGGTGCAACTCTACTTCCAACGCCTCCTGTCTGTGTGCGAACAGCACATCGACTGGCGCAAGTACGGGGACTTCAGCTTCCGTTGGTATCAGGACCGCACACCGGCAGAGGTCGCCGTCGAGTGGGTCGCCGTCTACAACGACGAACCCTACTGGCAGGCGAAGGCCGACGCGAAGAAGGCCGCCCCTGGTCTGGCATAACCGCCAGACATGCAATTGATGTGCGTTCCCTCTCAGAGGCCGCAGGACAAATCAGTCCCGCGGCCTTTTTCATTTCACTAAAGAAAATTTTCTCCTAACAAAGCGGTTCGGAAGTTTTCCAATTCCCGCAACAATCAAGGTTTTTGCCATATCTCCCTATGTGAGTTGTGATAGAATAAAGGGAAATGATCAGCATCAATGCGCGGAGGGTGCTCTATTCGCTGATTGGTATTGCGATAGCTTCCTTGATCGTCTTTTTCCTGGAATTATTCCTGGCTTTTTCCGGTGTCTTTAATATAACCTCAAACGGCAGTGCTTTGTGGTTCCAGCTCGTTTACCTGATTGTGGTGTATGGCATAGGCATCCTGATCGGATTGCTATGGGAAAAGTCATCCCGGGCTCGTTATATGGCTTATGCCGCCAAGGTTGCGGGCGATCCAGTATTGCAGGAACGTGCGAAAAAAATCTATACGATAGCGCTGATCATAGCTATTATCATCGAAGCTTTCTATCTGCTTTCAAGCGCCGTAGTGCTTTTTTCGACCTTCACGAGCGGCGTCGTCATCATGCTATCTTCAGCTCAACTCGCCAGTTTGTGGATCGGAACCATTCGTTATATTGTCTTCGGCCTTATCTTCTTGTGGTTATACAGTGAGCCTGCCCAAACGGATGTTCCATTCACGCTCAATCTGAAGAAGGGCATTCTTTCTTTCGTTATTTTTTTCTTTGCGATGGCGGGCTTCAATATTTTCGGCCTTAGCATGTTCAGATTTTCATCCACTGCGGGTATGATGTCGGTTCAAACTTCGCAAACCGGCGCTATTGCGAGCACTACGCCGAGCGCTCTTTTTATCGATTCTCTTTCTCCTTCGTCCACCCCTGCATATTCGCAGGGAGGGAACGGATCGGCCGCAACAATACTTGCCCAGCCACTGGAAGTTACCATCCACGGCAGCGGCTTCACGCCGACGGGCAACACGGTGAATTTCATCTATGGTCCGGTCGGCAATCTCACCTCTACAGACGGCAAGACTATCGTTTTCAGTTTCAGTAAACCGCAAAGCCAGCTTGCGCAATGCACGGGTGGCGTCATGGCGACGATATTCTGCGAGGATATCCCGGTGGGCACCTACCCCGTTTCCGTAACCAACGCCAACGGCACGAGCAATCAGATACTGTTCAGCGTGACTTCGACCCCTGTTGATAATCAAAGCAACAACACTCCGATTTCGGCAAAACCATCCATCGCCATCCTCTCGCCAAGCGGAGGTGAAACGTGGCAGGTGGGACAAGAGCAAACGGTCAGATGGACTTCTGTTGATGTAAAAAACGTTGCAATCTTTATCCATTTCTCAAACGGCGGTATGTGCCGTGAAGGAATCGTCCCTGCTTCGCCCGGAGAATATTCTTTCGTCCTTAGCCCGGCATGCCCCGGCATCCCGGCCACGCTCACCACCGGGCAGTACACCATAAACATTACCGATACCGATCCCGGGAGCAATAATCCCGAGGCCTGGAGCAGCCCGTTCACCATTGTTGCCGCGCAGTGATCGTGCGCGGCAACGATTTTTGAGGCGTATCCCCAGCGTTATGCCGCCAGGAGATTTTTCACTTCTTCCACAAGCTTGGAGAGATCGTCGGTCTTTCTTACAAAGCCTCCTGCGCCGGCCTCTTTTGCGAACATATTATCGGTCTTGTCGGTTTCGCCGTCGCGAGGATCGCCGAAGTTGGTCACGAAGATGACTTTGATTGAGGCGGTCTCGGGGTCTTGTCTCAGCTTCAGGAACGCTTCGTGACCATCCATGCCCGGCATCTGTACGTCGAGAAGGATGAGGTCCGGCTTGGCCGCTTTGGCTTGGGCAATGCATTCTCCGCCGTTTGATGCGGTCACTATGTTGTAGCCGAGGGATGCGAGCTTCTCGGAAAATATTTCACGGAAGTCGGCTTCGTCGTCCGTTATGAGGATGGTTTTTGGGGTGTCCATATTGATGATTGTACCACACGACATGTACACTGTAGGCAGCCCTTGCAAAAACGATCCATAAAGGGACATCACAGCGAAGGAGAAGGGACAATGTTCAAAATCCGTTTGGCGGAACCGGACGACCTTCCGGCCATTATGAAAATCGAGCGGCAAACTTTCGGGGAGGTCGGCGTTTCGGCGATGGCTTCCACTGAACTGATGTTGGAACGGATCTCGTTGCTGAATGCGGCGCCGCCGGGATGGTTTTTGGTGGCGATCAATGATCGCGGTGAGGTGGTTGGGGATGTTGTTCTTCAACCCACCGATCTCGATCCCGATCACTGCACTTCGTGGGCGAATGCCACGAACGGAGGCCGTTTGACCGGAACCTTCAAGGAGGACGGCAAGAATATTTATATCGTATCGTTCGCGGTACGGGCGGATGTTCCCGAACTCCTTGTTTCATTGCCGCTTTTCCGTGCGTTGATTGATCGATGGAAGGAGCATGGCGGATTTCTTATGTTTTGTTCCCGTATGCCCGACTTTGGGCGCATCCATGCGCAATCGGGGATAGGGCCGGAGGAATATATGCGGCTTCGCCGTGGCGAGGGGCCGCGGGATCCTGTATTGCGGCTCTGGTGGGCGGTAAGCGGAAAGGTGTGGCCTTACAAGCTGCTCCTGAACGGTTATCCACCCGATACGGAGTCCGGCGGACACGGGGCGCTTTTTGCGCTCGATGATCCGACGCGGGCATTCTGTGCTGTCACCGAGTTGCCTCAAGGCGGAAGACGGAACAATGGCGCATTGCCGATCATTCAAGACAATGATATTCGTCCTGAGCTTCTTCAGGGCGGATGGCGTTCGTGGTGGGATGTCGGCGAACGACGTTTTGTCCGGGCGCTCACGCTCTATATCCCGTTCGGATGTCCCGATTGGGGCGAGACGGACGGCAAACGCAACACAATGTGCACGTTCTGCGATCTGCCGAACAGCGTCGTCGGATATCGCGAGCAATTCTCCGGAGGCAAGTCAATTGAAGCACCGGAGCATATCGCGATGTTCCGGGCAACACTTCGAAGCGCGCTCGACGGGGCCGAACCCTTTCATACGCTCATGGTTTTCAATGCCGGTTCATTCCTTGCCATGCCTCCTGCGGTGCGGGAGGCTGTGATAAGGGATGTTGCGGCATATGAAGGGATCCGTCGGCTTGTCATCGAATCGCGAGCAGAGCTCATCACTGTCGATGCATTGCGTCCGATCGTGTCCGAACTCAACCAGCGTGGCATCGGGCTTACGATGCGCATCGGCGTCGAAACGCAGGATGAAAAGCTTCGGCGTACGGTGCTCCGCAAGGGACACACACGGAAACAGCTCCTTGCGGCTGTTGCGATCCTCAAGGAATTCGGCGTACGTGCGGGCGGCTATACACTGCTCAACCCGGCTCCCGGTCTTGATCCGCAATGGGCGGTTGACGAATGTCTGAAGACGCTCGATTTCGTCCTTGGCTCCGGTGACGGATGCCTGGGGATGGATGAGGCGTATTTTTGCTCCACAAACGTCGGCGGGCCCGTCATTGAAAAGGAATGGAGAGAGGGGCGATTCGTTCCTGCATCGCTTTGGATGGTGTATGCAACCCTGCGGCATGCCATCGAACGCCATGAGGGGCGCATCCATCTTCTTCCGTTCAAGGACATGCCGGAGCTTAAGGCCGTTCCGTCGAATCATGTACTTCGGGGCATTCCTGAGAATCTTTCGGGGGCCAAGGGATGTGACCGTGCGTTTCATGCGATGTTCGATCGCTATCGCGAAACGATGGACCTCGCGGTTCTTATTCCGCCGGAATGCACCTGCAGACCTTCGTGGATCGGGTCGCTATAATCGAAAAAAGGAAGCGGGACAGCGAATGCTGTCCCTTTTTTTATTTTCCACGAGATCCTGCTTCCGCATGTTAGAATGAAAACATGCTTATCGTTGGCACTGTAGTCGCCATTATTGTTGTGAACACGCTTTTTGGCCTTGGGGTCTTTTTGCGCGATCGAAGATCTGCGGAAAATGTGTTTTACGCGTTTTTTGCGTTTTTTGCCAATGCATGGATTGCAAGCAACTTTCTTGAGAACGAGCCAAGCTTTGTCGGTATTGGTAATCTTTCGCTTTTTCTCCGCTTGGATTTCGCATTCGCGATTGGAGGATTGCTTTTATGGCTCCTTTTTTGTCATACCTTCATTGAAAGAGGGGCTGGTACAACCGGTATGCCGCGATGGTTATTATGGACCACTACGAGCGTTGGGACGATCCTTGCGGCATTGTCTTTTACGCCGGCCATCATCCGCAATGTATCGTTTTCCGACGGCATCATTCATTTTAGTGAAGGGCCATTTTGGATTTTATATGCGATTATGCTGCTTGTGTTCGCCATCGGGGGATTGTGGCTCTTGTTTCTTGGTCATGCCCGCGCACGTCGCGCCGGGCGATGGCTTGTCCGCGAGCAGATCGACCTCATCCTTGGGGGGTTCTTCGTCTCGGTCGGGAACGCTATCTTCATCAATCTCTTTCTTCAGACATTCATACCGATCAGCCTCGATATTTCGCGCATCGGACTCTATGGCTTTGTGATCCTTGTCGCGGCGACCGGGTATGCGATGACCCGTACCTCCCTCTTTGACCTTAGGCTCGCGATCGCGCGGACAGTTTCTTTTGTCGTCCTTATGGCGGCGCTCGCATTGGGATATGTCGCCGTATTTTTCGTCATTGACGCCGTGTTTGCGGGGAACCGGATCACCCTTCCGATCCTTGCGCCCCTTTTTGTCGTCACGCTTGCGGTCACACTTTCGTTCCAGCCCATTGCCCGCGCGTTCCGAAAAGCGACCGATAGGGTATTTTTTCAGGAACACTATGATCCGGAAAGACTTCTTGCCGACCTTACGCTCGTGATGGCGGAAACGATCGATCTCCATTTGCTTTCGGAGAAGGTCCTCGATGTGCTTCTCAGCGGGATGCATATCACAAAGGGAGCGTTTTTCTTTGTGCGCGATCACGGGATCACCGGCGTCGAGCAGAAGAACTTCCGCTTTTTCTCGCCCTATCCCGCCGAGATCGAGAAGCTGTTCCATGCCGAGGGTCCGCATGCCGCAGACCGCTGGGTGCTCGCGGACGAACTCGAAGAAGGATCGTTCTTGCGCGCTGTGTTTGCGCGGTATGACATCGCTTTCGCAATGCCGATCAGAGTGGAGGGGAACGAGGTTGCCGTACTCGTGCTCGGGCCGCGCGGTTCCGGCGAACGCTATTACGAACAGGAGGTGAAGGCGCTTTCGGTGTTCGCCGAGGAGGCCGGCATCGCGATTCAGAACGCGGAATCGTACGAGGCGATCCGTATGTTCAATATTGAACTGGAACATATGGTGGACGAGCGTACGAAGGAGCTCAGGGCCACCCAAGTACGGGAGCTCGCGAAGGCGAGGGATGTGGCGCGTCTCAAGGATGAATTCGTATTCGTTGCGGCGCACGAGTTGAAGGCGCCCGTCGCGGCGATCAAAGGATTCGTCGAACTTGCAGGGGAGTCGCAGGATGCGCTTCCGGACAAGGTGCGCCACTACATGGATTCCATTTCCCGCGTGAGCAACAATCTTTCGCAGCTTATCAGCGACCTGCTGGAGATCGCCCGTTCCGATGAGGGCGCGCTCAAAGTGGAGACGACATCCGTATCGCCCACGGCCGTCGTGGAGGCGGTAGTGAAGGAGCTCAGGCCGCTTGCCGTCCAAGGAGGCGTCGACCTTCGTATAGGCTTGCACGAAGGCGTTCCCATGATCTCGGCCGATGAGGGGAAGCTGAGCGAGGTCATCACCAATCTCGTGAGCAATGCAATAAAATACAACCGTGGGGGTGGTTTTGTGGAAATATCGTTCCGCGGAATGCCGCCGTATCTTGCAATAGACGTGCGCGACGACGGCTATGGCATTCCCGCCGCAGACCAAAAAAAGATATTCGGGAAATTCTTCCGCTCTTCGAATGTGAGCGCTGCGGGGAGGAGCATTCCGGGAACCGGCCTCGGTCTTTTCATCACGAGGATGCTCGTAGAGCGCATGGGAGGAGCGATCACCTTCACCTCCGAGGAGGGGAAAGGGTCCACGTTCACTGTGGCGCTTCCTTTAGAGAAGGCCGCGTAACCCGCCGGCGGCACCCATCATCGTCTTTGCCATCCGTTTTTGAATGTTCTTTTGGGCCTCGTTGATGCAGTCCGCGAGCGCACGTTCCTGTTCCGCCTGCTCGAGCGCGGGATTGAGCATGATGCGCTCCACTTCGAGCGTTCCATTCACCGTAACGGTAATACCCTTCTTCTGCACGGTCTCATGCTCTTGCTTCATGGAATCCTGGAGCTTTTTCAATTCCTGTATCTGTTTGAGCTGGTCGAACATCGGGAATGATTAACAAGGTTATATTTTTTTCAATTCCGTATCAGCATCGTCTGCGCCGCGTGCCACGGATTCGAGCGACGCATATTCCGATTTCAGTTCATCAATCTTCTTTATCGTCACATCGAATGATGCATTGCCGAGCGGCAGGTGATGGTTTGGTCCTCCCTTTTCGACGTCGGCGATGATGGCCGCTGCGGCCTTTTGGGGATTACCGGCCTGATGGCCGCTTGCCGCGCGGAGCATCTCCATGCGTGCGCGGGCGGGCGTGCCGTCGTATGCGGCGATGGGATGGTGCGTGTCGTGCGCGGAGCTGCCGGCCCAGTTGGTACGGAAGCCACTCGGTTCGACGGCGAGCACGCGGATGCCGAACGGTTCTACTTCCTGGCCGAGCGCTTCGGAGATCCCCTCGACGGCGAACTTCGTCGCGTTATAGAAGCTCACTGCGGGGCCGCCCTTCATGCCGGCCACGGACGCGATGTTCACGATCGTGCCGGACTTCTGCTCACGCATGACGGGGAGCACCGCTTTCGTCATATGGACCAATCCCCAGAAGTTTATCTCGAACATGCGGCGCACTTCGTCCTCCTCGCTCTCTTCGAACGCGGCGAAGTAGCCGATACCGGCGTTGTTCACGAGAACGTCGATCCGCCCGAACTTCTCCGTTGCGGCCTTTACCGCCGCCTCTATCTGTGCGGGATCGGTGACATCGAGTTTGAGAGCGACCGCATTTGCGCCGCCCGTCTTGTCCGTCGCTACGATATCAGCGACCGTCTGCGGATCGCGCGCCGTCACCGCTACACGATCACCGTTCACAAGCACCGCGAGCGCAAGCTCCCTTCCGAATCCCGTCGAGCACCCCGTGATGAACCACGTTTTCATATTTATGATTTATTGATTTTATTGATTATGCGGCCTTCGTTCCAAGATTATAGCACACCATTGCCCTTGCCAACGCGGTCGGGCGCATATATAAAAGAATCAGCGCAAGGAGGCGCATTCCGTGAATGTCTGCAGTTTCGCTCTGATCCAGCAAAATCCTGCCGCGCTCTGTCCGCCGGAGATATTCGACAGGCAGGTCGCGGTACCGGTGCGCTTCTTTGATTTCAAGAGGTGCAAGAAATCGGGATTTATCGTCATTGACCGCGAGCTCGAAGACGACATAAAGGGGCTGTTCGACCTCATCCTGCGGATACGGTTTCCGATCGCGTCCGCGACCCCCATCTCGTTCCCGCCGTTTTTCTGGAACGATGACCATTCGATGGCGCTCAACAACACCTCGGGATTCAATTTCCGGATGAAGTACGGGCGTCCTGCGCCCGCCGCGATGAGCCGGATCGATCTTGAAGATCTTTCGCTGCATGCGCTCGGTCAGGCCATCGATATCAACCCGCTCCTTAATCCTTGGATAAAGAACGGCGCGATCAAGCCCAATGGCGCCTCGTATGATCCTCATCGCCGCGGCACTCTTGCTTCCGATTCTCCGGTCGTGCTCTATCTCAAGGCACGCGGATGGATCTGGGGCGGCGACTGGGAGGACCCCAAAGACTATCAGCATTTTCAAAAAAGGATCATCTATTGATCGGATAGCGGAAAGGATAAAGAAAAAGGCCCGGTACACGATGACGTGTTCCGGGCAATTTTATTCTTGGGCTTTCATTTGAGCGCTTTTGCGAGCGCCCGGGCGAGGAGCCGCGGGTCGTGGTAGAGCCATCCTTCCGGCGTGATGCCGAGAAGGGGGACCTTCACGAGCCGCGGGTCGCGTCCGAAGCCGTTCATGGAGAGGCGGACCTTCCGTTCCATGCGGTAGCGGGCGAGTGCGGCCTCCGGCACCGGCGTGCCGTTATAGAGAATGGCGTTGCACCGGCGGCCGATCTTATTTTCGATCTCCCGCACGAAATCCTCCGCGCGATAGCCGTCGGTCTCGCCGCGTTTCGTCATGATGTTGAGCACCACGACGATGCGCGCCTTCGTCCGGCGGAACGCCCGCGCCATGCCCTGCGGCAGGAAAACGGGCAGGATGCTCGAGTAGAGGTCGCCCGGACAGACCACGATGCGGTCCGCCGAGACGATCGCTTCCGTCGCGGGCCCCCATGCGCGCACGGCGGGCCGCAGGAATATCCGTTCGATGCCGTGGATGTCCGGCGACCAGAGCGGATTGCGGGCGAGCGTGTCAATGTTCGTTTCTCCGGCGATCTCGCCGCCCGACGTGAGCGTCGCGCAAAGTTCAGCCGGCTCCGCGGAAGCGGGGACGGCATGATGCAGGGGATCCACGCCGCACATGCGCTCCATCATCCAGATCGCCTTTTGGAGCGGGACGCCGTTCGCGCGCGCGAGACCGAGCATGAGGATGTTCTTGAGAGAATGTCCGTGGAACGGCCCTCCTTCGAATCTTGCAATGAGCGCGTCGGCGAGTGTTTCGTCTGGGGTAAGCGCCGCGATGCATTTGGTGAGGTCGCCGAGCCAGCCGACCGCGCCGTATTCGCGTGCGAGGACGCCCGTGGAACCGCCCGAGTCGGTGCCGGGGCATACGGCGGTTATGGCGAGGCCGGGGAGCGCCTTCAGTCCTTTGAGGACCTGGGCGTGGCCTCCTCCTCCGCCGATCGTTGCGATGCGCAAGGGACGATCTTCGGAAACGGTTTTTGTGCTGGTCATGATGGTGGCAAACCTCTGCTGATGATTTTTGTAACGATCTCCATCCACGATACGCCTCCCGGCGCATCCCGCAACGGCGCTGTCATCAAAATTATTGTCAATGAAAAATTTGACAGACGTTTGGGCGCGGACGTACGCTTTCCGTATGCCTCCTTCGCATGCGCATCTTTTCGAAGCATTCGGTTTTTCCGAGAACGAAAGGAAAGTATATCTTTATCTCCTCCGCGGCGGCGCGGCTTCGATCCGCCAGGTCGCGGCGGATACGGGAGTGAATCGCGGGACGGTGTATGAGGCGCTCAAGTCGCTCGCGGACCGCGGGCTTGTGAGCCATTCCGCCGACGCCGCGCGGCGGCAGTTCAGCGCGGAGGATCCGACGGCGTTCCATATGCTTGTGCGCGACGAAGAAGAGCGCGTCGCTGCGATGCGCGGCGAGCTCGGGAAGGCATTGCCCGACCTCGCGGCGCTCTACGGAACCGAGCATGCGCAGCCGGCGATCAGGGTGCACGAAGGACATCGGGGCACGAAGGTCATTCTCGAGGACGTGCTTCTCACGGTGGCGAAGGAACCCGACCGCATGTACCGCGTGTATTCCGCGACGAATATACGCGAGCACCTCTATTACAACTTTGCGAGCTTCTCCGAGCGGCGCATCAAAGCCGGTATCAAGGCGAAGGTGATCGCGATCGGCGGGGGAGGCGAGGTGCGGGGCCTCGATGAGCGGCGGTGGATCATCTCGAAGAAGGCCGCGCCCGCGTACGTCATCGTCTACGGGAAGAAAATGGCCATCATCTCGCTCGCCGAAGGGCGGCCGCACAGCGTCGTCATCGAGGACGCCGGCCTCGCCGAAACGCAGAAGCTCGTGTTCGATTCCCTTTGGAACAAGCTTGCCGCGGAGCATTGAAAAGCGGCCATGTTTCCTCTATAGTATTCTTCGTACGCGCCATGCATGCGCGGGTATGCCGACGTAGCTCAGCGGTTAGAGCAGGGCTTTCATAAGGCCAAGGTCGGAGGTTCGATTCCTCCCGTCGGCACAACGGAAAATCAATAATAATCTTCATGCTGCGTTATTTGGTACTCGTTGGCGCGGTCGTCAACATCGCCGGAGTCTGGGGGTATATCCACGATACGGTTGCGGGGAAGACAAAACCAAACCGTGTAACATGGCTGATGTGGTCCGTGATCCCGGCGATCGCGGTGGCGGCCTCCATCTCGAAAGGGGTGACGTGGGCCGTGGTTCCTGTGGCGTTCGCCGGCCTCGCCCCGCTCCTTGTTTTTGTCGCGTCGTTCGCAAACCGCAATGCGTATTGGAAACTGAGCGCATTCGATTATTTTTGCGGCGCGCTGTCGCTTGCGGCGCTGGTCTTTTGGGCGCTTACCAAAGACCCTATCGTCGCCATCGGATTTTCTATAGCAAGCGATTGGTGCGCGTCGTGGCCTACGTACGCAAAATCATGGACCTCTCCCGAAACGGAATCCGGGATCGCTTATACCACCGGCGCATTCAACGCATTCACCGGTCTTCTTGCGGTGCATTCATGGACTTTCCCCGAATACGGTTTTCCTCTTTATCTTATGATCAATTCCTTGCTTATTTCGTTCTTCGTATACCGAAAGAGGATCTTCCGGTGAGTGTTCAGGGCGGGAGTCGCCCGCGAGTCGCACTCGCCCCGCCGAGCTCGTGCGCTCTGGGCACCGCCTCACAGAATTTTTCTGCTGAAAAATTCTGCTCCGGCGTTCGACTCCTCCCAAGAACGAGCAACTAAAAGAAGCGCCTTAAGGCGCTTCTTTTAGTTGTGGTGCCCAGGGCGGGAGTCGAACCCGCACGACCTTGCGATCGGGGGATTTTGAGTCCCCTGCGTCTGCCATTCCGCCACCCGGGCCTGCAATTGCAAGTTCACTATACGGAAATCCCTTCTTTTTTTCAAATTGATTTTTGACTGGTTCATCATTATATTGACGGTGGAGTGAAATTTGACATCGCAAAGGAGGCGTCATGCCTCAGGTAAAACGACTAGGGATCGCCGGCGCATCGTGCGCCGGGAAGTCCACTGCCGTTGCTCGAATCTCGGAGAAGATCCCCGCAATGACAGGATGGGATGTTTACCGCATCCCGGAATCCTTCACTACGTTCGTGGAGCTTTACGGAATGCCGCTCAACGACATCTTCAAGAGCGGCGATCGGAAAGCGGTCTGGGAAGCCGAACGCCTCCTTGTCCAGAATACGGTAGGGGTCTGCAGCCAGGCATACGGGCTTGCGCAGCTCCTCGACCGGAATTCGCTCATTCTCATCGACAAACCAGTCAATGACTATGAGGTCTATTTCGGAGGGGATGCGCACGGGGAGGATCAGTTCCGGAATATCCTCTGGGAAGCCTGCCGGCTGACCCGCGAGGGATCGTTCGCGCTTTGCGACGCGGTCATCAAGCTGACCACCGCCGCGAAGGGGGCCGAACGGTTCTTTACGAATGCCAATAACAGCGCCCGTCGCGAGACCATCGAGGAGGCCCGTCACATGGACGACCTTCTTGAAGGGGCTTACAACGGCCATGGGCATCTCCGGATCATCGACAACTCGACGGACTTCGAGGGGAAGATGAACCGCGTTCTGCGGGAAGTGTGCCATCTCCTCGGATTCCCGGAACCTCTTGAGATCGAGCGCAAATACCGCGTCGGACTGCCGGATTTTGCAGCCTTTCCCGTTCCCGTCCGCACGGTGTTCATCGAGCAGGCATACCTGATCCCCGAACCCGGCGAGGAGCAGGTGCGCATACGGCGGCGTTCGACGGACGGGGTGCGATCCACGTACTACCGGACCGAGAAACGGCGCTACGACGGCGGCGGGCAGAGGATCGAGATCGAAAAGGAAATCGGCTGGCGCGAATACCACGACCTGCTTCGCGAACGGCGCGACCTTTCGCGGGAGATCATCGTGAAGGACCGTCACTGCTTTGCATGGTCGGGCCAGTATTTCGAACTCGATGCATTCCGGAGCCCGGCGATCAAGGACCATCTCCTCGAAGTGGAGCTCACCGATATCGCCCAAGAGGTCGCGCTTCCGCCGTTCATCAACGTACTGGAAGACGTGACCGAAGATCCGGCGTGGACCAATTGGGAACTTTCACGCCGAAGCTCCTAGGATCTAAGAAAGTCATACGCGGCCGTGCGATCCTATCGCGCACGGCCCTTTTTATTGTGAAAAGCCCTTTTGTACCGTAAAATAAGGATATATGGCACGCGTCATTGCGATCTGCAATCAGAAAGGCGGCGTCGGGAAGACGACGACCGCCGTTAATTTGGGCGCATACCTTGCGGCGCAGGGGAGGCGCGTTCTTCTTGTCGATTTCGATCCGCAGGCGAATGCGAGCTCCGCGCTGGGCCACCTGCAGGTCCCCGACGGCCTCTCGGTGTATCACGGCATTCTCGGTGCGGCCGAACTTCCGCAGATCGTGCGACCGAGCATGATATACAATTTTCATTACATTCCGGGTTCGCCGCACCTTGCGGGTGCGCTTGTGGAACTCGTTGATATGCCGGAACGCGAATATTTTCTCCGCAAGTTCATCAACCGGCTGCGGCACGAGTATGATTACATTCTGATCGACCTCCCGCCGTCACTTTCGCTCCTTACGGTGAACGGCATGATCGCCGCCGATGAGATCATCATTCCGGTGCAGACGGAATACTATTCACTCGAAGGCATCGGCCAGCTTCTCGAAACAATCGACCTTATCCGCACGAACATGAACCATCCCATCCGCATCGCCGGCGCAGTGATCACCATGTACGATAAGCGAGAGCATCTCTCTCGCGAGGTATCGAAGAATATCCGACGGCATTTCCCGCATCATGTGTTCGGTGTGGAGGTGCCGCGCGCCGTCGCGCTCGCGGAAGCACCGAGTTTCTCCAAGCCGATCATCCTATATCGCCCCGATTCGCCCGGGGCCATAGCGTACGAAGCGCTCGCGAAGGAGCTTATCGCCCAGGAAGCGGAGCTCGATCCCTCGCGAACGGCGGTCATGCGGTCCGATTTCGGAAATTTCAATATTTGACGTACTATTTATTTGTAATCCTCATTTATCCATGCTCGGCAAAGGATTGGAATCATTGATACCGCAGAAAGGGAACCAGGGTCAGGGCGGCCAGCAGAACGGCGGACGTCCGCAAGGTTCGGGATTTTCGTCGCCGCAGCAATCATCGCCGCAACAGCAATCGTCGCAGCCTTCTGTCTCAAAGCCGCAGCAATCGATGCAGCCCGCACGACAGCCGTCATCGCCTTCGTCCGGGCAGTCCTACCAATCGCAATCCCAGCCCCCGCGACAATTCCAGCATCCGGGAACGCTGCAATCCACGCCGCTCATTCCCAAAAAGGAACCTGCCGTGCCGCAGGGTAGGCCGCAGCCGCAATCGGGCGTTCCGCAGCAACCACAATCCCATTCTCAGCCTCAGCAACAGCAGCAATCTCAACAACCTCAGCAACCGCAGCAGCATTCCACGTTTCAGATCGAGCTCGATAAGATCACGCCAAACCCCGATCAGCCCCGGCGCAGCTTCGATCAGGAGGGCCTTCGCGAGCTTGCGAATTCCATCCGCGAGTTCGGAATGCTGCAGCCGATCGTGGTCTCGCAGGTGAAGAAGGAATCGGCGAACGGGATCGATGTCGAATACCAGATCATCGCCGGTGAGCGGCGTTATATGGCGGCCAAGATGCTCGGCCTTGCGCGCGTGCCTGCCGTCGTGCGCAATGTGAGCCTCGAGCGCGAGAAGCTCGAGCTTGGCGTGATCGAGAACATCCAGCGCGAAGATCTGAATCCGATGGAAATGGCCCGCGCATTCCAGCGACTCCAGGAGGAGTTCCGCATGACCCAGCGTGAGATCGCGGCGAAGCTCGGCAAATCGCGCGAGGTGGTGGCGAACAGCGTGCGCCTGCTCGATCTTCCGGAGGATATCCAAAAGGCGGTGGAGAACGGCACGGTTTCGGAGAGCAACGCGCGCATGCTGCTTGCGCTCGAAGATGCCGGATTGCAAAGGCGCCTGCTTCAGGAGATCGTCAATGATAAACTGACGACGCGCGATGTTCGCGAACGGATCCAGCGGTATGCATTCGTCAATAATAAAGAGGCGGGTATGGCGGCGAGCGGGAACGTGAATCTCGGTATCGTATCCGGAATGAAGGAAGGTCAACCAAGCGCGCCGCGCCGGGGCCGCCCGCCCTTGAAACCGATCATCCTTGCGCCTGAGGTCCGTATGCTGAAGGATGAGCTTTCGACCGAGCTCGGCGCGCCGATCGAGATCAGAAAAACGGCGCACAATGGCCAGATCAGCATCACATTCTTTTCAGAAGAGGAGCTTGAGAATATTTTAAGGAAGCTGGGAGGGAGAGACTGATTGAAAAGGGATACCAGTCGGCCTATTATTGATGGTAATCCCCATGGGCGCGATCAAAGATCTTATCAAACAGGAACCGGGCGGTCTCGTTGCGAGAGCATATACGTTCGCTGAACGGGCCCACCGGGGCCAGCTTCGCAAGAGCGGCGAACCGTATTTCAATCATCCGCTTGCGGCGGCGGAGATCCTGCATGAGTGGCATCTTGACGACGCGACGGTCGCGGCGGCGCTTCTCCATGACACCGTTGAGGATACCGGCGCGCCGCTCGAGACCATCCGCAAAGAATTCGGCAATGAAGTGGCGTTCCTTGTGGATGGCGTGACGAAGCTTGGGCACATCAAATATCGCGGCTCTGGCGCCGACGCGGCATCGGCGGACAGCGAGGCCCAGAACAAGGCCGAAAACCTGCGCAAGATGATTCTCGCACTCTCGGAGGACCTGCGCGTAGTATTCATCAAGCTTGCCGACCGCCTTCATAACATGCGAACGCTCGGCGCGCTTCCGCCGGCGAAGCAGCGACGCATCGCGCTCGAGACCGACGAGATCTACGCACCGCTCGCATACCGGCTCGGCATGCACAATTTGAGCGGCGAACTGCAGGATCTCGCGTTCCCGTATCTTTACCCGAAGGAATACCGATGGCTTCTTTCCGTTTCGAAGGAACATTTCGAGGAGCGGATGAATTATCTCGAGGAGATCAAGCCCCGCATCGAAAGGCTGCTTGACGATCATGGCATCAAACCGCTCGCCATAGAGATCCGCGCGAAGCGCTACAGTTCGCTTTATAAAAAACTGCTCCGGCGCGACATGGACCTCGGCCGCATTTACGACCTTGTGGCGATGCGCGTCGTCGTGGAGACCCTGCCGGAGTGCTATGCGGCGCTCGGCGTCATCCACGAAGCCTATCCGCCCCTTCCGCGCCGCATCAAGGATTACATCGCCATGCCGAAGCCGAACGCGTACCGCAGTCTCCATACGACGGTGATCGGGCCGGAAGGGAAGACGATCGAGTTCCAGATCCGCACGAAGGAGATGCACGAGGAGAACGAGTACGGCGTCGCGGCGCACTGGCTTTACAAACAAAAGACCGACCCGACGGGAAAAGGGAAGGCCCCTTCGGGACAGAAGCTCGCTGCCGAGCTCAAGTGGGTCCAGCAGCTGAAGAACTGGCAGGAGCGCCTTTCGGGTGAATCGGCCGCCGATCCGGAGGAGTTCCTCCGGTCCATGAAAATCGATTTTTTCCAGGACCGCATCTTTGCCGTTACGCCCCGCGGCGACGTGATCGACCTGCCGTTCGCCGCGACGCCGGTGGATTTCGCATATCACATCCATTCCGAGGTGGGGAACTCGGCGATCGGCGCCAAGGTGAACGGGGTTGTCGTTTCGCTCGACCATCCGCTGCGATCCGGCGACGTTGTGGAAATCGTCACGCAAAAAGGGAAGAAACCGTCGGAGGACTGGCTCCGCTTCGTCAAAACTTCCGTGGCGCGCGACCATATCCGCCTCTCCCTCCGCAAAAAAGAATCGGCCATCCGCGCCGCCGCCGCAGGATCGAGGTCGCTCGCGCGCACCGAACTCAAGATCCTTGTCGAGGATCGCGTCGGCCTCATTAAAGACATTTCCGGCACGATCGCGCAATCGCGCATCGGCATCGTGAGTTTCCATACCGAAACGGCGAAAGGCGGCAAACTGCATGTGAACAGGGTGGATATCCAGACGAACGACAAAAGAAAGCTCGACAAGATCGTTGAGAAACTGCGCGGCGTCCGCGGCGTACGGGAAGTAAGCTACAAATAAAAAAGGCGCCGGCGGGATTCATTTTTACAGGGTGACAATGTCCCGCCCTGTCCATCCGGGCGGGAAAATAGTATGATGTGCGCACATGGATCACATCCGCAATTTCGTCATCATCGCCCATATCGATTCCGGTAAGTCAACGCTTGCCGACCGTCTGCTTGAGATCACCGGCACGGTGCCGATGCGTTCGATGCAGGAGCAGTATCTCGACCGCATGCCGCTCGAGCGCGAGCGCGGCATTACGATCAAGATGGCACCGGTGCGTATGGAGTACGTCGCCGCATCCGGTCCGCATGCCGGCGCGAAGTTCGAACTCAACCTTATTGATACGCCGGGCCACTCCGATTTTTCATACGAGGTATCGCGCGCACTGAACGCCGTCGAAGGAGGCGTCCTTCTTGTTGACGGGACGAAGGGGATCCAGGCGCAGACGCTTTCCAATCTCCGCGCAGCGCAGAAGGCGGGGCTTACGCTCATTCCGGCGGTGAATAAGATCGATCTTCCGTTGGCCCATATCGAGAACGTGGTTGCGGCGACCGCAGCTCTGCTTGGCGTCCGACCGGACGAAGTCTTCCGCGTATCGGCAAAGAACGGGCAGGGCGTCAAAGAATTGCTCGAAGCGGTCATTGCGGCGGTGCCGCCCCCAAAACCGGATACCGGCACGATCTCCCGTGCGCTTATTTTCGATTCGATGTACGACGACCATAAAGGGATCATCGCGAACGTGCGCGTGTTCGGTGGATCGTTCTCCGCGGAGGAGATGCGTTTTGCCGCGCCGGGTGCGGCGTTCAAGGCGAAAGAAGTAGGATTTTTTTCACCCGATCTCAAAGCGGCCCTCTCACTGAAGGAAGGGGAGATCGGATACATTGCGACGGGGCTCAAAGAGCCGGCGCTCGTGAAGATCGGCGATACCATCGTTGCCGAACGCGATCTTTCGGTGACGGGTGCCGCCGCCGATGCCCGCACGGCGGCCCTGCCGGGGTACCGCGATCCCGCGCCTGTCGTGTTCATTTCGTTCTATCCCGACGGTGATACCAAGTATGACGATCTCAAGCGTGCGTTCGAAAAGCTGCGCCTCAACGATGCCGCGCTCCATTTCGAACCCGACTCCAACGAGGCGCTCGGCCGCGGGTTCAAGGCGGGCTTCCTCGGCCAACTCCACTTTGAGATCGTTTCAAGCCGGCTCGAGCGCGAATACCACCTCGAGTTCATGACGAGCTTCCCTTCGATCGCATACCGCGTACAGGACAAAGGACGCGAATTCGTCATCACCCAGCCGCAGGATTTTCCCGACAAACCGGAGAAGGTATGGGAACCGGTCGTCAACCTTGAGATCCTTACGCCCCAGCAGTATCTGAGCACCGTTCTCGGCATGCAGACCGTGTTCGATATCGAGATCGCCGAGGTGCACAACATCGGCGACAATCTTTTGATCACCGCAAGGATGCCTTTGCGGGAGCTCATCCGCGATTTCGATGATCGTTTGAAATCCGCGTCGCAGGGATATGCTTCATTCACGTACGATGTGACCGGGGAGCAGGAGACGGATGTCGAAAAGCTCGAGATCCTCGTGGTGGACGAGGTCGTTCCCGCGCTTACGCGCATTGTCCCGAAAAAGGACATCGAGCGCGAAGGACGGCAGACCGTCGAGCGGTTGAAGGAGCTTTTGCCGCGCGAGCAGTTCTCGCAGGCTTTGCAGGCGAAGGCGCAGGGCCGCATCATCGCGCGTGAGACGATCCCGGCAATGAAAAAGGAACTCGGCAATTTCGGAAAGAACGGCGGCGACCGGACGCGCAAGATGAAGCTTTGGAAGAAACAGCAGAAGGGCAAAGAGCGCCTCAAGGCGAACGCGCGCGTCACGATCGAGCCGGAGGTGTTCCGTGAGATTTTGAAGAAATAAACCTCTTTTTATTTATCCGCCCGCGCGGTACACTGGAGCCATATGAAGATCGCCGCGATCATCGGACTTTCGATCGTTCTTATTATCCTGGGAGTCCAGGCATTCTCGTTCGTGCGGCAGGTAAACCAATTGAACGCCGCGTATGCGTCGGCGAGCGCCGAGCTCACGAAGGCGAAGGTGCAGGAGGCGAACCTGCAGGACGAACAGCAATATCTTGCGGACCCGGCGAACCTCGAAAAAGAGCTCCGCGCGCGGTTCAACTATGTGAATCCCGGCGAAAAAATGATCATCATCGTACCATCCTCGACCTTGTCCGCGTCATCCGCCGCGGTGAGCGATTGATCCGGCCACTGTTCCGCAAAAAAAGACCGCATATGGCGCGGTCGTTGTGGATTCGGACGGTGTTGCGCCCGCCTTTTATTTTTTTCTGAACGCACGGTAGCGTCGCTCATTCACTTCTTTGATGAGCCCTTCCGTATTCCACGGCAGGGGTTTGGGTATCGCCTTCTGCGGAGGAAAAAATTCCAAAGCGATCTCGAGGAGTTCGCGTTCTTCCCTGAGGCGGTCTCTGAGGTCGCTCTTCCTCAGATTTCTGTAGATGGACTTGAGCGTCCGCAGCAGCAGCCCGGTGAGTTCCATATCGTCCAGCTTTGCAAGCGGGGGACATTCCCTGTATGATCCCTCGTCGCGGCGGCGGATGATCGGACGCCGCCGCACCACTTCGGCGATGATCTCTTCGAAAGGCAGCATCTCGAGATCGATATACCGCGCAATGGAATTGAGCGGCAGGAGGTGCATTGCGGCCTCAAGGGCCATGTTCCGCGGATCGCGACCCATTGATGCGCCGCATTCGTCCTGAATATACCATATCCTGCGCAGCATCAGCCGCGCGAGTGCCGCATTCGTCAGTTCCTTCAATGCACGCGGATATGCCCTGTGTCCGTAAATGTCATTGACCACTATTAAAACCCTCCGTCAGTTATTGTTTGTACCGGGCGATATTATATCATTGCGGCATAATTTATACAACAGCATGTTCATTTTCTTTTCGTTTCCTGCTATGATTGAGCCGTTATTTGCGATGCGGGATTAGTATAGTGGCAGTACGCGACCTTCCCAAGGTTGAGGCGCCGGTCCGATTCCGGTATCCCGCTCCAGTAAACGCAAAATCAATCCTTCTTTTTAAAGAGGCTCAATACGAAGAAGCCTGCGGCAGTGACGACGACGGTCGCGCCCGGTTCGAGGTTGTAGACGGAGGCGATCCAGAAGCCGACGGCGACGGCTGCGACGGCGAGAACGGCTGAGACGATGAGGAACTTTCCGAGCGTGTGAGTGAGCTGCCGTGCGGCCGATGCGGGGATGATAATGAGCGATCCGACGAGGAGAGCTCCCAGGAAGCGGAGCGACACGATGATCGCAAGGCCGAAGAGGAGCAGGAACCAGAGATTTATCGCATCCACGTTCACGCCTGCCGATCGTGCAAGTTCCGGCGAGAAGAGTCCGAGGATGAGCTTGTTCCTCAGGACCCAAAGCGCGACGACGATGAAAATGCTCACCGCAACGCCGAAGATGAACTGGTCCAACGAGATCGCGCCGAATCCACCAAAGAGCGCATCCACAAGTGCTTCGGTGGAGTTGATGAGGAGCGCGCCGAGCGCCACCGAACTTGCAAAGAGCACGCCGATCGCCGCTTCGGCGGAAAGCTCCGTTTTCCGCTGGAGCATCCAGATGAGGATGATTCCTGCGAAAAGAGTGAGTCCGCCGCCGATGAGAGGATCGATGCGCCATATGATCGCGAGGCCGAGCCCCGGAATCGCGATATGCGACATGACGTCCCCTGCGAGGATGGTGCGCTTCATGAGCGCGAATGCGCCTACGAGTCCCGCTGCGGCGGCGCCGAAGAGGGGTAGGATTATTCCGTAAAGTTCATTTGCCGGCATGGTCGTTATGGTTATCGGGGTTATCGTGTCCATCCGTATTGTGGACATGGTGGAAATAATGGAAATACTTATGCGGGCCATAGAGCTTTTCGAGAGCATTCGGCGTGAGCGCTTCCTCCGGTGCCCCGAACGATATTTCCGTTCGGTTCACTGCGAGAACCTTTGTCGCATAACGGTATACGAAACTGAGGTCGTGCGATACGAGGATGACCGTCATGCCGAACGCATCCTGGAGGCGGTGGATGAGTTCGTATACCTGTTCTTCCCCGGATTTGTCGATGCTTGCGGTCGGTTCATCGAGAAGGAGCACATTCGGCTTGCCGAGAAGTGCGAATGCGATGAGTCCGCGCTGGAACTGTCCGCCGGAAAGATGGCCCACCGGCGTTTCCATGATGCGCCGATCGAGGCCGACGGCCGTTTCGATTTCCGCGATCTCGCCGTGAGGAATGTTCCGCACGCGGGCCTTCGCCTCCAGAAGATTGCGGAAGTTGATGGGGAGATGCCGGTCGGCGTCTATTTTTTGCGGTACGTAGCCGAGGCGCGCTTCCGGACTCCAGGCAATCGTGCCCGAGTAGGGGACCATATTGAGGATCGCGCGGAGAAAGACACTCTTTCCTGCGCCATTCGGGCCGATGACCGCGAGCGAATCACCTTCATTCACGCTGCAATCAATGCCTCTTACGACCGTTTCTCCGTCGAACGAGACGGTAAGATCGGTGACACGAAGTATTTCGGACATATCGAAGATTGTACCACAGCCCCGTTTCTTGCGCGCAACACGAAGACGCGATGATCGCGTGTTTATTCAATGAAATAAAAACGGAAAAAGCCTTGCCTTTTCTTCGATTTTGTGTTATATATACGGAAGCGTCTCTGTGTCCAGCTCTTTGAAAAACACATTTTTTCCGGCCCTTTTACATTTTCATTTCAGTTAAAAGTGTCGCGAAAAAATAAATAATGAAAGGATGTATAAAACAATCCACAAACGTTCCCAGCCTGCGAAGGCTGTGGCGTTCGGATTGGTCAAGATGGCGTTGTTCGGGATCATTATCTCGAGCTCCCTCTTTCCGACGGCGTACATCCCTTCTGTGAATATGGCGCATGCGGCGGTGACTACGAGTTCGTCTTCGAGCAGCAGTTCGAGTTCGAGCTCCAGTTCCAGCAGCAGTTCGAGCAGCAGCTCGTCCTCGTCCTCTGGTTCCGACAGCGGTTCGACCTCGACCGGCACTTCCGGTTCGGGATCGACCGGTAGCGGCACCGTCGGTACGGGTACGACCGGCACGACCTCGACCTCCACGTCGACCAGCAGTTCGACTTCTTCGTCGAACTCTTCTTCGACGGTGACCACCACCTCGAGCTCTACAAGTTCGGGTGGCGGATCCTCGTCGGGTTCGGCGTCGGGCTCCGGTTCTTCGTCCGGTTCCGCATCCGGCACTTCGAGTGGGAACGCAAGTTCCACCTCGGGTACCTCCGGTACCGGTTCGACGTCCGGCAGTTCGGGCTCCTCGACGACCTCAACGTCGGGCTCCAATGCGAGCTCGACCGCGAGTTCCACCGCGAGCAGTTCCTCGAGCAGCAGCTCGTCTTCGGGCTCCAATTCGAGCTCGACCACGAACACCGGCCCGGGAACCTGCTCGGTCGCAACCGCGCTTACCGACAGCGTGAACAACGCGACGCCGGGTGTGGGCGATACCATCGTCTACACGCTCACCGGCGCGCCGGCATTCACCACCTCCACGCAGATCACCGTGACCGACCAGCTCGGCGCGGGGCTCACGTTCGTTTCCGCGGCTCCGTCCACGGGAACCTACTCAAGCTCGACCGGCGTTTGGAGCGTGGGGACGCTGAACGGCGCCTCGACGATCACCCTCACCATTACGGCGACGGTGAACGCGGGCACGGAAGGGCAGACGATCGCCAATGACCCCGGCATCTCGTACGTGCAGAGCAACTGCACCGAGAGCTCGGCGGTCACCGGCGTTTCGATCACCGTCCAGGGCGGGGCTCCGACCTCGACCACGCCGATTGCCGATATCGCGGTCACAAAGACCGCTGATGTCGCGACCACCACAGAAGGGAGCACCATCCACTACACCGTTACGGCGCAGGACCTCGGTCCCGCGACGTCAACTGGCGTGGTGGCAACGGATACGCTTCCGTCAGACTTGACCTTCGAGAACGCTACGGCTTCCGTAGGCACCTACAGCAGTTCGACGGGCACGTGGACGATCGGCGATCTTATGCCGAACGCCACGGCGACCCTCGACATTGCTGCGAAAGTAAACACAGGCACCGCCGGCACGACGATCGTGAACACCGCGATCATCGGCGAGTCCGCGAGCACGACCGACAATAACCTCTCGAACAACAGTTCGAGTGCGTCGGTCTTCGTGGAATCGACCACCCCGGCCCCCTGTTCGCTCACCGCGGCCCAGTTCGAGGCTGCGGTAAACAGCGGCGAGATCAGCTGGAATCCCATTTCGGTGGGCACGACCACGGCGTCGTTCACTATAAAGAACGGCACCTCGTGCACCGCGCCGATCAGCCTGATCTCGTGGAAGATGTTCGTGGCCCAGGGCCAATCGCATTGGCTTTCGACCCAGCAGCGGTTTGACGTCGCTTCGACCTCGCTTTCGGCGAGTTCGACGCAGACGCTCACCGTGAACCTGCCTACGTGCAGGGCGCAGGTCGATGCAATGTACGGCCAGGCGCCGACATCGCTCCTCGACAGCAATCCGTACAGTTATCCGAACGTTCCATTCAACCTCGCTTATGCGTTTGCGAATGCGAACCTTCCGCTCTGCGGCGCAACGTCGACGACCACCGGATTTTCGATATCGAAAACGGTGGACAACGGCTCGCCGAAGGCGGGGGACACGGTGCATTACACCGTGACGGTGGGTAATATCGGATCCGCCACGTCGACCGGAACGGTGGCGACGGACACCATCCCTGCGGGCCTGACCCTCGTTTCCGCGACCACGTCGCAGGGCTCCTATGCCTCTTCGACGGGCACGTGGACGATCGGCACCCTCGCGGCGAGCTCTACGGCAGTACTCCAGTACGCCGCGCTCGTTGATGCGTCGGATACCGCAGGCATGCAGATCACGAACACCGCCACCATCGCGAGCGATACGGCAAGCGTGACGATCACGGTCCAGGGCGGCGGCGGGCCTACGCCCGTCTACGCCGACATCAGCGTCCAAAAGACCGCCGATGTCACCTCGACCAGCGAGGGTGGCACCATCCACTACACGATCACGGCGAAGGACCTCGGTCCCTCGACCTCGACCGACGTGGTGGCGACGGACACCATCCCTGCGGGCCTGACCCTCGTTTCCGCGACCACGTCGCAGGGCTCCTATGCCTCTTCGACGGGTACGTGGACGATCGGCACCCTCGCGGCGAACGCCACGGCGACCCTTGAGATCGCCGCGACGGCGAACGCCGGCACGGCCGGCACGACGATCGTGAACACCGCGATCATCGGCGAGTCGCCCTCGCTCACCGATACCAATCCGAGCAACAACAGCTCGAGCGTATCGGTCTACGTGCGGGGCGGCGGCGGAGGCGGCACCACGGCCGATCTCGGCATCGTGAAGACGGTGGATAACGCGACGCCCAATCCGGGCGACACGGTCCACTTCACCCTCACGGCGACCGATCATGGCCCGTCGGATTCCCAGTTCACGGAAGTGACGGACAAGCTGCCCGCGGGGCTCAGCTTTGTATCGTCGACCGTGTCAACGGGCACTTACAATCTGACGAGTGGCCTGTGGACGATCGGCAATCTCGCGGACAACGCGACGGCCACGCTTGATATGGCGGCCGTCGTCGGCTCCAACCAAGCGGGGCAAGCGATCGTGAACACGGCGTCGATTTCAACGACCCTTGCGTCGCAGATCGATCCGAATCCTTCGAACAACACATCGAGCGTAACGCTCAATGTGCAGACGCCCGGCGTCCCGGCAGCCGACCTTTCGGTCGTCAAAACCGCGGATGTCGCGACCACTACGGAGGGCGGCACGATCCACTATACGATCGCAGTGACCGATAACGGTCCCGCGACGTCGACGGGAGCGGTTGCCACCGATACATTGCCTTCCGGACTTACGTTCGAGAATGCAACGGCATCGGTCGGCGCCTACTCCAGCTCGACCGGCGTATGGACGATCGGCGACCTCGCGCCCAGCTCGACGGCGACGCTTGATATCGCTGCACTTGTGAACTCCGGTACTGCCGGAACAGTCATCACGAACACAGCGGTCGTCGGCGAATCGACGAGCACCGTGGACAACAACCTCTCGAACAACAGTTCGAGCGTGTCGGTCTACGTGCAGGGCGGCGGCGGAGGCGGTCCCGTTGCGGACGTTTCCGTGGCGAAATCCGTCAACAATGCGAATCCCTCGACGGGCGACACCGTGACCTACACGATCACGGCGATGGATAAGGGTACGGCGACCTCCACTGGCGTGGTGGCCACCGATACGCTTCCATCCGGCCTCACCTTCGTTTCGGCAACACCGTCGGTCGGGACCTACTCGACCTCGACAGGTGTCTGGACGATCGGTGACCTTGGTCCGTCCGCGACCGCAACCCTCGCGATTGCCGCAACGGTGAACTCCGGCACTGCCGGACAGTCCATCACGAACACCGTGACGATCGGCGATACATCGCCGTCCGACACGGACACCTCCGACAAGACCGCGAGCGCAACGCTTACGGTACAAGGCGGCGGCGGTTGCACAAGCAACTGCGGCGGTTCGGTACCGACTGCCGAGATCGGCATCGTGAAGACGGTGGATAACGCGAACCCGGATGCGGGAGCGACGATCCACTATACCCTCGCGGTGACCGCTTCCGGCCCTTCACCTTCGATCGGTGTCGTCGCAAGCGACACTCTTCCGGCAGGCGTGACGTTCGTTTCCGCTTCGTCTTCGATGGGGTCGTATGATTCGGCCACCGGCGAATGGACGATCGGCAGTATGAACGTCGGCCAGACGGCAACGCTCGTCATCACGGCGACGGTCAATGCGTCCGATCCTTCGGGCGAGACGATCACAAACACCGGTACCGTCCACGAATCCCCGACGGTCAATGACCAGAACTCCGGCAATAACACTTCGAGCGTGACGATCACCGTCGCGGGCGGAGGCGGCGGAGGAGGGGGTACGGTGACGGTCGGCGGCGGTGGCGGCACGGTGCTCGGCACAAGCACCACACCCGGCCAGGTTCTCGGAATCTCCACGTGCGGCCTTTACCTCGACGAGTATATTCACCCGATACGCAAGTATCTGAATACGCCGGCGCAGGTGATGAAGCTGCAGGAGTTTCTGAACGCCAACCTGGGAACCAACCTGCCCGTAACGGGCTACTACGGCCCGCTCACGATCGCGGCGGTCAATCAGTTCCAGAATAAGTACCACACGGAGCTTCTGCTTCCGTGGGTACCTCTCGGGCTTACGAACGAGTACACTCCGACGTCCTACGTCTATCAGACGACGTGGCGCTGGATCAATCTCATCGAGTGCCCTTCGCTCAATCTGCCGATGCCGACCCTTAAGGTCGATGACTTCGCCACTTCGTACACGTACACGTTCTAACGCGTATGCGCGACGGAGATCGGCGCAGTCGTCCGGTAGGGCGATAAAACGAAACAACACCTCTTGCTGCAGCAAGAGGTGTTGTTTTATTTTTGTGTTTGTGTTATAATAGACTCATGGCTATCAATGAACGCGCACGGCGTACCGGACGGTGGTTCAAGGATGTTTTCTTTCCCCACGAAGGCAACGATCATCGTCCGCACCTTTTGCGCCCCCGTACGGTCGCATTCGCGTGCATCGTGGCGATCGTCGCCGAGCTCGGCTTTTTCCTCGCGGCCACGTATTTCGTCCCCCGTACGAAATTCTTCGGCATCATTGATGCGAATGCGCTCGTGGACGAGACGAACCAGCAGCGCATCGAGAACGGCGCCGCGGCACTTACCGTAAGTCCGCTCCTTACCCAAGCGGCCCAGGATAAGGCAAACGACATGGCTGCCAATAATTATTTTGCACATACGAGCCCCTCGGGCATCACGCCGTGGTATTGGTTCGAGAAAGCGGGATATATATTCAGCGCTGCCGGCGAAAATCTTGCGGTGAATTTCACCGATTCCCAGGCCGTGACGAATGCGTGGATGAATTCGCCCGAACATCGCGCGAATATTCTCGATGGCCAGTTCACGCAGATCGGCATCGCGACAGCGCAGGGAACATATGATGGGCAGCCGGCGGTCTATGTCGCCGAGGAATTCGGCACGCCCGCCGCGGCCCCGATCGCGTTCATCAATGCGGCTTCCGCCGCGGAATCCGCTCCGGCGGCGGTCACGGGAACCGTTCCGACCCGGACGGCCGGCGGTACGTTCACGGTGACGATCCCCGCCAACGAAACGCTTGGAGGTGCGGTCGCAATGCAATCTGCCGCCAAGTCCGGAACGAAATCCGCGGTGAAAACGCCGCCGAAACCGGTTGCCGTGGTGCATGCCGTGGTCGCAACCTCGGCCGTGGCGTCATCGAATGCCCAGCCGATCACGATCACCATCCCTGCGGCGATGACGACGACCGTGCCCCAGGCGAACGCGGCCGCCATACAGCCTGCGGCCCAGGAGAATGCGCTCCAGCGCCTCGTCTCGAATCCCGCGGCGCTCGCCAATGATTTCTATTACGCGCTTATGGCGCTCTTCGCCGCCGCAATCATCCTTAATATGTTTTCGAAAGTACGGCTCCGCTATCCGCATCTCATTGCGGGGGGCATGGCGGTCATCGTTGTCGCAGGGTTGCTCGTGCTTTTCAACCAGAGCATCGGCATCTTCCACGCCGTGATATTATAGAGGGATGCGTACCGCGATCCTTTTCGATTTTGACGGCGTTATCGCCGATACGTTCGCAATGAACTACGAAGTGAGCAGGTCGTTCGACCCCTCGCTCACCGAGGACGAATATCGTGCACGATTCCTCGGGAACATCAACAACTACCGTTCGTGGGGCGATGATGGTGAGAGGAGGAAGAACGACGAGGCATTCTTCTCCCGCTACATTCCCAAGCTTCTTGCGGCGGACATGTATCCCGAGATGACGGCGGTGATAAAAGAGCTTGCAAAGGATCACATGCTTTTCATCGTCTCATCCACACTTACCGCTCCCATCGCCGCTTTCCTTGAGCGGGAAGGGCTCGGCGGTTTTTTTTCGGGGATTTATGGAAACGATGTGCACCGGAGCAAAGTGGAAAAAATAAAAATGGCGCTCTCGGGACATTCACTTGAACCTTCAGGGTGCGTGTTCGTGACCGATACCGTAGGCGATATCCGCGAGGCGCGGACGTGCGGCGTCGATTCGATCGCCGTTTCGTGGGGTTTTCACGACGCCCTGCTTCTTGGAAGCGAACATCCATTCGGCGTTGCACATTCCGCGGACGACCTGAGGGGTCTGATTGCAAAGAAGCTTGGCGCGGCTGTGTGACGCGGCGCCGGGAAGGAGGGCTGGAGTATTTCGGGGATAGGCTCTAAAATCGAATCACGATGCCCTCATTCACCACGGAACTTATCAAAAGCAAACTCGACGTCGTCGAGGTCCTGAAGGGCTATATCGCGCTCCATCCGGCGGGCAAGAACCTCAAGGCGCTTTGTCCGTTCCACGGCGAGAAGACGCCTTCCTTTATTGTGTCGCCCGAACGCCAGACCTGGCATTGTTTCGGCTGCAATTCCGGCGGCGACATTTTCACCTTTGTGATGAAGTACGAGAACCTTGAGTTCGCCGATGCCCTGCGCCTCCTTGCCGAGAAGGCCGGCGTGGAACTGCGGCATGAGAATCCCGCGGAGTACCGCTACAGCGGATTGCTTTACGACCTGAACGAATCGGCAAAAGATTTTTTCCGCAAGGCGTTCATTGCGGCGCCGGTCGCGCAGGAATATCTCACGGGGCGCGGCCTTACCAAGGAGACGATCGACGAATTCGAGATCGGATGGGCGCCCAATGAGCCCGAAGCCCTCACGATGGCGCTCCTCAACGGCAACCGTGCGACGCCGCAGGACCTCGTGCAGGCGGGACTTTCCATAAAGACAGAACGCGGACTCATGCTCGACCGCTTCCGCGGACGCATCATGTTCCCGATCCACAACCATCTCGGCAAAGTGGTGGGATTCACCGGCCGCATCCTTCCCCAGCTCGACCGCGGCGACATGGGCAAATACATCAACAGCCCCGAGACGCCTATCTTCCAGAAATCGAAACTCCTTTACGGCTTCTGGAAGAGCAAGGAGGGGATCCGCGAATCGAAGACGGCGGTGCTCGTCGAAGGGCAGATGGATTATCTGATGAGCTGGCAATCGGGCGTGCGGAACGTGGTCGCGAGTTCCGGCACGGCGCTTACCGCGGAACATCTGCGTGCGGTGCATCGGCTTGCGGAAGAGCTCGTACTCAGCTTCGACAACGATACCGCCGGAAGCGACGCCGCGGAACGCGCCATCGATCTCGGCGAGGCGAATGATTTCACCGTTAAGATAGCGACGATCGACGTGTCCGGCGCAAAGGATGCCGCGGATGCGGTGAAGGCCGATCCGGAGAGCATGAAGCGCGCGATCGCGCACGCGGTACCGGCGCCCGAATTCTATTTCAAAAAATATCTTCCCACCGCATCCGCCGGTTCGCCGGAGCTTACCGCCCAGCTCCGTTCGCGCGAGGGGCTTCAGCGGCTCCGGGCCGTGCTCGGCAAGCTGCGGCGTATTGCGAGTCCCGTTGAACGTGAATCATGGATGAAAGAGCTTTCGAAACGGGTGGGTATTCCGGAGAATACCCTCGAGGAAGAAGCCGCCCGTAATGCCGTACAGGAAGGGACGTCGTTTACGGCGCCGTCCGCACGGCAAGGCGCGCAGGGGGAGGCGGATGGAGATATTACGGCGGCACACCGCACGGCCACGCGCCGGGAACGGTTGGGTGAGGATCTTCTTGCGATCGCCGCCGCACGCAGTGACTTCGGAATCTTCGACGGTTGCGAGGACTATCTCGTCCCCGCGGCGAAAGAAGCGCTCGTGCTTCTCAGAAAAGGGGAACGGCGCAGTAACGATGCCGCGCTCGACGCCTTGCTCGACGCAGTGCTTCTTCGTGACACCTCCGAACTTGCGGGCGTTTCGCAAGATGAAATAGCCGCGTTCAAGGCGGACCTTGCCCGCGAATATTATAAAGAGCGCCGCCAGGTCCTCACGCTTGCCATCCGCAACGCCGAAGCGAAGGGTGATGAAGCGGAGCTCGGAGCCGCCCTTGGTGAATTGAGGAGCCTTCCGGCCGAATGAAGGTTTGCCTTGCAAAAATGTAAGAAATAGCGGATAATAGGGTAATACATTCAGAGCATTCTCCAATGCCGAAGGCGAAGGCGGGCAAGAAACCGAAACGTTCCCCAATGAAATCCAAGAAAGCTTCACAAAAGAAGAAGTTGGTTCGTGCGCCCAAGAAGGCGGCCGCGAAGACAATGAAGAAGGCCGCTCCCGTAAAGCGGAAGATTTCGAACGCCCGGGCGAAGGAGATCACGAAACTCGAGAAAGCGCTTAAGGCGAATGCAAGCGAGATCAACGAACTTATTGAACGCGGCCGGCCGCGCGGCTTCGTGACCGACAACGAGATCCTCTATTATTTCCCGAAAATCGAAGACAACGTTGATCTCCTCGATGAGATCTACGATCGCCTGGAGAAAGCCGGCATAAAAGTGATCGAGACGAGCGCACTCATCGATTTTTCCAAGGATTCATCCGGCGGTGCGGCCGGCGAGGCGAACTTCGACGATTCGATGGCGTTCGAAGGCGACGTGCCCGACGCGGTGCAGATGTATCTCAAGGAGATCGGCAAAACGCCGCTCCTCACGAAGGATGAAGAGCGTGAACTTGCGAAGCGCGCCGAGAAAGGCGACGAGGAGGCTCGCCAACGGCTTATGAAGGCAAACCTCCGTCTCGTGGTTTCCATTGCGAAGCGCTATGTGAACCGGACACCGCATCTTTCCATCCTCGACCTCATCCAGGAAGGGAATATCGGTTTGTCCCGTGCGGTCGAAAAGTTCGATTACCGCCGCGGTTTCAAATTCAGCACGTATGCCACGTGGTGGATCCGTCAGGCGATCACCCGCGCGCTCGCCGACCAATCCCGCACGGTGCGTATCCCGGTGCACATGGTGGAGACCATTTCGAAATATACGCAGGTCCGCCGCCAGCTTATCCAGGAACTCGGCCGCGATCCGCTCGCCGAGGAGATCGCCGCCGAGATGGGAGTGGACGTGGATAAAGTGCGCCATATCCAGAAGATCTCGCAGGAGGTGCTTTCGATCGAGACGCCGATCGGCGATGAGGAAGATTCGACGCTTTCCGATTTCATTCCCGATGAGCGCAATGCAACGCCTTCCCAGCTCACTGCGCGGGCGATGCTCCGCGACCTTATCCGCGAGATCATGATCGATCTCACCGAGCGTGAGCAGCAGATCCTCAAGATGCGCTTCGGCCTCGACGACGGCATCAGCCATACGCTCGAAGAGGTGGGCAAGGCGTTCGGCGTCACGCGCGAACGCATCCGGCAGATCGAAGCGAAGGCCCTCGAGAAGATCCGCGAGCACAACAAGGCCGCGGCGCTCGAAGGCTTCGAAAGTTTGACGTAAGGCCCGCCCTCCGCTATACTCTGTAAGTCAATTTATCCTTATTATTCCCATGAGACAGTGCGCACGATGCGGTAAAGCTTCAAAAATGCAGGGCGCGCGGAAACTTCTCCGTGCCCACTACAATCCCGTCAACTGGTCCCGCAAGTACCCGAATTTGCAATACACGAAGATTGACGGCAAGAGGGCGCTCGTCTGCACGGGCTGCCTCCGCACGATCAACAAAGCTCCGCGGAAGCGGGCGGTGAAGACCACGGCTTCGGCGGCCAAATAATCTCGGCATGATCAACGAGGGCTCCTTTGCAGATGCGGAGATAAAGCCCCCGGAGCAAGAACCCAGCCCGGAGGTTTTTTCGGAGCAGGAAGTCATATCCGCTCTCGATCATTTTCTCGCAACCCATCGTTCCATTGATAATGCCGGCAAGAATGCGGTCATTTTAAAGCTGTTCAACAACGAACTTTCCCCGGAGGTGCGGAAGGTAATGGCGGCGGAGGAAAGCGAAGATAATCCGGAAGGATCGGTTTCCATCAAGGCCCTTAAAATATACAATCCCGGAGACGCGGAAAAGGAATACGATGCTTTGGTGGAAGCGCGACGCATCGTCCAGGAAAGCGAAGATACCGATTCTCTTGCCCGCATCCCGCGGGCGTACGGCCATTATGAGATCCCCGTCGGCGCCGCTTTGAAGGAGTTTTTGAACAACAGCGGTGCACAGCTCACCGGTGAAAAAGCGGGACTCATTGTCATGGATTATATCGAGGGCGAGGATCTTGCCGCGGTATTGCATCGGGAGTATCTTAAGCGTTTTTCGTCAGAGGAGGATCCGTATCCGTCGGAGGATGTTTCCACTCCTTCATTCGAAAGGCTTTTCCAGACACTCGAACGGAGCGACTTCGTGCTTCCGCGGGAGGTTGTCGCACAGATCGAGCGTACTGTCGAGGCGCTCCATGCGAACCGCCTCTATCACAACGATCTCCACGCGAGGAATATCATTCTTCGCAAGGCGGACCTCGAAAAACCCCAGGCGTTCATTATCGACTTTGCGACCGCAACGCACGACCGGCCGGCCGACGGCAAAGACGCTCTTGCCGATGGGAATATCATCAACCGTCTTATTCCTCTTGCAAAAACGAGCGAGGAGAAATTGCATGAAGAACGGATGCGGCACGAAGACGAATGGAATCGCCGTCTTGCCATCATCGAGGATAATCCGAAATCTCGACAGAAATATCTTGATATAAAAGAATGTTTCACCGGCGGTGACGACCGCCGTCTGGAGTCGCAGTTCATCGGTTCGTTGACATTCGATCAGGATTTCAAAACCTTTATGGGCGCTTTGCTCAAAATCTATCGCGAAGATCCCGTTCAGCAGGATCGCATCGCGCGGTTTGTCGTCGGACAGGAAGGCAATAGGGCGAACCGTCCGTTCATCATCAAGAAGATCCGTGAGTGGAAGGAAGTGGTAGGCATTTGAGCTTTTCTGTAGTAAACTGACTTTCGGGTTGGCCTGCCTGCGGCAGGCGTCCCTCGTTTCGTAAACGACTTCGGGCTGTATGATTGCTTCGCAATCATCAGCCCTCGCTCCAGCAGAAATGTATGAGCTTCGCTCATCCATTTCGCTTCCGTTCGGGCTGTAGTATACCGGTAGTACGCATGCATGGGGTGCATGTAGACCGGGTTCAATTCCCGGCAGCCCGACACTGTTTCGTATTCTCTTTTGAAATGGTATACTGAATGTAAGTAAATTCCATACTGCCAATGGAAGGCTTTCTCTCGGAAGAGGGGAGGGAAGAGCGATGGATGGTAAAACGGCATCGGCGTTTGTCCGGGCGTGACAGGGAAACAAACCATTTTTATCCATGAAGAGATCGTTTTGGAATCTGGTTATGATCGGCGGAGGGATACTCGCGGCTGCGGTGGCAATCGTCACATTCCAGGTCCTGCATCCGGCATTTCTTTCAAGGGCCGCGTTGGCCCAGGCTATTGTCACCAATGGTTCCCAGGTGGTGACCACCCCCAACATAAATTCGCTGCAGTTCACCATGGATCCGTGCTGGCAGAACAACAGCGGTGCCTGGCGCACCGTAGGCAGCGGCAGTTGCCAGAATAATTACACAACCTCATATTCGAACGCACACGGCCTGTATTTTTCCATCCCTTCGAACGCGACGATAACCGGCGTCGAGTTTTCCTTCTACTCGGTGCAACAGGGTACGTGCGACGGGGGCAACGGCACTCCCGGTACGTACATCACGAACGTCGGGTTGTCCTACCAAGGGAACGTCATCGGTACCCCGGATAACGTGAACCAGCTCGTGAGCACGGGCGGCGTCACCG
>DAHVRZ010000009.1 GCA_027324805.1 Candidatus Parcubacteria bacterium
CGTTCCTCTTCCGTTTTTGCCAATGCCTTCTTTATATATCCCGCAACCTCCGCAAGATTCACGATGCGATCGCCAAGCTCCCGCACGAGCGGGTGTTCCGGTGCAATGACCATGTATGTCGCACCAAAAAGCGTATCCGGCCTCGTTGTGAATACGACAAGCGGCTTGCTGCTCCCCTCCACCGCAAAGGAGATTTCCGCTCCTTCCGATTTGCCGATCCAATTGACCTGCTGGATCTTTATCTTTTCGAGATAATTGACGGTGTCGAGGTCCGCGAGCAGGCGGTCGGCGTATTTCGTGATCGCAAACATCCACTGCTCTTTCTCGCGCCGTTCGACGGGCGTACCGCAACGCTCGCACTTCCCGGCGATCACCTCCTCATTCGCAAGTCCGATCTTGCACGAAGGGCACCAATTGATCGGCATCCTCTCCTTGTATGCGAGTCCCTTCTTGTAGAACTGGAGGAATATCCATTGCGTCCATCGGTAATAATTCGGATCGGTGGTATTCACTTCGCGGTCCCAATCAAAAGAAAATCCGAGCGATTGCAGCTGACGCCGGAACGTGTCGGTATTCTGCTTCGTCACGACCTTCGGATGGATCCCCGTCTTGATCGCATAGTTTTCCGTCGGAAGGCCGAAAGCGTCCCACCCTATCGGATAAAGGACGTTATGACCCTCCATGCGACGCTTGCGGGCAATGATATCCATCGCCGTATAGCTTCGCACATGCCCCGTATGGAGACCGTCGCCCGACGGGTAGGGAAACTCAACCAAAGCGTAGTACTTCGGCTTCGGCGAATCATCGCGCGCGGCAAAAACCTTCTCATCGAGCCATTTTTTCTGCCATTTCGCCTCGATCTCTTGGGGATTATAACGGTCCATATACGACCCATTCTACCCCGCAATACGCGATTTCTCAATGTTTACGGCGCTTCCCCGCCTCCTTCTGCGCGGCGATTCGCGGAGGGTTCACCCTCCGCGAAAAGGTTCTGCGCCGGCCCAATCCTTTTCAAAGACGGCCCGGAGTACGACAGTTGCGGGAGATGGGCCAAGCATAATGCCAAGCTCGCGGTTTTGGTCGAGGGATGTCGCGGAAAAGTTCTCCGAGCCGACGAATGCGCGCGCGCCGTCGGCAATGACCGCCTTGGCATGGATATAAAGCCCGCTCGAAGTTTCGGGGTATGTGCGCACGTTTGTACCCGCAGCGACGAGCGCATCCCATGCGTGCTTCCAATCGGCCGACCATGTCATGACGATGCGTACCGCAACGCCGCGCCGGGCGGCGCGCTCAAGCGCCGCAACGATCCCATCGTCGGCCATCTCCTCGTTATAGACCTCAAGCGAACGTGTTGCGCCGTCAATAAGCTCTGCGATCGCAGGACGGGAACCGGGACTCCATACAAGATGATTTCCGGGGCTCACCTGAACGGCCGCCGCCCTGCCATCCGCCGCATTCCAATCGGCATCGAATGCCGCCTCCATCGCTTCGGCATCGGCCGCATCGGTATCTGCAACGCCGAAATCACGCCCGGTCGGATAATATTTCGGAACGAGATTAAAACTCATAATGAACGCACGAGCGCCATCGATCACCATGGACTTCTCATGGGTATAGGTGAATCGGGCTGACGACCAGCGGACAGCCGCGCCGGCACGCGCGAGCGCAACATATGCCATCTCGTTCGGATTGCCGCGGGAGAAACCGCTCCCGCCCGAATAGAAATAGTGATTAAGAATGACGCGTACCGCCACACCGCGCTTTTCGGCGTCCGCAAGTGCCGCAAAAATGGCCGGATCTTCCAATTCGTACATGACAAGATCTATGGACTTCGAAGCGCCGCGGACGAGCGTTATGAAGGGCGCGATACCCGCATCAGGCTCTATGAAAAGCGAACACTCCGTGTCGCATGCCGACGGCGGCAGGGACGATGACGGCGCAATGCTCGATCCGAACAACAACGGATGCGCCTTTGCGGCAACGGCAAGCGCCCCGAATACCGCGAGAACCGCAACGATCGCAAACAGGATATGCTTTATCCTCCTTGCTATGAATATGCGGGGGAAACCCATCCCGCCACACTACCATAAACCATATAAAAATTTCCCGAAGGAAGGATGCTATTGCACCCCGAACATTGCGCGCGCATTTTCCCAGATCCGCGCCTTCATCTCTTCGGACGAAAGACTCTTCAGTTCGGCAAGTCTTGCCACGATATGCGGAATATACGAAGGTTCATTGCGCTTGCCGCGGAACGCCGCGGGGGCAACATAAGGCGCATCCGTCTCGGACATGATGCGATCTGCGGGAATGAATTTCACAACATCATCATAGATGCCGCGGTCGGCGCCTTTGCGGGGCGGGAAAGTGACCACTCCGCCAAATGTGAACGAAAAGCCGAGATCGAGGAATGCGCGCGCGTCGTCAACGGACCCGGTGAAAAAATGCACCACACCCGGAGTATAGCCTTCCGGTCCTGCGGCGCGGAGCATTGCGAGCACGTCGCCGAATGCGTCACGGCAATGGATCATGAGTACCTTTCCGGAATCTTTCGAGAGCGCCATCTGCGCGGAAAATGCTTCCTTCTGGCGCGCGATCTGCATATCCTTCGGTTCGTCGTCATTGAAGTGGAAATAGTCGAGGCCGCATTCCCCGATCGCAACCGTACGCGGACGAAGCGCGAGCTCTTTATAATACCCATAATCGAACTCCTCGCCGCGCGACGTGAATGCGTTCGCCGCATCACCCCCGCCAAGCTCGTCTTCATCGTGATAGGATCTGCCGGTATGGATGGGATGAAGCCCGATCGCGGCATAGACGCCGTCAGCCGCATGCGCCTCGGCAAACGATACCGCGGCGGCCGACGTATCGCGCTGCGTACCGACATTGATCATATACACGCCCGCCTCCTTTGCGCGGGCCAAGACCGCATCCCGGTCCCCGGGCGCACTGTATGCGGAAAACTGCACGTGGGTATGCGCATCAATGAAATGGTCTTTCATGGTTCGTTTTATTTTACCCTCGGGAACAGCACATCCGGTTTCTTCGCATTAAGAATGCCGTCCTTCCATTCGATCGATGCCGCGATCTTCCGGGAGGTCTCGGGTATGAACGGCGGGAGCAGTGCCGCAACATTATCGAGCAGGGATACGAGATTGAAAAGCGCCTTTCCGCGGACGGCATCGTCTTTGATCTCCCACACCTTCGTATCGTTCACGTAACGGTCGCCGAACGAAACGGCATCCCAGATCGCCGCAAGCGCATCACTGAAACGGAATGCGGCCATTTTCCCTTCCACGATACGGCGCGTGTCCGCGATCGTTTTCGAAAATTCTTCGTCGAGCTCTCCGAACTTCACGCCGCCCGATGCGGAGCCGGTCTCCTTTTCCGCAAGCGTCAGCACGCGTGCGGCAAAGTTGCCGAGTCCGTTCGCAAGGTCGGCGTTATAGCGCGTCTTCATCTTCTCTTCGGAATAATCCCCGTCTTCGCCGTACTGGATCTCTCGCAAAAGGAAATAGCGCATCGCGTCTACGCCATACCGCGCAACGAGGTCGAATGGATTGACGCCATTGCCGAGCGATTTCGACATCTTCACGCCGGCGTTCGTAATAAATCCGTTCGCCGCAATCTGGCCGGGCAACGGCAATCCCGCCGACATGAGCATCGCGGGCCAGATCACCGCATGAAACCGAAGGATGTCCTTACCGACCGTATGCACATCGGCGGGATGGCTCTCCCATCCTTCAATGCCCTTCACCGTAATGTAATTCACGAGCGCATCGGCCCAGACATAAATCGCCTGGTGCGGATCGTTCGGCACGGGAATACCCCAATCCTTCCCTTCGCGCGAGAAGCTGATGTCCTCGAGTCCCTGCTCGACGAAGCTCTTCACCTCCTGGAACCGGTTCGCCGGCACCACGAAATCGGGATGGGCATCATAGAACCGCAGCAGCTTATCCTGATATTCGGAAAGCTTGAAGAAATAATTCTCCTCCTTCACGACCTCCGGCTCTGTTTTATGCTCCGGGCAAACACCATCCACAAGGTCGCTCTCTTTGATGAATGCCTCATGCCCCTTGCAGTAAAGCCCCTCATACGTGCCTTTATAGAGATCGCCGGCGGCATCGATCCTACCCCATATGTCGCGCACCACTTCAAGATGACGCTCCTCCGTGGTGCGGATGAAGTCCGTATTCGAGATCCCGAGCTTTGCCCAGGCCGCCTGCCAGATATCCGCCATGCGATCGGTATATGCACGGATTTCCTCCCCCGCTTTCTTCGCGGCATCAACCGTCTTCTGCGAATTTTCATCCACGCCGGTGGAAAAGGTGATATGCTCTCCCTGCGATGCCCGCCATCGCGCCAGGACATCCGCGACGATCGTCGTGTACGCGTGCCCGATGTGCGGCTTATCGTTCACATAATAGATGGGGGTTGTAACGTAGAAATCCATATGGCTTTTAGGATAAGGGATTGCGGTGCAAAATGAAAGCGTGACGCGCTAATGCGCCCCCGCCGCGCTGCGCCGCTTCGAAGACCAGTCCTGCACCACCTCCTGGAATACCGCAGCGACCGGCACCGCTATGATCATGCCGATGATCCCGCCGATCTCGGCACCGATGAGCAGTGCGACGATGACGATCACCGGATGGAGCCCGATGGCCCGCTTAGTGAGAAGCGGCACGAGCACGTGCGATTCGAACTGTTGGGCGACAAGGAAAAACACGAGCGTCCAGATCGCAAGTTCGGCCGAAACAAGGAGCGCTGAAACGATCGCAACCGCCCCTGAAAGGATCGGGCCGATGAACGGCACGATCTCGAAAAGTCCCGCGAGCACGCCGATAAGGAACGCGTATTTCACGCCGAGGAGCGAAAGGCCCGCCCATACGATGAATCCCATAATAAGACTGAGGAGCAGTTGCATCCGGAACCAGGAGCCGATGAGCTCTTTGGACCTCCTGTAAATGCGGAGGGTTGTTTCCTCGTAATCCGGCGGAATGATCATTTTTATGAAATGCTCCACTCCGTCGCGGTCGAGGCTCAGATAAAATGAGCTCACGATCACCGCGATCGCGAGACCGAAGCTTCCGACAAAGCTCGAAAAAAGCGCGAACGGCGATGATTGCATGGAAAAAAGCGATCGCGAAATGGCGCCTACCGTCGAGGACGCCGACTGTGTTCCGTTAAGAAGCGGCGCCCACGAACCGAATCCCGTGAGGTCCGATCCCGCGAAAATCGTATGGAGCTCTACAAGCAGGAATGGGATCACCGTATACGCAATGACAATGAACAGAATGAATCCCGCAAGGAAAAGGAGGATGACGCTCACACTGCGCGGCAGCTTCGCCCGCGCTTCAAGATAATCCACGATGCTCTCGATCCCCGAGGCGATGATGATGGCGAGAAAAAGGCCGAGCAGGATCTGCCGGCCGGAATAAAGCACTGCAACAGCAATAATGAAGATGAGTATCTTCCAGAGAGCGCTCCATGACACATCAAAGATCTTTCGCTCCATTTGAAAATAGATCTCTTATAATTTCATCATTTTCAGGAACATCTTAGGGTCCTTGTAGGGTCCTACAACGGCGAGATTGAGTCCTTTTTTATCGATGGCCGCCCGGGCCGCGGCGCGGACATCCGCCGCAGACACCTTTTTTATTCTAGCCGCATATGCCTCCGGCGACAAAAGTTCCCTTCCGAGCACTTCCTGGCCGCCGTAAAAGCTCGCGAGATCGTCGGATGTCTCGAGGCCGAGCACGAGATTGCCGAGGATATGGTCCTTTGACTTGCGGAGTTCGCGCGCCGGAACGAGATCGTCGCGCAGGCGCCGGCATTCGTCGAGAATGCCGCGCACCGCGTCGCCAACCTTCCCATGGTCCACGCCGGCGGAGATTCCGAGTACGCCGTGATCAAGCGCAAGATTGGTGCCCGCACCGATGTAGTACGCCGCACCCATCTCCTCCCTCACGCGCATAAAAAGGCGTGAGGACATTCCTCCGCCGAGCACGTCGGCCGCAACGCGGAGCGCATAACGGCGCGGATCGAACATATTGAACGCGCGAAAGGCCATCGCAAGATGCGCCTGGTCGGCTTTACGGAAATGGACCTTCACCTTCGGCGAAGACTGATGCTCGACGGTGCGCTTCTTGGGAACAAGGGTGCCGCGGGAAAGCGGACCGAACCGCTCGCCTATTTTCTTCAGTATGGCCTTCTCTGAAAACCCGCCCGCCACCACGACGACCGTTCCCGCGGCAACGTAATGCTCAGCACGGTATTTGAGGAAATCGTCGCGCGTGAGCCGCCGGATCACCTCCTTGTCGCCGCTCACATCCCATCCCGCCGGCTGGTCGCCATAGATAAGCCGTCCAAGCACCTCTTGCGCCTTCGCAGGGAGATCATCCTCGTACATATTGATCTCCTGGATGATGACGCCCCGCTCCTTATCGATCTCGGAGGGATCGAACAGCGGGTTCAGATAAAGGTCGGAAACGATGTCGAATATTTCGGGCAGCTTCTCAGCGCGGACCTTCGCGTAATAGCCGGTATACTCCTGGTCGGTGAACGCGTTCGATTGGGCGCCGAGCGACGCGAGCTCATGTGCGATCATGCCCGGACGAGGCCGGTCGGTCGTTCCTTTGAACATCATATGTTCGAGAAAATGGGAGATGCCGCTCAGGCGTTTGGTTTCATATTCCGAACCGGCGCGGACCAAAATGAGCACCGTCGCGGCAAGCATCGCCGGACGAGGGACAAAAAGTACGCGAAGACCGTTTTTGAGCGTGATTTTCCTTATATTTTTCATAATAACCGTTGGTATTTGGCCCGCTCCGTTACATCCTATAACGCCTTTCCGGCAGGGTTTGTTTCATCCGGAAACTAGCTCGACGAATTTGCCTGTAAGAGCGTCTGGATGTCCGAATCAAAGCCCTGGGCCTGCTCCACCACCGCCTCACCATAGGTCCAAAGATATCCCTTCCATCGCGAACCGGCATAGTACTTTGCAGCGGTGCACCGTTCCTGGTCGATCGTTTTGCCGTATACGGACTGGCAACCAACCATCGCGTCTTTCAGATAGAGGGCGGTCGCCACGAAGGCATCTGAATCGCTCCAGGGGGACGGCGGATTGTTGCCGGTGATCTTCGATACGCCGTCGGCATAAAGTTCCCATGTTGAAGGTTCGAATTGGGCAGGTCCCATAGCACCGCCGTACACGCCATCCGCATTGGGGCAGGAGACCATCATCTCGTCCGGATTGAGTCCGAGCGCCTTCGTGATCGCAAGGAATGTCGGCTGTTGTGACGGGGACATGGCGGTCTTGTAACTGCACTGACCTACGTTCTGCCCAAGCGCGGATTCGCGGTCGAGGATGGCAAGAATGAATGCGGGGTCGATCCCGGTCGCATTCGATGCAACCTGCGCGAACTGGTATGCTTGTCCGAATGTGAGCTGTCCCCCGCCAAGCAGTTCGAAAATACGGCTCCTTATCTGCGCCGCAGTCGCCTGCGTCTGTGCAAGGAGCGTCTGATACTTCGATTCCTGGCCTTTGGTCGCCGTGAGCAGCTGGGTCTTCTGCGACTTGGTCGTCGAAACTTCCGAAGCTTGCGCTTGGGCATACGCCTGCGCAGTCGCCGCATCGCTCTTTGATGCCTCAAACTGCTGTTCCTGGCTCTGAAGCTGGTTCTGGAGATCGGTGATCTGCGCAACTGCAAGACGGAGATTATCCTGGAGAAGGGTGATGTTCTGCGTCTCATCCCAAAAATCGGAGAGTCGTGGATTTGCAAGGAAAACCTCAATGAGGCTTGTCTGATCGGTCTCATAGAGGCTCTTCATAAGCTCACTGATCGCCGCCTGCTTGCTCGCGATGTCCGCCTGGGTCGCCACGATCTGGGACTGTGTCTCGTTGATCTGTTGGTCGAGCTGTTGGATCGTAAGATTGGTCGCCTGTATCTGAAGATTGAGCGATGCGATCTTCGCATTCAACACGGATATCTGGCCGGAAAGCGTCTTACCCTGACTCTTATAGCTCGCGATCTGGTTCTGGTATTGGTCGATCTGTCCCTGAAGTTGTTGGAGTTGGGCCTCGAGCGCGGCGCGTTCGACCGAAGGGTCGGTGCTTGTGACGGCAGTACCGGAAGACGACGCCGTGCTGGATGACGAAGGGTTATCGCCTGCCGCACGGGAGAGAAGCGCCGTAGGGGCGTTCGCCGATCCGAAAGCGAGGACGACCAATGCCAATCCCGGAACCGCCCATTTTACGATTTTGGTAAGGGGAATGCGTATTGTCTTCGGCTGCACAGAAAGATCCACTCTCGCAGAGAGAGCGCTGAAAGCGCTCCACTGTGTGCCGTCGCGCTTGGGAAATGACACGTCACCAAGCACCTTCGGTTTCAAAGGCGGTCTCATTACTACTATTATAACGCAAAAAAGGCTTTGAATGGAACGATGCAACAAAAAACACCCTTTTGTGGATCACCGTCACAACGGCTCGATCTGCAAAAGAGTGTTTTAATATCTCTATTCTTCTTTGGAGGTCGCCTTTTCGGCGTCACGCTCCGCTTTCTTTTCTTCAGATTCTACCTTGATTTCCGAAACATCCGCCGGAGCAGCGGCCGCCGCCAACTCCTCTTCTGAAATCGGTTCGGTCGCGGTCGCGACGACGGTATCGCCCTCAATATCGATCGTCACGCCTTTCGGGAGAACGATGTCCTTCACATAGATGCTCTGATCAATGTCGGCAAGCACGGAAAGGTCGACAATGATCGTGTGCGGGATATCCTGCGGGAATGCCTCCACCTCAAGTTCGGACAGCGACTTGTTGATGATCGCATTCTTCTCCTTGACCGCCGGCGCTTCACCGATGAACTCGAACGGCACGCGCGCGGTGATCTTCTCGTCAAGACGAACCTGATAAAAATCAATATGCAAAATGTCGTCCCGTACGCTGTCGCGGAGCACATCATGGATCATCGCCGGACGCTTCTCCTTGCCGAGGTCAAGCGTGATCATTGTGGAAGAACCTGCCCGCGTGAATACTTTATTGAATTCCTTTGCGGGAACCATAAGATGGACGTTCTGAACGCCGTGGCCGTAGAGTTCGGCAGGGATAAAGCCCTCCTTGCGGAGCGCATCCACTTTCTTACCGGTAATTCCGCGCGGCTGGACCGCCAATTGAATCGTTTCCATGGGGAAAAGTATAACAAAACGGGACGAAAAGGCAAGCGGACGCCGGAAAACGCGCCGCGATTATTGGATCCCGTTGAACAGCTTCAGCCGGTTGGCCACTATCGCATGAATACCATCCACTGCGGGCGGGAGGATCTTGTACGGCGCGATCTCGCCGGGCTTATCCTTGAGGCCTTGTTCCACGCCCCGCCGCCACGCAAGCCGCAGCTCGCTCGAAACATGGATGATCGTCATGCCGGCGTGCGCCGCCTCGGTAAACTCCCTGTCTTCCGTGCCCGAGCCGCCGTGGAGCGTCATCCACTTCGTCCCGGTTTGTGCCGTAATGGCCGTTTTGATCGCGTCGATGCGCGCAATATCGAGCTCTTTATGCGCCGTACCCGCCACCATCGTCTTCAAAAGGCCGTGCATATTCCCCACCGCCGGAGCAAGTACATCGACGCCGGTCTCCGCGCAAAAGCGAACGGCATCCTCGGGCGTGGAAAGCGCAATGCCTTCCGGCGCCGCATCCATCACTTCGGAATTTGCACCGATATAGCCTATCTCCCCTTCGATAACGATATTCGGATCGATTGCCCGGATCGCAGCGACCGCCTCCTTTGTATTCTTGATATCCTCCCCGAGTGAAAGCGACGAGTTGTCGAAGATGATCTCATCGAAACCCGCCTTCGCGGCCTCCACGGCCTTCTCAAGCGAATGCGTATGGTCGGCATTGAGAAAGATCGGATAATCGTATTCTTCCCGCATGCTCTTTATTATCGCAGCCGCAGTGCGCACGCCGATAAACTCGCGCTCCCCTTCCGAAACGCCGATAAGGAGCGGCAGCTGCAGTTCGCGGGCGGCGGCGAAAATGCCGTTGAACGCCGCGAGCTCGGAAATATTGAAATGACCGATGGCGACATGGCGGGAATCGGCGTCGGCAAGGACTTCGCGAAGGGACTTCATTGGCTGGGATGGATTATGTTTTATTTAAGGACTTTCGGCTGGTAGCTCTTGGGGGCCTTCTTGAGTAGCGCCTTCAGCGCCGACTTCTTGAGCAGACCCGTCTGCGCGCCGAGATGCTGGACCACATTCATGGATTCGATCGGCGCCCAGCGGAGCGCCTCATGCACCGGCATGCCATAGATAAGGGCACAGAGGAATCCCGTCGAGAACGCATCGCCTGCGCCGGTGCGCGAGATCGGCGGCCGCGGATCGGGATACGGCGGCATGAACCAGCAACTCACGCCGTCCGATGCGTAGGCCCCCTTCGGGCCGTCCGTGATCACGACGATCTTCGGCCCAAGTTTGTGCAATCCTTTAAAAAGGAGCGGGATATCCTCATTCTTCGTACCGAGAATAAACGCCGCTTCCTCGCGATTCACGAAAAGCACATAAGTATGTTTATAGATGGACGAAAGCGCCTTCGTGCCGAAGCGGAGCTGAAAGGTGCCGGGATTGAACCCCATCCGCACGTTCGGGTGTTTCCGAAGATATTCGGCCATCTTACGATGGAACGGCATGGTATGTTCAGCGATCGAAGAGAAATAGATCCAATCCGCACGCGTATCGAGCGTGCGCGGGTCGGCGTACGCATATTTCTGGTGCTTGATAAGAATTGTGCGTTCAGCCTTGTAGGTTAATACGAAATGATAGTTCGTCGGCAGGCTGCGGTTCACCTTCACATACTCCGTGCTCACGCCTTCCTTGTGATACCAATCAAGGACCTCCGTACCGTAATGGTCGCCGCCGACCGACGTGAGCATTGCGACGTCGAGGCCGAGCCTCCGCGCGCCCACCGCGACATTCGACGCATTCCCCACTGCCGTCGCCACCATAAGCGATTCGTACGGGATCTTGTCCGCGAACGGCATCTCGAGTTCGGGATGCTCATGTTTCTTGTCCCATTCCACCTTGGCCTCTTTCAGCGTAATGAATGCGTCCATCACAACGTCGCCGACGCATACCAGATCATATTTCTGTTTCATAAGATTATTGTACCACGCGCGGGAATTTTCACGGCTCCTTGCCGGAGCACCGTCACTGCGCCGTCGTCATCGATCGCGATGAGGGTGGAGGGTTTCGAAGCGATGCATCCGGCGGCGCCGTAAAATTCCACATGATCGCCAAAATAACGTTTTGCTTCCGCGATCGTACGGGCGGGCGGCTCGCCCTCGAAGTTCGCGCTTGGCGCAACGAGCGGCCCCGTCTTTGAGAGCAGGGCGCGCAGAGATATGGACGCGGGAACCCGAAACGCAAGCGTCTCGGTGCCACGATGAAGATAGGCGAATTTTTTATATCGACACGGAAGGATGACGCTCACCTTCCCGGGCCACACCTTCCGCAGAACCTTCGTCATGCGCGGAAAGGTTTTGATTCCAAAAAGACGCAGATCGCGCATCGAGGAAACGAGGATGATCATCGGCTTTTCGGGATCTCGCTTGCGCAGACGATAAATGCGTTCCACGGCATCCTTTCGGAGCGCGGACCCGACAATGCCGTAGATGGTATCGGTCGGAAGCACCCCCACGGCGCCGCGCGCAAGCAGGCTCGCAACCAAAGCTTCCGCAGGCGGCAACGCCCGAGAGAGCTTCTTTTTCCCTTTGTTTATGGGCATGGATGATACGGCTTATGTAAAATCGGTCGATTTGTTATTATGATTATATAACCAAATAAACCATGCCAACACTACAAAACCATCCCAGGGTCACTCTTGCAGTCATAATCATCCTTGTGATTGCGGTCGTTGTACTCTCATTCACCCTTTGGAACACCGCGAAAGCGCCGGTGGGAACGGGTACCGTGACGGAAAATGCCACAAGCACCGCGAACGCAACCTCCACCGCATCCGCGGCTCCTTCATCAACAAGCACGCCTTCCGCCAATGCGGGCACATCTCCCGCACCGTCGACAAAATACAAATCCAACGGAACCTCTCCCGTACTCCCCGGGAAGACCATCACGATCGATCTCACCGCTCCCGGCGCCGGCGCCGCATGGACCATCGGACAACTCAATACGGTTTCATGGACGCCCGCGGCGGGCGTCACCGGATATATTGAACTCGTGAATGCCACGACCAAGGCGGTCGTCGGCGTGATCCTTTCCCAGACCGATATGAACCAAACCTCATATACGTGGGATGCTCGATCTGTTTATCTCTCGCGGTACAGCCCGCAGGCGAAAGATGTCATCCCCGGAGCATATCTTATCCGCATCGTCTTCGATGGCAACAACCTCGGCGCCCTCACGAGCGGCGTAGTCTATATCAACAGCTGACGCCGGAAAGGGGCAGGGCTATTACTGGAACGACCGCACGCGCCGTAGCGCTTTGTGGTAACTGATGGCAAAACGATGAGCCTCGTCGCGCACGCGAACGAGCGTCTCCTTGCGCACGCCTTTCGGGATTCCGCCGATGATGTCGTTGCGTTTCCGCTCCGGCCCCTTCGCAATACCGAGTATCGGAATACGCAGTCCCGCGCGCAGGAGCACTTTTTTTGCCGCATTCGCCTGTGCAAGTCCGCCATCTATCAGAATGAGATCGGGAAGGCGCCAACCGGACCTCCCGTGTTCCGCGGAATCCCCCCGATGGTTTTCGGCGAACCGCCTCTCGAGCACTTCGGTGAGCATACCGACATCGTTCGGCCCGTCAACGCTCCTTATTTTGAATTTTCGGTATTCGGCCTTATTCGGCTCATCCCCTTCGAACACCACCATCGATCCGACCGACGAGGTCCCCGAGATGTTTGAAATGTCATAGCCTTCGATGCGATATGCATGGGGCGGCAATGCCCGCTTTCCACCCTCGGAAGATGAGGGTCCGGTTGCGGGGAGCAGTACGTCGTTCTCGGAGATAAGTGCGGTATCGTGGATATGTTTGAGCGCAAAAATCCGCCGGCGGAGTTTTTCCGCTCTTTCAAAATCAAGCGCTTTCGCCGACGCCCGCATCTCTTTTTCGAATAGGGCGAGTACGCGCTTCTTTTTCCCTTCGAGGAAAAGCTTGAGCGGCGCGATCGTATGGGCCATGTAATCGCCGTGCGTGACCGCGCCGATGCACGTCCCCGGACAAAGTCCGACTTCGTGATCGAAGCACGGCCGTTTCATCTTCCCGACCGCTTCCGGCGCATGCATATTCCACGGAAATATCCGCCGCAGGATCCGCAAGGCTTCGCGCGCGGACGACGCCGACGTGAACGGCCCGTATCGCCTCCCCCGTTCCGCGTCCTTTCCGCGCACGAGCATCACGCGCGGGAACTTCTCGCGCGATTCGATCTCCGCATATAAAAAGCTCTTATCGTCTTTCTCGCGCACATTGAACGGCGGTCGGAGCTTTTTGATGAGTTCGGCTTCGAGGATGAGCGCCTCGAGCGCGGTGTCGGTCTTGTTGAGTTCGATGTCCGCGATGCGGCTCACGAGCGTCTGGATGCGGACATCGTGCGGCCGCTCGAAATAGCTCGAAACCCGCCGGCGCAAGTTCGCCGCCTTGCCGACGTAAAGCACCTGCCCATCGGCATCCTTCATGACATACACGCCGGGTGTCTCGGGAAATTTCTTGTAAGCGATCTTCGTTTTTGCGCTCATGAATATACTCTTATTATATTAAATCTGTGAGGACCGATACTATGATACAAAAGACAGCCCTCTGTAACGGAAGGCTGCTCTTGTAATTCGATGCGATCGTTTTAATTTTATCCTTTCCTATTCACAGTGACCGTGGTCGTCGCAGTAGCGCCGTTCCCCGTGGAATCGGTACAGACGATCTGATATTGCGCCGTATAATCGGTCGTCGACGAAGGATAGGGCGTGATCACTTTGGAGCCGGAAACGGGAAGGCCGCTCTGCGACCACGGACCGTTGTCATTATAGCCATTGGTGCCGCTGAGGGTACAGCTGGTGGCTCCCGTGCTCTGCCAAGCGATCGTGGCGGACTGCCCATTGCTGATGACGGACGGACCCGCCGAAATCGTGGCGGAGGGAAGGAAAGAAACCGCGCCGGCAACCACGGTGAACGCATATACGTTACTAACGGTACCTCCGGCCTCCTCGATCTCGATAGTGTGGGAACCGATGCCCACGGTGGAGGGGAGGAAGAAAGTCATGTTCCCGCCGCCGCCGACATTGTAACCGCTCGGCACGATGGTCAATGCACTGGTCGAACCAGGATCAATCACGATCGTGGCATCCGAGGTCGGAAGGTTCGTCCCGATGAGCATCTCGTTGGATCCCGGAGTGGGGGTCGCACCCGCCGATGTCACGTTCGTTATGGCAGGAGCCGGAGCCGAAAGGGTGAACGTTCCGCTTTGTCCTACAAGCGCATCGTTTGCATCATAGAGCTTCAGGTAATACGAACCTGCAGGGATTTGATAATACGGATACGCTTGGATGGAATACGAGAACGATCCGGAATAATTGGTCGGATAACCGTACACTTTGAGCCCATAGATTACAGCCCCGTGTGTCGGCCAACTGCCGTCGGCAGGAACAAGATCGATCTCGCCGATACCGGAGCTCGCTGGGGTCCACTGGATATTCATGATGCCGCCGAACGTATACGTCTGACCCGCGGCCGGCGAAGTGATCGTAACCGTTGAGGCGGACTGAGGTGCAGAAATCGCACCTTCACCTTCACTCTCGGTCCCGCTCTGGCTCTGACTCTGACTCTCGCTCTGACCATCGCCCGTATTCGCATTCTCGCCCGTGCTGACGTTTTCGCCCTCGCCGGCATTCGCATTCTCGCCCGTGACCGAATACGAACCTTCATTAGTACCCGTGCCGCTCGAGGACGCATTCGCGACCGCGCTCGAGGAGCAGCCGAACAATGCATTGAGTTTTGCTCTCGTGGATTTTCCGGCATATCCCGTGCCGTTCGAAAGGCCGTACGGAGAAAGGACGTCGTTCCGATACTTCTCCTGGAACGCGGTCACCGCGGCAGCGGTGCGATCGTCGAACGTACCGTTCGTCGTTACGGATTCACCGTCCTTCCCGAGCGCCGTCTGGAGTGCATTCACGGCGGGACCGCTCATGCCGATAGAAAGGTTCGAGGTAAAGTTGTAGCACCAGGCCGGAACCGATCCGCCCTGGGCGTTGATCTGCGCCTCGAGGGAAGCGACCTCGGCAAGTAGGTTCTGAAGCTCGGTCTGCAAGTCCGCGACGCTTTGGGTTTGAGCGAATGTGATGCCCGGCACGACGAGCACGGCAATCATCAATGCCCCCACCCATTTTATATTTGCTTTCATGCTCTTCTTTTTAATACTGGCTTTCGCCACTCACCCTTGACCAAGGGGCTTAATTTATTTTCTTAATCATATCACTGGAAATGCTGAATAAAAAAGGAAATATGGGGATAACCTGCCCTCCTAGAGATCAAACAGCACCTTGACCGCGCACTTGGCGAGTATGGGCGCGCCGCCATGGATTTCTTCGTTGATACGCTCAAGAGAGCCCATCACGCGGCCGCCTGCGGAAACCAGATTGTCCTCATGGAGATATGCGATCTTGTGGCCGCTTTCGCCGTATACGCAGCCGTTCTCCCAATAACCGAGCTTCTTTCCATCCTCTTCATTGCGGATATGATTGCCGTCGATCCATCCTATTTTACGGTCAAAATGGTAGATTTTTCCGCCGGCAATGTGGGCCATGGCTCCAGTATATCACCTCGGGCTACTGCTTTTGCAAAACCTTGCGCAGATACTGTCCCGTGTAACTTTCCTTTTTGCGGACGATCTCCTCGGGCGTACCGGTCGCAACGACCGTTCCGCCCCGCGCGCCGCCCTCAGGGCCAAGGTCGATCACCCAATCGGCAGTCTTGATCACGTCAAGATTGTGCTCGATCACGACGACCGTGTTGCCGCGGTCAACGAGCCGCTGGATCACCTTGAGCAGCTGATCGATGTCGGCGAAATGCAGGCCGGTGGTCGGTTCGTCGAGTAGGTAGAGCGTGCGGCGCGTATCGCGCTTGCCGAGCTCCGCCGAAAGCTTGATGCGCTGGGCCTCACCGCCGGAAAGCGTCGTCGCCGACTGGCCAAGCTCAAGATAGCCGAGCCCCACCTCTTCGAGGATGGTGAGTTTGTCCTCAAGCCACGGGATATCGCCGAAGAATTTCACCGCTTCCTCGATCGTCATCTGGAGAACGTCATAAATATTCTTGCCTTTGTATTCCACCTCGAGTGTCTCGCGGTCAAAGCGCTTTCCTTTACAGACGTCGCATGACACGTACACCGTCGGGAGGAAATGCATCTCGATCGCGATCGTGCCGTGGCCCTCGCAGTTCTCGCACCGTCCGCCGGGAACGTTGAAGCTGAACCGGCCCGGCTTGTAGCCGCGCACGCGCGCATCCTCGGTGGAGGCGAACAGGTCGCGGATGTGCGTCCATGCGCCGACGTACGTCGCGGGGTTGGAACGCGGCGTGCGGCCGATCGCCGACTGGTCGATGTTGATGATGCGATTGATATATTCAAGTCCGAGGAGCTGTTTATAGCCACCGGCTTTATAGTTCGCACGATTCAGCTTATCGGCGACCGCCTTGTAGAGCACATCGTACACAAGCGATGATTTGCCGGAACCCGAGACGCCCGTCACGCACGTGAACCGCCGAAGCGGGATGTCCACGTCGATATCTTTGAGATTGTTGGCATGCGCGCCGCGGATCTTCAACGATTCGTGCTTCTTCGTATCCACGCCGCGCCGCTCGTCCGGGACGGCAATGAACTGCTTGCCGCGGAGATAATCGAGCGTGAGCGATTTCTGTTTCGTATCTTTAAGGATTTCCGGAATCGGTCCCGCGGCGACCACCGTGCCGCCGTGCACGCCGGCGCCCGGACCGATGTCCACAAGATAATCCGATGCGCGGATCGTGTCCTCGTCGTGTTCGACAACGATGATCGTATTGCCGAGATCGCGGAGCTCCTGGAGCGTGGCGATCAGCTTGTCGTTGTCGCGCTGGTGGAGGCCGATCGTCGGCTCGTCGAGGATGTAGAGCGTTCCGACAAGGCGCGACCCGATCTGCGACGCAAGCCGGATGCGTTGGGCCTCGCCGCCGGAAAGCGTGCCCGCCTTGCGGTCGAGCGTAAGATATTCGAGTCCGACATCCATCATGAATTGCAGACGGCTTTTGATCTCACGGAGCGGCGCCTCGGCGACATCCCCCATCGAAGAGCCCGCCTTGAATGTGAGCGATGTGAAGAATTTTATCGCATCCTCGATGGAAAGCTGGGCGACCGTATTGATGTTTTTGTCCTTTATCAAGACATTGAGCGATTCAACGCGCAGGCGTTTGCCCTCGCATACCGGACAGACCTCCTCCGACCAGAGATCCTTCGTGCCGATGCCGTGGCATTCGGGGCATGCGCCGTATGGGCTGTTGAATGAGAAAAGGCGCGGCTCGATCTCCGGGAACGAGAACCCGTCATGCGGACAGGTGAACTTCGCCGAGAGCGAGACCTCCTTGTCGGTGATGAGTGTCACGACCGCGTTGCCGTACTTGAGGCCGCTCTCGATCGCCTCGGAAAGGCGCAGGCGGTTGTCTTTGTCCTTGAAATCCATTCCTGCGGGAATGCGATCAATCACGAGGTCGATGTCGTGCGTCTTATAGCGGCCGAGATCCACGCGTTCACGAAGCGAATGATAGTTGCCGTCAATGCGCACCTCGCTGAATCCGGCGTTCAGGAAATCATAGAGCATCTGGTAATATTCCCCTTTCCTGCCGCGCACGACGGGCGCGAGGACGAGCATATTCTTGCGCGCGCCCTTCGGTCCGGCATTTTCCTTCGCGATGTCGATCGCGATATCCACGATCTCCTCATTCGTCAGCTTCTTGATCTCGCGGCCGCACGTCGGACAGAACGGCGTTCCGGCGCGCGCAAAAAGCACGCGGAGATAATCATAGATCTCCGTGATCGTCGCCACCGTCGAACGGGGGTTCGCGGAATGCGATTTCTGGTCGATCGAGATCGCGGGCGATAGACCCTCGATATCGTCGACGTCCGGCTTGTCCAGACGGCCAAGGAATTGCCGCGCATAAGCGGACAACGATTCGATGTAACGACGCTGGCCCTCGGCGAAGATCGTGTCGAATGCGAGCGATGATTTGCCGGAACCCGAAAGGCCGGTGAATACGACCATCTTGTCCCGGGGGATCTCGAGGTTAATGTCCTTCAAATTATGCTCGCGCGCGCCCTTGATGATGATCTTATCGTGTTGCATGGCTTTTATATTATGAGGGTTGATGTTCCGTTTCGTATCCGCGTACGTCGCCCATCGCCGCGCCGTTTTCCAGATTCCCGCTTTGTTCTTTCCATAGCGCCGAATAGAGGCCGTCGGAATGCATGAGAAGCTCATCGTGGCTGCCCCGTTCAACAATGCTCCCTTTTCGCATCACATAGATCCTGTCCGCTCGGGCGATCGTCGAAAGCCGATGCGCGACCATTACGGTGATGAGATCCGGCCGTGACCGCGCGATCTCATGAATCGTCTCCGTTATTGCCTTCTCGGTGATCGAGTCGAGCGACGAGGTCGCCTCGTCGAAGATGATGAGCGAGGGGTTGCGCAGGAGGGCGCGGGCGATCGCAAGGCGCTGGCGTTCGCCGCCGGAGATCTTGATACCGCCTTCGCCGATCTTGGTATCGAGCCCCTGGCCGCCGCGTTCCGCGATCGCCGTCACCGATGCGCTCTTGAGCGCCGCTATGCAATCGTCGTCGGTCGCGACCGGGTTCACGAAAAGGAGATTGTCGCGCAGCGTGCCCGCAAAGAGTTGGGTGTCCTGGGAAACGTAGCCTATCTTCATGCGAAGCGTGTCGTAATCGACCGTGGCGCCGTCCGTGCCGTTCAACGAGACGCTGCCCGACGTCGGTTTGTACAGGCCGACGATCAGCTTGATGAGCGTCGTCTTGCCGGAGCCGGAATATCCTGCGAATGCGACCGTCTCCCCGCTCCGGATCGTAAGGGTCATATCGTGCAACGCGGGCTGCGATCCGGAAGCATAGTTGAATCCGACATTTTTGAATTCGATCGTCTTCAAGGCATCGATCGCAACAGGATGCGCCGGCTTCTCTTCGGACGGGATCGAAAGGATCTCCTCGAGCTTCTCCATGCTGCCCTTCGCTTCCTGGTATTGCGACGCCACCGTGCCGATGTCCCCGAGCGGATTGAATATATAGAAGGAATAGAACCAGAGCGTCAGGAACTCGCCGAGCGTGATGCGCCCGAGCACAATGAGCCAGAGCATCGCAAACAGGATGAGCGAGCGCATCGCGTTCACGATCGTCCCCTGCGTGAAGCTCAGCTTGCGGATGAGCGTGAGCTTCGAGAGCTCGAGCGCGAGTACTTTGTTGTTCACGTCGTTGAGACGCTTCGTCTCCTGCTGCTCGAGTCCGAGGCTCTTCACGAGCTCGACATTGCGGATGGTCTCCGTGGTGGATCCGGCGAGGTTCGCCGACTCGACGACGATGTTCTTTTGGATGGTTTTGATCTTGCGACCAAGGAAGAACAACGCCGCACCGAGAACCGGAATGACAAGGAAATACAGAAGGCCGATGATCCATTGCACGTAGAACGCGTATACGATCACAAGCACGATACCGACGAGCGAGACGAATATGACATCAACGAAGCTCAAGATCAGCTGCTGCGCATCGATCCGGGCCTTCTGGAGCTTCTGGAGAAGTTCACCCGAGCGCTGGTCCTCGAACACCGCATACGGCAGAGAGAATGAGTGGGAAACGCTGTGCGCATAGAGCTCCGTGCCGACGCGCTGGGCGACGACATTCTCGTAATACTGCTGGAAGTTCTTGGCGATGCGCGAAACGAGCGCCGCGGTCACGGACGCAAGCAGGAGCAGGCCGACGCCCCGCAGGAATTGGCTCTCGGGCATGGCGCCGATCTTCGAAACGTAATCGTCGATGATAATGCGGAATACCTGGGGATCGACGAGCGAGAACGTGATATTGACCGCCGCAAAGACGAGCGTGAGAATCAGCGCCCTCTTATGTTTTTTGATATAGAAATAAAGAAGCTTCATTGGTGGATGCCGTACCGATGCCGTCGGAGTGCTGCCAAAGACCTAAAGGGCCCTGTGAGCGCGGCTCATAGGGTTCCTCTAGAACTGACCGCTCCAGTATAACGATCCGTCATCAAAAACTCAAACCGGATCGCCGTCAGGACGCGTTCCGCCTCACCTTCCTGCGTTTGAGCGCTTCGGCAATGATGCGTTCCCCCGTCCTCTTCTCTTTGTTCAGGCCTTCGGCGTGCGTTTTATCGGGCATCCCCTTGCGGCCTTCCGCCGCCTTCCCTTCGAACGCCGACGGGCCCGGCATCTTCTTCCGCAGCTCCTTTATCTCATCGCGCAGGATACCTGCAAGTTCGAAATCGAGCGCCTTCGACGCCGTGCGCATCTCGCGCTCCTTCTCCTTGATCAGCTTCTCGAGCGCGGTCTTCGAACGCGGCACGGGCGCCATCTCCATATTGAGGATCTCATCGACGTTCGGAAGGATGTCCGTTATCTTTTTTATAATGGTGCGCGGCGTGATGCCGTGCTCTTTGTTGTACGCGACCTGGATCGCGCGGCGGCGGTCGGTCTCTTTGAGGGCGCGCTCGATCGAACCCGTGATATGGTCCGCATAGATGAGCACTTCGCCCTGCGCATTGCGCGCCGCACGGCCGATCGTCTGGATGAGCGAAACCTCGCTCCGAAGGAAACCTTCTTTGTCGGCATCAAGAATGGCGACAAGCGAAACCTCCGGCAGATCGAGGCCCTCGCGCAAAAGGTTCACGCCGACAAGCACTTCGATCTTGCCGCGGCGCAGGTCGGTGAGGATCTTGATGCGATCGAGCGTCTTCACGTCGCTATGAAGATAGTTCACTTTGATCTTACGCTCCTCAAGATACGCGGAAAGATCCTCCGCCATGCGTTTGGTGAGCGTCGTAACGAGCACGCGGTCTTTCCTGGCGACGCGCTCCTCGATCCGCGGAATGAGGTCTTCGACCTGTCCGCGAGCCGGAAGTATCGTCGTCTTCGGATCCACGAGACCCGTCGGACGGATGATCTGCTCTACGATCTGCCCGTTGCCGTCATTGCGCTTTGGGTCGCTTTTCTCAGCCTCATACGGCCCCGGCGTTGCCGACGTAAAGATCACCTGCCCGATGCGCTCCTCGAACTCTCCGAACCGGAGCGGACGGTTGTCTACGGCGGACGGCAGGCGGAATCCGTATTCCACAAGTGTTTTCTTTCGCGCCGCATCGCCGTTGAACATGCCCTGCAACTGCGGCACCGTCATATGTGATTCGTCGATCACCGTGAGAAAATCGGGCGTGCCGTCCTCCTTATGCGGGAAATAATCGAGAAGCGTCGCCGGCGGCTCCCCCGCCGCGCGACCGGAAAGATGGCGCGAATAGTTCTCGATGCCGTGGCAGTAGCCGACCTCGCGCATCATCGCGATATCGAACTTCGTACGCCGCTCGAGCCGCTCCGCTTCCAGAAACTTCTTCTCCGTTTCGAACTTTTTCAGCTGCTCCTTCAGCTCTTCCTGTATCTGCTTGATCGCCCGCTCCCGCTCCGGCGCCTCGGTGATGAAGTGCTTCGCCGGGGCAAAGATGACGTCGGGCACCGCCGGCGTCTTGCCAGGTATGAATCCGGCCACCGGGTCCACCTCGTAAATCGCACGGATGACACCGCCGCTCACCTCAAGATTGTAGATCACCTCCCGATCGGCGGGCATGATCTCCCAGTTCTCGCCGCGCAGGCGGTACGTGCCGCGCTTGAGGTCCGCGTTCGTGCGCGAAAATTGGAGCTCGACGAGCCGTCGCGCGAATTCCTTACGCTCGATCGTGTCGCCCGTTTTGAAATGGAATATGTTCTGCGCATAGACTTCCGGCGCGCCGAGGCCGTAGATGCATGAAACGGATGCCACAATGATCACATCGCGGCGGGTAAGGAGCGCGGTTGTCGCGGCATGGCGCAACTTGTCAATCTCATCGTTGATGAGCGCTTCCTTGTCTATATAGGTGTCGCTCGAAGGGATATAGGCCTCCGGCTGGTAATAGTCGTAATACGAAACGAAATAGTTCACCGAGTTTTTCGGGAACAATTCGCGGAACTCATTGCAAAGCTGGGCCGCGAGGGTCTTGTTGTGGGCGATAACGAGCGTCGGCCGGTTCACCTCGGCAATCACGTTCGCTACGGTGAATGTCTTGCCGGAACCCGTCACACCAAGGAGGGTCTGGTCGCGATAGCCCCGTTCGAGGCCTTCCACGAGCGAAACGATCGCTTTCGGCTGGTCGCCCGCGGGCTTATTATCGGAAACGATCTCGAAATGGTCCATGTGGAGTTACTATAAGACCTCTTCCGGAAATTCTCCAGCAACCGGCAGGACCTGCCGGCCGGTGATTCCCCATAAAAAAAACCGCCTCCCGACCTCACATCGGGAAACGGCCTTTTTATCTAACTAACAAAGTCAATTATAGCACAGCTCCGCAAAATGGAAATGTGAATAAATGTGCAACGGCTCATGCACGGAACCTAGAGCATACCCTTCCGGATCTTCTCCCTGAGTTTTGCGACATAGGCATTGAAAAACCAAATATTGTGGAGCGTGAGAAGGGCGCCGCCCGTGATCTCCTGCGCGCGCATAAGATGCGTAATATAGTTCCGGCGGTAACCGCCGGTGCATACGGGGCACCCGCATGCGCGGTCGACCGGCTCTTTGCTTTTGAGGAGCGGGGCTTTCGTGAAATCAACGCGGCCCTTGGAAGTGAATGCGATGCCGTGCCGCGCGTAATGTGTGGGTACCGTGCAGTCGAATGTGTCCGCGCCGCCCGCCATGATGTTCTCTATATCCTCGATGTGTCCCATGCCGAGAAGGTGGCGAGGTTTGCGCTCGTCGAGGAGCGGCGTCACCCATCCGAGGATGCGCTTGGTTCCCTCGCGCGATTCACCGATGTCGCCGCCGATGCCGAATCCGTCGAATCCGTCGATTGAATTCACGAACCGTGCGCTCTCCTTTCTTAAATCCTCATGATTCGAACCCTGCACAATGCCGTAAAGCGCCTGCTTCGACTTCCGCGCGGTAAGACTCGCTTCCGCCCACCGGTTCGTACGCGCGAGCGAGTGCGCCATATACTCTCGCGTCGTGCCCGGCGGCGTGCACTCGTCGAACGCGAACATGATGTCCGCACCAAGCTTCTCCTGGATCGCAATCGATTCCTTCGGCCCGAGGAACATCTCGTCACCCGTAAGCGGCGAACGGAACTTCACGCCATCCTCGGTAAATGTCACGTGCTTCGGCTGGTTGCCCTTTTCGATCGCACGCTCGATCTTGTCGGGATAATACTTCGCTGCCGCTTTCGCACTCGTCACCTTTCCGACGCCGAAGTCCCGGCCCCATCCAAGACTGAACACCTGGAATCCTCCCGAATCGGTCATCGAAGGACCTTTCCAGTTCATAAACGTATTAATGCCGCCCGCGGCCTTCACGACACCTTCCCCCGGCTGGAGATGGAGGTGATACGTGTTCGAGATGAGCATCTGCGTTCCGGTCGCCTCGATCTCGTCGCTCCGGAGCGCCTTCACCGCGGCAAGGGTCGCCACCGGCACGATCGCCGGCGTTTCGACCTCCCCGTGCGGCGTCTTCAATATGCCAAGCCGCGCAGAGGATTTCTTGGATTTCTTCGCTATTTTGAATTCAATCATGACGGTATGGTTCCTCTATTATAAAGGAAAAACGGCGTCTTGCCGACGCCGCCATTCCAAAAACCGGGATGCCGTTACTGCGCCGCAGGCGCCGTCACGGGACCCGAGGTGGCCGCACCGGCCGCACCCGACGCCGAGCCGCCGGCCGGCACAACACTCGCACCGCCCCCGTAACCGCTATCATAACCGCCGCGATAGAACATCATCGAATGTCCGTATCCGCCGCCATAACCCCACATATCCCGAGCCACGATCGTCTTGAACTCCCCGACCTTCACTCCGGCCCAGAAAACGAGAGCAAGAATGATGAGACCGATAATGACGCGAAAAAGGAGATGTCCTTTTGCCCAACCGCAACCGCAGCTGCACACGCAATCCGCAGAACACGCGCATGTCGTCTTTCCGGAAGACATATTTTCTTTTTTCTGTTCTTCTGCCATGAAAAATGATCCTAATCTTAATAGTGTTTCGACCTTTGGCTTATTGTTTAATATACGAAGCCGGAATGGGTATTGGTTTGGAATTTGGGATTTTTCCTCTATAATCTGGTCATATGGAACCACGCTACGATATCCAGGAGGTCGAGGTCCGCATCGCGAAAGCATGGGATGACGCCGGCTATGCAAACCCGGACACCTGCATCGCGAAAGGCGTGACCAAATCTGACGCGGAAGCGTTCTCCATCGTCCTCCCCCCGCCGAACGTGACGGGGACGCTCCACATGGGCCATGCCGCGATGCTTGCGGTGGAAGACGTCATGGTTCGCTATGCCCGCATGACGGGCAAGCGCACGCTCTGGATACCGGGCACCGACCATGCCGCCATCGCCACGCAATCGCGCGTGGAGAAGGACATAATGAAAGAAGAAAAGAAAAACCGCTACGACCTCGGCCGCGAAGAACTCCTCCGCCGCGTGAATGAGTTCGCCAAGGAAAGCCACGACACGATCGTACACCAGATCAAGCGCATGGGCGCCTCGCTCGATTGGAGCCGTGAGGCGTACACGCTCGATGAAAAACGCTCGTTCGCGGTCCGCGCCGCATTCAAGAAAATGTACGACCTCGGCCTTATCTATCGCGGCCACCGCGTGGTGAACTGGGACCCGAAAGGACAGACCACCATCTCCGACGACGAGATCGTCTACGAAGAGCGCAAAGCGAAGCTTTATACTTTCCGTTACGGATTCCTCGTCGACGGATCGAAGTTTCCGATCCCCATCTCAACCACGCGCCTCGAAACGAAGTTCGGCGATACCTCGGTCGCGGTGCATCCGTCCGACGATCGATATAAGGAATTCGTCGGCAAGACGTTCGATGTCGATTTCTGCGGAACGCCGATCACGGTGAAAGTGGTGGCAGACGAATCGGTGGAGAGGGATTTCGGCACGGGGGCTTTGGGCGTCACCCCGGCGCACAGCATGGTGGACTGGGAGATCGCCCAGCGGCATAACCTTCCTTTCAAGCAGATTATCGACGAACGCGGCCGCATGATGGTCGAGAATCCGCTCGTGCAGGGAAAGAAAACGACGGAGGCGCGCGAGATAACCGCGGAGGAACTCCGCAAGCGCGGCCTCATCGAAAAGGAAGAGGAGATCCCTCAGAATATCGCGACCGCCGAGCGCACCGGCGGCATCATCGAGCCGCTGCCGAAACTGCAATGGTTCATTGCGGTGAACAAGCCATTCGGCGAAAAGCAAAAGACATTGAAAGAGCTTATGAAGTCCGCCGTTGGAACCGGCGGCGTCACGATCGAACCGGAGCGTTTTTCGCGCATCTATTTCAATTGGATCGACAACCTCCATGACTGGTGCATCTCGCGGCAGATCTGGTTCGGGCATCGCGTTCCGGTATGGTACAAAGGCGAAGAAACGCACGTGGACATTGAAGCACCCGAAGGTGCCGATTGGGTCCAGGACCCCGACACCCTCGACACGTGGTTCTCGTCGGGTCTTTGGCCGTTCAGCACGCTCGGCTGGCCGGATGAAAATGCGCCCGACCTCAAGGCCTATTTTCCGAACACGGTGATGGAGACCGGCTACGACATCCTCTTCTTCTGGGTGGCGCGCATGATCCTTATGTCCGAAGTGATCATGGGCGGCATCCCCTTCCGCCGCGTATACCTCCACGGACTCGTCCGCGACGACAAGGGCCGCAAGATGTCGAAGTCGCTCGGCAACATCATCGACCCCCTCACAATGGCGGACAAATACGGCGCCGACGCCACGCGCCTCTCGCTCATCATCGGAGCATCGGCGGGCAACGACCTCAAGCTCTCCGAGGATCGCGTGCGCGGCTACCGCAACTTTTCGACAAAAATCTGGAACATCGCACGGTTCCTCGATATGAACCGCCCGGCAGACTGGCAGATCGGATCGAGGCCGTCGGTTCCGAACATCGATTTACGGCAGGAGATCGTCGAATTGAATACTGTCTACAAGGAAGTCACCGCGCATATCGAGAACTTCGAATTCCACCTTGCCGGAGAAAAGCTCTATCATTACGTATGGCATACCATTGCGGACGTGATCTTGGAGCAGGAGAAGAAGAGATTACAGGAAGGCACACCGGAAGAAAAGACGGAAGCGTATGCGCTCCTTGAGCGCGTTTTCCTGGAATCGGTCGCGATGCTCCATCCCTTCATGCCGTTCATCACCGAGGAGATCTATGGCATTTTCCGCCCCGGCAAAATGCTTATGGTGGAGCGTTGGTAGGACTCCATGCGTTCCCTGGACAGGCCATCGGGTTTGGGCGATACTCACGGTGGTGCGCCACTGCGCAAAAGGAGTTTACAATGGACCCAGCCTGGATGATTCGTTCGAACCAGCGGCAAATGCTGATCGAAACCCTTAGGCATCGGATCATGGATGCCGAGGATAAACGGGGGCTCCGCATAGACTACGACCTCGCCAAAATCTGTCTCATTTTCCTTGAAAACGGCGGCGATGTTTCCCGTATTCCGTCAAACGTGAGTTTCGACTCGTGGGAGATCTTCAGCGAAAAGATCCTGCCGATGATCGAAAAATTTGCGAGAGCGGTCGAAGAACGGGACGCCTTGGTCTGCGACCTCCTCAAGTGGCTTACCGAATCGGTCATGAGGGATTCCATCACGGCCCTTATGAAAAGGGAGATCGCCGAACCAAAGACCATCTTCCACGCCGAGACCGCAACGACGGAAATATGACCGCATCCCCTGCTTATGATCCGCACATTGTGCGCCGCCTGCGACTATCCACGCAGGCGGCATTTTTATATCCGCACCATTCGGCGTGGTAGAATGAAGTTATGACGCCGATCATGACCATCGTCATTTCCCTTATTGGCGGCCTCCTCCCCGGCTTCGCGTGGCTCATTTTCTACCTGACCGAGGACAACCACGCCGAACCCAAGCGGCTCATTGTTTTCACGTTCATCGCCGGCATGGCGTTCGGTTTTTTCACGGTTGCAGTCGAAAACATCTTCTCCGCCGGACTCGCCCATTGGGGCGTCGCCGAACTTTCCATCATTTCGCTCGTCGGCCTCGCGCTCATCGAGGAATCCATGAAATTCGCGGCGGCGCATTTCGCCCTCGTGAAAAGCCCCGAGAAACCCCAACCGATCGATGCGATGATCTATATGGTCGTTGCCGCTCTCGGCTTTGCGACACTCGAAAATATCGGAGCCCTCTCAATGATCCCCTGGGGTACGGCATTCGTTCCATCAATCCTCGAGACGCTTTCTTTCCGCTTCATCGGCGCCACCCTCCTCCACACCCTCACTTCCGGGATCGTCGGCTATTATTGGGCTCTCGGCATGGTGCGAAAACGGCCGGTGCGGCATCTTATTTGGGGACTTTCCCTTGCATCGGTTTTGCATGCATGTTTCAATTATCTTATACTTAACTACGGAAATGGGGTGTATACGCTCGTTTTTATCCTCGTCGTTGGATTCTTCGTCCTCAATGATTTCGAAGAATTGAGGGAAATCCCTCCGCAGAACGATTTCTCGCTGGCATCATGATATTTTCATATTCCAAAATCGAATCATTATAAAAAATTAACAACCGCCCACCATGGCAACAATGGATTCGCAGGACGAAAAATTCTTTGAAGAGCTCGCCGGCTCCAAGCAGACGGCGGACGAATCATATGAAGTGGAACTCGCGAAGGCGCGCACATCGGGGAACGGCGTGCTCACCACAGCTTCTGTCGCATCCGCCGGAGTAAAACCGAAAATACTCAAAACAAAAGAGGAGGCCGAAGCGGAAATGACGGCTGAGGATGAGACGGCGTGGGATGACGGCGAACCGGAGGGCAAGCTCACCGTGGACGTCTATCAAACTCCGAACGATATTGTCGTTGAAAGCGCGATTGCGGGCGTGAGGGCCGAGGATATCGACGTTCACGCGACGAGCGATTCTCTGACCATCCGCGGCTCGCGCAAGCGCGAAAAGACGGTAAAAGATGAGGATTATCTCTATCAGGAATGCTACTGGGGCCGTTTTGCGCGGACGATCATCCTTCCCCAAGAGGTGGATCCCGATGCATCGAGTGTTGCATTCAAGAATGGCATTCTCACGGTCAAGCTCCCCAAGGCGAATCGGAAAAGAACGAAAAAGCTCAAGGTGGTCGTCGAATAGCGACAAGGAAAATCCGGCCTGAGGCCGGATTTTTTTTGAAAAGGAACTCGCGAGTCATTTGACGATCTCTTGCCCGCTTCCCTCATCAAGGATTCGTTTCGCTCCTTCCGGGATTACTGACAGTTACGGAAACACTCTCATTTGCGGTTGCCGAAGAATAATTGTTCGTCCCGTAGCAGGTGATGGTGTAGACGGTGTTCTGCGTCGGGGAATCCTGGGTCGTGCCGGTGGCGGTGTTCGTGGAACCGTTCACGGCAACGGTGGACTGGTTGCCGAAGCCGCCGCCCGAGAGGGTGCAGGAGCTCACGTGCTTGCAGGAATAGCCGATGGTCGTCGCCTGGGGAATGAGGACCGAGGTCGGGTTCGCGGAAAGCGAGCAGGTCGGGGCGTTCAGCGGATTCATGGTGTTCTGGACGGTCACCGTGGCGGAACCGGACGCGGCGCTATCGGCCGCAAGGGTCGCCGTGCAGGTTGCCGTGGGGGCCGTCGAAGGGGCGAGGGTCACCGTGCTCCCCGATCCCTTGATCGCGCCGTTCTTGGCGCTCCAGATGACGGTCGTGCTCGCCGTGCCGGTCACGGTCGCATGGCACGTCGCGGTCTCCGATTGGGAGATGGTCGTGTGGATCGCCGTCACGGAGACCG